>NVVD01000040.1 GCA_002402105.1 Candidatus Cloacimonadota bacterium
AAGTTGAATTATCTCTTAACTTTTTCAACATATCCTTGATTGAAGAGTCATCTTGATGACCCTCAAAATCAACATAGAAATTGTATTCCCACGGTGTATTTTTGTTTGGTCTAGATTCAATCTTTGTTAGGTTTATTTTGTACTGATGAAATTCTTTGATGATTTGGTATAGGGCASCAGCNNTTSGTGKTTTNNASCSWKMRWMTKNTWSAMNGKYTTNCKAKKKWCMNTWYYSTCANTCTTWWMTWYAGAWWRYWSSACAMANCKWKTRKWATTATTTGTATTATTTTCAACTTTAACTTGTATGATTTTTTCTTCTTCTAACATTTTAGTTATTTCTTCAGCTACTTTTATCTTAATATTTTTTCTTTGTAAATAAGCTATTTCGTTGATACTAGCCAACCCATGATGACGTAAAGTTCTTTCTATTAAAAATTGAATATATTCACTATCACTTGGTATAATTGTATTGACTGAACTCGGAATAACTCTTTTAGGTAAATCATAGACTTTTTGAAACCCATCTCTTCTTGTTATCTCAAGGCTTCCCTCAAGGAAAAGTTGCTCTAGTGCTTTTTTTGCTGGTTTCCAATCCCACCAACCAGTTTTTCCTTTTTTGCTATTTCCAAAATCTTTGGATCGCAATGCTCCTTCGTTTTCGATTCTTTTTATTATTTCTGACATTAATTTTGTATCTCTTGGAAACCATGAGTTTTCACTTTTTTGAAATGCCTTTTTTATTGGTAATGAAAAGCGGTATTCGCTCATTGGTAAATAAGAAGCAGCATGGCTCCAATATTCAAACACTTTTCTTGATTTGATTAAATCATCAAGATCTGTGGGCTGATAATTCTGATTTCTAGTCCAAAAAACATGGTGGTGAGCTCGCTCAATTACTGAGATTGTATCAATCTGAACATACCCAAGATGCTCAATAATTTCTAATGGAGTTAAAGTAGGGCCTATTAATTTTTGACTACTTAATATTAAAGCTTGCGCCTCTTTGAGAGATATTGACTCTTTTTTCATATGATAGACATTTTCTAATGGGACTAAAGTCCCATCCCCGATTTAAATAAAAATTTATTTTTAAACTAATTTATTAAGTTTCAATAAATATTGAATGATATATACCCAAGCAAAACTGACTTTTCTGTTACACAGAAAAAATAAATCTGGATGGTATCTATTTACATACATAAAAAAGCTCCATATATTCACTGAATTTACGGAGCTTTTTCACTTATCTTAAATTTAATTTATTCGGTTTCTGTTTCTTCTACTTTTTCTGTTTTATCAGATTTTTCTACTTTATCAGCTTTATCAGCTTTTTTTGACTCTTTTTTTGACTCTTTTTTTGACTCTTTTTTATCTAAAACTTTACTTTTAGAAAAGTCCTCTCCTGCTAAAGCTTGCTTCACTCTAGTTTCAATATCTTCTCTGACTTCTAAGTTGTCTTTTAAGTACTCTTTAACGTTTTCTTTACCTTGACCAAGTCTTATATCACCATAAGAAAACCATGTACCTGCTTTTTTGATAATTCCATACTCGACACCTTGATTTAATAATGATGCTTCATATGAGATTCCGTATCCCCACATAATTTCAAACTGAGCTACTTTAAATGGAGAAGCTAATTTATTTTTGGCTACTTTAACTTTATTACCTGTACCAACTACTTCAGTACCTTTCATTAAGTTTTCTGTTCTTCTGATTTCTAGACGTTGTGATGCATAAAACTTTAAAGCATTACCACCAGTAGTAGTTTCTGGATTACCATAACCACCAATTTTCATACGAATCTGATTAATAAAAACCACACAAGTATTAGATTTTGCAATACATGCTGTTAGTTTTCTCATAGCTTGGGATAATAAACGGGCCTGTAAACCCATGTGAGAATCTCCCATTTCACCTTCAATTTCAGCTCTTGGAGTTAATGCTGCAACAGAATCAACAACCACAATATCAAGACTACCTGAACGAACTAATGTTTCAAGTATTTCTAGTGCTTCTTCTCCACTTGTAGGTTGGGATACAAATAAGTTATCTATATCAACACCAATTCTTTTAGCATAAGAAGGATCAAGAGCATGCTCAGCATCAATAAAAGCCGCAAGTCCACCATTTTTTTGAGCATTTGCTATACAATGTAGAGTTAAAGTTGTTTTACCAGAAGCTTCGTTACCATAAACTTCTACAATACGGCCTCTAGGTATTCCACCTATACCCAAAGCTTGATCTAACTCTAATGAACCAGTAGGTATCACATCAACTTTTTCAGCTAATTTTGAAGACCCAAGCCTCATGATAGCACCTTTACCGTGCTGCTTTGTAATTGTATCAATTGCCATTGTTAAAGACTTTAGTTTATCTGTATTAGCTTTTGCCATGAAATAGCTCCTTATATATTTTTTAATTTCAAACTTACGATTTCTATTCGCTCATGTGTTTTGTAAAATCACATTAAGCAAGACTATATCTACAAAACAAAGTATAGCAAAAAGGCAAACATTAGGCAAAAACTTTTTTTTATTTTTTCAAATGAAAGAAAAAAACACCCAAAATAAAATGAATATTTTAAGTGTTTTTCTTTCTATAATTGATAATTTTAAGCTATAGTTTGCTCGTCCGAATCTTCCATCATTTTTTCAATAATAGAACTTACAGAGTGTTCCATACGATACAAAGATAAAATTGCTCTAAGTTTAACATCATAATCTTTATCTTTCACATGTACTGAAATAAGCTCTTGAGCTTCTTCTCCACCAATAACTGTCAAAGCCCAAATTGCAGATAGTTTCATCCATTTATCACTAGATCGCATCATTTTGTCTAAATGCTTAAAAATATTATTGTCACCAAAGTGATGTAAAGCAACAGCAGCATTTGCACGTACTCTATTATTCTCGTCACTTAACAAAGGTAAAACCAAAGGCAAAGCTTCATTATATTTTTTTTGCATCAATGAGTCCACACTATTTGCACGGATTCTACCAATTGTTGAGTGTAGTCCTGCCAATAATACAGGAATCACTTTTTTAGATTCAAAACTACCAAGTGATCTAATAATTGTAGCTTTTAAGTTTGCATTTTCTGTTTCTTCATATATTTTCAATAAAAAATCTAAAGATGAATCTTTTGCAATCAAACCAACTGAAATGATCGTTATCATTACAAGATCAATCTCAGGAGCTTCTAAGTATTGATGTAAAATAGGTAATAGACGACCCTGTTTTCGTTGTCCAAACTGCCCTAATACTTCTAATTTAATGGAATGCTCTGCATCATTTAAAATATCTATTAAAACTGGTACTACTAAGCCATTTGGATATTTTTTCAAACAATGAATAGCCTCAATTTGTAATCTGCTATCATATGACTTCACAATATCTAAATACTCTTGTCCAAAGTCTTGGGTTTTCATCTTTTGAGTAGAAATCAAAGCAGCATAAACAACATAAGTGTTCATTGAATTTAAAGACTTTTTATAATATGAAACTGAGTCTTCATTGCTTTCTTTTGCTAAAATAAGAGGTTCCCACTCAGTGTATAATGGGCTTTCCATTAACAGGTGTTTTAAAAATTTTACTGTACGTGGTTTATATATTCGACCCAATGCTCTTGCTATAGCGAATAAAATTTCTATATCCTTACTTGTTTCTAAAGTAGACACAAGAGGCTGAATAACCTGAGTTGTTCCAATTTTACCTAATACATCAATAGCAGATATTTTCATTTCATTTTCTTGCGAAGAAAGCATATTAATTAAAATTTCAATAACTGATTGATCACCATGTCTATATAAAGCATGAGCTACATTTGCTCTTACTTCATGATTTGAGTCATTTAAAAGAGGTAGTAATAATTTTTTATTCTCATCTCCATCATCATGACCTATGGCATCAATCACACGAGAACGAAGATCACCATCTACTTCTGATAAATAATCATCTAACAAAGAAACAACTGCCTCTCCAGAGATTCCACTAATTACATCCAACAATTTTTTTCTTAGATCTTTTTCTTCTTCAAGATCTAACCTATCAATTAAAGCATCGATATCTGACTCTCTATTTAATTTTTCTAAAGTTAAAATAGCTTCTGAACGAACCATTTTATTTTTGTCACTTAAATATTCTCTTGATAAATTTGAATCGCTATAACAACGAAAACCACCTAAACACCTGATGATTCTGATGCGTTCTTCTACTTTTGCCTCAACAATTTGTTTTCTTAAGTCTTTTTCAGGTTTCAAACTTTTAATTTCAAAAGCTTGAGTCTCTTTATCAATACCTTTTAATTGAAGACCGTTAATTTCTTCACAATAGACCACATCTTGCATTAACTCATGCGTTTTTGCACCAATCAAAACAGCACTATTACCACAAGCATCTGTTAAACGAGAAGCCATATTAACGGTTTTACCAATGGCAGTATAATCCATATATTTTTCACAGCCAATAGCACCAATAACAGACATACCAGTAAAAATTCCGACACTTGCTGTTAAATCTGGCTGATTTTTCTTGGCCCAGGCCTCTCGTAGTTCACCCATACGCTTTTGCATAGCAAGAGCACACTCTACTGCCAATTCAGCATGGTTTTCTAAATTAAGAGGAGCACCAAATAGTGCCATAATCTCATCACCGATATATTTATCTAATGTGCCACCATAAGCAAAAACCAAATCTGTCATTGCAGATAAAAAATCATTTAATTGAACTAAAACCTCACTAGGAGAGTAATACTCTGTTAGCTCTGTAAAGCCATTTAAATCAATGAACAAAACAGTAATTTCTTTTCTGTCTTCTTGAAGCATTCCACGAGTTGGATTTTCTAATATTTCTCTTACAATACGATCAGAAACAAATCTTTTAAACATATTTACTATAGAGTTTTTTTCTTTTTCTCTAAACATAACTGCTTTTGAACTTCTAATGATAATGTTCATTAATTTTACATCAAGCTCATTAAAGTTTTCTTGATTTTTTTTATTTAATAGGACTAAAGCCCCTAGAGTTTTCCCGTAAAACCTTAAAGGTAAAGATAAAGAAGTTTCTAAGCGATCAAGTCCATACTTTTCACCCTCAAAATATTTTCCTGAGTAAGTTTTGGCAACAACTGATTTCATTGAGGTTTGAGTCGCTAAATTTTTAAACAATTCTTCTTGGTCTGCATAAAACTCACAACCATCAGCATTTCCGACCTGTAAGTTATATTGACCACTAGTTTCATCAAAAACCATAAATACAACAATTTGAGCTTCTACTGCTCCTTCTATAATTGAAATCAAGTATTTTAAAAATTGATTAAGGTAATAATTTGAGTCAACTAATTTATTTAATTTTGAAACTAGTTTTTGCTCTGTTTTATATATTTTTACAATTCGGCGTAATTTCAATTCTTCAAGTAGTTTATAACAAGAGGTAAAAATATTATCCATTGCCTCAAGGTGCTCTAATGAATAGTTTTCAACGCCTTTTGGGTTAATCAAAACCCACGTACCACGCATCCCTTCAGAAAAGTAAATAGGGCATAATAAAGCGGCATTAAGCTCATTAGTAACTTGGCTTTCGGGCCAATTTTTTATAATTTGTGGTTCTTCGTCAATGCTTTCAAAAACAAAGCGTTTCACTTGATGAAAGTATTGATCTTCAACCAAATTTTCTACAGATTCACTACTATAGACAACTTTTACTTCATCTAAGAGGTCTTCTTTTTCAAAATAAATTACATATTCTGAGGGGATTATTTCTTCTATGTAAGAACCAAGTTCTTTCCATAGGCATTCAAAAGATAATATTGACTTTTTAGCTAAGTATTCTTCAATTGATTTCGTCATTTTTTACCTTTATTGGCTTTTATTTTCTTTTTTCCAATTATTATAATATTTTGTTCCTCTGAGTGTAGATTTTCTACCTCTGGGTGTACGCTCAATAAAGCCAAGTTGTATTAAATAAGGTTCACAGACCTCAGAGATTGTTTCATCTTCTTCGCCAACTGAAATTGCTAGAGTAGATAACCCTACAGCGTTTCCTTCATATACTTCGCACAAAATTTTTAAAATTTTTAGGTCTAAAACCTCTAAACCTAAGCCATTTACATTTAATAATGCCAAAGCTTCACAAGAAGTCTCTAAATCAATTGATTTTCGTCCTTTGACCTGTGCTACATCTCGAACTCTTTTGAGCAATCTATTTGCAATACGTGGAGTACCTCTACTACGACTAGCAATTTCTAAAGCTCCATCTTTTTCTATTTTAATATCTAATATTGAAGCTGATCTTGTTACAATTTTTGAAAGTTCTTGTTTGTTGTAAAATTCAAATTGACCCAATATGCCAAATCTATCTCTTAGAGGAGCACTTAATAAACCTGATTTTGTCGTAGCACCCACCAATGTGAATGGAGGTAAGTCAATCCTTAAGTTTCTAGCATCAGGGCCTTTACCCACGATAATATCTAATTTAAAGTCTTCCATTGCTGAGTATAAAATTTCTTCTACTGGTAATTTTAAACGGTGAATTTCATCGATAAATAAAACATCTCTTGGACCTAAATTTGTTAAAATTGCAGCCAAGTCACCTTGTCTTTCAATAGCTGGACCAGAGGTTACTACAAAATTTGTACGCAAACTGTTTGATATAATTTTTGAAAAGGTAGTTTTACCTAGACCAGGAGGCCCACTTAATAAAACATGATCAAGAGCTTCTGTTCTTTGATTTGCTGCTTCTATAAAAATATTTAATTTTTTTTTTAATTCAACTTGTCCTAAAAAGTCATCAAATATTAGTGGCCTTAGAGACTCAACTTGAACATCTTCTCCCATTTCAATTGGAGATGTTAAACGTGTATCTAAAGTTTGTCTTTTTTTAGCTATTATATTTTCTTCTATCACAAGGAGATACGTTCTTCTGTGTCAGGATGAAAAATATAAATCTTTTGAGGGTCAATGAATGCTTTAAAACTATCTCCAGATTTAACAGATACATTAGCAGCAACACGCCCAATCATTAGATTTTTTCCAACTTTTAAATGAACATACAGCTCAGCACCTAATGGCTCTACTATATCTACTTTTGACATAATACAGCTATCTTTCATGTCTTTAGACTTTAAGTTGCTTTCATCGTAAATATCTTCTGGACGAATACCTAAATCTATATCTCTGCCAATTAAAGACTTTAATTTATCAGTAATTTTTGAATCATTAACCAACATTGAAAAGTCGTCTTCTCCTCGACCTTTTAAATAGAGTTTTTCTCCATCTTGCTCTAGTTTTACACTTAAAAAGTTCATTGGTGGAGAGCCCATAAAACCAGCTACAAATTTATTAACGGGACTATTATAAACCTCTGTTGGAGTATCAACTTGCTGAATAATACCATCATTTAAAATAACAATTCGATCACCCATAGTCATTGCTTCTACTTGATCATGAGTCACATAAATAATTGTATTTTGAATATTTTGATGAATCTTTAAAATTTCTGCTCTCATTTGACCACGTAATTTAGCGTCTAAATTAGATAAAGGTTCATCCATTAAGAATACTTTTGGCTCACGAATAATTGCCCGACCAAGTGCTACCCTTTGTCTTTGTCCACCAGACATTGCTTTTGGTTTTCTTTCTAAAAGCTCATCTAAACCAAGCATAGAAGAAACTTCTTTTACTTTTTGATCAATTACATCTTTTGGGACTTTTTTGAGTCTTAAGCTAAAAGAAATATTTTCAGCAACTGTCATATGAGGATAAAGAGCATAGTTTTGAAAAACCATTGCAATATCTCTATCTTTTGGCTGTACATCATTCATTACACGATTATCGATAAATAGCTCACCAGATGTAATCTCTTCTAAACCTGCTACCATACGAAGCATTGTAGATTTTCCGCACCCAGATGGTCCAACCAAAACAATAAATTCTTTGTCTTTAATTGTTAAGCTTGTTTCTTTAACGGTGTATTCTTCATTTCCCGGATATATTTTAGTTATATTTTCCAGTCGAACTTCAGCCATGGTTTCTCCAAAGAGTATAAATGTGCAATTTAAAAAAAAAGGTAAAATCTACTAATTTTTTGTACAGTTTTATTGGTTTTGAGTATATATAAGCCCAATAATATTTGCAACCCAGATTGCACTACCCTAAGCTAAAGAAGGACAAAAGTATTTAGTTCTAGCTTTATTTTGTTTGTATTTTTTTTAGAAAAAATAGATTCTATAAATCTACAACAATTAAAGTTATATCATCAGACTGAGGATAAGATTTCGTAAAGCTATAAATGTCTGTTTCAATAGCTTCATGAAGCTCATTGCAGGTCATTTTTGAAGCATTACTTTTTATAAAATCTAAGAAACGATCTCTACCATAAAAGTTTGAACCATTTCTTGCTTCATCAACGCCATCAGTATATAAAATCAACTTATCCCCTGCTTCAATATTAACCTCATGCATTTCAAAAAGGTGATCTTCCATCATGCCACAAGGTAAACCAGTAGCATCTAAATCAATTAGCTCATCAGACGACTTTTTAAAAAGTAACATACCATTATGCCCACCAGAACAATAACTCAGCTTTTTATTATTAAAATCAATTGTTGTAATAAAACAGGTTAAAAACATTTCATCTGTAGTTGACTCGTATAAAAGATCATTTAATCTTTCAATCATAAATAAGGGACTATTATTATCTCTATAAATAGTGCGTAAACAAGCTTGGGCAGCTACAGCAATTAAAGCAGATGGTAATCCTTTACCAGATACATCGGCTATCACGACTGTAAACATATTTTTACTTTCTAAGTGCCCATCTAAATAATCAAAAAAGTCACCCGCCAAATCTTTTGCAGGAATCCAACCAGCTCTTAAAGCTAACTTTTTACCAAAATCTGGCGAAAAATCTGGTAATAGTCCTTTTTGAATTTCTCTACCTACTCCAAGTTCATGACTTAAAAGCTCTCTAGCTTGCTTTTCTTTTTCTGCCATTTTTTCCATTAATGTAAAGTTAATAGTAGATAGTAAATTAGAGGCCTCAAATGGCTTTGTTAAATAATCGTTAATTTTAAGAGTGCGACCTATTTTTTTGTCTAAATCAGAGTTTTTACCCGTAATCATAATTACAGGTATATTACTTGTTCGATCATCAGATTTAAGAGCTCTACAAAAGTCCCATCCATCCATTTCAGGCATATTATAATCAGTAGTTATTACATCAGGTAACTCATTAATCGCTCTTTCAATTCCTTCTTTTCCATTTTTTGCAGTTATTACTATAAATCTTTCTGCTTCAAGAGGCCTTCTTATTAGTTCAAGTCCCATTCTAGTATCCTCAACTACTAAAATCTTTTCTCTTTGGGAGCCATTTCTAGCAATATAATATGAAAGTTTTTGATGAATTTCATTCATATCATATGGTTTTGTTACATAATCTGTAGCCCCTGACTCAAAAGCTTTTTTGATACTTTTTGCATCTGTTAAACTTGAAACTAACAAAACAGGGATTCGTGATAAATGAGGATCTTTTTTTAGCCACTCACAAAATTCAAAACCATCACAACCATCCATTTGAATATCTGAAATTATAGCATCTGGAATTTCTTTTTTAAGATAATCTTGAGCCTTTAAAGCACTATTCAAACCTTTTACTTCATATCCTTTTTTTTCTAAAGACTTATTTAAAATTAATTGAAGAGTTAAGTTATCTTCGACAGTTAAAATATTTATTTTTTCTTTACGAGAGCGCCTAACTACCATGTTAAACATACGTGTATCAATAGGAGTTGGTAAAAAGTTATCCGCTGACAAAAGCATTGCTTTTTTTTCATCAATAATTGGATAAAATAAAATTAAATAGGGTAAGTAAGCTTTAATATGATCTCTAATGAATTTGGTAATATCATCACCAAAGCGATCTTGAGATGAAAAGTACTCAAAATCAAGCAAAATTAACTCTGATTTTGCATGTTCTATAAATTTTATAAACTCTTCTTTTGTTAGTTTATCTACATTTATAATATCTGGGCTTGCTATACCTTGTGTCAAAGACAACATCATAATATCTGTTGTCACACTAGATGATGAACCACTCAAAACTAACATACTTCTCCACGTCATTTGACGATCAATTAATAGAATTTTATACCCAAACAATTTACCATAAAAAAATCTCCCAAGAAACAAGTTCTTGGGAGATTTTTACTAGTGAGCAATATAAATTTATACTATTGTATATCTAAAATCATTTTTTTAAATTGCTTTTTAAGCTCATCACCTTTTGCTAAATCAGATAAATCAATTAACTCTTTTCTTGAAAAGTAGTCATAATGGTTTCTTCTGTAAATATCTAAGATTCTGTCATGAGCATCATATGAATGTGTAGCTTGAGCTAACCTTCTTGCATCATATTTAGTTATTCTTTGTACTTGTTTTCTTGTAAATAATACTAAAATTTCATCTTGAACTGAGTACTTACTAGTTGCTTCACTCAAACGAATTACTTCTCTGACTGTGATACGATAACTTTGAGTTCTAACAAAAGATTTTAAAAGACCATTGTGAGTATCATGGGCAGTTGCTGATTGACTGATATAAATTATATCTCGTGTTGTCATATAGTTACCCGAGTTTTTCACAAATTCTTGAAGAACTCTATTATGTGCAGAATGTTTTGTACATGCCTCAGCAATTCGTACTACTTGCCTTACAGTTAAACCATATGATCTTAACTCCATGTATCTTATTAATAATCCATTGTGCTCTGAGTGACTTGATTCTCTATTTGCACGCTGAATTGCTTGGTCTACTGTCCAATATCTTAAATCATAATCACTATAATAAGAAGACTTTACAATCTCTCCGACAATGCCTTCTTTTAAAAGAACTTCTTCATCTACTTTAATATTAGTATCACTCTTTAAAGTCGCACTTTCGTCAACCTTTTCTGCCTCAGATACAGGTGCTATTGAAGGTCGAGTATATACCTCTACTGCTTCAATTTGAGTAAAAGCACCAAACCCCATACTTAATAATATTGCCGATATTGCTAATTTTTTCATTTTTCCTCCAACAGAACATATAATTTAAATCATTCAATGAATGTACTTTACTACAAGTCTTAACGAGTTACGATATCTTCTACCATTTGTTACCAAAATTTAATCTTTTTTTCATATTATTTGTTAGATCAAAAATATATTCATTTAACCTTACTATTTTGAAACTCTTTTCTATATATCTCGTATTTACTTTAAAGACATAATTATTTTTACATAAATCTCATAAATCTATAATATTTATTCCTAAAAATCTAGGATATAAAGGATGTAACAGTGAAAAATATATTCAATAAAATTTGTAAATTTGCTATTTGTTCTAGTTTAGCTCTCTCAATTTCTTCAAATTCATTTGCTAGCTCTGGTGAAACAGAAGTAATTGATGCTATCAGAAATTGTATTGACCCAGCAATTAGTCAATGTAAAGACATTAGAACAATCAAAGATGAACTTAGAGGCAAAAACGAAGATGGTAGTTATAAGTACTTTAAATATGAAAAAAGTGGTGACCGCTCTAAAGATAATAATGAAAATTTAGATACTGATGAAGGAATGTATACAGTTAAGCATGACGGAAAAGACCAAGCTATTTATAAAGTAGTTTTCCATCTTCCTAAATCAAGAGGTATCGGAAAAGACAATACACTTATGAGACTTGATTCTTATGAAATTTCTTACACTCCTTTTCCTGATGGTAATGGACCACAAAACATTGTAATCATCAAAAAAGTTCCTAAAAAAAATATGACACTCGATGAAGAAATAACAGTCTTTCTTGAAAACGTCGGAACAGACGTGAAAGTTCAAGCTAAAGTATATGCACAAAAGTCAAAAAGAAGTTGGGGTCTAAACCCAGACCCTAATTTTGAAATCAAATTATTTAGATCAGCTCAAATTGATGACCCTAGTAATCCTGATGCCGAACTTTTAGCCTATGCTAAAAAAGCACAAGCAGCTACACTAAAAAAGATGGGAGTTCCTTCTTATGAAATCCCACCTTCAAAAGTTGTACTATATGGAGTTAGTTTTAAAAGTCAAAAAGCTATGTATAGGGCCCAAGATGTAATCGATAGAGCCGCCAATGCTCAAAGCCCCATGAGAGCAGTCGGAATCTTAGAAGGTTCTGCTATTGAAGCACCCTACTCTGTTTCAAGTTTACTTAAAAAAGCTATCAGCTACTTAGAAGCAGCGGACCAAAATAACTCTGAACTTGCTAAAACATATGGTAAAAGAATTTTAGACGAGCTAAATCGAGCTTCAAATCAATTTTCTCATTATACTGATCAAGCTAGCCCTGGATATGGAGATATTAAAGACGGCTATGGTGACTCAGATGTAAAACCTGGATATGGCAATGATTCTGATACTAAACCTGGATACGGTGGTGGATATGATTCTGATGTAAAACCTGGGTACGGCAATGGTCATGATACTGATGGTAAACCTGGCTATGGTAGCGGTCATAGCTCTGACACAAAACCTGGATACGGTAGTGATACTAAACCAGGAAACGGTAATTCATACAATAGCTCTTCTAAAACTGTTTCAACTTTATACGGAAACCGTAGATATGACTCAGTTTCAAGAGGTACAGCTATAGACAATAAAAATGGTCGTATTTCTTATAGCGAAGCAATTAAAGGTCAAATTAGAAAAGATCAAGATGTAATGGATGATCGTTCAAATGGCATTAGTAATGTTAAATGGTACTTTTTTCCTAAAAATGGAAAAGTAGGCCCAACTGACTCATTAAGAACAGCCTTACAAAGAGCTCGAATAACGATTGTTATTAAATCTGGCTCAGCTGCTGGATCTGATTATAAAAAATCTAGCGGAAGTTTTTACGACTCTGACTTAAAATAGTAATTTAAAAAGCCCTATTTTCCATCTGGAAAATAGGGCTTTTTTTGTTTTTCCAAAGTTTTATCTCTATGAAAAAATTCTCATTGTCTCCTCAACAGAAGTTATTTCTTCTCTCACTAAATTTAAAGTTTGATTTAACATTGTTTCGTGATCTGGTCCATTGATATATTCTTCTATTTTAGATAAATTCTTTTCTCTAATCAAATCTTTTAATTCTTTGGTAATCTTTAAAAACTCATACACTGCGACTCTACCTTTATAACCTGTATGATTACATTCATCACAGCCCTTAGCTCTATAAGTTTTTATATCCCCAGAAAAATTTAATTTTTCTGCAATAGATTTTGCTAATTGCTCTTCTTCTTTACATTCAAAACACAGCTTTCTAACCAATCTTTGCGAAACCAAAGTACTTAAAGCTGTTGCAATATTAAATGGCTCTACCCCAAGCTCCATTAGTTTTTCAATGGTAGATAAACAGTCTGTTGTATGCATCGTAGATAAAACTAAATGTCCCGTAAGAGCTGTTTTATTCATCATTAAAAATGTATCTTCATCACAAACCTCACCAACATATACAACATCTGGGTCACTTCTTAAAATACTTCTTAAACCGGCTGAATAAGTTAAACCTATATTTGATCTAACTTGCGTATGCGATACACCCTCTATAACATATTCCACTGGGTCTTCAATACTTGCTATAGATAAACCACCCTTATTAATCAAAGAATGCAAAGCCGTATAAGCCGTCGTTGTTTTCCCACTACCCGTTGGACCACAAAATAAAACCATTCCAAATGGTGTTGATATAAGTTCTTGAAATTTTTGTAAATCTTTTTTAGAAGTAAAAATTTGCTCTGGATTTAATACAATATGCCTTCCACTTAAAACCCTTAAAGTTAATTTTTCTCCTAAAACTGTTGGTAATACTGCTAATCTTAAGTCTAAACTTTTATCTTTTACTTTTAATCTTATTCTGCCATCTTGAGGTAAATTATTAATATCTAATCGTAAACAAGATATTTCTTTAATTTTATTTGTTAAAAATAGACCTTCATCTTTAGAAATTGAGTAAAAATTATCTAATCTATCTGATATACGAAACTTGATTTGATAATTTTTATTTTGAGGTAATATATGAATATCACTGGCATTTTTTTCAACTGCCATTAATAAAATATTTTCAAAAGTGACAGTTTCATTATCTAAGGGTTTGCCATCTTTCATATTAAAAAAAGCTGGTACTATATTTTCTTCAATAGCTTTTGCTATATCTTCAAGTCCACTATCAAGTCTAGCATTATCTTCACAAGCTTGAACCATCCCGAGTAAACTAGGAGAAAAATTAGCCGATGAATTTTTTAGTGACAAATAAAAACTTGGCTCAACTTGCATACACTCTAAAACATCTAAAACAAGTTCTTTAAATTTTTTATCTTCACTTTCTAAGTATATTGTTTCTAAAGATTTTAGTAATGGTACTCCACAAGCAAAAGCTCTTCCAATTTGTCTAAAAAAAGTTGATGTTTGTTCTTTCATTTTTTCTCCTAAATTATATTTCTAACTAAAAAGTCTTGAAAATTAATAATATTATTTTTATTCTTTTTGTTTAATAAAACTGAATTAATTTCTTTTTCTTCTAACCACTTCTTTATTGAAGATAATTGAAAGCGGTATTGATTGGATAAATGAATATGAGGTATTTCATCTAATAAAAAAACCACTTCTGATTCAGTTAATTTTAAGTAGGTTGCTAGTTCTTTTATGTTCAAAATTTCTTTTTCTTCATTTTTACTGATAATTTTTTTTGAAAAACCTTCATTAGCAGTCCACTCATCTAAAAAATCTAATTGAGTTTCAAGGTTTTTAAGTTCTAAACTATCTTCTTTACTGAGCTCTTCAAAAGAATCTATTTCTCCATACAATGTATCCATAATCAAACTTATATTAGTATTTTTTAACATGATATGCCCCTATTAAGTTGCTTTAAAGCCAAATATACTCTTGACTTTATAGTCGTTGCTGGTATATCTAAGATTTTAGATATTTCTATAAAAGTTAGGTTTTGATAGTGTTTTAAGATTAATGGTTCTTTTAATTTTTCAGGCAAAGAATCTACAGCATTCTTAACCTCATTTCTTACTTCTAAATTTTCAACAATCTCTAGAGGATTATTCATTAAGTTTTCATTCAAGCTACTTGAGCCCTTTAAAAATCTATATTGTTTTTTTTGCCATCTAATTCTCTCATTACGAGCAATAGTATAAACCCAAGGCAAAAATTCTTGTTCTTTATCAAATTTTTCCCCGTTTTTCCATACTCGTAAAAATATTTCTTGAAGCAAGTCATCAATATCATTTCTATTCACCTGCATTCTATACAAGTAACCGGCAATTTTATTTTCACAATGCTTAAAAAGTTCTACAACTGATTTATCCATATTTTATTCTCCTCACTAGGGTATACCCCATTCAAAGTAAAAAAGACGAAAAATAAAAAAATTTAATTAAAAAAAATAACAATATTTAATTTTAAAGTGTAAAATATTTCCAATCAAGGATTTCAAATGACAAATTTTATTAAAGGGCTAAAGCTCAGTGAGATGTTTTTTAAAGAAGTTGTTCAGACAATCATTAAAGAATCTTTCTCAAATTTAAAATATGCTGCTGCTTTAATAGGAGCAGGTTCAGAAGTTCTATCTTATGATACAGAAATGTCTACAGATCATCACTGGGGACCACGAGTAATGCTTTTTTTAGAAGAGCAAAGTTATCATTTAAAAGATAATATCTCAAAAATTCTTAGTGAAAAACTACCTCCAAATTTTCATGGATATTCTACCCACTTTACTGAACCCAACAATATTGGAATTCAACTATTATCTAAAGCCAAAGATGGTCAAGCAATTAATCATAGAGTTGAAATTCATACAATCGGTTCTTTTTTTATCAATACTTAAAAATAAATCCATATAAACAATTTAACATCTATAATTGGCTAACTTTCTCAGAGCAAAAACTTAAAACTATACAAAAAGCTAGCATCTTTCACGATGAAATTCATTTCAAAAAATCTTGTGAAAAGTTTTCATATTACCCTCAAGATATTTGGCTATTTTTACTTGCTTCTGAATGGGCCAAAATTGGAGAAGAAGAGTCTTTTATGGGCCGATGTGGAGAACTAGGAGATGAGCTAGGCTCTAAAATAATCGCAACTCGATTAGTACACTCTATTATGAGACTATCTTTTTTAATGGAAAAAGAGTACGCACCCTATAGTAAATGGTTTGGGACAGCTTTTTCCAAATTAAAGTCTGGGGAAGTTTTAAATCCTACTTTACAGAATGTACTATTCGCAAACAATTGGAAAGACAGAGAGAAACACTTAAGCAAAGCCTATGAAGTAATAGCTAAACTACACAATCAATTAAAAATAACTAAAGAGCTACCCACAAAAGTCAAAAGTTTTTATGATAGACCCTATCTTACTATTTATGGTTCTAAAGTTTTTACAGCTGAGATTTTAAAACAAATTAAAGATGAACAAGTTTTAAATATCAAATCACCAATAGGTTCTGTTAATCAAATCACAAATACTGTTGACTTACTTGAAAATGAAAAACTATTAAAAAGAATGAAAGCTTTATACGAATAAAACCTCCATTCAAAATTTATTCTTCTTTTGTTAATAATAGTGCTGGCAACAAAGTTAAGTCAGTAATAAGAGCGATACTCAATATAGTAGCTACCATCGAACCAAAATGCACATTTGGTACAAATGAGCCAAAGGTATAAGCTCCAAACCCTAAAACTAAAATCAAAGTTGTAATCATTAAAGCACCACCAGTTTCTGATAGTACCCGACCCATTGATTCTTCTTTACTCAATCCTTTTTTTTGATAGTGATCAAAACCAGATAAAATATGAATCGTATCATCAACAGCAATACCTAAACATACACTAGCAACCAATGCTGTACCAATATCTAAAAATATACCTGAAAAATACATGATACCTCCACCAAAAATAATTGGTGCTAGATTTGGTATTAAAGACAACAGTCCTAGTTTCACCGAGCCAAAAGTTAAAATCATTAAAATGGAAACTAATATTAATGCACCTAAAATTGATTGAAAAAAAGTTGTTACAACACTAAAGCCTAAACTTTTCCAAAGACGATATTTACCTGCCATATAGCCATTTAATCCTAATTCTTTAGCTTTGTTCTCAAAGGCTTTCATAGCTTTTAAAGACTCTGTATCTGTTTTTAAACTCCAAGTGATAGTTATTCTCATCATTTGTTGATCAAGTGTCATTCGGTTATTTAAATCCATCCCCTGAGGTAGAGACATTGTGTATAAAAATAGCTCTTGTGCAATAGCTTCTTTTGAATCTAATATCTTATAATGCTCTTGTTTATCACCATTTAATGATCTGTTAGTAGCTTTTACTATATCTACAATACTAGTTGCTGATGATACATATTTTTTATCTTCAATCCAATCTTGTAATTGGGCTACTTTTTTTAAAAACTTTGGCTCTTTAATGCCATCTTTAACCCCGCTATCAATTACCATATCAAGAGTAGTTGCCCATCCAACGTATTTTTCTATCATTTTATTTGCAATTTTTAACGGTACATCATCTGTAAAATATTCAAAAGTATCAGAGTTAACCTCATTTTTTAAACCATAAAAAGCAGCAGTACTAATTAAAACAAAAAATACCACTAGCACCATTGATCTACTTTTTTTCAAAAACTTTACGTAAGACTTTATCCAGTCTGATACTTTTAAAACATCTTCTTTATTTTTAGTCTCTGATACTTTAATAGGAACCAATAATAAAATTGTCGGTAAAATTGTCATGGTTAATATCCAAGCTATCATTGAACCAACTCCAGCTAATAAGCCCAAATTGATAGTAGGGACAACTGGCGAACCAATCAAGCTAAAAAATCCAATTGATGTACTTAGGCTTGTTAGAAATGTTGGCTTTATGTCTTTTACCAAAGTAATATAAACCGCTGATTTTCTATCTTCTCCTGATTGGCGATAACGATACCAAGTCACCAATATATGAATAGAGTCAGCTATACCTATACCTATTAAAATACTTGGTAAAAATGAGGTCAGATTATTTAATTTAACTCCCATATAACCAGCAAAGCCCAAGCTAGCTAACAAAGATAATCCAATTACCATAAAGGGTAAAATCACTCCACTTAAATTTCTAAAGATAAATAGTAATATTAATGTAATCACAATCATTAACATTGGTAAAATAAGCATCATATCTTTTTGAGTTGACTCTCTAAATGCATCATTAACAGCAGCCCCACCTGTTATACCAAATATATGATCCTCTTTACCTCTATACTCTTCTAATAGTTCACGAGTTTTACTAATAATAATTTCATAATCAACCTCTTTTACAAGAGCTGGTCTTAATGTAGCTATAATTAAAGCAATTGTACCGTCTTTACTTACCAAATAACCCGGTAATACTTCATCATTTAAACTAACTTCTTTTCTCTTTTTTAAAAGCTCAGGTGTTAGCTCTAAGTCATCTGGTAACATTGGCTCAACCATTAAGTCGTCTTCTTCTGCATGAGTCCAATTATAATTAGATAATGAGTCGACCCTAATAACATCTGGTATTTTCCACATTCTTTCTGACAGTTCAATTAATGTACTAGCTGATGATTTATCAAAAATTCCGCTTGGACTTCTCATGACAACTACAACATTGTCATCATTTCCAAAGCGTCTTTCAAAAGCATCAAACCTAACAATATCTGGGTCTCCTGCTTTAAACCAAATTCTGTATCCAAAGTCTTTATCTAGCTTAGTCAAACCTGGCACTAAAAGTGCTATTAAAATCAAACCTATCGATAAAACCTTAATTGGGTTTTTAACAATAAAACTTGCCATATTTTCTACAAAACTATTTGTTTTTTTTGTCATTTTAAAAATACCTTATATATTCAAGCATCATTTGATGATCTTGATTTAAATGTTGTAAACCAACAGGGGCTGTTACGTTAGGGTAAGCATCAATATAACGTAAATGAAATTTAATCTTACTTATATCACTTAATCTTTGCGACCAAGTTGTGCTCACTAATATTTGTTTTGATTCTTCTAAGTCTAAAATAATCGAAGCACTTAACTCTTTACCCATAACATCATTAAAAGAATGCCTAAATCCAAATAATATATCTCTTTGAAAAAAATCTAAAGATTGCCTAACCCTTTCATTGACTCCAAATATATTTTGAATCTCTGCAATAAAAGTCGTTTCTTGGCTATTGTCATGATATAAGGTTTTTTCTAAACCTAGAGCCAATTGTAAATGGTCTTCGATATTATTAAGTTTTAATAAAGTATCATTTGCATAATCACGATAAGCTGCTTCTACTTTAAAAGTATACTCTCCAAATAATTGCTGTAATGTCCCACCAAATTGTCGAACACTAGGAGAAAGTACTTGTAAACCTATCCCATTTTTTTGAATTAGAAAATGATTTTTATCTACAAAGTCTAAATAATGAAATGAAATATCGCCACCCTCAAAGTTTCTTTGATAGCGTAGCCCCCATTGGTCTTTTGAGCTTGAGTTTGTTGAGTTTTTATCGTCTTGATATAATTTATAATTATTAAAGTCAAGCCCCCCAAAACCAAGTCTTGAATCTTTTTTTGTTAATTTAGAATGTCTAAAATCTGGCATATAATAAAAGTCCCAAACAATAGATTCTCCAATTAGCTTAGTATACTGTAAAACATTTTGACCTACTTTTTCTGGAGACTCTACGTTGCTATCATAGTTTCTAGCATTTATATTATCTACTGGATGAAAAGCTTCTAAAGCGCTCCAGTTAAACATTTTAGAACCAAGCGATATTTCATATGAGTTTTGCTCATAAGAAATAGAAAACTCTTCTAAAATAGAAACATTTCTTGATTTTTGTGATAAATCTTTTCTAACAAACCCTCTAATTTCTGAGCTATAGTTTTCATGTTTAGCCCTCCATTTTATAGCTGTTTTATTAGAAATTGAATGATCTTTTGTTTGTAATAAACGATCTTTTTTAAAAGTCCTAGCTTCAATAGTGGAGTCACCCTCAAATCTATATTCAAATGAATAACAATTTGATATTAATAAAACCATCAATACAAATATTTTCATATTAGAAAGAGTCTAAAGCTTTTTTTGTAAACTTTTTTGATTTGTATTTTTTATGTAATTGTAAGTTTTTCCATGTAATATTTGATTGCTTACCTGTTTGATGATTAATCATTTCTATTCTATTTTGACGATAGTATTTACCGTACTTTTCATACTTTAAAAAAGTTGAAGTTTTTAGAAGCTCACCCTTTTTATCAAAATATTCTATTTTTAATGGGTTCATATACTCTTTATCTATGTATACTTTTAATAAACTATAGCCACTATGTTTATTTACAGGATCTCTTTCAATTAGCCAAACATCTCGTTTATTTACTTTGTCATCTTTTATAAATTTGTGCGAGTATTTTTCTACCTCAACTGAACTTAAATCTTCATAATAAAACTCACTCCCCATAAAAGACCCTGATTGGTTTCTTGAATTGATTCGTTTAACTCTTTTTAACGAAGGTAAATAAAGCCATTGATCGTCATTTTTCTTTTTATGACTCCATGTCAGCATACGAGTACCTTTTACATCTGCTGGCCATAAAAAAGTAATTAAAGACCTATCTCCATCACCTTTTTGCTCAATACTTTTTTGAGACATTTTTCTTGTTATTCTATCGCCATGAGCATTTATTATTTCAAGCTCTGTCTCGCTTGAATCACCTAAAAAGCCATCATTGAACTCATTTATCATTTTAGATATCCGTAAACCCTTATCTTTTGGATCTTCTAGCTTTGTTTCACAAAATCCTGTACAAAAAATCATTAAATATAAAGAAATTAATTTAAACATATATACCTCAATAGTTTTGAATATCAGTTAAGCCCAAAAATACAGACTCCTTAACTGAATAGTTATTCTTTTATTATTGACTCTTTCTTAGTTGATGTCAATAGATGTTAACTAAATAGTTATTCTTTTAAGAATTTGGAATTTCATCTGATGAAATACTGGGTTATGAAAGATCTAAAAATGAAGAAGAAATTCCACTAAAATTAACAAAAAAAATGAAGCAGATTAATTCTCTACCAGAATCAAGACAAATTTTTTTACTAAGAACTATTGATGATCTTCTTAAAAGCTACAATGTTTAATTTTCATTATATCTGTAACTCTAATTTTTTATGGTTCAATCCCATCATATATGATGTCTCTGGCAAGATAAAGTCAGCTCAATTACATAATTAAAAAGTATATATAAACCTCTGTAAACGCAAAAAAACTCTTAAACCGAAGTTTAAGAGTTTTTTAAAGCTTTAAAAAGCA
>NVVD01000041.1 GCA_002402105.1 Candidatus Cloacimonadota bacterium
ACTTTCTCAGTAGCTAGCGGCTTTTCCAAATCAGATCCTTTGACATACAAGTTCTGTTCTCACATCACTCTTAAGTCTAGTTCCGACTTCAACCTTTACTCTTGAAGATTTCCCCTACCTAAGCTGTATTCTTTATTTCTAAAGACGTTTCCGATCTTGTATTTTCTCAAGACTTCATCGGTTTTGATCTTAGTCAGTCCCTAGCGATTAAAAGATTGCTCTTTTAACTAAGCTGGCTTCTCCTACAATTGTTTTAGCTTTTTTGGAATTACCTGTGTGATCTTAGCTTACTCCTAAGCTGTACCTTCTTGATCTTACTCTCTATCATATCGCTACGACTTCAAATCAATCTTCAAGGTTTTGTTCTCACACATTTGGCCAGTCATTAAACAAGTTTAACGGTGGCTCCCAATGTAACCTTTTGAGCTTATCTTCTTTCTCTTGCGAGGCAGATGACTTAGCTCGTTGCTCTCGGGTGTTTTCAAGAGCCGTACAGAATGCCACAYCTTGATAACGTATGTCAAGAACTATTTTAAAATATTTCAAGTATATTTAAAAACTCTGTAATTATCACCAATTCTTAAGTGAATCTCGTTATAAAAACTAATACTTCTACCATCATTTATTAAAAAGAAATTACCATCTTTAACATCATTAGATAAAAGCTCTGATTCGCTCAACCTATAAGTTTTTACTTTATTTTCAGTAAAATAGTTTAAAATTTCATCCATATTTTGATTATCACCAACTAAGTAAACTCTTTCATCACAAACTTGCTCTAAATATTGTGGAGACATTCTATTAAAAAAGCTCATCTCAAAATTTGCTGGATATCCAACAAATAGATTTTGATAACTTTTTTGAAATTCTGAATAATCTAAAAAATCTGAAGTTTTTTTTGTTTGATAAAAGCTTAAACGCCCACCAATTGTGCCTAAATAATCAATCTCATAACCAATTTTACGCAAACTATTTACTTCTACTAATTGATTTTCTTCTAAAACTAATAATTCTGGAGATTTATTAACTAGTCTTTTATAAAAGTCTTCACTAAACTCTGGCATAAATTGCTCTTCTTGCTCTTTATCAAAAACCATCATAAATTTAATTGTTTGTAAATGAACAGAAAATGCTGGAGAGTCATATCTTAAATGCATTTGAAACCTCCAACCAGCATGCCATGTAGATAAACTGCCTCTTAGAAAGTCTTCAAAATGTGTTCCCTCAATGGATTCAACAATCTCATTATAAATTCTTTGGTGCTCTAATGATTTTGGCCATATTTGTTGCTCAGAGCTTTTATATCTATAAATTGTATATAAAACCAAACATCCTAAAATCAAAGTACTTGATGGTTGATAAACTTCAAAAGAAAAAGCACCAACTAAAGCAAATGATGGAAACAAACAAGTATAATGATAATGAAAAAATCCTCTTTGTAAGATCAAACCAAAAATCTGCATTCCTAAAAAACCAAGAGGCCAAAAAACTGATGATTGAATTAATTGATAAATACCAATAAACATTAAAATTAAAACTAATAAGTTTTCTTTTAGCATTGGCAATAAAAATGGCCAAAATAATCTTTTATAAGCTTGCCAACCTACATTTCTACATCTAAAAAAAGCTAAAAATCCTAGAATACTTGTGCGTAAACAGCCCAATATAGCTAAATACATTAAAAATAATATAGAAGCAATAATGATAGCAATAAGCATCTCACTGCTAGCTTGAAAGAAACCAACTTTATTAAAGTGAAATATAAAGTAAAAATAAACAACATCAAAAGGTAAGTTTAATTTAAATAATAAGGATAAAAAAATRRYMAWAMSAYWYWTRWRYRYWWWAGCKATGKSSRWAWMRTWMWWAAGMRMYRYAWMMRRMGKWWRGCTAACTTGTAATAGCTCAACTGAATAAATAAATACACAACCCGTCGAATAACTAGAAGCCAAAATAGCAAAACAAAATATAAATCCTAAAATGACATTAGAAGAAAAGCCACAGTATAAAAACAAAAAGTAATAAGCAGGTAATGATATTATTAAAGAAAATAATTGACCAAGCCTTGAATATTTTTTTACTTTTTTTGTGAAAAATATTTTTCTAAAAAAAGCATATAAAAAAACTCCTGCGCCTCTAAATCCACCATTATGCATTATTAAATCATGCTTTAGAGTTTCACCTTTAAAGTGTCCCCAGTTTCCAAAAAAACCAATATCACCATGCAAGGGCAATGAAAAAAAGAATGCTCTATTTATAATAAGAAAGCTAATGATTAATAAAATTATCCATTGATTTTCAATATACATTTTACCTCTTAAACTTATAATCAAAAGCTTCTTTCATAATATGAAAAACATCCATCAAAACTACTGTTGATTGATCGTTTTCTCTTTTGGTATATGAAATATCAATTTCTTCTATTTTGTACTTTTTATTTGTCTCAATAACAAGTTCTGCATCAATAAACCAAGCTTTAGACTTTAAATCAATATTTTTTAAAATCTCGTTTTTAAAAACTTTAAAAGAAAAGTTGATGCTCTTAAAAGAAACTCCAAACATCAAATAAATAAATACTCTATAACCAAGAGTGTAGGCTTTTCTTAATAAAGAGTCTCTTTCACCTATTCTATGACCCAACACAAAGTCACATTTTTTATCGTTTAATAATTGATAAGCATTACATACTAAATCTAAATCAAAAGGACAATCGCATTCATAGTGACAAACTATCTCTTGAGTCACTTTTTTGTAAGCTTCTTTTAGAGCTACTCCCATGCCAAGTCTAGTTTTTTGAAAGACTAATATCACATCTGAGTTTTCAGATTCATTTTCTTTTAAATATTCAGATGTACCATCACTACTACCTGAGTCAACTACAATAATCTCAATCTCAATTTTTGAAGAATTAGAAAAATCTCGAACTCTTTGAATACAAAATTCAATATTAGCTCTTTCATTATAGGTAGGAATAATAAAGGAGATTCCCATTTTTATATCCTCTATTTTTTACAAACAAAGTAAAGTGGTAAATCTGGCATATCACAATAGTCACTTAAAAATACTTCAACTTCAGAAAAGTATGGCTTAAAAATTAATGCAAGTTGCTCTTCTGAGTAAAATTCATTTTTATGTTGCCAGTGACCTGGTACACAATTTGGTCTCCACATACAAGTATCACCAACCAAATAGCCACCCTCTTTTAAACTCATACTAATTTGCTTTGCTAAAAAGTGCTGATCTTCTTCAATAAAATGCTCTATACCTGCTGTAAAAGTTACAACATCATAGCTACCATCTTTTCTTATTTTATCCCATCCATCTACTTCTAAAATAGAATGATCTAATAATCTAATGCCTTTTTTAGCCAATTGATTTTTTTCAAATACTTCTTTTGAAGTTTGGCTATTATCTACACAGGTAATATTTTTAGATGCTTTTGTATAAACAAGTTCAGGTAAAAGCATATCACCAGAACAAATATCTAAGACTCTATCATCTCTGAAAATATGTCTTTTACAAATAAGACCTCTTTC
The DNA here is from genome assembly GCA_002402105.1 of Candidatus Cloacimonadota bacterium. Taxonomy (GTDB): domain Bacteria; phylum Muiribacteriota; class UBA6191; order UBA6191; family UBA6191. Next base: position 3,537 of record NVVD01000041.1, read on the forward strand.
TAAAAATTGTAGTCTAGAACCACTATCAAAAACTCCATCATAGTCTTCTCTATGATTATAAAACTGATTTGGAAAGGTCCTTAAAAAAACATTTTCTTTGATAGAAAAGCTTTTTAAATTTTCTTCATTCAAATCATTTTTTAAAAGGTAAGACTGCAATTTTTTGTAAGACATATTTGAATCTAAAGTAAAACGGAAATTTGGCTCAAACTCATTGATATATTTTCTTCTATACCTTTTTCTTTTAAAACTAGACATTTGGGTTCTAGCTATTTGATATTGAAGTATAGCTTTATCAGACGTATCTAGCTCTAAAAGCTTTGGAATAATACTTCTACTAAAAATTTCAAAGTTTAAACCTGCTGTCTCAAAAATAGAAAATGTATAATCATCATCTTTAATATCTTTATAGATTTCTATTGCATAATCACTTGGAGAAAAGAAATCTTCTACAACTACTTTTAATAAATTTTTCCATTCACTATTACTTTCAAAAGCATCTACAATTTTTTGAGCCTCTAAGGTTGGAGCATTATATTGCTTATAAGAGACGTTATTTTTCTTTAAAATATGAATACATTTATCTGTTAAATCAGTTTCTTTATCAATTTGTAAAGAAGCATGTAGAGTAGCATCCATTTTAAATAATTTATCAATCTGGTATTGCAATAAACTTGTACCATCTTTAAACAATGGTTTTAATATTTGAGATTCTTGATTGGTCCAATTATTTGGTAGATTTATAATTAGTAATACGTTCATAATGAATTGATTTCAACTTTCATTTAATTTTAAATTTATTTAAGTATAAAACTATATCGACTTGATAATAATTAAACCTTAAGTCAAAATTAATAGATAAAATTTGTAATACAATGAAGAGAGCCTTTCTCTTTCATAATCATATCTGCCTCAATAGCATAAACTTTATATCCTAAACTACTATATATATTTAATGCATTCTGATCTTCTTTATGTCCATACTGTGGAATAAATACATTTTTTCCAACTACGACAGCGTTTGCGTAGCTCCAACTTGTATATCCTGTTAAATCTATATGTGGAAGATCAATAATATCAAAACCAAAGTTCAAAAGAATTTGTTTATTTTTTTCCATAGTTTCTTTAAATGGAAAAGTTTTATATTTTGCTAAAAGAGCTTTTTTATTGGGAAAAATTTTCATAAACATATCAACATGACCAGTAGGCTCTTGGGGTATGCTATTCATAATTACAAGTTTGTGACAATTTATATGACTAAGAAGCTCCTTTCTATATTTTTTTGGAGGATCATCCTCTCTAATAGATGTGTAACAGTTTCCAAATTCATCAACTAAAATGTTTCCACCATCAAAATAAAAGGGTATTTGATTTTTAGGAAGATTAAAAAGAAGAGGTATACCAAGTTCTTTTGAAAGAAAACTTGAAAAACCATCATCTGCTTGATTTTCTTCAAAATGATTTGCTCCATATGGAAAGTTTACAATAGAAAAATCATCACTTTCTTTATCTTGAAGCCAAATAGGTGCATAGTCTCTAATCCAAAGAGAATCTAGTTGATAATCAATAAAAGTAATATTATTAACTTCAATTTTAGATTCAATATAATTTTTACATTGTTGATTTGCAAAGTATTTAACTGGAATAACCTTTGATAATATTTCAAGATAATTTAAATATTGTTTATGATAACTATATTTTGTCATATCAAGAGAGAAGCCACCTAAAATAGCAAACTTTGGTTGGGTCCACTCAAAAACCGGAAAAAGTGAATTCTTTAATTTTTCATGCATCACAACTCCACTTTTGGGATAGATAAACATTCACTAGTCTATAACATAAAAAATATTTAGTCATTTAATAAGAATTTTGTCTAATACTAGTAAAGTTTAACTCTACTGGCATCAACCTTAAAGTATTTTCATCAGGTTTTGCTAAATTTCTTATATCTTTGTATAAGGTTTGAATATATTCAAGCAGACTAATATCATTTAACCTTTGTAAATCTTTCAGCCTTAAATCAAAGTTTACAGGAACTTTTTGCAATGTTGATAATTGATATTTAATGTTTTTATACCCAGCCAAATATTTTTTATTAATAACAAATAAATATATTAAAAATGCCCTTTGTATGGCAAATACAGTATTACTAATCATCATAAAGTCTTCACGATAAATATGTATACTTAACATACTACAGTTATATGTATTATTAGCATATTTAATAATTGCTTCTATGAGTTCAAGGTCTAAATCTATTTTATAGTTTTTTAATACATAGTCATATTTTTTATATAATATTTGAAGCTTTTGATAACAACAAACAATAGCTTGTGTACTTGGATCAACTCGTAACTTATTTTTAAATTGGTTCAAAACTATTTCAAGATAATTTTCTGTTAAATAAATAAGGTCTACTTGCTCTTTTTGGAATAAAAAAGTATCAAAGATTATTTCTTTTTCAGTCTCTTCGCCCAAGTGAACTAAAGTACATTCGCTCATTGATTCAATAAACTCTCTCAGACTTAATTTTTTTGTATTTTCACATAAAATAACTATCTCTATATCTGAAAACTGGTCTTGATAATCTCTTGCAAAAGAACCACCATAAAATATAGCTAAAATATCAGGATGGCCTAATAAAAAAGTATTTAATTTATCAATAAAGTTATTAGCTACCTTTTTTTTATTTTGAAGAACATTCGACATTTTGTATTTCCTTTAAAAAGTTGATATTATCATATAAATATATTTCCTTATTAACTGGTTCATTTATGTATAAAATCTTGCTTCTTCTATCTCTTATATTTACTTCTTATTCTCAAATACCTGATGTTTATCTATACTTAGATGTTTTTGAAAAAGATGGAATCATTAGTTTTGCCAAAGATTCATCAAATACATTTTATTTTCTTACTACAAATAATAAACAATTAGTAACTTACAATACCGTAAAAGATGACTTTGGAAGTTTTAAACTTAAAGGTTTTAACGCAAGTCAATTTTCAGATATTCAAGTTATTAATAATAAACTCTACCTTTTTGATCAAAAAAACTATGTTTTGATACAAATAAACTTAATAAATAAACAAAGTTCTAGCTATCAAATTAAAACTGAAAGCAATCAAGAGTTTGAAGACTTTATTATCTTAAATAATAAAGCCATTTTTAGAGATTATAACTCTGGTAAACTTTATAACTATAGTTTCAAAAGTAAAAAAATTTCAAAAGGTCGTATTCATCAAACTTATCTTCAAAGTAAAAAAGTTCAACTTCTTTTAGAGCAACAAGAAAACTTAAATTATCATTTTTCAATTGTTGATAATATAAAACAAGCTATTTATTTAAAAAGAAATTGGAAATATATGAATGGTTTGATGGGGTTTAGAGAGGTTGGTTTTTTTAATGATAATTTTGTTTTTATTATTAAAACAAATCTTAAAGGTAGAAACTATAATAAAGGTTGTGCTGTCATGACTCCTACTGGTCAAATTAGCTTAACCAATAGTTTTTTATTAGAAGACTTACCATTTTATAATATTAGACGAGCCATTATGCACAAAAGTAATTTACATTGGATTGAGTTTGATGAAGATCAAGAAAAGCTATTTTTAATGACTCATACTCTAAAAAACCCTAAAACAAAAACTAAGTAGATTTAACATCTTGCATTATTAAACCTGAACGATATTGAAACTCACCACCTGGTACACCCCAATAATAATGATATCCAATTTTATTATCTAAAAATAAATCTAAGCAGACCCTCTCTCTAAAGGCTTCTCTATTATCATAGTTTCCATATATAAAACTTAAAGTTCTTTTATTATCTACAAAGTCAGAGCTTTCTAAATTATGAACTAAACATTTATCAGTGTTAGAGTTTAAATTAAACAAGCACCACTCATCTTTTTCATTTTTTGTAAACAATGAGACTTCATCATGAAAAACAAAACCATCAGTAGATGAAGCATTAAAGCTAATTTCTACAGCTTTTCCACTTAAAATTGACTTTATTTCAAGTTTACCAACAAAGTGATCTCCCTCATGATTGACACCTTGACCAATGTAAAAACCAACTTTATTAAGTACTTCATCTAATAATTCCATTATAAAATCCTTCTTATTTTAAGTTTAACTAGTATAGTCCCAACCCTTTTTTTTTTAAAGCCCTATATGCTAGTATATTTTAATCCTCAAATATATGAGACTCCAACTAATTCTAAAGGAAAATATATGTATACAATCATTTCAGGAACAAACCGTAACAATAGTAAATCATTAATGGTAGCCAAAACTATCGAAAAAATGTATCAAGAGCAAAATGTTGAAGTAAATGTTATTGACCTTAGAGACTTACCACAATCATTATTTTTACCTGAAAGTTACGATAAAAAACCAGATGAATTTCAACCATTTATTGATAAAGTTGTTAACGCAAAAGGATTAATTATCGTAGCTGCTGAATATAATGGTAGCGCCCCTGGTATATTAAAATACTTCATTGATATGCTACCTTACCCAGATGCCTTTGAAAATGTTGGCGTAAGTTTTGTTGGTTTAGCTGCTGGGAAATGGGCTGGTATTCGTGCTGTTGAACATATGCAACAGGTTTTTGGATATAGAGATGCTAGCATTCACCCAAAAAGAGTTTTTATACCCAACTCTTATGGAGTACTCAGTTCAGAAGACTCATTTAAGACATCTGATGAATTTAAAAGATTAAATGAGCAAACAAAAAGTTTTATAAACTTTTGTGATCGATTGATTGACTAATTAATCTCCCTGACTTTTAAAACCTCCAAAAACTTTTGGAGGTTTTTTTATATCAAAACTTGACACTACTTTATAATTAGTTTAGTATTAGAATAGTTCTAAAAATAGATTAATTATAAATGGAGAACAAAATGAACAATAAATTAGTTTTAGAAACCGTAAATAACTTAGAGTCAGCATTTGCTGGTGAATCAATGGCTAATAGAAAATACCTCTACTTTGCAAAACAATGTAGAAAACTTGGAGCAATTGAAATTGCCGAGGTATTTGAAAAAACAGCAGAACAAGAAACAGCTCATGCACATGGACACTTAGAACTTTTATTTCCACCAAAAACTTTAACAATAGAGAATATGCTACAGATGGCAATTGATGGTGAAACTCATGAATATACAGAAATGTATCCAAATTTTAGGCACACAGCTCTACAAGAACAAAACTCAAGTGCTGTTAAAGAATTTGATGAACAAATAGAAGAATCCAAAGAACACGCACAAACTTTTAACACTCTTTTAACAAAAGCAGCTAAAAAGTTTGGAGCTTTAACTAAAGTAGAAGAACGACATGCAAATAGATATCAAGACACATTAAACAACATAAAAAAAGGATAAAATAATGAGAAAATGGGAATGTATAGTTTGTGGTTTTATATATGATCAAGAGTTAGGTTTACCAGAGGAAGGTATAATAGCTGGAACATCTTGGGATGATATTCCAGATGATTGGGAATGCCCAGAATGTGGAGTTTCAAAAGAAGACTTTGAAATGGTTGAAATTGATTAATTACAAGCAAGGCTCCCACTACTGGAGCCTTAAATATTCTAAAGGATAAAGTCATGAATTTAATAATTATAGGTACAGGGTTAGCAGGATATACATTAGCCAAAGAAATCAGAAAACTAAATCAAGCAATAAATATTACTATGATTACAGATAATGATGGAGCTTTCTATTCAAAGCCCAATTTATCTACAGCTCTTACAAAAAATAAAAGCTCAAATGATCTAATACAAAATACAGCCAAAGAAATGGAAGAAAAGTATAAAATTAAAATTTTAACTCATACAAAAGTTAATTCAATTGATACTGAAAAGTCCCAAATTAATATAGAAAAAAAATCTTTTCAGTATGACTCATTAGTTTTAGCAGTAGGAGCAAATCCATTTCGTCCACCAATCAATGGTAATGCCTCTAATGATGCTCTTTCAATTAATAGTTTGAATGATTATAAAGTCTTTAGAAAAAAGTTACAGTCAGCTGAAAAAGTTGCTATCATTGGACCTGGGCTTATCGGGTGTGAATTTGCTAATGACTTAATTTCTCAGGATAAAGAAGTTTATGTTATAGGCCCAGATGCCTATCCTATGAGTGGACTATTAACAAAAGAAACTGGAGAGTACTTACAAGATGAATTATCTAAATATAAAGTTAATTGGCACTTAAACTGTCTGCCAAAAAGTATAAATAAACTAAATGATAAATATGAAATATTACTCAATAACAATCAATCTATTTTCTGTGATTTAATTATATCTGCTGTTGGTTTAAGAGCTAACTTAAGTTTAATTAAAAATACTAATATTAATCATGATAAAGCCATATTAGTTAATGAATATTTACAAACAAATATTTCAAATATCTATGCAGTTGGAGATTGTGCTCAAGTTAACTCTCATTATTTACCTTTTGTAGCACCTATCTTATCTGGAACAAAGGCATTAGCTAAAACTTTAAACAAAGATAAAACAAATGTACAATATAAAGCAAGTTCGATTATTGTCAAAACTAGTAACTGTCCTTTAGTCATTGCTAAACCAAATACAAAACATGATACTAGCACTCTAACTAAAACAAAAAATGGATTGAAACTATTATATCTAAATAATGAAAAAAAAATTATTGGTTTTATTTTAATGGGAGATCAAGTTAAAGAAAAGCAAATTTTAACTAAATTTTTACCCGATTTTATAATATAAAATAATATATTACTTTAAATCTATTCATTATCAGCTTGACTAAATGATTTTGCTTATCTAATATATGTTCATTCAAAAGTGCTCGTTATACAAAAAGCCAAAAACTTAAACTCTTTTTAAAGCCTACAATTTATTCAATAGAAGATTTTAAACTCCAAAGCAAAAAAATTTACATTTAAATATAAGTTAGTAAAGGAAATTAAATGGAAGAAAATAACCAAGATCAAATCATAGAATCATTAAAATCTCTTATTAGTGGTGATTATTCACATCAACACGAAGGAGAAGGTGAAGTCTCTAATTTATTAAAATCACTGACCGATAAATTAAAACAACGTGCTATAAATGAAATGGCTAATGTTATCTCTTTATCTGTTGAAGCTAATGAAACAGGTGTCCTTTCTGCCCATATGCTTTATAATATTCAAACCATGAACGAAAAGTCTCAAACTATAGCTGCTGCTAGTGAAGAAATGCGAGCTACTATAAATGAGGTTGGAAACTACAGTCAAAGCATCTCAAATTCAGCACAAGAAGCCTTAGAAACTTCTAACCACAGTTTAGAATCTTATCAAAATGTCCATGAAAGTATTGATCAAATCACAAATGCTGTTTCTGAAACATCTTCTCGTGTTTCAAATCTAAGTGAGTTATCTGATACCATTTCAAACTTTTTAAAAACCATTAAAAAAATTGCTTCTCAAACTAACTTATTAGCTTTAAATGCAACCATAGAAGCAGCCCGTGCTGGAGAAGCTGGAAAAGGCTTTTCTGTTGTTGCTAAAGAAGTTAAAAACCTATCTAATCAAACATCACAAGCAACAGAAAGTATTTCTTCTATTATTGAAGAACTAAGAACAGAAATGCAACTCATTTCACAATCAATGGATAAAAGTTCTTTATCTGTTAATAACGGGAGTGCTGCTGTTTTAGATTTAGCTGAAAAAATTAACCTTATGAAAGAAAAAATAGAAAGTGTTAGTACTGATACTCAAAATATTTCTTATTCTTTAACAGAACAAGCACAGGCTGCTAACGAAGTTTCAGATGGTATCTTAAATATAGCAACAAGTTGTGATGCAAGTGTAAATAACGTTTCACAAATTGTTGATGCCATGTCTATTGTAGAAACACTAATCACAACTCAAATTAACTCTGTAGCTCAATTAAATATACCTGGTAAAATAATCAAATTAGCCCAATCTGACCATGTCCTTTGGAAAAAAAAGCTAGCCAATATGATTAGTGGTAAAGCTGGCTTAGACCCTAAAGAGTTATCAAATCACCATTCTTGTCGACTTGGAAAATGGTATGACCAAGTAACAGAGCTTGCTTATACAGAACATCCATCTTTTAAAGCACTTATACATCCACATGAAAAGGTTCATTCACATGGTATAAATGCTGTAAAGCTTTTTAATAATAATCAAATGGAAGAGTCTTTAGCAGAAATAGCTGAAGTTGAAAAATACTCAGTAGATGTTATTAAGCTTTTAGTTCAACTAGAAGAAGTTGATCAAAGTTAAACTTTAATATCAATTTTATTACCTAAATGGCTTGGTGCTAGAGCTTTTCCTAAAACCTTTGATTTTGTTGGTGGTATACTATCACCAACAGAGTCTCTCACAGCATGAGGGGTTGTTACAGAGTTTAAATTTTGCTTAATATACTTATTATAAGAACCGTAATCTGTACAGTTAATGCCTGCCATAACTTACTACTTTCACTTTAAATAATTTATTAATCTTGTATATTATAACTTTTTACTTATAAATTTAGCTATATTTTGGCTAATGTAATTTTTAAGATCTTTAGGATAGTTTAGGTTTAGTAAAACATTAGAATCTGATATATTTAAACGTAGTACACTATTTTTATCTAAATTTCTAATCAATGTATTCAGTTGTGACTTTTTTATATCTGCCTTTTTTATTACATCTAAAAACGAACCCTTAATTAAAATTGGATGTCCACCTTTGCCCTGGTAACAGCACTTTACTACTTTATAATTTGAATTAGAAATTATAATATTCTCCAAAGTTTTTTTATCTAATACAGGTACATCAATAGGAAAATACAATATATTATTTGAATCAATTTTTTTTATAGCTAATTGTAATGATGAAAAAGAGCCTTGTTCAGGAAATTGATTTAAATAAGTGTAGACTTTTAATTTTTTAAAGCTTATACACTGGTTAATAGATAAAAAAGGATGTAAATCTAAAATATCTTGATAATTATAGCCTAAAACCAAACTTACATTTTCAATTTTTAATCTTGAAATAAACTCTAATTGCCAAGTAAGCCAAGTTTTATCAAAAACTTTATAATTAGCTTTTGAAAAACCAAGCTCATCAACAAAACGACTTGATTTTCCACCTAACAATATTAAACAATGTAAATCTTTCAATTAAGCTTTTAGTGGTAGCTCTAAATGTCTAACACCCGTTGCTTTATAAATTGCATTTATTATAGCCGGTACAACCGCTGGTACACCTGGTTCGCCACAGCCACCTGGAGATTGTTTACTATTAATAATATCTACATAGATATTTGGACTTTCATTATGACGCACCATCATAAAATCATGAAAGTTACTTTGTACAACAGCACCTTCTTCTAAATCAATCTTACCGTATAAAGCCAAAGACATAGCAAATATTGCCGAGCCTTCCATCTGAGCTTTTACTGTATCTGGATTTACAAAATATCCTAAATCAATAACTATATGAATATTTTTAATTTTCAAGTTATCTAAGCTATCGCCCTCTACCTCAACCGTAGAAGCTACATAAGATGAAAAACTACCATGGCATGCAAATCCAATCTTTTTGTTTAATTTAACTTTTTTATCCCACTCACTAAAACTTCTTAATTGTTTAATGACCTCAATCAAACGTTTATTTTCATACTCAGCAATTGTTTTAGTTTTATCTAGTAATTTTAAACGATAATCAAATGGGTCAATTTTAGATTGGCTAGCTAGCTCATCCATAAAACAATTAATTGCAAAAGAGTGAAAAATATTACAAACGGCTCTTTTCCAACCTATTTTTAATGGATTTGCTATCTTTGAAGTGCTTACCTTAATCTGTTCAATATCATAAGGCAGATTACTTGCTCCCATCCCTATTTCCCAACTTGCTGGGGTACTTGAACCTGCTATAAATACAGTCATAATAGTCGGGAACACTGATTTATGATGCCATGAAACTGGTAGGCCCTCATCATCTAAATTGACTGATATTTCTTGTAAAGCCGAAGTATGATAAAAGCAATGTCTAATATCATCCTCTCTTTGCCAAACTAATTTTACTGGTTTTTTCATTTTTTGAGAGGCTAATACTGCTTCAATGCCAAAGTCTGGTTGACTTTTTCTACCAAATCCACCACCTAAAAAAGTAACATTCACTTCTACAGAGTCTATTGATATTTTTAAAACTGCTGCAACAGACTTTCTGAGTCTCTGTGGGTCTTGAGTAGGAGCCCATATAATACATGAGTCACTTTTAACATCTGCAACTGCAACTAATGGCTCCATTGGTGCATGTGCTTGAAAAGGCGTAAAATATTTTCTTACCAATGTATTTTTTACTATTTTTTTAGATTTTTTACCTTTATCTACATATGTTTTACTTGGGTTCTTTAAAGCTTTTTCTAAATCTTCTCTAAAAGAGTCTGTTGATATTTTTTGATGACTTTTATAATTCCATTTAGCTTTAATTTCTTTTGTAGCTTTAAAACAAGCATAAGTACTATTGGCAATTACACAAATACTAGCATCTACATTAATCGGTTGCTTTACGGTTTTAATTTCAAATACCGAAATCACACCTTTTTGCTTTTTACTTAAACTAGCATCAAATGAAACTAAAGTCCCATGAGGGCTTGGACACCTTAATAAAGATGCATAAAGCATCCCTTCTACTTCTACGTCCATTCCATAAATTGTTTTACCGCTAATCATATCAGGTACATCTTTTAAAAGTTGAGATTTACCTAATATTTTAAAGTCTTTATCACCTTTTAATTTAACATCTTTTGGAACTTTTACTAAAGCAACTAAATCTAACAAATCAAAATAAGAAACTTTTTTAGATTTTAATGAAAAGTAAACAATAGCATTGTCACAGTAAAGCTCTGACTCTTTACAAGAAAAGTATTGGCTAGCTGCTACTATAAACATTTGTTTTGCTGATGCACCTAGCTTTCTTAACCTATCCCAATTATAGCGAATAGAACGTGAACCATCGGTATTTTGATCACCATACTTTTTATCACCTTTTGCTTGTATAATAGTAACTTGCTCTAAAGAAACTTCTAATTCTTCTGCTACTAAACTGACAATTGCTGTTCTTGTTCCTTGACCCATTTCTGATCTATGACATATAATTTCAATTGTTTTTTCTTTTGTTATATTTAAAAATAAATTTGGACTAAAATTAGTCGTTTGACTTTCAGACGCAGATATATCACTAGATATTCCTAAAACAAAACCCGTTGTTAAAAAACCACTAAACTTAAGAAAAGAGCGACGGTTCATAGATATTTGACTATTCATTTTTCTCTCCTTTTTTAGCAGCATCTAAAATAGCTTCTTGGATTCGTTGATAAGTACCACAACGACAAATATTACCAGCCATAGCACTTTGAATTTCACTTTTTGAAGGATTATTATTTGACTTTAATAAAGCAGTAGCTGTCATTAGTTGACCTGGCTGACAATAACCACATTGAGGTACATTCTTTTTTATCCATTGCTTTTGTAATTTTTGATAGTTTTCATCATCTAAAATACCTTCTAAAGTCGTGATACTCTGATTTTCAACAGCAGAAATAGGAAAAACACAAGACCTAATTGGTGAGCCATTCAAATGAATAGTACAAGCTCCACAAAGTCCTTTACCACATCCAAATTTTGTACCCTTTAGTTTAAGTTCATCCCGCAACACCCAAAGTAAAGGTGTATCACTTTCAACATCAACCGATACTTTTTTATTGTTTAAAATAAATGAAATCATAAGTACAAACTCTCCAAAGTAAATTAGCTATTTTAATGATTAAATTTTATCAGTTCATAGCTATTAAAACAAAGGATTCATAATATTTATTAATAAAGTAAAAAACCCCTCAAATTAAATAAATAATTTGAGGGGTTTTTAAAAGCTTTGAAAGCATTCCCGAAATCAAGTCGGAGCCCGAGCGTTTTCCCATCTGTTTAGAGTCTAAGTACAAGTACCTAGTTCGCTCTCATACGATTCAACTGGTTTGTAAAGTCTTCAACATCTAAAGTAGCCCAGTTACCCAAGCACCCAATTCACAGTTTCTACTGCCCTTTGGCCTTCTTTCATCTGCCTATCTCTAGTTTTCACTAAAGAACCTTTTTTAACCTTATTGGTCGTTTCAGAGTATCCACTCTAAAAGCTGTTTTCTAACTTCCTGATTATCTTGTTACCAAGACTCTCATTCTTTAACCAATCTCTTAAGATTTGCATCTTAATCAATCAAGCCCCCATCTTTGACTATATCACTATAACCAAAAACCAATCTTTCAATTATACATTGTTGCCAACATATAAGGCCGGTCATCAGACTACGCTGACCCTTTCTTTGGGTTCATGTCGGTTTCCCCCTAATCTAGCGTTTCAGGTGATCTTGCTCGTCTTGCGACTCACACTCTCACTTTCGAGACCATCCTCTACTTTTTCAGTAGCCTATGGCTTTTCTAAATCAAGTCCTTTGACATACAAACTCTGCTCTCACATCGCTCTTAAGTCTAGTTCCGACTTCAACCTTTACTCTTGAAGATTTTCCCTTACTAAGCTGTGCCTCTAATTTCTTAAAGCATTCCGATCTTGCCTTTTTTCAAAGCTTCATCGGTTTCGATCTTAACAAGTCCCTAGCGATTAAAAGATTGCTCTTTTAACTAAGCTGGTTTCTCCTACAATTGTTTTAGCTTTTTTGGAATTAACAGTGTGATCTTAGCTTACTCCTAAGCTGTACCTTCTTGATCTTACTCTCTATCATATTGCTACGATTTCAAATTAATCTTCAAGGTTTTATTCTCACACATCTGGCCAGTCATTAAACAAGTTTAACGGTGGCTCCCAATGTAACCTTTTGAACATATTTCTCATCTCTTGCGAGGGAGGAACTTAGTTCGTTGCTCTCGGGTGTTTTCAAGAGCCGTACAGAATGCCACACCTTGATAACGTATGTCAAGAAATATTTTAAAATAGTTAATAATAAGTTAATTTATTTTATTCATTTAAAGTATAACCAACTCCTCTAATTGTTTTTATTTCTAAATCTATTCCTATTTTTTTTAAACTTCTCCTTAGCCTAGTCACTAGAGTATCCACTGTTCTATCGTTGATATCACTATCAAACCCCCACAATCGATCCAGTAAAAGATCTCTTGTATGTACTCTATTTGGTTCTAAAAAAAATATTTTTAACAAATTAAACTCTTTAATATTTAAGCGGTAGCTTTTAGCTTTATATATTAATTTTTTACTTTCTAAATCAAGGGTCACTTCATTATATAAAATTTGTCTAGACTTCTGCTGAAATCTTCTAGTCATTGCTGATACTCTAGCTTTTAATATTTTTAATGAAAATGGTTTACAAAGGTAATCATCAGCCCCTAAATTAAGACCCATTAAAATATCTGATTCTTTAGATCTTACAGTTATCATAATAATAGGAGTATTAGAGTCTCTAACCCTGAATTGTCTTAATAGCTCAAAACCATTTAAACTAGACATATTCACATCAAGTAAAATAATATCCCAATCACCGCTTAATGAAAGTTGTAATCCATCAATAGGATTTTTTAACCATTTAATTTCAAAAGCATTATCTACTTCTAAACCAATCTTGATAGCTAAAGACCCTACTGAATCATCATCAATTAATAAAACTTTAATCACAATTGTTTCTCTTAAGTTCAATCATTAAACAGCTACCTTCTATTTGATCTTTAAAATTTATTTTACCATTTAATGCTTTTATTAATTGTGAAGTTACAAATAACCCTAAACCTGTTCCCATTATTCCTTCAGTATCTGATGAAGCTTCTCTATACCATGGTTCAAATAGTTTATTTGAGTTTTTTATATTTATACCTATTCCATTATCGCTAATTTTAATAAATACTGCTGCTTGACTAGAGTCAATTGTTATTGAAATTTTAGGAATATTTTCGTTATATTTACAAGAGTTATCAAATATATTTGTAAAAACTTCTGTTAAAAATATTGCGTCACTTTCTAGCTCTAGACTTTCTATATTTATGTCTAATTTTGGAGACTTTTCTTGATGAACAATTTCTATTAGTTCCCAACTTCTATTTATAACTTTTACTAAGTCTAAGTTACTAGCTCTTTGTTCTAATGAAAAGTTATTAATTTGAGAGTTTCTTAAAAATACCTTATTTATATTAGATATATTTAATGCTTGTTTTTTAATAGCTTGAATCATTCTTTGGTCATTAGAATTTTCTAAAACTTCACAACATAACTGTATACCATGAATAGGAATTTGTACTTCATGAGCAAAGTAATCAATCCAAGTGTTTTGTAAGATAATAGTTTCATCTCTTTTTGCTATAGATAAAAAAAAGTAAAACAAAGTTAGTAATGGAAAAAGCCAGCTAATATTTAACAACCATGATGGTAAATCAGATAATAAATATAGTCTATACTCTTTTTTAATTGAGTTTTTATTTAAAACTTGAAACCCATAACCCCAAACATCTTTATAGATATTATAAGTATTAGAGAGCTTTAAGTTTTTTAATATTAAAGAGTTTTTTTCTAAAACTTTTCCTTTATAAAAATACTTTTGTAAATCTTTTGAATAAATTAAAGAAGATGAATAAATTCGGCTCAGACCATTAGATAACATGACTTGTAATTGATTTGAGTTTAAAATAAATTTAATCAAATGAAAGTCTGTTTTTGTATCCACAAACTTAACATCCATTTCATATTTATCTCTTTCTAAGTCGGAAGAAAAGTATTTTGGCTTTTTAATAATATTTAAATTAAGATTTTGATTATTAGTATTTTTCCATTTTACATCTGGAGTTGTTAACCAAGAGCTATGTACAAAATAAAAGTCCGTCTTATCATTCAATGGTGGATGGTTTAAGTTTTCTGTTTTAAAAATATTCTCTGAATTAATTTTATAGGCTGTTTTTCTATCTTTTGAGAGAATGTAAATTTCTTTTAGCTCATTTCTTTCTTTTACAAAACCTTTCCATTCTTTAATTTCTCTTTGTAAAAAACTTCTATTTGTAAATTTTTCAAACAAAGCAAATGAAAAGTCATCATTTTTTTTATTTACATAAAATTTAATAGGATTATCATAAAGCTCAGTGTAATATTCTTTCTCTAAAACAGAAGGTAAACAATAAATACGTAAAACGATAAATAATAAGGGGGTGAATGCTACTAACAGAGCGGTAAAGGTTAATTTTCTTGATTGATTTTTCATAATATCTCCTTTGATATGTACAAAGTAAACCAAAGTTTTATGACAGCTTTATGACAAATTTAAAACTAATTCAAATAATCTTCAAATATGAGATACAATTCATCTCTACTTAACTTTCTATAAAATAAATCGACACCAATCATTAATGAGTATAAAATCATTCCATGCTTTTTTGAATCATTAGTTAAAGGATAAATATCTTCTAATAATTTTATAAGATAGTGAAACCTCTCTTCATAAACATTTTTTACAAATTTATTTACCTCTAAATCTTGGTGAGCCCAAATATTTATTTCAAGCTCTAGCCGACCTTCATCTTTCATCGTTTTTATACAATTTAAAATTAATAAGGATAGTTTTTCTTTAGATGACTCTCCTTGATTAGCTTGTTTTATAAATTGACTAGTAAAACGCTCTCTCCAATACTTTAAAAGATCTAAATTAAACTCTTTTTTTGATTGAAACCAATAATAAAAAGAACCTTTTGTTAAATTAAGCTCTTCACATAGTGTAATGATTTTTAATGAGTTTCTACCCTGTTTATCTAATAGCTTTAAACCAGTATGAAGCCATTGTTCTTTTTTAATTTCTGGCATTTTATCCTCAACAATTTGTACTATACCTTAAAGTATGGTACATTTTAATCAAACATACCTCAAGGTATGTTTATGAGGTAATAATTATGAACCACATTAAACAAATAAAAAATCTTATTAAAAAAAGCCTTTTTTGCTCTATTTCAACTATAACAAAAGATGGTCATCCTCACTCTTCACCTATCGGAAGTGTTTTCTTAATCGATGAAAACAGAGGATATTTTATAGAAATGTTTACTAAAAGCTGCTCACACAGACACCCTATTCAAAATAAAGCATGTATCATGGTTATTAATACATCACCTTGGTTTTGGTTGAAGTCACTTTTTTTAGGTAAATTTACAACTATTCCTGGTGTTAGACTTTTAGTTGATCTTAAAGAAAAAAGAGCAGGTACAGACCAAGAAAAACAACGCTTTCTTAAAAAAGTTAAAATCTTTAGTTTATTAAAGGGTCACAAAATTTTATGGTCATCTATGGGCCCTATACGTGAGTTTACTGTAGATAAAATCATCCCTTTAAACATGGGTAAGATGACAAATCATTTTAATTTTTAAGTATTTTAAATTCTCTAAACTTTTTTAATCCTAAATTATTATAATCTTTTCCTTCTATATAACATATTCTTACTGACTCTTTTATTTTAATACTCATTTGATAGTCTAAATCTAAGTCATTATAATAGTCATAATCAAATTGGCACTGTAGTAAGGACATTTTTAATCTATTTCTAATAATTAAATGCTGGGTACGTGGAATGGCAGGTAAACCTTTTAAAGTCCATAAAGGCAAACTGAGAAACTCTTTATGACTAATATCATTTTTCCATAATTCTTTTCGTTTTATATACTTATGATAAGCTTTAATTGGGTTTCCAGTAAGTATATTGTAATACATTGAAATAAATGGGTGTAACCTTTCTTTTTCATGTACACAATATTCAAATATAGTTAGTTCTGTCTTAATTTGCTCTATTAATGACAAAGATAAATTTTGACTTAGAAAGTATTTAAGTTCTTTATTAATAGCTAATTTTTCTTTCTCAATTAATTGCTTTTTAAGATGTAAGCTATGAACTAAAGATAGTAACTCTTCTTGCTCTACAAAAGATGCAATCTTTCCCATTAAAGACAAATCTATTTTATCAATAATAATAGGTATTTTCCAAACTAGTGCTAATGTATTGCTGTGGTCAGTTTTCTTGTTTTTAGATTTCAAATAAATAATTTGCCTTAACAATACTCTACTAAATTTTCTAAGTGCTCGTTTCTTATAAAAAACTTGCTTTAATGCTCTATGAGACTTTCCCCATTCATCAAGACCATCAAAAGTAAATAACCTTAATTTTTTACTTAAAAGTTCTATTTTTTTCCATTTTTTATTTAAAACAGGTATAAATCCTTTATAACTGTCAGATTTAAAGGATTTCGTACTTTGTACGAGTTCAAATAGCTCTTTCCAACTACTTACATCGATGTCATCAGATGCCTTTTCTAATAAATCAGGAAAAGACAAAACTTGGCGTTCAGGTCCTAATGCTCCAAATTTATGGTAATCTTCCATATTTTCTTTCCAATATGCAAGAAATGGGTATGCCCCTATAAATAATACGATTAGCATCAAAAGAACAACTACTATTAAAGGGAATATAAACTTTTTCATCTTTCTCCATTCATACTATTATGAAAAAAACCCCTCAAATTAAGTTAATAATTTGAGGGGTTTTTTTAAAGCTTTGAAAGCATTCCCGAAATCAAGTCGAAGCCCGAGCGTTTTCCCATCTGTTTAGAGTCTAAGTACAAGTACCTAGTTCGCTCTCATACGATTCAATCAGTTTGTAAAGTCTTCAACATCTAAAGTAGCTTAGTTACCCAAGCACCCAATCCATAGTTTCTACTATCCTTTGGTCT
>NVVD01000016.1 GCA_002402105.1 Candidatus Cloacimonadota bacterium
GCTCTTTACCACAGCAGCATTTGGTGGTTTGAAGCCTCCATCTGTATAGCGGCTTCGAGAGACCTACTCCCATCTTAAATCCAGATTGCTGGACACACGATTTGAAAGTACATATAGCTACATCAGGGAGAAAAATAAGGATAGAGATTAAGTTTAAAAAGTCCTCAAATTTCCGTACTTTTAAATTCCGTTCGACTGATTGGTTAGACTCGTTGTAGCGATAAGGATGACAATTAAAGAATGTAAATCTAATAAATTAAAATGGCACTTCTTCATCGTCATATTTTGGTAAAGAATCAATTTTTGAGGACAAATTACGAAAGATTAGGTTTTTTCGATCTACAGAACATTCATGTAAGAGTTCCAAAAAGTTCTTAAAAACTTTAATATGAATTTCAGTATTGGAACTATAGAAAAAATCACCGTTAACAAAACATCTAATAATTTTGTTTATGGATGGTATATATTCTTCAAGTTGAATTTCACCATATAGTTTAGATAGCTTTTTTTCAATGGATTCACCATCTTGGTAATACTTAGCAGATATTCCAACTCTTGTTATAGATTTAAATATATTATCAGAAAAATCTCTATAAATAGAAGTCTGATTTCTGGTGAAATCATCATGTTCAAATTTTTTAGTGTACAATAAAGACTGTACTTTTGAAAAGGAACAAGTTCTTTCAGATGGTTTATATAGGCACATATTTCTTAATATATTTTTATACTTAAAATTATCAATTTCTAGATCATTGATAATTTTCTCAAATAATTTACCTAGAAAATATACTTCAGTTGTAAAATCATATTGATCTGAATTAAAGTCTTGAGGAATTTCGCACCACCAATTTAGTGATATACTTTTTTGAAAGTCGTCAGTGGATCTTATTTTTTTTGTAAAACCAAAATCAATAATTTTTACTGTACCATCCGAAGTAACTAATATATTCAAGGGTCTTATATCTCTATGTAAAATATTCTTATCTTCTAAATGCAAAAATCCACCGACTGATTGTTCAAAAATAGAATTAATTTGTTCAGGATACATTTGAAGGTGACCTTCAATATCTGTACCTTCTATATATTCCATTAATATATACCCTGTTAATTCTTCATTGTACATATGATAATTAAAGATTCGAACGATATTTACATGGTTTAAATTATATAATGATTTAATCTCCCGTTTGAAGTTTTCAAACAAAGTTATTTTTAATTCTTCAAATTGAGGATCATATTTTTTACAAACAAAGTTTTGATCAATTTCTGGATCATAAAGTAATACTGTTCTTCCACAGCTACCACGTCCTAATTCAGCTTTAAAAATATAATCTTTTGACTTTAAAAATGTAATAACTTTTTCATTCATTTTATCTCATCCTGACACATAGAGAAAGAATATTATTATTAAAAAATAAAATTTTTAATATTTCATATATATCTCACTACATTTTTTAATTATTGTACGCAAGTGATACCAGTATGTCCAACTTCTTATTAAAATATATAATCTAACTATTTTTAGAAACCAATTTAAAAATA
Source organism: Candidatus Cloacimonadota bacterium (assembly GCA_002402105.1). Taxonomy (GTDB): domain Bacteria; phylum Muiribacteriota; class UBA6191; order UBA6191; family UBA6191. The sequence goes on from NVVD01000016.1 coordinate 1,543, forward strand.
GAGAGGAGTAATATCTCTAATGAAAATCATCAGTATTGATATTATATTAGAAAGTGAAAATAAGCTTTTTACAAATTAATCCCCTATGAGTCAGGATAATTGTCGCTTTTAAGATAAATAGGATAGCTACAAATTCAATCCAATATCTTAGAGGAATAAGATTAAATTTTAGAAAACAGTTCATCAACAAAGCCAACAGCCTTATTTGTCTGGTAGTGGAGGTACAGTGTGTTGCCTATGGCAGAATAGAGAGGTGGTAGCAAATAGTAATTTGTATCATCAGAAAATGAGATTATCAAAGAGCAAAAGGATTGCTACCGTCAATCATACTGTATCTGCSATWCAATAAGSTCAAWAGCTTTCTCTCGTCTTCTCGTGACGGTACAGTGTGTTGCCTATGCTAGACTTAGCGAGGAAGTATCAAATAGAAATATTGTAAGCTCAGAAAAAGAGTTTATCAAAGAGCAAACAGATGGAAACCGTACCTTTCGTAAGTCTCTAGCTTTCAAAAAGCCCTGATTTATTCAAATTTATACATGCAATCAATAGGATAAATTCCGAATAATTTATCATCAAAAGAACCTGATTTTCGTATCATGTATCTAAACCCAACTAAGCTTGGGTCTAACGATTGAAGTGAGGGGATTTGAAAGTACATATAGCTACATCAGAGAGAAAAACAAGGATAGAGATTAAGTTTAAAAAGCCCTCAAATTACCGTACTTTTAAATTCCGTTCGACTGATTGGTTAGACTCGTTGTAGCGATAAGGATGACAATTACAGAAGTGTAAAATGAATAGTTTTGAATGGCATTTAGTTATAGAAAGTGAGAAGGCTATGAATGACTTTACCTATAAGTTAGCATAGTTTATACTGTTTTTATGAAGACAAAATTTGAAAATATTGACGATCCTATTAGGATCGTGATGACTGAAGAATTGAATCAAATTAAGTTGTCATGGTCCAATGGTACAAATGATGAATTTGCACAAAATTTGATTATGCTCAATGTAATTCTTTTAGTTCTTTCTACTCCTTTTCTTTTTGGGGTTTATATTGAGTTTCCATTTGGAAACTACTTATTGAAAATATTTGTATGTGTAATACATTTATTATTTGTGATTAAAGAAGTACGCAATCTTAATAATATCTACAATAATGGTGTAGCTGAGGAATCCTTAATAATAACTCCAGATTACTTTATACATGACTTGGGTGACAAACCGTTTATGAATAAATCTAGTGATTTTTATTTTCACAGTAGAAAAGTATATAAGTCAAATATTCTGGAATTAAACTCTGTCAGATACTTCAAAGGATCGAAACAGATTGTATATTGGTTAAAAGGAAAAAATATTCAAATTGGTAAAATATTGTCTGATTCAGATAAGTTATGGTTATTAACTTTCTTACAAAACCTGAAGAATCCTATATGGTAGGACTGTTCTTAGCCTATCTAGAAGTAGATGGTAGGCGAAGAAAGGTTGAAATAGGATTTCATAAAATTAATTTATCAATATGGAGGCTGATTTTGTATTTGAAAGAAGTTAGTTGTTGAATTATAGGTATAAAATAGTCCTCAAATAAAAATGACCACAATTGAAATTTGATTAAAAAATGAAAATGGGCTGGCTACAGATTCAAATAAAATTATCAGAAGAAATGAAGGTCAGTTTTACAAAAGTTTCATCAATAAAATTAGTAGCCTTTTTCGTCTAGTAGTGGAAGTACAGTGTGTTGCCTACGTCAGAAGAGATAGGTGGTATTAAATAGCAATTTGCACTATCAGAAAATTAGATTATCAAAGAGCAAATGGATTGCTACCGTCAATCAAACTGTATATGCTATACAATAAGGTCAAAAGCTTTCTCTCGTCTTCTCGTGAAGGTACAGTGTGTTGCCTATGCTAGACTAAGCGTGGAAGTATCAGACAGAAATACTGTAAGCTCAGAAAAATACATGATCGAAGAACAAACAGTTTGAAACCGTACCTTTCGCAAGTCTCTAGCTTTAAAAAAGCCCTGATTCATTCAAATTTATACATGCAATCAATAGGATAAAATCAAAATAATTTATCATCAAAGTATATCATTTTTGTATGCTGTATATATAGCTATTTCAGCTCGGGGTCTAACATGTATTCAACAAAAAAAATTAAGCTAAATTTCTATAAATATTCCAAATAATGTCCAATAAAAAACTACATTTGATAAATAAAGTACTTATATAGCTATATTATAAGATATTTAATGCTAAAATAAGACAAATAAACTATGTAGAAATAAGACATTTAGTTTTAGACTGGATTTAGTGCATGCTTTTAGATGATTGTAGAGATAGAATTCGTAGATTGGGTTATAGTATTCGTACAGAAAGCGCTTATTTATATTGGATTAAAAAGTTTATTTTATATAATAATAAAGTTCATCCTAAACTTTTAGATGATACTCATGTAGAGATTTTTTTAACTAATCTTGCTGTTAATGATAATGTAGCTTCTTCAACACAAAACCAAGCTCTGGCAGCTATTTTATTTTTGTATAAACAAGTTCTTAAACTTGAACTAGATTGGATTAAGGGAATACAAAGAGCTAAAAAACCTATAAAATTACCGGTTGTTTTTTCAAAAAATGAAATCCAAGATATTATGTGCCATTTGACAGGAACACAATGGACTTGTGCTCAATTACTTTATGGTTCTGGTTTACGTCTTATGGAATGTTTAAGATTAAGAATTAAAGACATTGATTTTCAATATAAACGAATATACATTAGAAGCGGTAAAGGTAATAAAGATAGAATGTCTATAATGCCTGACTCGCTCATTCCTCATTTAAAAGTTCAAATACAAAAAGTTGATAATCTCCATAAACAAGACTTAAAAAGGGGATTTGGAGAGGTTTATTTACCATATGCTCTTGAAAAAAAATATAAGCTTGCTAATAAAGAGCTTATGTGGCAATATTTATTTCCATCGGTAAAATTATCTATAGATATAAGAAGTCAAAAAACTCGTAGACACCATTTTTCTGAAAAAAGTGTTCAAAGAGCTGTAAAACAAGCTATAAACAAATCTGAAATTCATAAACATGGCTCTTGTCATACTTTTAGGCATAGTTTCGCTACTCACTTATTACAAGCAGGAGCAGACATCAGAACCGTACAAGACCTTTTAGGACACAAAGATGTACGAACAACTATGATCTATACTCATGTTTTAGAAATGGGATTTAGCGGGGTAGTTAGCCCTGCAGATTTATTAAAATAAGTTTACTCGTCAAAAATATGATAATGGATTGAAGACTTTAAACGTATTTTTTCAATCACTAAATCATATAGTTTCTGTCTAATATAATTTATTTGCTCTAGCATATCAGCTTCAACAATAGAGGCGATTTTGAAAATAAAAAAATTCTCACCCAAACAAAAAGGGCCTAAAATATCATTTTTATTAGCCTTGAATAGCTCTACTTCAATTTCACCTGTCAAATTTTGGCGGCTAAAAAAACCAGAATACCCGCCAAGGTGTTTTGTTTCCAAATCATTAGAGTACTCCATTGCTAATACATGAAAGTTTTCTTCATCTTCTGTTATTTGAGAGAATAACTCATCTGCAAGGGTTTTTTCAGAAACACTAATATTATATAACTCTACTTTTTCAAACTCTAATTTATGCTCTAAGAAATAAACTTTAATTTCTTCTTGAGAAAATGAATGATAGATTTTATTTTTTAAAATTTGTAAATGTAAACCTTCTTGAAATGAAAAAAGAGTCATGAATCGATCAGACAACCAAACTTTCAAGTCTTCAACAGACTCTAAAGAAAGCTCGTATCTCAATTCATCTGCTGCTAATTGAAGCTCTTTATCTGTAATTTTAATATTATGCTTAGAGCAATAACTTTTTACTAAAAGATCATCTGTTATAAGATCTAAAAAGTTATTTGAATTCATAATAGATGAACGAATTGCATCTATTACATCAATTTTTATGTCATTAACTTCTAACAAACAGGCCATTTCAAAATCTTTCATCTTATTTAGATATCATAAATAATCTCAAGTATTATGCTATAAATTGCCTAAAAAATCAATAAATTTTGACAAGTTTACTTCTTTGTTATATCAAGCTTTTTTAATTTTCTATATAAATAACCTTCACTTAAACCAAGATAGCTGGCACTATCTTTCATTGAAGAAAATTGTTCTAATGCCTCTATTATCAATTTTCTTTCTAACACTTCAACTTTAGAAGCTAAAGTTGAAAGTTTATTTGACTCTTCTATTTGACTAATATATTTAGGTAGATAAATAGATTGAATTAAAGTATTTTCTTGTGTTGAGAAATATAATTGTCTCAACACATTTTGAAGTTCTCTAATATTTCCAGGCCATTCGTATAATTTTAAACTTTCTAAGCAAGACAAACTAACACCTATAATATTTCGAGAATATTTTATTTCTAATTCTGTTAAAAAAAACTTTATTAATGAAGGTAAATCTATAGTTCTTTGATTTAAAGGTAATAACTCAATAATAGCTTGTGATAATCTGAAAAATAAATCATTTCTCATAACTTTTCCAGATAATAATTCTGTTTGTGTTTTATTTGTTGCTGCTACAACTTTAATATCTGCTTTTTCTAAGTTAGTCCCTCCTACTTTATAATAAGTTCTCTCCTGTAAAACTCGTAATAATTTTGATTGCATAACTAAGGGTAGTTCTGCTATTTCATCCAAAAATATTGTACCACCTTCTGCTTGTTTTATACGTCCTTCTCTTGCTCCAACTCCAGTCGCTGTACCAGCTACAGTACCAAATAGTTCAGCTTCTAATAATTCTGAAGGAATAGCGGCACAATTTAAAGCTATATATTGTCCTTTTCTTGTTGTTGACCATAAATCATGTAAAGACTGTGCAATTAATTCCTTTCCTGTACCTGTTTCTCCAAGTATCAATACTGCTTCTGAATAATTAACTAAATCCGTTTTTAGTTGAAGCTGTTTTTTTTGGAAATTTCCTATTAATCTATTCCAGCTAAAATAGCCGACTTCAAGTAACTTTACTTTTTCATTTTTTGATCTAGAAACAAAATATAACAAAAGAATATTATCAATAGTTTCTATATCTTTTTTAGAATAATCATTATGTGGTAATAAAATATCAACAAGTAATTGAAACCCTTCTCCTTCAATAATAGATTGGTGATAATCAGAAGGAGAACTAGTAAGAGGAGGAGAGCCATATTCACAAATAAGTTCTATGTCATGTAAATAAGTTTTTTTTAATTGTAAATGGAGGGGAGAAAATAAAGTAATCAAACTTTGCAATAAGGCTTCCTCTTTATTTTGTTGTAAAAAGTTCTTTTGTATTAATTCAAAAGATGATTGCAAAACTTTTATTTTTTTCTTTTTTATAATATTTTTAGTATCAATTGAAATCGCTCTTGATAAATCTTGATTAGAAATTTTTATGATAGATGCTTTTACATCTCCAAAATAAAATGGCTCGCTCAATGATACTTTAATTAAACTATTAATAATCATATCAAGATAAAGAACCTTAGAGCCGTGTAATGCCTCAATAAAGATAGAGTCTCCATGTAATTTTATTCTTAGATGCCTTTTTCGAATATTTGAATTTTCTATAATAATAGTGTTATCAATGTCACAGCCAATATAACTATCACCTTCTTTTAATATATATTGTTTAGTTAATTGCCCCACTAATATTGATAGCTGATATTTTACACTTTTTTTATTTAAGGGTTTTAAATCTTGAAACTCCATTTTTACCTTTTGGTTAAATAGTATTACCATTTGTTCAAAATGATACTATAACTGTCTTTACTATCTATTATCAAGAAATTTTTCTAAAAATTAACGACCTATTAAATAAATTCCATAAATAAACAAAACACCTAAAACCCTTTAAACAAAGGATTTTATAATTAAATAAAAACTTGGCATACTCTATGCAATAGTGGTTATATCAAAAAGAGAGTATATTTTTCTGGGGGGAATAATTATACAACATCGCTCTTGAGATCATATTTACCGATTGGGGAACTTGGGGAAGTAATCTTTTATGGGAATCGGGTAAATAAATACATAGTAAGGTATATTTGGGGGCATTAGGAAACTAATGAAAGGGAATATTTTTATTCCGTCAGATTAACTTTTTGGGGATTGTTTTTCTGATGGAGTAAATCTTACTTGTAATTTAGGTGGAAAAAGAAATATAATGTATGCGGGGGCGTACTTTCTTTATACTTGGAGCATATATGTTTGGGGAAAATAAACTTAGAATTAAATTTTTAAATCTTGAGAAAAAATCTCGAGAATTAACTCAAGATGAACTTAAGCAAATATTTGGTGGTTCTTCTTTTGTTAATAATTTAAAAACAAAATTAACAAAAACTACTATAATAAAAAAGTTTTAATTATAGTCTATAAAATGGAGTCATATGGATACTCAATCTACTGTAATTTCTATACAAGAATTATCAAAAGAAATTCAGTCTGTATCAACAATTCCTGCTATTGCACTTCAAATTTTAAGTGTAATTGATGATCCTAATTCGTCTATAAATGAACTCGAAAAACTTATTAAACTTGATCCTAGTTTAAGTTCTAAAGTTTTAAATATGGCCAACTCTGCATATTTTGGTTTAACTTCACCCATTTATGAAATTAAAAATGCAATTATTAATTTAGGTTTCAGAACAGTCACAGAAATCGCACTATCTGCCTCTGTTTGTGATAGTTTTAAATCAAATCAAAAAATTGCTCATTACACTAGATCAGGCTTATGGGAACACTCAGTTGCTGTTGCTTTATGTTCAAGATTAATTGCAAAAACTATTAAAGCACCTTATGAAGAGATTATTTTTAGCATCGGTATATTGCATGATTTAGGCATTATTATGTTTGACCAATATCTTCATCAACAGTTTGTATCCATATTAAATGATCCAGACATTCAAAATTATAACTTAATAGAACTTGAAACTGAGCTTTTAGGTTTTAATCACCAAGACTTAGTACAAGAGGTTCTAAAAAATTGGAAACTTCCTGAAGAGTTTAAACTTAGTATATCTAATCATCATTTAGTCGAAAATAATGAATGTAGAGAAATTTGTAAAATTCTATACCTCTCTAATATTATATGTAATCAACTATCTATTGGTTTTGTTGAAACAAACAGCTTAGATATGGTTTCTTATTTAGATTGCATCAAAGAGTTACAACTCGATGAGCTTCAAATAGAAACTTTAAAGTCTGATCTTAAAAATGAAATTTCAAAAGCAAAAGACTTTTTTTCTTTAGTTAATTAAATTTAAATCTTAGTAAGTTTCTGATACTTTATTAATTTGTATCCAAAAAAATTCATTTATTTTAATTTTCATTTCATTTAACTTATGCCTATATACTTTAGTAGAAAATACAATTTCTCCCGATTTTAATAAAACAATTTGCATATTTTTTACATTACAATCTTTAATTTCAATAACTTCACCATAAATACAATTATCACAGGTATTATCGGGCTTATTTTTTGATAAAGTCATGTCTTCATAAAACACTTTAAGTCTTATTATCATTTCTAAAGAAAAAATTTGATTAGATTTTATTAATAAATCTCCACCCAAAAAACTTACTTTTGTTAATCCCGACTGAAGATTAATCTCTTTTACAGTTACGTCAAATACATTGTATTCTTGGTCATTTAATGATGTATGTGGATAGTTTGATTGATACTTTACCTTACCATTATTTAGTTCAATAACATAATTTGCCAAAGATTCAACTTCTGACATAGAGTGTGTAACATACAAAATTGCTAATTTAAGACGCTTTTGGATTTTTTTTAAATAAGAAATAACAACTTTTTTTCTGAGATCATCTAAAGAAGCTAAGGGTTCATCCATTAACAATATTTTTGGATTTGTAATCAAAGCTCTCGCAATTGCTATACGTTGCCTTTCTCCACCTGACATTTCATTTGAATATTTATCTAAAAACTTTTCTATATCAAGTAGATTAAAAATGTATTGGTATAAATCTTTAGAGATTGGAGTCAATGTTCTTTTTAATGAATATTCTATATTTTGTCTAGCTGTTAAATGGGGTAATAAACTAGCTTCTTGAAACACATAAGAAAGAGACCTTTTATAAGTTGGTATAAATATTTTTTGATTTTGCCAGCATTCTTCTTGTATTTGAATATTAGCCAATTTTGGCCTTTCTAAACCAGCAGCACAACGAAGTAAACTCGTTTTACCAGAACCTGAAGAACCAAATATAGCTGTAATACCATTACTTGGTAAACTAAGGTCTATATCTAATAAAAACTCTCCTTTATCACCTGTATAGCTATGAAGTATTTTTAATTTTATTTCTTTATTATTCATATTGAAGGATTAAAACAAAGTTGTTTTATTAGAACGTTGTAAATAGTTTAAGACTAAAAGAACAGTAAAAGAAAATAAAACCATTACCATAGATAAAGAGTGAGCCGTTGAATAATCTAAAGCTTCTACGTGTTCATAAATTTGAACCGATACAACTTGTGTTTCTCCAGGGATATTTCCACCAATCATTAGTACTACACCAAATTCACCAACCGTGTGAACAAAACCCAAAATAGCAGCAGTAAGAAAACCTGGTTTAGCTAAAGGTAAAACAACAGTCATAAAAGTATCCAATGGACTTGAGCCAGCAGTAGCAGCAATCTCAAGAGGTCTTGTACCAATTGTTTCAAAAGAGTTTTGAATGGGCTGAACTACAAAAGGTAAAGAATAGAAAACTGATGCGACTACTAATCCCCAAAAAGTAAAGGTTAAACTTCCTAGACCTATATAATTTGTGATTTGCCCTATTAAACCTTTAGGACTCATCAAAATAAGACAATAAAAACCAAGTACGGTAGGTGGTAATACTAAAGGTAAGGCAATTAAAGAGTTAATAAAACCCTTAAAAATTGAGTTTGTTTTAGATAACCACCATGCAATAGGAGTACCAATAATCAACAATATAATAGTAACTGTACTGGCAAGTTTTACAGTTAAAAACATTGCTGATAAATCAGATTGTGCAAAACTCATAAACTATATCCATATGATTTTAAAATGTTTTTAACTTTTTGAGTTTTAAAAAAATCAAAAAACCTTCTACCTAATAAAGATTTTTTTATCAAAACAGCATCTTGATAAATTGGACTATGAAAGTTTTCAGGAACAAGCCAATAAGAGCCCTTAGAAATAATCTCATTTTTCATGATCTGAGCTAATGCAATAAACCCTATATCTGCATTAGCTGTATAGACAAATTGGTAAGCTTGAGAGATATTTTCTCCTTGAACCCATTTTGAACGTGTAGTTTTTAAAAGATTTAAATGTATTAAAACCTCTTTTGCTGCATATCCATAAGGCGCTAATCTTGGATTGGCTAAAGATAGTTTATTAAAATTTAAATTACTTAAAATAGAAAAATCATTCGTAACCATATTTTTTTGAGAAGACCAAAGGGCTAGTCTTCCTGTTGCATATGTAAAAAGACTCTTTTTTAATCCAATATTTTCATTACAAAGAATTTTTGGCTTTACTTGGTCTGCTGAAAAAAAAGCTTGATATGGAGCTCCATTTTTAATTTGAGCATATAATTTACCCGAGGAACCAAAAATAAGAGAAATTTTATTTTTATTTGTCCTTTCAAATTCTTTGACAATAGCTTTCATAGGCATCATAAAATTAGATGCAACTGCAACTCTTAATTGATTTGACCAATTAGAAGAAATTATTATAAATACAAATAAAATTGATAATAATTTAATAAATACTCCTAAAGTATACTTCTGAATACGTATACATAGCTTAATATATAGCTAATTAAAATTCAATGGAAGTTATAATTTAGGAGGGGCTTTATTTATTCCTAGTAAAGAAAATATAGAACCAATAATACGTTGGATAAAAGCTGAACTTGAATTTGCTTCTTGATAAATTAAAAGCCTTAAGTCTTTTAGATCTTCTTTGTTTTTCATATTTTCTACAAAAGTCAATAGTATTTTTTTACCTAAACTTTGGTTACGGATATTATAAAATACTGGTTTCAATAAAATTTGTTTCCAACCTTTATTGATATACCTTTGATATAACTGAATCAACTTAGGTACTTCATAATCTAATTTATATACAACTTGTCTAACTTGCTCTACTATTTTATCTTCAAGCTCATTATCCATAGCAACTTTTGGAGTAAAATCTAATAGCTCTATTAACTCGTATTGCACCAAATTTTCGATTAAAAAAGATTTTAATAGTTTCATTCTAGCTACTCTATAATGAAGTGCTTCCATATCCTGAGATGAAGTAGAAGGATTAATCAATAGACTTCTTGTATTTTTTAGATTTCTTTTAATTTCATCCCATAGATTACAAAAAGTTTGTCCTTTATAACGTTTTAGCTCCAACTCAACTTTAATTGATTGATCCGTTTCAACGCTTAAAGAATAAAGAATTAAAGTAATCCATTGAGTTGATTTATTACGGTAAGTTAACAGTTTTGTAAAAACAGTTTCATAATAAGAAGACTCTTTTGGAATAAAAGAAATTAAATATTTAGAATCTTCAAAACTTCTAATGGCTCTATACAATTTATTAAGACAAAAAGCCTCTTCATCGCTTATTTCAGATGAATTTAGTTTTCGACTTTCATCTAATATTTGAGCCCATTGATTAAAATATAGTTTTTCACTAGTCTCTAGCTCTAATACTTTTAATATCATCATTCGTTGAGCTAATGACCTTTCTTCTAAAGTAATTACTTTTAAGTATTTATTTTTCCAAAATGTAAATGGCTGTTCACTATCTAATGTACCATCTTTAATATATGTTTGACTTGATTTAATTGAATCTATAGTCTGTAAAACAAAGTTTTTCATTCTATTTGATAGCTCAGAAAAATATTTGTCCGATAAAATATCAACTTCTCCAATAGAAAATATACCCATATTTATAATCCTTAATATTTAAAAGTGAAAAACTTATTTATATTATTTCAAAGAATTTGGTCTAAACAATTGAAAAATCATGCTAAATATACGTAAAATTAGATTATTACGGTTTTTAAAATGATAATTTAGCTTTTTATAAAGAGTCTCTAAGTATGCTTTGTCTTTCATTAATATTAATAAACTTTCTAACTTTTCTTGACTCATATTTCTAGCAATTATATTTTCATAAATTGGTTCTAATAAGAGGTTTTTCCAGCCCTTAGAACAATTTTTTTGATAACATATAACTAAAGTAAAGTCTTCTAAACTAGAGTACCTTGCAGCATCTATAATAGTTTCATTTAATAATTCTTCTAATTCATTATCCATTGATATTTTTGGGTTAAAAGTAAAAAGTTCTTCTAAATTTAAGCTTTGTAAACATTTTATTAAATAGGTTTTTAACATAACCATTTTATCAATACGCTCTACCATATCTGCTTGAATTTGAGCATCTCTTTTATGTTTTTGAAGTTTCTTTTTAGCAGAAGCAATAATAAACTTGAGTTCATCCCAAATTTTTGCATAAGATACACCATTATATCTTTGTAAAGTTAATCGTTCTCTAACAGCTTCATTAGTGTGTTGTGTATTACTTAGTAAAAATAGGGGAGTCCATTCTGTTACCTTGGTTTGACTATCTAATAGACGTTCAAAAACTTCATTGTAATATGGCTCACCATTTGGAATATACTGAATTAACTCTTTATATTCGTCAAACCTTTTTGCCCCTCGATACATTTTATTTAAGCAATAAGCAGCTTCTAAAGACATTTCTTCATCATCAGTTTCTGGTACTAAAAGAATCATAATTTGATTCCATTGAGTAAAAAACTTTTTGAATTCAGTTTCATTATTTTTAAGACTCAACATCATCATTCTAATATTTTGAATTTGATCTTGTGGAATAGGTGACTTATTATAGCGTTGACGCCAAAACATAAAAGGTTTTTCATGATCTGGGTCTTCACCTCTAATGTATGTCTGATTTAATTTTACTTTTTCGATACTTTGTTCAAAAAGAATTTCAAGCTCTAATGAAATTTTATCGAAATGTTCGTCAGATAATGGGTTTAAATTTCTCCATAAAAACGCACTCATAAATTTTACTTCCTCCAACACAAAGAACATCTAAATTTTATCATATACTTTAATAAAGAAACACTAATCTATTAGTATATTTTATTCAAACTTGATGTTTCAAATAAAAATACTATAATGAATATTGCTATACCCAAATGCAAATGGTTTCTTTATTTTGGGCCTAGTAATATTCATTCCAATAAGGGACTCTGCTTCAATGAAAAATTTAAAAATAGCATACCAAGGCATCGCTGGAGCATATTCACAACAAGCTATATATAATTTCTTTTCACAATACAAATTAAAAGTTGAACCTATTCCAAACAACAGTTTTAGAGAACTTTTTGAAACGATAGTTAATAAAGATGCTTTAGGCATGGTTCCTATTGAAAACTCAACTGCTGGTAGTGTTGTTGAATGTTATGATTTATTTTTAGATTATGAGCTTGAAATTATCGCTGAATTTAAATTAGATGTAAATCATTGCTTACTTTGTCTACCTGACTCATCTTTAGAACAACTAACCCAAGTAATGTCACACCCTCAAGCATTATCTCAATGCTCTAACTTTATTGACCAACATAAACTACAAGCCTTATCTGTTTTTGACACAGCTGGATCGGCTAAAAAACTAGTAGAGCTACAAGATAAAAATATAGGTGCAATCGCAAGTATGTTAGCTGCTAAACAATATGGTCTCAAAATACTTAAAAGTAATTTTCAAAATAATAAAAATAATACAACCAAGTTTTTTTTAGTAAAATCTAAAGATAAAAATTATGAGTTTCAAAGTAAGTTTTTAAACAAAAATAAATGTTCTGTTATTTTTAAAACAAGAAACATACCATCTGCATTGTATAAATGCTTAGGTGGTTTTGCTACAAATCAAGTAAACTTAAGTAAAATTGAGTCTCGTCCTGTACCTGGATCGAAATTCGACTATTTATTTTTTATTGACTTTGACGGTAACCCTAAAGATAAACCAGTACAACTAGCCCTTGAAGAATTAAACTTCTTTTCAGATCAAGTTACTTTTTTAGGCTGTTACCATAAAGAATGATCTTTAATTATTTTACTTTGTAACTTTTTAGATGCACTCATTATTTGCTGTAAAATTTCTAAAATATAAGTTTTTAAATGAGGATCTTTTTCACATTGGGCCATGACTCTTTTTAAAATTTGATCTTCTCTTACTTGGTTCATAATTGGTAACTGTAAATCTTTTTTTATAAAAGCAATATCTTGGCATAAAGATAAACGTTTTAATAGTATTTGTACTAGTAGAGTATCTAATTCACTAATTTCTTTTCGTTTGCTATCTAAACACATTTAAAATTATCCTTTGTAAAATACAATATATATTTTATATCAAAATTCTTTAATTTCATAGCCATCTTGAACTATTTCATAAAACTTTTTATCTGGATATACCAAAGATTCAAACTCAATAAAGGTAGTAGTCTTTTTACAATGTTCTTGAATAAAATTATCTGTAATGATTAAGGAGTTTTTTCCACGTTTAGATTCTGCTTCTAGTTCTTCTGCTATTTCTGGTGAATCACCTAAAATAAAAAACTCAGTCTTCTCTTCATTTCCGACTAAACTAAAATAAACATACCCATGTGACATACCAATTCCATTTTTGATTGTCCACTCACCAACAGACAATCTTTCTTCATTAAATTTATCTATAGCAAGCATAACTTCTTTTGCCATAATTACTGCGTTTTCTATATAGTTTTTATTCATATCCTCTAAAAAAACCATACTCACAGCATCACCAATAAATCTTTCGATAATGCCATCATACTTATCTGCTAAAGGTTGGTATAAACTAAAATATCCATTTAACATACTTACAACCTCTTCTGGAGTATAAGTTTCTGAAATTGTTGTAAATGATCTAATGTCGGCAAATAGTACAACTGCATTACCTTTAATTACAGCTTGATTATCTTCCATTTTTTTAAATAAATGGCCAACAGCTCCTGATATAAATGGCATCATTTGCTGTCTTTCATTCATTTGTTCAATCATATTATTAAAACCTTTTGATACTACAGCATTTTCATCATTACTAATAATTTTAATTTTATAATCAAAATCTTCTTCTTCAATTTTTGAAAATCCAAGTAACATTGCCGTCATTGGTCGCATTAGGCTATAACATAATAAGAGTGCTAAAAGTATTGTCAAAGAAAAAATAATAATATGAGCAGGAATATAAGTTTTAGAAAATTTATTTAAAAGTAAAATTTCATTCTCTTTTTTTGATAAAAATAAAAAGTTAATAGAAGGAAAACTTACATTATTTAACAAAACTCCCCAATATTTAATATTTTCTATATCAACATCAAAGACTTTTCCTATACTATTTTTATGTTTGTTTAGCAAGCTATCAAATAATTTTTTCTTAATTTCTTTATCCCCTAAATGTTCTTCTTTATGATCTTGAGCATACAACAAATAGTTTTTAATACCTTTTTTTTGTAAAAGCTCTTTATCAAAAAAAACAGAAAATAATTTATATCCAGGAACACCTACTGACATAAATTTAAAGCTATCGCCTTCACCCATTTTATTCCATAATAGATAGTATCCTTGTTTAACAATTGATAATCTTATAAATTTACCTGCAACATCTTTAGAGTATAGTGATTTATATCTCATCATTAAACGATCTAAAGATTTCGAGTTGTATGTCATTAAATCTTTTTCTTTCTCTAATTCATCTGAATATATAATTTCTATTTTTTCCACTCTTTTGTCCATTGAAGATATATCATTATGTTCGACATATTCTTTATGTAGCACCATTAAACGTGGTAAAAAGGAGCATAAAATATCAGATTCTACTTTTCTTTTGATTAAGTTTATTCTTTCTAATTTTGATCTATTAGCAGAATCTTTCACTTGTAAATAAAGGGCACTAATAAAATTTCCATAAATATTTGAGCTTAATGGTTTTTTGGAATGAAAATCAATTGAAATTTCTTTTTCTATAAACCTCATATAATCATTGAATTTATTTTCTAACGATTTTAAATAAACAATGTTTTTTTGTTTGAATTTAATTTTTAGTGAATCTTCAAGATTTTGTGTATTTTCATTAAAAAACAAATTTATGATTACATGAATAAAAAACAACACCAATAATATTAACAAAAGAAGTTTAATTTCATACCTTCTATTAAAAAATCTAAAGTCTCCTAAAATTAAACAAATTACAGTCAAAATAACATACACTAAGTTCAACGACTTTTGTAAATATAGAAAGTCTGAAAAACTCGGATATTGTTCAATCCATGTAAGCCCATCATTATTAGACCGATATTTGGAGTAAACTAAATTATTACCAATATAAAATAAGTCTTTACCCTTATCTTTAGATAAAGTTAAAGATTCATTTTTATTTGATCTTATAAGCATTAAGCTCACTTCTTTATTTATTCTTGTATTTTTTGCCTCATCTGCATCTAAAAATATATAAAAATAAAATGGATAATCTGATTTACCTTTACGAGGAATTTTTATCTTAACAAAATAGTGGTAAATCGATTTATTTTTCTTAAAATTATAAACAACTGTAACTTTATTTACATACCTTTCAAAACTTTCATAAGTTGTAGGAAAAGTTAAAATTTTTATATTAATATCCATGAATTGTTGAACATATTTATCATTTAATTGTTGTCTACTTGTTTTAAGTTTACTTTTAGAAATTGGCACAGCATTTTTTAAAGGGCCATTTATCTTAGAGTATTGTTTATAAGCCAAAAAAAACTTAGATTCCCACTTTTTTCCAAAGCGATTAGATAAGTCTTTTCCTATTAAAAATTTAAATTTTTTATTAATTGCAACATAAACGGAACAATTTTCACCAAAAGGAACATTTATACTTTTTATTAATTGTTTTATTCCTTTTTTCTTATTTTTTGAATAAAATTTAATTAATTTTGTTTCTAATGTTTTTATATACACTTGAAAAATTGACTCAATAGCCTCATTTTTTTGCTTATAACTAGGTAAATCATTGTGTCCAACTAATGGAGTTTGGATAGCATCTCTTTCGCTTAAAACCTTTAAAAAGCTTTTAACCTTAACTGATTGTATTGTATATTCATCAATTTTGTAATTAATGAAACTTACTAAAAGATATACAAACAAAGCACTTATTATAAAAAATATTTTGAAAGAGATTTCTTTAATCCAAAACATAAACTACCTGCTTTTTATTTTTTCCTTTGATTGAAATATCATCTAATCTAGTAACAGAATAAAACTTTTGATCTAATTGAATATCACAAGTGTCTGCATCCATCTGTATAAAGATTCCTACATAACTGTCTCCATAAAACTTTGAACCAAGTCTAGCAGCCATATTTACGGTGTTACCAATACAAGTAAAGTCTTTACGTTTTTGAGCGCCAATATGTCCTAAAATAACAGGCCCAGTGGCTAAACCAAGCCCTAATAAAATTTCTATTTTTCCTTCTCTTTTTCTACTATTATTTAAATTTGCTAACTTTTCTCTAACTAATAGTGCTGCTTTAAAGGGACAATTATATCTAGCCTTATGTCTAAACAAAGCTAAACTTGCATTACCAGTAAATTTATCTATAAATCCTGAATTTTCTACTACACAATCTTGTATTAAACAAATGACTTCATTAATTGATTGTAAACCATTGTGGTGTCCTTCTTTATCACGAATAGCATTTATATTTTTAATACCGCAGTACAATACTGTAACTAACTCTTTTTTTGTTGTTTCCTTTTTTTTGATAGCTGTTATTGCCATACGAGAAACAAAGCTACTCATAAATTTTTTCTCTTTTAATGTCATAAGCATATCGTTAAATTTATTTATTACATGCCCATATTGGTCAGTTCTAGTTACATCCAATTTAAAGTCAAACTCTTCCTTATCAATTTTTAAAAATGACTGTTTCAGTCGTCTTAAGGGTTGTAGTACCTTTTGACTTAAAAGATAGGTAAGTAACATCAATACAAACAATATAAACAATGAAATCCAATAGATTTGATTTTTTTTAATTTGAACTCTTTTAAGCAAAGAGGTCATATCAACTCTAAATGCTAAGTTATAACTTGGCAGAGGTGAATAAATATCTGATACATAATAAAAAGGGATATTATTTTCGAACTTGATAAAAGAGGTTTTATGTTTATAAGTTTGTGATAAGGCTGATGCTTGTAAAAATTCACCTTTTGACTCATTAACAATAGGAAAAGATGTCTGCTCATTTCTACCAATAAAAATGTACTCTAAATTACTACCAAATTGCTTACGTTTAATTTTAAAATACTCTACAAATCTTACTTTTAATAATTTTAAAAGAAGAGGTTCTTCACAAAAACCTAGTATAAGCCACAAAACTCTATCAGGTTTGATATTCTCATCAGAAAAATAAGTCCAAAAAAGTCTTTTTTCTTTTGATACTTCAAACATTCTTTCCATATCAAAATCTAAGAAAGACACAGAAGAAAGTCTTTTTGGAGAATAAATAAAACTATCAATATCTAAAACTTCATCTAACAAATCTGTTGCATAATTTTGCGCTTCAAACACATCATTTAATTGGCTACCTAAAGCATCATAAAACCAATAACTAGTTTGATACTTTTTTCTAGTAAACAAACGTAGTAAAGGATAAATAGTCATAACTAAATTTTTCCATCTACGTTTTGTAATTTGTTCTGGGCCAACAAAATCAAAGCTTTTTTTTCTACTTTTACCATTAACAATCATAAATGAAATATTGTATTTCTTTGAAATTTTATCTGCTTCATTATGAATTTCTTTTGGTGAAATGTTAGCCTTAAGTTTTTTTTTAAAAGATTTATTTTTATATTTACTATCTACTGCTATTTTAAACTCATCTTTAATTATTTCAATTAATTTTTGTTGATCTAGTTCAGCTTGAGCCCAAATAGTTTTTCCTGAACTTAAAGTATCGCTCAATTTAGTTTCTAGTTTTTTTAATTCATTTATTTCAATAGAATCCAAAAAAGAAACTCCAAAAAAAGAAAAATAAATTAATATAGCAATAAATGGAAACAAAAATGTAAGATAAATTTTTATTCCAACAAACTTATTAAACCCAAATAGACTA
Source organism: Candidatus Cloacimonadota bacterium (assembly GCA_002402105.1). GTDB lineage: Bacteria > Muiribacteriota > UBA6191 > UBA6191 > UBA6191. The sequence goes on from NVVD01000016.1 coordinate 19,816, forward strand.
ATCAGAAATAAACTTATGATCAAAATTAAAAGTAGTAAAACTCCCTCTGTTTTCTCAAACATAGACGGATAAAGTTTTCGATATTTTTTTAATGAAATAATAGGGTTAACTTTACTAGATACAACTTTAAAAGAATGAATTAAAACATCTTCACTTGCAAACAAGTCTGATAAATTTTGTTTAACTTTATTTTCTTTATAAGTCTCGGGAGCAAAAAAGAGGATATCAAACCAACTATAACCTATACTTATTTTATAGTTTGGTAACCATATCTTAAAGTCTACCCATTTTCCTCTTTTTAAACCATTTAAGTCAACAATTTTTGGTGTTTGATTAGACTGAATATACTTAGAACTATAAAAAAATTCAGCCTGTTTTAATTTTATGCCTACTGGAATAAAAACTTTCATTATTATACCAATAGGTTTATTTATATCATGACCATCAATAGCACCAAATTTTATTGCTTTTAAATCTGATAAACTTTCAAAGGGTATACACCATTTTTTTTTGTATTTAAAAACTTCCCATGAATGATTTTCTTCATATTTATCTTTTATACTATGAAAGCTTAAATTTTGTAATTGCAAACCTTTTTCAGTAAACTTAAAACCAGTTACATTGCAATAAACACTATTTACCAAAGTAATAAAAAAAAGAAAATATTTTAACAAAATAGTTTATACCCTATTTGATGAACGTATTTTTGAATCAATATCATCTACTGAATCTACTGCCATATCCCAAGAAGTATAAATTTGATTTTTTCTGCCTGCTCGTAAATCACCTGCTACATAAAAATCATCGACACTAGATTGTCCTTTATCATTACAAATAATATTGCCATTAGCTTGTACATCAGAACCAAGTTGAAGAGCTAAGTCATTATAGGCTATTTGCCCTAAACCAACTAAAGCAATTTGAGATTTTACAAAAGTTTTATCTTCTAAGGTAAAGCCATCTAGTCTAGGAGTCTTTTTATCACCATCTACACTTAAAATAGGGGATTCATATACCTTAATGCCATATTTAGTCATTAATTTTAATGTTTCTTCACTGCTTTGAAACTTTTCACCATTTGTTAAAATACTCATACTTGGGTTTTTATAACGCTCATACAACATTATAGCTTGCCAACAAGCACCATTATTTGAACCAATCACACAAGTATCTTGAGCAATTGTTAAATGACCATCACACCTCAAACAATATAAAATCTTATTTTTATTAGCATACGGAAAAATTTGGTCTATTTCACCTTGAATCATAGGTTGTTTATCCATAATGCCTGTGCAAAGTACAATATATTTAGCTATAAAATCACCTTTTTTAGAAGTAATTTTAAAACCATTCTCTACTTTTTCTATTTGAGAAGCTGCCGCTTTTACTCTAGTTAATTTATCTTTAAATGATTCATTTGATTCAATCCATGCAAATGTATTTTTATGAGCATAAGTGATTGGTTTTTTAATATCAAAATGAAAGGGCATATTTTCTACCTCAGAAACCCAAGTAGAGCGTGCTTTTTTCTTTTCTTTTCCTGACCCTTCAAAAACAAGAGTATTTAAATTATTTAATACTGCTCTCAAACTTGCCATTGTACCAGCAGAACCAGCACCAATTATAGCTACATCATATATTACATCACTCATTATATAGGCTCCAATATTGACTAAAACTTTTTAAATAGTCTATTTAAAGTAAAATATTTTAATTAAAAGATTGTACCGTAAAAAAGTTACTAAAACAAAAGCTTATTTATTTACTATCTTTTTATCACTCTTTAAAAGTCTGTGAGATTTTTTTTAATTGTAAGCCTATTTTAGAGAGTCTGTTAAAAGTTTATTTCAACTGTAAATCCACCTCAAATTTATGACATTAACAAATCAAATTTATAATTGTTTAACACAAAGTTTTAAACTAGATCACTTTAAAGATAATCAAGAAAAAGTAATTCTAAGTATTTTACAACAAAAGTCTTGTCTAGCTATTATGTCAACAGGTGCAGGTAAAAGCCTCTGTTATCAACTTACAGGACTACTTTGTAAGCATCTCACTATAGTAATATCTCCATTAATATCTTTAATTGATGACCAAATTTCATACTTAAGCTCAATTGATATTTCTGCTGTAAAAATTGATTCTACCCAAGATAGTTTTACTCATAAAAATATTGAAAAGCAATTATTAAATAACGAAGTAAAATTTTTGTTTTTATCTGTCGAACGCTTTCAAAACGAAAGGTTTTCAAAGTTTTTAAAAAAGATTAAAACTTCATTATTAGTAGTTGATGAAGCACATTGTATTTCTCAGTGGGGACATAATTTTAGACCTGATTATTTAAAAATTCCAAAAATACTTAAGACTTATAAAATAAAAAAGATACTATTATTAACCGCAACAGCAACAAAAGAGGTTATTAAAGACCTAAGAAAGACCTTCAAAATACAATTAAAAAATACAATTATATCAGATACTATTAGAACAAATTTACATATTAATATTGCAATGTGTCTTGAAAAAAATAGAGATGCAGAGTTATTAAAAATAATTCAAAACGAAGCTACAATTATTTATGTAAACACACAAAAAAAAGCCGAACAAATTTCACAATATTTAATAAAAAATGGAGTTGATGCAGTTTTTTATCATGGAGGACTAAAAAAAGAGGCTAAATTTATAATACAAAAAAAGTTTATGGAATCTGATACTCAAATTATGGTATCTACAATTGCTTTTGGTATGGGTATAAACAAAAAAAACATTCGCTCAATTATACATTACAATTTACCACAAAATATAGAAAGTTATTATCAAGAAATTGGTCGTGCTGGTAGAGATAATCAAATATCAACTTGTACTATGATCGCAAGCTTTGAAGATTTACATATCAAAACAAATTATATAGAGTCTGAAATGCCTAGCTATGAACAAAGCGAAAAGTTAATTATTTATATTCAAAACTACTATAGTACATTTATGGATATCAATTTTTATGAGTTATCTCATATTTTAGACCTTAAAATTTCTGTACTAAAAACCATGCTTTTTCATTTAGAACAGCTCAATATCATAGAAGAAAAATATAAATATTTTCAATTTTTTGAATATCGTTATTTAGTTGATATAAATGAAATATCAAAACTTATATCCCCACAAGAGTTTGACTTATTAGTAGAAATACAATTAAACGAAAAAGATGTATTTTATCGTAAAACAATTGATTTAAGCTTATTTATTAATCAAAATATTGATCGAGATAGTATAGAAAATTTATTAAATATACTCAATGATTTTGGTTGTATTAAACTTTATAACCGACGTTCAAAATCTATGTTTCAAATATTAAATTTTGATTTTAATATTCATCAAGTTTGTGACCAACTCTTTGAGATACTTTTAAAAAATTATGATAATAATATCAATAAATTAAACACTCTTAAAAAATTATTTCTTAGCAAAAAGYGCTACTGGAAACAAATTTCAAAATATTTCAATCAAAAAAGCACTTGTGATTGTAATAACTGTAGCAATTGTTTACAAACAAACTATAGTTTCAATTTTGTACCAAAGATCAACTTAAATAAAATAATTTTAAAAGATGTTATTATTGAACTATTGGATTTATTAGATGAAGATTTAATTAATGTACATTTTATTAGTAGATATTTATGTGGTCTACCAAGTCCAATCATTTATAAATACCAATTACACAAGACACCTGGTTTTGCTAAATTAACACAACTACCTTTTCAACAAGTTAAACATTGGGTAAATCAAAAATATGTTGATCTCTAAAAGTCGCCTTATTACTTTATTAAATCTAGCTGTACCAATTATTGGAGGTATGTTATCTCAAAACTTATTAAATATAGTAGATACAGCAATGGTAGGACGACTTGGCTCTGAAGCTTTAGCTGCTGTTGGACTATCTGGTTTTTTAAACTTTATGTCAGTAGCTCTTTTAATGGGTTTTTCAACAGGAGTTCAGGCTATTAGCGCCAGAAGAATTGGCGAAAACAAAAAAGAGCAAGCCGCAAACCCCCTCAATATGGCATTAATAATCATAATATTTGTCGCTTCGTTTATCTCAGGTGTAGTCTATTTACTAATTCCTACAATCTTGCCCCTTTTAAATCCTGATCCTGTTGTTGTGCAATTAAGCATTGATTATCTATCTATCCGAATTTTTGGAGTTTTATTTGTAAGTTTAAATGCTTCTTTTCGAGGATTTTTTAATGGGATAGGTTTTCCTAAAGTCTATCTAAGAACACTCGTAATCATGCATTTTTTAAATATCTTATTTAATTATATACTGATTTTTGGAAACTTTGGATTTCCTGCCCTTGGTGTTAGAGGAGCTGCCATTGGTACATTAATTTCTCTCGTTTTCGGAACTCTAATTTATTTTATTCAAGCTATTTATATTGGTAAAGATTATGGTTTTTTAACAAACTCATTTTCTTTAAAAAGAATAAAAAGTCTCATATCAATCAGCTTACCTCAATCTATTACTCAATTATTTTTTGCTTCGGGGTTAAGCGCTTTATTTGTCATAATTGGTAAAATTGGTACAGACGAAATGGCAGGAGCAAATATATTAATAACTATCATGTTAGTAGCCATTTTACCAGGTATTGGTTTTGGTTTTACCTCAGCTACTCTATGCTCTCAAGCACTTGGTCGAGGTGACAAAGAAGACGCTTATCAATGGGGTATTGATATCGTCAAAGTAGGTTTTATTTCAATCTCTTGTTTAGGTTTAACAATGTTTTTATTTCCTGTAGAGATTTTATCTATATTTACAACTCAAAAATCAGTTATTTTAGCTACTACCAACTCACTAAAATTAACGGGGTTGTTTATTGGCTTTGATGCTTGTGGAATGATTTTAATGCATTCTTTACTTGGAGTTGGCGACTCAAAACATATTATGATTGTTAGTATGGTTTTACAATGGTGCTTCTTTCTACCATTAGCTTATTTATTTGGCCCAACTCTACATTATGGCTTATTAAGTATTTGGATACTACAAGGTAGCTACCGAATAATCCAAGCGATCATTTTTGCTAGAACTTGGCATAAGCGTAAGTGGATGCAAATTGTTTTATGAGCCTAGTGATTTCTAAAAAAAGACTTAAGGTTTTATTTACATTAGCTATCCCAATTATTGCTGGTATGTTGTCTCAAAACTTATTAAATTTAGTTGACACAGCTATGGTTGGACAACTTAGTTCAACAGCTTTAGCAGCAGTTGGTTTATGCACTTTTTTAAACTTTATGGCAGTTGGTGCTTTAATGGGCTTTTCTAGTGGAGTACAAGCTATTAGTGCTCGTAGAATTGGAGAAGAACGGTCTAATGAAGCTGCTAAACCACTTAATTTTGCTATCATTTTAATCTTTTTTCTCTCTTGTATTATTACTTCTATTTCTTATTTTTTAATTCCTAAAATATTACCCTTTTTAAATTCTGACCCTAAAGTAGTTCAATCAAGTATTGATTATTTTTCTATTCGTATTTTCGGGGTTGTTTTTATAGGGTTAAATGCCTCTTTTAGAGGATTTTTTAATGCTGTTGGCTTAGAAAGAAGCTATCTAAAAATATTAGTAACAATGCATTTTTTAAATATTTTATTTAACTATCTTCTTATTTTTGGAAAATTTGGTTTTCCTGCTCTTGGAGTTAAAGGAGCTGCTATAGGCACAGTCCTTTCTTTATCATGTGGGACAGTTTTATATTTTTATGAAGCTACTAAAAAAGCTAAGAAATATGGATTTTTAGAAAGGTCTTTTTCTTTTAAAGAAGTTAAAAACCTTATTTCTATTAGCCTTCCTAGGTCTGTTAATCAACTTTTTTATGGAGCTGGTTTGAGTGCCTTATTTTTAATCATCGGAAAAGTCGGTACAAATGAGATGGCAGGAGCAAATATATTAATGAATATCATGATGGTAGCTACCTTACCAGGAATTGGCTTTGGTTTTACATCAGCAACTCTTTGTTCTCAAGCACTTGGTAGAGGTGATAAAGAAGATGCTTATCAATGGTGTATTGATATTGTAAAGGTTAGTTTTACTCTCATTTCTTGTTTAGCTTTATTAATGATACTCTTTCCTGAATCTATTTTATCTATATTTACTAAAGATAAAGAGATTATTGCAGTATCTCTAATACCCTTGAGATTAACTGGTTTATTAGTTAGTTTAGATGTTTGTGGAAAAGTTTTAATGCACTCTTTACTCGGAGTTGGCGACTCTAAACATGTTATGTTTGTAAGCACTTCTTTACAATGGTTTTTCTTTTTGCCTCTTGTTTATTTAATCGGTCCTGTTTTACATTATAATTTGATTGGGATATGGATGTTACAAGGCATTTATAGAAGCATACAAGCAGCAATTTTTGCCAAAACTTGGTACAATCGTAAATGGGTTCAAATTGTAATATAAAGGTTTTAAATTATGCAGTTGTTTTTTGATTTTGATGGAGTTATTTTAGACTCAGTTTCTATACGTACAAAAGGCTTTGAAGAAGTCTTAAAAAACCATGATGCTCAAGATGTTAAAAAGCTTATTGACTATCATATTTTAAATGGTGGAATCTCAAGATACTCTAAATTTAAATGGTTTTATAAAGAAGTTTTAAATAAAGAACTGAGTGAAGAAAAACTATCAGAATATACAAATGATTTTTCAAATATCATGCTAAGAGAGCTAACAAATAAAAAATATTTAATCATAGAAACACTAGATTTTTTGGAAAAAACTTTTTTATCAATGCCTATGCATATAGTGTCAGGGTCAGATCAAGATGAGCTTAGACACTTATGTAAAGAGCTTGATATAGAAAAATACTTCAACTCTATTCATGGTTCACCTACCGAAAAAACAATCAATATCAAAAATATGCTAGACCAATTTGATTACGATGCAGAAGACACATTAATGATTGGAGATTCTATTAACGATTATCAAGCAGCTTTTGATAATGGAGTTTATTTTTGTGGATTTAATCAGCCCTCATTAAAAGAACTCAAAGACTCATATTATATTGATGACTTTAAAAGCTTTGAGCCTCATAGGGTTATTTGTAATAGGTGAAAAAGTCAAACACTTCTATGTTCAAAAATACTTTGACTTTAACTAAGGATTTACTATGGGAATGGCTGCTTCTTTAACTTCTATTTCAGATGATAATATTGATATAATACTTGCAAATCCACCTTTAATTTGGAGAATTATTGCTCCAGATGACCCAGAAACTTACTTTGATGCTGTAGATTTGAATAGTAAACAAGGTTTTTTTTTAAAGATTTTCAGCAAAAAAAATAAAAAAGCTAAAGAGTTACCAAATATAAACTTTTTAGAAAATGAGAATAAAGAAATAGACCTTGATAAAGCATGGGATGGATTAAACTTTTGTTTAAATCAAAACTCTAGCTCTTTTGATTCACTTTTAACTTTTATTATTCAAGGTGGTGAAGATATTGGCGACATCGATATTGGATATGGCCCAGGACGTTTTTTCAGAGATAAAACTACAAAAGATATAGCTTTATTATTGAATGAATGGGATGAAAATAAATTACGTGAAAGTTATAACCCAAAAAAAATGGAAGAACTTGATATTTATCCAAATATTTGGATGACAGATAATGAAGAAGCTTTTGAATATATTTTAGATCACTTTAAAGTTTTAAAAGCTTTTATAAATGAATGTGTAAAAGATAACTTAGGTATACTTATTTTTCTTTGTTGATTTTATAAAATTGATGCCAGTACAATTTAGGAGATTTTTATGAATATTAAACCAATTCATTCAGAAGAAGATTATAATTTAGTAATGCTTAGAATTAACGAACTAATTGACTCTAAGCCAAATACAAAAGATTTTGATGAACTTGAAATTTTATCTGTACTAGCAGAATCCTATGAAGTTGAACATCATCATATTCCTTCTCCAAACCCAATTGAAGCATTAAAAAATATAATGGAATAGAAAGGACTATCTCGAAAAGATTTAGAACCAATCATCGATACTATTTTACTTTAATAAATGTTACCACTAAAGCTGGCAATAGTAAGAGTGTTAAAAGATTATCTGCTATGACTCCACCTAATACAACGGTAGCTAGGGGTCTTTGAATCTCTGCTCCGATACCTGTATTAAATGCCATTGGTATAAAACCAATACCTGCAACTAATGCTGTCATTAATACAGGTCTTAATCTTAATAAAGCACCTCTTTCAACGGCTTCATTAATATTAGCTCCGTTACTTAACTCTTGTCTTATGGTGGACATCATTATAAGTCCATTTAACATAGCGACACCACAAACAGCAACAAACCCAACTCCAGCAGCTATTGTAAATGGCATTTCTCTAAGAGTAAGCATTATAATACCTCCTAAAGCAGCAAAAGGGGCTCCTGTAAAAATAATTGCTGTATCTATGACAGAGTTTGTACTGATAAACAAAACAAATAAAATAAGTATCAATGTAATCGGTATGATAATTAATAAACGAGTTTGGGCTCTTTGAAGGTTTTCATATTGCCCTCCATAGCTTAAAAAATAACCATCATCTAAGCTTAGTTTTTTATCTATAGCTATTTGAACATCTTTTACATATGCACCTAAATCACGATTATTTACATTACTTTGAACGATAATTCTTCGCTTTTGCCACTCTCTTGAAATGGTAGAAGGGCCTTCCTTTTGAGTAATAGTAACAAGTTTACTTAATGGGATTTGTTTATTATCTTTAGTATAGATCATTAAACTATCTATACTTTCAATTTGACTTTTATATTGGTCTTCAAGTCTAATAATTAGATTGAATCTTTTTTGATTTTCTCTAATTTCTCCAACTTGAATAGGTCCAATTGCTTCTATTGTTTGTAAAACCATACGGGCTGAAATGCCATATTGATTTAACATATCTTGCTTAACTTTAAGTTCTAAGATGGGCTGACCTGTGATTTGTTCAACATAAATATCGCTGCTTCCTTCTATCTTTTCTAATATTTTTTTAACTTCATTTGCTTTTGATTTTAAAATTTCTAGGTCATCCCCAAAAACTTTGATACCTAAATCAGAGCGAATCCCAGCTACCATTTCATTTACTCTCATTTCAATTGGTTGAGTAAAAACCATTCGCATACCAGGAAAAACTTTAAGCTCTTCACGCATTAATTTTACGAGTTGAGATTGACTTGTAACTTTAGTCCATTTTTCTTTTTGTTTTAAAGTAATAAATACATCACTTAGCTCGATTCCCATTGGGTCAGTAGCTGTTTCTGCTGTTCCTGTTCGGGTCCAAATATCTTTAATTTCATTAGGAAACTTTTTAATTAAAAACTCTTCGATCTTAGAGCCATATCGTACAGATTCATCAAGAGATACACCAGCTAGTCTAATAGTATTAATAACAATACCCATTTCAGATAATTTTGGTACAAATTCATGCCCTAACCTAGACGCTAAAAACACTCCACTAAACATTAAAACTAAGCCTAATGTTACAAATGAGTATTTTTGCTTAATGACTATTTTTAAAATACTGTGATAAATACTTTTAAGAAATCTCATTAAAAAGACTTCTTTGTGATTTGATTGCTTTTTTAAAAAAAAGCTAACTAAAACAGGGGTTAAAGTTAAAGACATAACAAGCGACCCTAAAAGAGCAAAAATCATAGTTAATGCCATAGGTATGAATAATTTACCTTCAATACCTTCAAGCCCCAAGATCGGAATAAAAACAATTAATATAATTAACTCACCAAACATAGTTGGTTTTCTTACTTCAATCGATGCCTCTTTAACAATTTGAGTAATATTAGCATCATCAGCAGCTTCTTGAATTTTTCGTAAGCTATTTTCAACGATAATCACTGAGCTATCTACGATTAATCCAAAGTCAATTGCACCTAAACTCATTAAACTGCCTGCAATACCAAATTGTAGCATTTCTATGGCTGCAAATAGCATAGAAAAGGGGATAGCAAGAGCTACAATTAAACCAGCTCTGAGATTTCCTAGAAAACAAAACAAAATAGATATAACTAATAAAGCACCTAATAGGAGGTTTTCTTTTACAGTAGATATGACAGAGGCAATTAGGTCTGTTCTTTGATAAAGAATCTTAATTTTTACACCTTCAGGAAGATATTTTTGAATTTTTTTTACTTTAGTTGCCAATCTTTTAGTAACTTCATTGCTATTTTGACCCTTTAGCATAAAACCAAGGCCTAAAATACTTTCACCCTTTGAATTTACAGTAATAGCACCTCTACGAATTTCATATCCAATATCAATTTTGGCAATATCTTTTACCAAAATAGAAACATTATTTTTAAATCCAACAGAAATGTTTTCTAGTTCACTTACACTAGATTTAATTGCAATACCATGTACAAGATGATATTCACCTCTTTGACTTATACCTGCACCACCAACATTTAGATTATTATCTTTTAAAGCTAAAATTACCTCATCTATGCTTATATTGTATTTTGCAAGAGAGCTTAGATTAACAATTATTTGATATTCTTTTTTTTTGCCACCCCAAGTATTAATCTCAGCAACTCCTGGCGTAGACTCAAGTTGAGGTTTGATTATCCAATTTTGAATCGTTGTTAACTCAGTTAATGATTGATTTTCTCCCTCTAAGGAATAATGAAAAATTTCACCCAGTCCTGTAGAAACAGGGCCAAGTGAAGGTGGCGATATACCAGAAGGCATAGAAACTTGTTGAATTTTTTCAAAGATAACCTGTCTAGCAAAGTATATATCTGTGCCCTCATCAAAGGTGACAATAACTTGAGAGAATCCAAATTTTGAGATAGAGCGTACATTACTCAATGAAGGTAAACCACTAATTGCTCTTTCTATTTGAAAAGTAACTTGTTGCTCTATTTCAGATGGGTTTAATGTCGGTGCTGTAGTGTTAATTTGTATTTGAACAGGAGTAATATCTGGAAAAGCATCAATAGGCAGTTTATTAATAGAATAAACCCCAAAAAGGCATATAATAATTGCCATTAAAAGTACTGTAATACGGTTATTTAAAGACCATGAAATTATATAATTCAACATTTATTTACCAAGGTCACTTTCACAACAACCAGCCCCAATACTACCTTTAAGAATCTCCGTTTTTAGTATAAAAGAGCCAGTAGTAACAATTTCTTGGTTTTCTAGTAAATTGCCTTGAGCCATATAATAATCTTTATATAAACCAGATGATTGTAAAGTCACTTTTTTAACTTCAAAGCTACTTGGAGATTTTTTTACAAAAATGATATTACAACATCCATCCCATTGGACGGCCTTTTTATGAACTAAAAGCGTATCAATGTTTTGGTATACATTTATTGTTGCTTTACCAAACATACCTGACTTTAAAACTTTATTAGAGTTTCTAATTTTTACTCTAGCTTTTAAAGTATGGTTTTTTTTATTTATAGAAGAATCAATCCAAGATACTTTACCACTAAATGCAAGAGGCTTTAACTCTGGAATAATTATTTTTACTTTTTGATTTATTTTAAGATCACTAATATTTTTTGGTAATATATCTAAATCAACCCACATAATACTAGTATCAACTATAGTAAAAAGATTATATGAGGAAGTTATTAAGTCACCAATCACAACATTTTTTTTAATAATTGTACCATCAAATGGAGATATAACATTTAAAGTAGAACTCAAGTTTTGATTCGCTTTTAATTCTAAAATTTGCTTTTCATTTAAGCCAAGGTTTTTAAGGTTTTGTAAACTATTTGCAAGAGTAATTTTACTTTCCATTAATTTATTTTGAGCTTGTAAAACCTCTCTACTAGAAGTAGCACCATCTGTTTGTAGAGCTTTTTCTGATTGATGATTTTTTTTCCATAATTTAACTAAACTAAGTGCTTGAAAGTATTGAGACTTGGCTAAAGATAGCTCATTGGATTGAATTTGCGCTAAAACATCATCTTTTTTTACCTGTTGACCTACTTGGTAGTTAACTTTAATTAAAGTACCTTTAGTTTTAGACTTGATGTTAATTAATTTATTTTTATTGAAGTTTACTTGAGCATTACAAGCAATAAATTTACTATCTATGACTCTAACTATTTTAGTAAATTCTAAACCAATATCTTTACTTACTTGCTCATTAGTAAATCTAATCAAAGACCCCTCATTTTTACAAGATAGACTAGGACTCTTTTGACTCCGAAAAAGGGGCTTTTTAGTAGGAGGTAATTTCAACCCAATTTTCTTATTAGTATTTTTTTTGGGTGATTTACAAGCCTTACATTGAGACTCAGGTAACTTATGTTCATCACACCAATCTCCAATAGACTTAAATGCAACAATTATAGAAGAGTCACAACGAGTACAAAAAGCTTCTGGCACGCCATGTCCACCGCAAAAACCAAGGCTTTCAATTAATGATGGATTACAAAATGCACAAGTATCAAAACTTAAACCATGATTACAGTCTTTAATTTTTATATTTACTTTAGTTTCACTTTTTTGAGGGATACCTTTTTGATTATGTACTACAAAAAAATAACCACAAATTAGAGCTATTATGAGGATGATTAATTTCATATGATTACCTTAGAACCTGTTGATGATTTCTCATTCTACTACAGTTTACTAAAAAATATATGATTTTGATTACCGACTTTCAAAGCTTCACTCAATGTACAACTAATACAACTTAAAAAAATAAATAAAGTTTAGATTATTGATAAAGTAAAAAGTGTCTGATACCTGCCGTCTCCATTTAGTTTATAGCAAGTTCTAGTTCATCGTAAAGAGTTTTAAAATTTTTATAAATTTTATCACCGTCTAGTTCATCTTCAACTTTTTGATACTCTACTGCAATTGCTAATTTTGCTTCTTCGCTTAAATTAGTTTCAGCCATTGGATACAGTATTTTATCTTCTTTAAAAATATGGTCTCTTAATAAAAGACCGTAATTCTTAGCATTCTCTTTTAAACTATGAATGTCTGATTTGTCACAAGCTTCAATCATACTTGTGACAAATTGTCGTCCTAAATCATGTTCGTGCAACATTTGTCCCACTGGATTACAATGAGTTAAAACTCCAGGCTCTTCTAATGCTTTAAATAAAATATTTTCTTCTTTTGCATGATGATATTTATCTGCAAATTCTTTTATAAATTGAACAAACAAAGGTGCTTTCTCTAAAAATAAATTATTTTTATCACTATCTACATATCTATATAATAAATCTATATATTTTAATATTAATTGATGCTCTTGCATTAGTCTAGAACTTACTTCTATCATTTTTACTCACTTTTTAAAGACATTATTTCTGTGTATTTAAATAGAGAACGAACACAATCCTTAGTTTCATTTTTACAAGTTAAACGATAAGGCCCATGTTGATTGCACCAAATATTATCCTGTAAATCTGAATATAAAACTTTCCAAAGCTCATCTTGAGGATGTTTTGGAATATTTCCTAGTAATTTTTTCTCTATCAGTTGTAAGTATGCAAATTTCGTACCATTCAACTTAAGATTTGAAGAATATTTTTTTTGAAAACTTTTTAAAGCTCCAAAAACAACAGCTTGATGATTATGACAAATAAATGAATCATGAGAAAAAAAATATTTTTTTATAAGAGGACTATTTTTTAAATGAGTTAAAGTTGCTTTTTGTAACTCTAGAGAAAGATGACAATTAGGATCAGTATCTAAGCTACTATCACATTTTTTTTGAAAAGGACCATGCGTAATACACCAAAAGTTAGATAGCTGATCTGAGCGATATCTATCTTTAAAATTATCATAATATATTTTTTTGATATATTTATTTTTAACTAAAATATCTTGATCAACATAACTATTTATAATTAACTTTTTTTCTCTATCAATTTGGTACATGATTAAGCTACCAAATAACTTTCTTTGTTTTTCAAAGCAAGTTATAAGTTGTTTTGCAGATTTAGGAGCTTCGGTATCACTAGAGTCAACATATTTTAAATTATTTGCATTTATCTGAATTTTTATATTATTAAAACTATCTCTTGAAGTTTTATAAACAAATTTTAAGTATTTGGAGCTTAAAAGCTCCTCGGCTTTATTTAATTTTCTTTTTGCTTCTTTCAATAAGTTATTTTCATTAAAACAAGATAAACCAAATCTTTTTAAACGTGATGTACCTTGTAAATAAAAGCTTAAAATTTTATACCAAAAAAAGGTTGCTTTTGGATTTTTTTTTATTTTATTAGAAAACTGGTAAGCTAAAAAGTAAATAGCCTCTCCCACTCCATTAAAAGCAGCTTTTTTTAATAAAACATAGGCTTCTTTTCTATTTAACTTTAGCGGCCACGAAAACAATATTCTACCTTTTATATATTGAAATAAAGGATCTTCTTTACCATTTATGATAGAAATTATCTCCCAAGCTTTATCATATTGATCTAAATCTACATAACTTCTTGCTATAGCTAATCGAGCCCATAATAAAACACTTTCATCATAGCTAGTTACAAATCTAATTTGCTTTTGTTTTATTTTTGTCATTGCATTAAATATCCACTCATATATTTTTAATGCAGATTTTATATATTTTATTTTATAAAATTTATCCCCCATAAGTAAAAAGTAGGTCCAAATCTCATTATCAATATTTTGGGGGTGATTTAACAAAAACTTCATATTTATTTCTAATAACTCGATGGCAGGAGCATCATTATCATTTAATAAATATATTTCAGCCATTTTATTTCTTAGTCGCATTACTAATCTATTATTTGGAAATTTTCTTTTATTTTCATCTAAAGAAACAATGAGAGGGTCTAAAGCTTTTCTATATTTCTCTTGTTTTATTAATTTATCACTTTTATGTAAAAGCTTTTCAATCATATCTAATGATGAATAATTGATATTAAAAAAAAGAATAAACAATAATAAATATTTCATAATAAATTCTAGAAGTTCCTTTGTATAATTTTTCAACCTCATTCTAATGGGCTCTACTTTTTCAAAATTATAAGCTTTTTTATAGAATCTTAAAATGATATTATACCTTAAGTAGTTAACTTATCATAAATATTGACACTTTGCTAAAAACCATTATGCTTTTTAAATCATTTATATACTCATAATATTAAAAAAACTTGGAGACTCTACGTGAGATTATTTCTACTTTTATTTTTACTTCTTAATACAATAAACTGTGCTAAAGATATTACATTTACCCAAAACAAAGAAGTTTTACAAGAGTTAATTAGCTTATCTAATACAGCAACTATTACTTCTATGGAGATTTTAGAAAAAAGAGTTTCAGGTGTTAAAAACCTATTTGGAGATGTTGATAACCGCAGTGGTGTAATTGATCCAAGAGGAACTTTCCCTACTATTTATCAAGTTACTACAACTCAAGGCCTTAAAGATATCCTAAACTCTGAAGCTGGTAATGGTCCCTTTCAAAATCCTAAAATGATGAGATGTTTTACAGTTGAATTTGGTAAATTATATTTAGACAACCTACATAAACATCTTACTGGTGCTACCCCCAGTCAAGGTTGGCAAGTTTACTACGATGCTGCAAAAACAAATACTCCTATACTAGAGATACTTGGTATTGGAGTCAATGTTCATGTCAATTTAGATTTAACCCAAGCTTTATTAAACTGTGAAGCCCCTAATAAATTTAAAGATGACTTTATGAAAGGTGGCACTTCTTTAGTAACAGAGATTCCTCGAATGTCAGAAGACATCTATACATTTTATAGAGTCGATAAAAAGCTAACCGAAGGATTTTTTAAAATTTTTGCGGTAGGTGATGCTGGTGATTATATTTTTAAACTTCTTAGAATCAAAAGTAGTACCTCTTATGCCATCTTTCAAAGTTTACGTTATATCTCATTTCAATATCACTCAGGCATTATGGCTACAAAAAATCCCAAATGGTATACTATTTTCCCAAAAACAAAAGCAACAATTATTAGAAAAAGTATGCAAGCTACTTGGACAGTCTCAAACTTTGTTATTAAAGAGGTTTTATTTGAACTTCAAGAGCATGGTTTTAAACATACATCTACCCACATTGGTAAATTAATCTGGAATGCTGTTAAAAAAATAAAATTTAACTTTAATTTATTTAGTAAAAAAGACTCTGAAAATAATGAAGAGCAAACAATTGAAAAAAAAGAAAACACCGATATCTTAGAAAGTGCATTCTTTTAAAAATTGGATTTAAATGCTTCTTATATTTGACTTAGATGGTACATTGTTTAAAACTCATAGTATTGTAGAACCAGCTATTATTCATGCTTGCTCTCAACTTAATTTAACCCCACCGAATGTTAAAATGATTCATAGTTTAATTGGTGTAAAAGCCAATGAATACTATCCCTCATTGTTTCCAAATGAAAATAAAAAAACGATTGAGTCTATTGTTAAATTCGTTAGAAAATTTATCAAAAAAAAGCTTCCTGAATTTGGTACTTTATATGAAGGCATTTTTGACGGAATAAAACTCCTTAGTAAAGAACACGTTTTAGCTATTTGCACTAATGGAAACGAAGATCATCAAAACAACATCTTAAATGCAATGGGTATCAATCATTTTTTTAAATATAAGTATCCTTTAGATGGTAGTGATAAATCTACTCGAATCAAAAAACTACAAAAAGTCTGTACTCTGCCAAGTATTATGATTGGTGACAAATCACACGATATAAATGCAGCAAAAGAAGCCAATATTCAATCAATTGGTGTACTTTGGGGATATGGAGACAAAAAAGAGCTCGAACAAGCTAATTTTTTAGTTCATTCAACCTCTGAGTTGCTAAATGTAATTAATTCTATTAAATGAGCAAAAAAAACGAATTATTATTCTATAGTTTGAACTTTTTAAAGTAAAAATAAACATCAAAGATATCTATACTCTACCCCTGATATATCAACAGCTTTTAAAGATGGCTCATTACGTCCACCAAAATAAAAACTATTACTTTCTATGCCATTATAAACAACTACATTTTCAAACTCTTCGATAAAACCTTTTTTTTGCATTTGTAGTTTTGAGGCAATCTGCTGATATTTTGGTCTTAAAACTGTATTTGAAGTCTTTTTAAACGGAGTTTGTCCACCACTCTGAAAATGGTATAAATAATCAATTGTCAATAAGTCATACAAATATTTTGAAGCATTTATTGATTCCAAAAAATCAAAGAAAATCATATAAGCTGTTTTTAAATTAACCCCAGTAAAACCAGCATGCTTTGTTTCAAAAAAAATTGTTAACCCCTCTATAAAATCAATAGGGGTTTCAAACTCTTTAGCTAATTCAAATATAATTAATCTAAAATGATCTCGATTATAAAAAACCTCTAAAACCGATGCCATTCTTTGTGTTTTTTCAAGTTCTATAAAACTAAAGTGTTTATTTTGTAATAAATTATAAGGAGGGTCATTTTGATGAATCATTTCATCACGAGCACCATATTGTCTAGATAATGAACCCTTCAATACTTTTAAGGTTTCTATCTGAAAATGATCTGCTTTTTTATGAAAAGTCCAATTAAATGACTCTTTAAAATCTTGAGGAGTTTGCTCTGATAAACCAACCACTAAATCAAGATGAACATGAACATCGGTATATTTTAATAAAAAATCTAAATTTCTTTCTAGTTTAGGAAAATCACAACTTCTACCATTTGCTTTTAAAATGTGATCATGAATACTTTGAACACCTATTTCAAACTGAAATAATCCTGCGGGTGCCTTTTTTAATAACTCTAAAGTAGTGTGATGTAACAACTCACATGCTATTTCAAAATGAAAGTTTCGGCCTAAACCATGTGTCATTAAATATTCAAAAATAAAGTTGGTACGTTTATAACCAAGATTAAAAGTACGATCTACAAACTTTACTTGTTTAATGCTTGGAGAAGATAAAATTGCTTGCATATCTTTAACAAAACGATCTTCTGAAAAAAAACGACTACCTTTATCTAAAGCAGATAAACAAAAGTGGCATTTATATACACAGCCTCTAGTACTCTCATAATAAGTAAATGTTTTATCTAATATCTCAGGATTATTTTGAAAAGGGGATGGTATAGAATCTAAGTCTGCAATCGCTTCTTGACCAATATTTTTTAAATATTTACCACTTTTAGATTGGTAAGATAAACCTTTAATTTTTGAAACATCTTCATTTTTACAAATGGCTCCAATCAAATTAGAAAAAATTACCTCTCCTTCACCTGATACTACATAATCACATAGACCCTGTTCTAAATAAGTCAAAGAATCAAAACTTACTTCATATCCACCTAAAATAATAATTAAATCTGGTCTAATCAGCTTTAAAGATCTAATCAATTCTATGGTTCTTTCTATATTCCAGATATAACAAGAAATAGCTAAAATATCTTTTACCTTATGGTATACTTTCGCTAAAGCGTCTTGAAAAGGCCAATTTATAGATAGTTCAAAAGTATCAAAGTCACACTCCTTATTATATTTTTTACAATAACTATCCATATAATGAATAGCTATATTAGATTGAGTGTACTTTGAATTGAAAGAAAATAATAAGCAATGTTTTTTGTTCATGGTTAAAAACTATCATAGGAGTTTTACTTGAGCAATGATTATATACAAATATACAACAAATTTATGACTTTTAAATTTTATGACTCACATACTCATAGTCTCAAAAATACTTCTTCTACTGTCTATGAGTTTATTTGTTACCCAAGCATAGATAACTCACAAAGTTTGGCTATTCATCCATGGGAACTTTCAAGGATTAATTCTATTGAAATAAATGATATAATTTCAAAACTAAAAAAACACGATTATATTGGAGAGTGTGGACTTGATCGAAGTATCCCATATCCAATAGAAAAGCAAATCCAAATTTTCAAAAAACACTTAGATTATTCACATGATAAACTTACAATTATTCATTGTGTAAAAGCCATTTCTGATTTACTCAATATCAGAGCAAAGTACACTAACAATTGGTTTATCCATGGATACAACGGAAACTTTATCTCTATACAACAGTTTTTAAAAAAAAATAAAAATACTTGGTTTGGATTTGGCAGTTTATTATTTTCATCAAATAATCTTTCCCAAACTTTATTAAAATGCCCAATTGAACATATTTTACTTGAAACAGACGAACAAGATAAATATAGTATCGAAAGTATTTATTTTAAAGTAAGTAAAATCAAAAAAATTCCACTTGAATCTTTACAACAAATGATTAAAATAAACTTTCATAATTGTTTCAAAGGATTAAAATGTCAAACTGGTTAGAAAGAGCTGAAATTTTACTTGGTTCAGAGCAAATTGATAAACTATCAAAATCACATGTAATGATAATTGGTCTTGGTGGAGTCGGTGGCTTTGCAGCTGAATGTATTTGTAGAGCAGGGATTGGAGAAATGACCATTGTTGATGGTGATATAGTTGATCCTAGCAATAAAAATAGACAACTTATAGCTCTTGATTCAACTGTTGGTCAAAACAAAGCAGAAGCATTAGNRAAWYRWYTAWRMRWTAKYAWYYCNWWSATSAAARYWAWTRTARTNRAMGAAYRKWTNKACATTWYTWAYANGAWWSANWWARTANWWTASAANMRKATSAYWTTTTRRYRSAAKYAAYAGATRSMATTNNRCYWAAAKTKWKYTTRWTTWARNCAANGMANTATSWRAMYARWAKRCYTWTTNTNAGKANRWAWRSGWRSTGGWSGARWWCTTGANNYWWCAARWAYTMCSATYWKTSWKATNNWTYTRAAAYTTNYGGWTGWASWMKTKYTANRARTWTTAKRAARAAATTATCTAAAGCTGGTATTAGAAAAGGTATAACCGTTGTCTACTCTCCTGAACTTATTGATAAATCAAGAGTTTTTGAAAAAGAGGGAATGAGAAATAAAGCATCTGTTATTGGAACTATATCTTATTTGCCACCATTATTTGGAGGTTTTTGTGCTTCTGTTGCAATTAGGTTTTTATTGAGTCAAAAAAAACTATGAAACTGAATTAAATACCAACCAGATAAGCTAATAGGGCTTTTATAATACCTAAATGAATCACCATTTCGTTGAGCTATTTTATCGCTAAATATAAAATCTAAAGTTTCTAATTGATAATGTCCGTATTTTTGACTATCCATTAATTTAATACGCTCTAAGTCTGTCATAGTTTTTAGGCTTTTCATTAACCACTTGTTTTGATTACTTGCAAAAACGATTGTATCATTTGTAATTAATGCAAGAGGGTATTTTGAATCTCTTAAAATAATATCTAGCTCTAATAAGCCCAACTTTATAACGGCTACACCAATGTTTTTTTGCTCAAACTTTATTGGACTACTAAAATAAATACCACGTTTTTTACTTCTGAGTCCTACTGCTGCCCATGCACTCGATTCTCCCTTAAATGCTCTAATAAAATACTTTCTAAAAGAAAAGTTTTTACCGTTTATAGAAATATCATCGTTAGTGTTTGAAGCTTTAACGATACCGTTTGAATCTAAAATATAACAAGATTCTGTATAATGATATTTTCTAATTGAGTACAATAAAGTATCAACTTCAATATCTTGAGTAGAGCTTGAAATTAAAAATTGCTGAATAGAACTTTCATTACTTAACTTAGCCACCAAAGAAGGCATTTTAGAAAATAATTGAAACTCTATTTTTTTGGCAATTAAATCTAAATTTCTTTGTATCTTAATTTTATCATTATCAATTGTATTTGAGTTTTTAGAATGAATTATCCAAGAAGTACCAAAAAAGATTAATAATATTATTACTAAAGTTTTGAAAAGAAATTTTGATTCACTAGACATAAATAAAGTTTACAGTAGTTTTTTCATAAAAACAAAATTTATTGACACAAATCTATAAGTGTTATTATTAAATCATGATAGTATATCTTTCTATAAACACCTCTAACCCAACAATTTAAAAATGACTTTACCAAAATTTAAGAAAGAACACACCAAAGTAATATTAAGCTTTTTAGCACTCTTTTTTTTATTGTGTTCGTATTATATTATCAAGCCTTTTCGAGCTGGTGTTTTTTATAAAAACTTTGATTACCAAACAGCACCATACTTACAACTATCTTGTATTATAGGGTCTTTACTTTTAACCAAGGTATTTACTAGCTTTTATAAAAAACTATCTAGTATAAAACTAGTAGGGGCTTCCTATTTTATAATTTCTCTTATTCATGTTTCTTTCTATTTTTTATTGACTATTTCAAGTAAAAAAATTGCCTTTATTTTTTGCCTTTGGGCATCTATATACTTTTTATTAGCCCTAGCCATATTATGGGGAAATACAAATCAAATTTTCTCATCAAAACAAGCTAAAATATATTATGGTTTTGTTTTATTTGGAGCCTTGTCTGGTAGTACTTGTGGGTCTATACTTAGTGGCTATATTATAAAACTAGGCTACCTAGATTATAGTTTGTTGTTTTCATCAGCTCTATTATTAATTAGTTTAATATTTATTTATTTTGCTGATCACTACAATATCGATAAAATTACAGATAGTGTCAGCTTAGATAAACAAAAAAAAGAAGAAGAAAAAGAAAAAAATCAAAGGGGTTTTTTTTCAGATTTTCAGGAGTTATTTAAAAAAAACTATCTATTATGCATTGCTATTATGGTGTTTTGTTTAACATTTTCAAAAACTGCTTTTGAATATCAAACCTTACCTATTATTGATTTAGAAATTAGTAAACAAGTCTTTCTAATTCACTTTCAAGACCTAAATAATAAAATCAATAAAAAGCAAAAACTTAAACAAAAATTTAATTTGACTGCTTTAGAGTTTATTAGGTCATTAAAAAAGCTTGGGGAGTTTCAAAAACTAGAAACAATAGACCTCTTTAAAAAAACTCATAATTTAAGTTATGATATACAAAGTTCATACAAAAGTTATCTCAAGGGTTTTCAAACCCAAATTAGCCTATGGCATAACCAAACCCAAAACTATCAAAATATTTTTGCTCTAGTTTTACTATTATTTGGAAGCAGTTTCATATTACAAAAACTTGGCGTAAGCATAGCCATCAGTCTCTTACCTGTGTGCTTTTTTATTTTATTAATATTAACTAACTTTGAAATTAGCTTATTTGCAATACAAATATGTAAAGTTGTAGCAGGAGCTTTGGACTTTAGTATAAATAATGCCTCTAAAGAGCTTCTTTTTGTTAGTGCCAACTCAGAGGCTAATCTACGTTTTAAACCATTCATAGAAGGGCCTATTTTTAGGTTAGGTAATGCCTGCTCTGCTATAGCTTTCATTTTTCTTGGTAAAATTAATGGTATTAATTCACAAGCAATATTTTTAAGTTTAGCATTAATAATAGTATCAATTTGGTTTTTAAAAGCAAGAGATGTTGCAAAGCAATATAATCAATTAGAGGGTGTGTGAGAAGTGTTTTCTTTGCGAAAATTGATATTAATTATGAAAATTTAGACAATAAATTTTTAGAATACTGGAGTATTTAAATAATTTATTAACGAAGATTTTCATTTTAAGATGGATTTGTAGCTGAAATAAACTTTTCATACACCCTCTTAGAAAACCAAGCAAATTAAGGGTCTACAAGTGGTATCTTTATACTAAAACTTGTTCCGAATCCTAATTTACTAATTACTGATATTTCTCCACCTAATGATAATATTAGACCTTTTATATAATATAAGCCATAACCAGATCCATGACTTTTTGTAGTAAAGTCTTCATCAAATATTTTATTAATCTGTTTATCTGAAATTCCACAACCATAATCTTTAAATTTTATACAAACAAACTTATTGTACGAAGATAAAATAATATCACAATGTTTAGATACATTATTTTTTTGTGCATCATAAGCATTATCATATAAAGTGTTAAAGATACTTTTTAATTGAATTTTATTAATTACTAAAGCCTTTTTTGATTCGATATAATCAAAAATATTAGTTTCAATTAAATCATCTTTATTATTAGCTAACTTTTGAACTTGTTTCGTTAAATCAACTAACACTCCATTTGTAAAAGTTTTATTTAAGGACTGAAAGTTTAATTTATTTTTTCTAAGCCCTAGTTGAAGAGACCTAAAAACCTCTATTGTTTCATCTAATCTAGTTTTAACTGCAAGTGCTGTTTGAGTTTTTATTTTAGTTGGATCTTTTATTACAAGACTTATAAAACATCCTAAGATATTTAAGCCTCCTGCTAGATCATGAAAAACTTTAGAAAGGTCCTGCCCAACTGGTATACTTGTACTCATAAATTCCCCCAAATTTAATATAATTAAAACAAGGGACGATTTAGATAATAATTAAAAGTACACAAAATCCCATATATTATATGTCGACATATAGACTTAATAACTTAAGTAAATTTACACACTGTGTTAAAATAATTTAACTTTTGTCTTTAATGAAAGGTTACAATTGAAACTACAAGCACAAGGTAAAATAGAGTCCTCTACTATTTCTTATACTATTTCTGTTCTTGAATACACCACCAAAAATATCAATGAGCTTTTAGTTGATTATCATGATTTACAAATGAATGAAATGAGCCAAGCTCATATTTATGATTCCTACAAAGAAAAATCCTTAGATACCCCCTTAGTTTCTAAATTACGACAAAAAGTTTTTTCTAAATTAAATGCACTTAATAAATTGCAATCAAGCTATAATGATCTTATAAAAAATAATCATTCAAAAATAAGTGATGACTCTTTTAATGATAGCTTTTTTTCTGAACTCAAATTACAATTTTCTAAGCAAAAAGATTTTTTAATCGCTAGTTCAATGATTGAATCTATTGATGAACAAGGCTATTTAATACAAAGTAATCAAATACTTGCCACAAACTTTGATGTTAGTATTTCAAAAATTAAAACTATTAGACAACAAATTCAACAATTAAACCCTATAGGTTTAACCACTAGAGACTTTGATGAATATGTCTTAATATTTGTACAACAAAATAAAAGCTTAATCCTTCAAAAATTTGGGCCTACATATTTCAATTTCTATCAAAATTTTTTTAAAAAGTACTCAAGAGCTTACCGTATATCTCCTAATGAAACCCTCAAAAGTTTAAATGTTAGCTCAGATGAATGCCAATTAATGTTACAGTCCTTACAAAAACTTGGATTAAAACTAAATCCTATTACCGAACATAAAATTAAGAGTAAAAATAAACTTCCTGAACTAAAGGTTATCTTAAATGATGGTAGTTTAACAATTTCAAGTATTAACGATTTACACAACTATGCTAAACTAAAAGATGCAGATATAGACTTTTATTCTCAAGCTATTGAAGGTATTGATGACAAAAGTAAATTACAGCTTATTTCAAAACAATTAATACGATCTAAAACATGGCTATATGCAGTTTATATTCGTATGGATAATATGTTTCGAATCTCTAAAGCTATTTTAAGCAAACAAGCAAAATGGTTTTTAAACGGTGATAGTCATTTAGAAGTTTTAAAATATCAAGATATAGCAGATAAAACAGGCATAAGTAAAAGTGTTATTTGTAGGTGTGTAAATGAAAAGTATATTCTTTATAATAATAAAATCATTGAACTTAAATTCTTTTTTTCAACAGGAATAAAAGACAAAAAAGGAAGACTTCATAGTCGAATAAAGATTAAAGACTTTATAAAAAAACAAATAAGATTAGAAAATAAAAAAAGTCCTATTAATGATGTTCAATTAGCCCAAAAACTTTTAGAAACTTTTAATATACCTTTAAGTATTAGAGTATTAGCAAAGTATAGAAATGAATTAAAAATTCTTGATTATTCAAAAAGAAAATATGTCTGAAATAAATGAAGAAATAAAAGAAATTATCGTTAAATCTACCATGATTGAGATTTGCAAAGACGGTAAAATAGATGATATTGAAAAAGAAATATTAATCGAACTCATTAAATATCTACGCTATCCAAAAGCCTTAATAAATCAACTCAAAAAAGATATATTGAAAGAAACGACAATAGATAAAAATCTTGGTACCTTAGACCCTGACTATTTAATTTGGTCTATTGAAAGAAAGCTTAAAAATTTACTTGATGAAACCTCTGTCTTAAATCTATTAAAAAAAATAAAACCTATTTTATTTGGACATTCAGATAAATCAAGTATCTCCAATAATTCATTACTCAATGAAGATAATACTAAAGTAAAAAAAGCTCCTATATATCAAGTTAAACAAATGCCATGGGAAATCGACCGTGAAGAAAGACTTAGAAAAGAATATGATAAAAATCTAAAGTTAGAGCAAGAAATAAAAAAGTTAAAACAAGAAGAATATTTAGCAGGACCAGTAAATTTAAGTATAGATGGTAAAAATTTTGAAAAGTATTTAAGTTGTCGAATCAATCCTGAATCGATAACTAATTTCAATGTGGTTATGAGCTTCATTAAACAAGGACAATATGAAACAGCTCTCAAATTTTTATTTGATTATTCTAACTCTTTTAACTACGAATATAGATACCTCTTATCTGCTCGAATCTATTTTGAATTAAATCAATATAAGAAAGCAAACTCTTACTTAGAAAAAGCAAAAACAAGCGGACTTTGTGAAAATATCTATGCAAGAGAACATTATATTTTTCATTGCAATAAAGAATATAATGAAAAAAAATGGCAAGAGATACTAAAAAAACAATCTACAAGTACTAATATATCTAAAGATAAATCATTAAATGCCTTACTAGATGATTTAGTTTCACGCGGAAAGTCTAATATAGCTCTTCTTATTTTAGAAAACCTTAATCTTCAAAATGATTCTGACTACATTTTAAGTAAGAAAAAATTTAGTCAAATTAAAAATATTTTTTATAAAGATATTTACTATGGTTACTATGGTCCCTTTATTTTAATTTTACAAATACTTATTGCGATATTAATACTCGGGATTTGTATTTTTAATCGTGATTATTATTATTTTGCAATCCAAAATCTTTTACAATCTATAGTTGCTGGTATCCCTGACTACGATTTGTTTATATTAAGTTTAAATCGAGTAGGTCCATATTCATTTTTATTAATAGCTTTAGCACCATTACTATTAGTTAATTGTAAAATAATACTGTCTGGTTTGACAAAACAAATAAACTCTTCTATACAAGTTTTTGATAATTACATCAGAATTACTTCATTTAACAAGGTCTATCATATCAATTATCAAGACCCTAAAAAAACATTTTTTTTATACGAAGATGATACAGATTTTTCTTACATCTCACTAGTACGACATTTACCATTTATTCCTAATTATACCTATGTTTATGCTTATGATGAATTACGTAAAATTTATGTACTTTTACCATTATACGGTATAGCAGATGGCTATTTTTTCATAAGAAATCACTTATCAAAAGGTAAAGGCTATACTTCTAATATCAATATGATTGGAGTACGGTTTGCACAAATGGCTTCTGTAATTGGACAAATTAACCAATCTTTTTTGGCCTTAACACCCATTTTACTTGGTTCTATTTTGTTTTTTTATTCCAATCTAACTTATATTTCAGAAGTCAATTTTCAATCTTTTTCTTTAATGTTTTTAAGYTATAGTCTTTCAATTGCTTTATATTTTACTTACCCAAGTTTATTTTTAAAATGGATGAGACATCAAATACTTTCAAAACCTTTAAAAATAAATGTTATTAAACCAGGTATTGTAGTTCTTAGTATCTGGTATTTTACAATGAGATATTACCCTTACGGAGTATCAAGTTTGATTCCTATTATTTCTTGCAGTACAATTTTTTATTTAGTTTTTGTTCGCTCTAAATATTTTGGTGATACAAAACAAATTGTAGCTGAATTAACATCTTTTGAATCAACTCAATCCATAAGTCAAAATGCTATAGGCTTAAATTGCTTAAATTTAGGAAAATCTCAAACTTTAATTTCAAAAGAAGTTAAACTATTTTTCAACGAAGAATATGTAGCTTTAGAAAGAAGATTTTTAGGGTTTATTTTATATTATGATGTAATCAAGCGAACTTCTAAATTTATGATTCAAGTTTTAGAACAAAATAATTTTTCAATTATCAGAATAGGAAACTTTAACTATCATATTAAATCAAAATCAAAAGATATTATTTCAATGTGTAAAGAAGCCAAGCTAACTTTTACCTCTGTAAARTCTGTTAATAAATCTAAATCTAAAATTCATATCATTGGAGTTTTAACATCATTTAGTCTTTTCTTATCTTGGCAGTCCTATTATTATTTACAAGTTGATAAAATAAATGGAGAAAATTTAATATTAAATAATCAATCTTATAAGATTGCCACTAAATATTTTAACAAAAAAAATAACGATATAATCCATACACTAGAAAATCAAAAATATTCTTATAAAAACTTACAAAATAAGCGAGTCATACAATATCATCAATCTCGTTCAATGACTTGGGGAGAATTAGAAAATACAATCAGAGTTGGCTTATCTGAAAAAAATAAAGAGCAATTTGATACTCCTATTTATATTAAAAAAGATGGATATAGAGAAGATGTCTGGGTTTTTATGTTTTGGCATTTTTATAAAAAGTATCAGAGTATCGACCATTTAAGATATAGTCAAACTATGAAAAGCTATTGCCATGATGTTGGTATGTCTGCTATTTCTATTGGTCATAATATTAGATGCGCTATTTCATTTGATTACGATACAATTATAAAAAATGTATTAAAAAATAAAAAAGTTCCTAATTTTATTCCTACTAAATTACTTGCTTCATTAACTAGTGAAAATGGACTTTTACTTGAGTTTGCAAATATCAAAGATCAATCAGATTTTGATGTTGTTTTAAAAGCAGTTCAAAATAATGGTTTATCATTACAATTTGCTAGTGAAAAATTACAATCAAATATAACTATTATTGAAGCAGCCATCCAAAATAATTTTAAAAGCTCCAAATTTATGAACAAAAAGTTTTGGAAAAATAAAAAAATAGTTCATAAAATTGTAAAAAAAGATGGGCTTTTATTACAATTTGCAGATTCACAACTTAAAAACAACAAACAAATTGTTTTAAGTGCTTTAAGCTCAAACTACCTCTCATATAAAACGATGAATCCAATTTTATTTGATGATTTTGATATTGCAAAAATACTTTTAAAAAATGATGGATTATTAATAAAAAAATTAAATAAACAACAACGTAAATCAAAGGATCTAGTCAAAGTAGCAATTTTACAAAATGGACTATCATTAAAGTTTTGTGATGACTTATTTCATGGTGACCCACAAATCGTTTCAATGGCCATAAAATCAAAACTTGATGTTACTAAAATCATGAAACAAAAGTTATGGGAAAATAAAACAGTTTTAATTTCTATACTAAAAAAAGATGGTTTACTTTTATCAAAAGTTACAAAAAAACTAAAAAAAGACCGTAATATAGTTTTAGCCGCTATCCAACAAAACTATCGAGCATCAATATACATGAATCAATCATTTTTTGAAGATGAAACAATTTCTGAAATTATTTTAAAAAAAAATGGACTCTTCTTAGAAAAAGTTCATTCAAAACTTACTAAAAATAAAAACTTAGTCAAAATTGCTGTTGCATCAAACGGAAGGGCCTTTCAATTTGTCGACCCATTATTTTATAAAGATAAAAAATTAATCCTCTTATCTTATAAGACATATAGAGATTCTATTAAACTAATAGATAAGTCCTTACAAAAAGATTTTAACTTTTTTAAACGATTAGTTAAAATAGATATACGAGCCTTACAAAAAAGTAAACTCAACATAGAAAAGTTAAGCTATAAATCAAATCATCAAGATAAAGAAGCTCAAGTTATGCTTGCCTACTTATTTGAATACGGCATAGGAGTTAAACCCGACTATCAAAAAGCAAAAGAGCTCTATACCAAATCTTTAACTTTTGGAAATTTACAAGCTGCAACCCAACTGTCAAGATTATATACAAAAATAAACCCATCCTCCCCACTAATATGGGACTACTTAAATCAGGCTGCAAAACAATCATATTTACCAGCAATGCTTGAATTTGCAAAGTTTCATGATCAAAGAGAAGGAAAACTCCAAGATGATACCTTAGCTCGAAATTATTATTTACGTAGTAAAGATGCTAAAAGTAGTGAAGGAAGCTATCAACTCGCTAGATTTCAAGAATATGCTTATGGCGGAAAAAAAGATCTAAAAAATGCACTAAAAAACTATCTATTTGCTTACCAAAAATCTCATGAAAAAGCTGCTATGCATCTTGGTTTATCTTATCTATTTGGACATGGAGTTACTATTGATAAACAAAAATCATTTTTTTATTTTTTAGATGGAAGTAAAAACCAGGACCATTGGGCTATGTTTTTTCTTGCCTTTTGTTATGAAAATGGAATAGGTATAAAATTAAATCATCAAAAGTCAAAAATCTGGTATAAACAAGCATACAAATTAAATAATCCAGTAGCTTTAAGTTTTTTGAATAGTAGCGTAAAAGACTCTATTATTCCAAGAAATCAATCTTTAAAAAGTTGGATTGACAAGGGAGTACATTTACAACTAGAACGATTAATCTATTTGAAGGCTACTTTTTTACATTTTGGTTTGTTTAATTATGACTTAGATATTAATCAATCCCAAAAACTTTACCAACAATTAAGCTTTAACGATGCTAAACTACATTTGATTACTTTAAATTTTAACTCAAAAAAGATTTCTGAAAAAGAATATATAGAAGCCTTATACATTTTAAGTTTAAAATCAGATTCAGCAAAAACTACTTACGCAAATATTATTTTTTCAAAGAAAAAGTATCAATCTGAATACCAAAAAGCCTTTAAACTATTAAAACAAGCGGCTAAAAATAATTATCTACTTGCTATGACACCATTAGCAATATCTTATGAAAGAGGAAAAGGAACAGAGATTGATTATAAAAAGTCTTTGAAATGGTTTACAAAAGCAGCATATTTTAACCAAACAAATGCTAAATTAAACTTAGGTAGAGTTTACGAGTTTGGAAAGGGAATTAAAAAAGATTTACATAAAGCAAAGTACTGGTACGAACAAGCTTCTTTCAATGATCACCCTAAAGCAATCTCTAGTTTAACCTTTTTGTATGAAACTGGTTTTTAAAGTTTTGTAACTTGTAAAATTATACTTTTTTGTTTAGAATTTATTTCAATATAAATACAAATAGTTTTACTCTTTACAATTGATTGGTGAGAATATGAAAAAGTTTTTATTTTTAGGATTAATAATCCTAAACAATTATAATTATGCAAATGACAAACTAAGCTCTTGGACTCAATTATCTGCCATAGCACCCATCATTAGCACTAGAGCTAATATAGTAAATCAAGTCCGTAATAGTATTAACAATTGGTCTAATGCTATCAACCTTAATTTTTTAAAACAAAATATTGATTTAAATTTTCATATAAAATTTATAGATGATAACTCTATTTTTCATATGGAATTATTTTTAGTAGGAGCCAAAGATTATAAACTATCTGATACTTATTTAAGCCAAATGTTCATTGAGTTAACAAGTAAAATCAATGATAATTTAAATACATATAAACTTGATATCAATCTTTCTTCTTTGAAAGGTAAAATAATAGTAGCTACTAATGATAAAAAAATTATCAAAACTTTAAACTTTAATGATATTGTACAAGCAATTAATAGCGAACAAGTTTTAAAAGAAGCAAGTAATATTTTAAATAAAATTGGTGAATCACATCAAAATATGCGTTTAGGTAAAACAAAAGTAAATAATGAAACTAATTTACAAAATATTAATATTTTAAAAAATATCATTAAAAAAATTGGATGGCCAACTATTGATAAAGTAGGTAAACAAGCCTCTCATTATGCTTGGCTTTTAGTACAACATGCTGATTTTGATCTTGAACTTCAAAAAACTGTTTTAAATTTTTTGAAAACACTAAATTCACAGCAGATTGATAAAAAAGAAGTAGCCTATTTAACAGATAAAGTTTTAATCCAAAATAATAAAAAACAAATTTATGGCACTCAATTTAAAATTGACAAAGATAAAAATATTATTCCAGAGCCTATTGAAGATTATAAAAATTTAGATAAGCGACGTAAATCACTAGATCTTGAAAATTTTAAATCTTATTTAAGTAAGCTCTACTCAATTTATGGTAAAAAGAAATAAAAAATTTTATATGCCGCTAACAATTAAAGAGAAACTATTTAAAAAAATCATCGGAACTATTCAGCTTGTAACATTAATAGGCTTTTTAGTTGGTATTGGTGTTGAGTTTTATCTCTACCAAAATAATGTTAGTCATAATCTAAAAGAAGTAAAAGATAGGGTTCTTACTAAATTAACCACTATTGCTAAAACTTCTGCTATATTTTTAGATGGTAAAGCTCATGATGAAATTTTTGAATATTATGATTATGAGAGAGAGAGTTTTTTTAAACTAAAAAAACAACTCTTACAGATCAAGTCAGTAAACTCCATTAAATCTGTTCTTTATACTCTTAGACTAGAAGACAAAGAAAAGTTATTAGCCAATTTTGTAATCATGACTGACTTAGATAAAAAAACAAAGTTACCTTATATCGGTAATTCTTATAAGTTTCCAAAAGAGATGTTACAAAGTTTTACTAAAGGCAAATTTATATATACCAATATTTACCGATCTAGCTCTATTGGTAATAAAAAGTATATGAGTGTTTTTGCCCCATTCAAAGAAGGAAAAAATACAAATTTTGCTGTGCTTGAAGTAGATATTGAAATGGATGATTTACTTTCCATTATGAAAATTGAAAATAAAAAGACTTTATTTTTACACCTTGCAAGGCTACTAAGCTTATTTACACTACTTTTTTTTATTCAGTTTTTAATTAAAACTAAAGTTATTGAAAGCGTAATTGAAATTGTAAATACACCCTTAGAGGCTTTTTTAGGCCACTTAATTGCCATTGAAAACTTTTCTAAAATCAACTTCTTAAGACTTAATACTAACGATGAATTTGAAGTTTTAGCAAAGGGTTTTAATGATATGGTTCAAAAAATTAGTGAATCACATGAAGTCTTACAAAAAAGCAACTCTGATTTATTAATTGCACTAGAGCAAGCTAAAGTTGCAGACAAGGCTAAAAGTAAATTTTTAGCTATTATGAGTCATGAAATACGCACTCCTCTTAATGGAGTACTTGGTTTAACTGAACAAGTTTTAGATACAAATTTAACTTTAGAACAACAAGACTTACTAAATACTGTTCAAGAATCTGGCAATACTCTTTTAGTTATTTTAAATGATATTCTAGATTTTTCAAAACTAGATGCCAAACAATTAAAACTAGACTTACGTGAATTTAATTTAAATATTTTATTATCACAAATAGTAAAATTATATGAGAAACAAATTCAACAAAATCAAATTTACTTAATTTTTAACCATTTAAAAAACTTTAATCAAGAGTTGATAGGAGACCCTGACCGCCTAAGACAAATTTTAATGAACCTCACTAGTAATGCAATAAAGTTTACTTCTAATGGTGAGGTCGAACTAAAAATCGACATAATTGAAGATAAAAAAGAATCAATGAAAATTAAATTTTCTGTTAGAGATACTGGTATTGGTATTAGTCAAGAAAATCAGACAAAATTATTTAAAACATTTTCTCAAGTAGATGATTCTCACTCTAGACAATATGGAGGAACAGGTCTTGGTTTATCAATAGCATTAAGCCTCGTTGAACAAATGGGTGGTAATATCTTAGTTGATAGTACAGAAGGTATTGGTTCTACTTTTTATTTTACGATAGAACTTAAAAAATCAAAACAAATCGTAAAAGAAAAAGATAGCTTAAAAGATGAAAAGTTTGAAAAATTAATTCAAAAACTAAAACAATATAAAGATAAAAGAATATTAGTAGCAGAAGATAATAAAGTAAATCAAAAAGTTGTCACAAGATTTTTTAAAAAGATTGGCTTTAAAAATATAAGTTTAGTTGAAAACGGACGCATGGCTGTTGAAAAATTTAAACTTTACTCATACGACATCATTTTAATGGATTGTCAAATGCCTGGTATGGATGGCTTTGAAGCAACAACAAAAATTAGAGAATTAGAGAAAAAACAAAACATTCTAAAACCCGTACCTATTATAGCTCAGACTGCCCATGTTTTCATGAATGATGAAATCATAAACTGTGGCATGAATGATTTAATTACTAAGCCCTTAGGAAAACAAAAATTAACTGAACTTTTACTGAAATGGTTTCATAAAAAAACCAATGAAACCATAGTAAATGGTTCAAAAAATATCAGTAGTAGTGACCAAAAAATTATAGATGATTTAGCGCTATATACTGATAAAAAAATATTGGTTGCAGAAGATGATAAAACAAATCAAAAAGTTATGTCAGGCCTCTTAAATAAACTTAATTTCACTCATGTTGACTTTGTCGACTTTGGAGAAAAAGCAGTTGAAGCATATGATTTTGGAGACTATGATTTAATACTAATGGATTGTTTAATGCCAAATATGACAGGTTTTGAAGCTACTCAAAACATTCGATTAATTGAAAAAGATTTACAAATAAAAAACCCTATTCCAATTATAGCTCAAACTGCTCATATTTTTGAAGATGAAGAAATTAAAAAAGTAGAAATGAGTGACATAATTACTAAACCAATTTCACTTAAAAGTTTATCAGAGTCTCTATCTAAATGGCTTGCTAAATTAAACCATCAAAATAAAAATAAAATAAACTACATTGAAAAACTTGAAAAGTATCGGCATAAAAAAATATTAATTGCAGAAGATAATAAAATTGACCAAATCATTATTTCAGGACTATTCGAGAAGTTTAATTTTACCAATATAGATTTAGTTAATAGTGGGACAAAAGCTGTAGAGGCTTTTGACTTTGAAAGTTATGACTTAGTATTAATGGATTGCCAAATGCCTGAAATGAGTGGTTTTGAAGCATCTCAGCATATTCGTGAAATAGAAAAGGATCATGATTCAACACAAAATATACCAATTATTGCTCAAACAGCTTTTATATTTGGAGACGAAGAAATCAAAAAAGCAGGAATGACTGATATTATTTTTAAGCCTTTGACAAAAAAGAAACTAGCAGAAATCCTAATTAAATATTTTAGCTATAACTTAATTATAGATAGTCAGGCAAATAAAAGTACATCTAAAAAAGAGTACTTAGATATGTTTTCTAAATATTCCCATAAAAAAATACTTATAGTAGAAGATAATAAAATAAACCAAAAAGTAATCTTAGGTTTAGTCAAGAAATTTGGTTTTTTCAATATTGACTTAGCAATAAATGGTGAAGAAGCAATTTATTTATATAAGTCTAATTTTCATGATATTATTTTAATGGATTGCCAAATGCCTATTATGGATGGTTTTGAAGCTACTCAACAAATCAGACAAATAGAAAGTGATTTACAAAAAAAACCTGCTCCTATTATCGCTCAAACAGCACATATATTTAAAGATGGAGAGGTTTTAAAAGCTGGAATGAATGATCAAATTTCAAAACCTTTAAACAAAAAGAAATTATCAACAGTTTTACTAAAGTGGCTAAAAAAAAGTAATAAAGATTAATCTTTATTTTTAGCATATTCATAAAAAATATGTTTAAATTATCAAAGGGTTTACAAGGGATCTAATATGAAACTAAATTTATTTATTATAGCTATTATTTTTAGCTCTGTTTTACATGCTTCTGGTAGCATGGCTGGTCTACGACCACGAAGAATC
Source organism: Candidatus Cloacimonadota bacterium (assembly GCA_002402105.1). Classification (GTDB taxonomy): domain Bacteria; phylum Muiribacteriota; class UBA6191; order UBA6191; family UBA6191. The sequence continues at coordinate 54,609 of NVVD01000016.1, forward strand.
AAATTTACTTATGATGCAAGCAAAGTTGAACAAGGTAAGTTATTATTAAATAAAAAATCAAATCAAAAAAAGTCTTGTATGACTTGCCATTCTAAAAAATCTAAGGTTCCTTTTAACAGAAGGGGGCTTGCTAGAAAACTTAAAAATATCAAAAAAAACATTATAATCTGTTGTAATAAAAAAGACAGAATGAGCAAAGGTTTTTTAGACTCATTAACAAAAAAAGACATTGAATCTATTCAACAATATCTAGCAAAAGAGCACGGACTTGGAAAGTATTTAAGGTAATATTATGTTTTATATTTATATTTTTTTCATCAGTTTATTTTCTAGTATAGTCAGTGCAAACCCTTGGTTTTCTGGTAAAGATAAAGGATCATATGCATTAAGTTATATTAAATCAGACTATGATCGTATCTATCGTATCGATAAACAAATTCATCTAAATACCTCTATTAATGAATCAGTAACCAATGAATCTTTTTTATTAGAAACTGACTTTGGCTTAAATAGTAGAGATACATTTATTTTCACTACAATTTATTCAAATATAGGTTCTTTTACAAATGGTGCACCAAGAGATTTATTTGGCCCAGCATATAGTGGTATAAGCGAATCTTATTTTGGACTTAGAAGAAACTATAGAAATAGAGAGATTGCTATGTCAATGGAGCTTGGCTTATATTTGAGTGGAGATTATAAAGCTGATGCAATTACAGCTCCTTCATTTGGTAGTGATGCTTTAGCATTAACATGGCACTGGGGGCTTCTTTTATCTCCAGATAGTCAATTCACCACTAGTATTCAATATAGATACTATATGGATAATTCTGTGTCTGACAAGTATTTTATCAATAGTAGCTATGTTAAAGAATTTAAAAAAGATTGGCTTTATAATATATTTGGCATGTTTACTAATAGTATGGGTGGAGTTAATCTAGGTGATGTAAACTCTGGATGGACAAAGTGGTCATTTCATAAATTAGATGAAATGAGACTGCAATTTGGTTTAGGTTTAACCCATAATTTGAATGAAGACTGGGCTATTTCTTGTAATATGTCACATTTATTTGACGGAAGAAACACCGATGCTTCTGATCAAACTCTATCTATTACAATCTCAAAAGTATTTTAAATTCAAAATAATCCATAAATTTATTTAAAAAAGAGAAAGAAAATAATTTTCTTTCTCTTTTTTATAAGTTTTTAAAATCTTAATAAACTTAGCAACCTTTTAAAATATCACAATTATCAGACATTGAGTGAATACTGGCATTACCAGTTAAAGAGTTAATACCATTAAAAGCAGCAACTTTATAGGCTTCTGCATAAGTAGGATAGTTAAATACTGTATTCACAAAGTAATCAATTGTACCGTCTAAGGTCATCACTGCTTGGCCAATATGAATAATCTCTGCTGCTTGATCACCAATTACATGAACACCTAATATTTTGCGAGTCTCTTTATGAAAAAGGATTTTTAATGCCCCTGATTCACCACCTCGCATAGCTGCTTTAGCTATCTCACAATAAAGTGCTATTCCCTTAGCATAAGGTACTTTTTCTGCGATCAATTCTTCTTCTGTTTTTCCACACATACTCATAGCTGGAATTGTATATATTCCATAAGGAAAAGAAGTACGATAATCAGTCCAACTCAAGCCAAGAGCATGACAAGCTGCTATTCTTCCTTGTTCTGCACTTGTAGAAGCAAGAGCCGGAAAACCAATAATATCACCAGCTGCATAAATATTTTTTATATTAGTTTGATAGTCATCATTGACAACTATATTACCACGATCATTTATTTTGATACCTATTTTATCAAGATTTAATGAACGAGTACAAGGAGTACGACCCATTGTATATAAGATAATTTCATTAATAATTGAGTCATGATTTTCTAAATCAACTTGCCCTAAAGAGTCATCATTTACAAATACTTTTTGAATATTATGGCCTAAAATAAATTTAGCTCCAAGTTTTTCCATATAACTTTTAAATAACATTAATAACTCATTATCAACAAAAGTTAAAAATTCTTCTCTTTGATTAATGATAGTAACATCACAACCAAGCTGTAAAAACATACAAGCGTATTCAAGGCCAATCACACCAGCACCCATAATCGTTACGCTATTAGGAATATGATCTAGTTTATTTTTAGAAGAAAAGAATAAGTTACCGTCTAAAATAGTTTTATAATCAAAAGGAATTGACTTAGGTCTTCTTGGTAAAGAACCCGTTGCTATAACAATTTTATCTGCAGTAACTTTGCCAATAATACCCTTTTCTTTACATGATATTTCTAAGCTGTTTTTATCTAAAAAAGAAGCTTGCCCATTAATTATTTGAATATTATTTCGCTCTAATTGTGAATTTAAAACATTAACTTCTTCATCTAAGACATGTTTTATACGAAAAGTAATATCCTTTAAATTTACTGACTCACGAGCTTTAAATTTTTTACCATAAAAGTGCTTTTGTAGAGTACCAGTTAGATAGATAATAGCTGAACGCATTGTTTTAGAAGGAATAGTACCAGAGTGCAAACTTACTCCACCAACGCTAGGTCTTCTTTCAATAATAGCTACTTTATATCCTGCTTTTGCTGCTTGTAAGGCACCTTTTTGACCAGCAGGTCCACTACCAATACTTATAAAATCAAAATGGCCAAAATTTTTCATAATTAATCCAATGTAAGTAAAACTATTTTCAAGAACCCCTGTAATAGTATCAAAAGTTTAGGTATAGTATTTAATCTAACAGGATACAAAAATTTTATATTAAAATAAAGATTTTTGTATATTAATAAGTAAATTAACTTAATAAAAAATAGGATATATAATGACAGAAATGAATACGCTTAATATAAAAGATTTTGAAAATTATTCTAAAAATCACACAAAAGAAATTTTACCAATTTTAGACGAGTTAGCTCAATATACAAATAAAAATACTAAACTCCCTCAAATGATGGTGGGTAAACTAGAAGGAAAGTTTCTTCAACTTATTTGTTGCTTAACTAATGCAAAAACTATCGTTGAAGTAGGTACTTTCACTGGTTACTCAACTCTTTGCATCGCATCAAGTTTATCAGAAAAAAGCCACTTATACACGATGGATATAAGTAAAAAAACATCTCAAATTGCCTATGACTTTGCTAAAAAAGCAGGTTTAGATTCAAAAATTACCTTTATGGTTGGAAACGCTAAAGAAATGTTTAATGAATTTAATAAAACAGTAGATTTAGTTTTTATAGATGCTGATAAATGTAGCTATGATACTTATTATGAAATCGCTCTTAAAAAATTAAAATCTGGTGGCTTTATTTTACTTGATAATATGCTTTGGAGCGGAGAGGTTTTAAACCCAAAAACAGAAGATGCAATCGCTCTTGATACTCTCAATAAAAAAATCTTAAACGATGATAGAGTTGAAAACTTTTTATTACCATTAAGAGATGGCATTCAAATTGTTCAAAAACTATAAATTGTCTACAAATAAAAAGATAAGTCCTCAAAATTAAAATTTTGGGGACTTTTTATTTTAAAAAATATTCAGTATAAAACTAAATACACCCAACTAATTTTAAAAACTCTGCTCTTGTAGATGAGTTTGTTTTAAACTCTCCAATTAATTTTGAAGTAATCATTTCAGAATCTTGTTTATTAACACCACGAGAGCACATACAAAAATGTCTAGCCTTTATTACTACCCCAACTCCTGCTGGTTCAAGTGCTTCAAATAATGTATTAGCTATTTGACTTGTCAATTTTTCTTGTATTTGCAATCTTTTAGCAAATACATCAACTAATCTAGCCAGTTTTGATAAACCTACTACTTTAGAACCAGGTTTAGGTAAATATGCTACATGAGCATAACCAGTAAAAGGTGCCATATGATGTTCACAAGTTGAGTAAAACTCAATATTACGACATATAATCATAGAGTCTACTTCATATTCTTCTTGAGAAAACTGTGTATTTAAAATTTCTATTGGATTTTGATTATAGCCCGAAAAATACTCTTTGTAAGCTTTTAAAACTCTTTTTGGCGTATCAATTAAACCAGGTCTTGTAGGGTCATCTCCAATAATGACTAATAACTTTTTGATTAGTTCAATATTTTCATCATTTATTAATTCTTTCATTTTTTCTCACTATTTTTTTTTGCACAATGATTCGATTTTAAAGTTGCTTCACAAACATAAAAGTTTTTTTTCTTTTTATATCTAGCTATAGAGCTTGTTTCCCATAAAACCCTTTTTTCACGCTTAGAAAATTTAGGAATCTCAGTTGCTAAAGTTGAGCCACAACTACAGTCTCGTAATTCTAAATTATGGTCTTTAAATTTACCCGTACGAAGTATACCCACAAAACTTGTTTGATTTTGATAACAAATAAAAGTTTCATAAGTATTTTTACAATTGGTACATTTTTTATAAAGTTTCATAATTTATATCTATTAGCTTGTTGATATTGCCTTACATAAATAAGATACCATCAATAAATATAGTAAATCAATGTAAATTACCGTTATCTTTTGTAATAACACTCTAAATACTTAGCTTTTAAATAGACATTTATGTTAAATAATATGTATTCAAATTTCTTACATTACTTGAATGATTTAAACTTTCAAGGTAAGGTAAGCAGTTATTTACATATATTAAGTACTCATTTTATCGACTCTTAATGTTATATCTAAAGTTAAAAATACTGATTATTTAATTGCACAAAGGTTATTACATGGATGATCTAAATATTTCAAAATGGGAAGAGCTCTGCAAAAAAGAACTCAAAGGTAAGTCATCTGAAGATATCAAATGGACGACACCAGAGGGCTTTCAAATGAAGGCTTTTTATACAAAAAAAGATCTTGAAAATTTAGAGCACACAGACACAATTGCTGGTTTGTTTCCTTATATACGAGGACCAAGAGCTACCATGTATGCAAATAGACCTTGGACAATTAGACAGTATGCTGGTTTTTCTACTGCTGAGGAATCTAACGCTTTTTACAAAAAAAATCTTCAAATGGGTCAAAAAGGTCTTAGCGTTGCTTTTGATTTAGCAACTCACCGAGGTTATGACTCTGATCACGAACGAGTTTTTGGAGATGTCGGAAAAGCTGGTGTTGCAATAGATAGTGTTGAGGATATGAAAATTTTATTTAATGATATACCTCTTGATAAAATGAGTGTATCTATGACCATGAATGGAGCTGTATTACCTATTTTAGCCGCATATATTGTTGCAGCTAAAGAGCAAGGAGTAAGTCAAGACAAACTCATGGGTACAATCCAAAACGATATTTTAAAAGAGTTTATGGTTAGAAATACCTATATTTATCCTCCTAAAATGTCTATGCGAATCATAGCCGATATCATTGAATACACATCTAAATATATGCCTAAATATAATTCAATCTCAATTTCTGGATACCATATGCAAGAAGCAGGGGCTGACGCTGTTCATGAACTCGCTTTTACAATTGCAGATGGCTTAGAATATTGTAAATGTGCAATTGATAAAGGTTTAGATATTGACTCTTTTGCGCCAAGACTATCTTTTTTCTTTGCAGTCGGTATGAATTTTTACATGGAAATTGCAAAATTAAGGGCAGCAAGACTTTTGTGGGCTGAGTCTCTTGAACAATTTAAACCAAAAAATCCAAAATCTTCAATGCTACGAACACATTGCCAAACAAGTGGCTGGTCACTCACTGAACAGGATCCATACAACAATCTAATCAGAACAACCATAGAAGCAATGGCAGCAGTACTTGGTGGCACTCAATCACTACACACAAATGCTATGGATGAAGCAATAGCACTACCTTCTGAAAATTCTGCTAGATGGGCTAGAAATACTCAATTAATTATTCAAGAAGAAACTAATATCTGCAAAATTATCGATCCATTTGGTGGTTCATACTTTATGGAATCACTAACACATTCTTTAGCTAATGAAGCTCGAAAAGTTTTAAAAGAAATTGATTCAATGGGTGGAATGTCAAAAGCCATTGAACAAGGATATCCTAAATTAAAAATCGAAGAGTGTGCTGCTAGAAAGCAAGCTAAAATTGACTTGGGTGATGATGTCATTGTAGGTGTTAATAAATACCAATTAAAAGAAGAAGCAGAACTAGATGTATTAGAAGTAGATAATAAGTTAGTCCTTAAAAATCAAATTAAAAGACTCAATGAAGTAAAAGCTAAAAGAGATAATAAATTAGTTGAGCAATGTTTATCTAAAATCAAAGAATCTGCAAAAACTGGTAATGGAAACTTACTTTCTTTATCAATAGATGCTATGGAAGCTAGATGTACACTTGGTGAAGTTAGTGAAATTATTGCTAGTGTTTCACCTCGCTATGAAGCATCTAACTCTTTAGTCTCAGGTGTTTACGGCTCCCATTTTTCAGAAGATAAAGACTACTTAAAGTTTTCTAATGATATTAAATGTTTTTCAAAAAAACATGGTCGTAACCCTAGAATATACATCGCAAAAATGGGGCAAGATGGACATGATAGAGGAGCTAGAATCATCGCTTCTGCCTTTGCTGATTTAGGCTTTGATGTAGACGTTGGCCCTTTATTTCAAACTCCTAGTGAAGTAGCTAGAGCTGCTATGGAAAGTGATGTTCATGCTATTGGAGTTTCATCTTTAGCAGGAGGGCATAAAACTTTAATTCCTGCCTTAATTAATGAATTAAAAATTCTTGATTGTAGCGATATTCAAGTTTTTTGTGGAGGAGTCATACCAAAACAAGATTATCAAAGTCTATACAAGGATGGGGTCTTTGGGATTTTTGGTCCCGGTACTCCTATTTTAGAGTCTGCCAATAATATATTAAATAAGTTGGATAAATAATGGCTTTGCACAACTTTTCTCTAAAATTAAGTAAAGAGCTTTTTCGATTAATGGGAGGTCTTGATTTAATTTCTCAACAAAAAACTAGTATAGAAAAAGAAGTCTCCCAAGCAAAAAACTTCTTAACTACTATTGAAAAAGGTTTTGAAAAACAAGTAGATCAAGCTTTTATAAACGGTAAAATATCTATTGATAGCTTTAAAAGTTCTGCAAAGTCTCTAAACTTTACTTCTTATGAAGAAAATATTACTAAATTACAAGAAGCAATTGATGATGGTGAAGAAAAAATTAAATCACTTAATAAAAATGAAAACTTCTTTAATGATGTTAATTTCGCTGCCATTGACCCCGTATTATTTAAATCTTTCTGGAAAGACAACAATTATGAAATGTACCCAGAGTATCAACTTGAACTACAAAGGCTTGAAAGTTCAAAAGTAGATTTTTATGCTATCAGTTCAAATAAAAAGTCTGTTTATTTTATCTTAATGGAGTTAAACCGTGATGCTCCTGAATCAAATGTTTTAAAACTTTGTTATTATCTTAAAAATTCTAAACAATTTTGGGCTTATGAAAACATTCATATTATCCAAATATTCTCTCCTAAATATTTAGTTGAGAGAAAGGGTAAATCACTTGCTCTAGCTAGACAAATGTCTGTATTTTTAGGAGATGAGTTTTCTGGTAACTACTCTTTTGGAGAACAAAAACTTAAACTAAGATATTTTAGTACTGTTTTTGCTGCTGAGATGTATGAAATATATTCAATTTACTGGAAACTAATGGCAGATGCAGAACAAAATGAAGATATACGTTTTGAAAAAGTTTGTAAAAATCTACCCAAAAACCCTAAATTTTTACAGGTTTGTAAAAAATATATAGACAGGTGTAAAGCTAAAAACCTTAAAGTAAATCAGAGTGTGGCTAACTTAGTCGCTCAAACAGGAACTCCTGATGACGTGAAAGATATACTAGCATCTTGGTGTTTAGATATCGTTGAATTTATAGAAAAAATCGTACAAAAATCGATTTAAAAAGCGGACCTGACGAGACTCGAACTCGCGACACCCTGCGTGACAGGCAGGTACTCTAACCAACTGAGCTACAGGTCCTTGTAGACCAATACTAACATAAATACTTTTAAATTAAAACTTTCTTATAGGATTAATTAAAACTATCAATTTTTCTTTAATTAAAATTAAACGAACATCTGTAGTACTATTTTGTTTCCATTCTCTTTTTTTTAAAACCTTATTTAGGGTTAATTCACCAGGACCATATAAGCTTTGAAAAGACTTTTCAATTGATTTATATACTTCGTTGACATTTTTACCCTTATATTTTAAAGAGTAAGCAATAACAAAATTATTGTTTAAGCTAAGGTTTAATAAAAAGTCATATCCATGAAGTTTATAATCATATTTTGAAGATGCTTTAGTTACAGTAATCTTTATATCAAACTTTTTTAGTACATCTATTTTAGAAGATTTCCATGGGATAATTGGTAATTGACTGGTAAAACTAACAGATTGAAGCAACAGAGTAATAACAAAAAGCTTTACTAAAGCCATAAAAACTACCTAAATATAAAATACATACAGACCCTATATAAGAGTAAAATCATATGATTTTAGTATAGCATGCACAAAAATATTTAACAACGGAGCATATGGTACGATATAATATATACAACACTTCGTTTGTTGATAATAAGGATATATGATGGATGAGTACAAAGCATATTTATATATAAAAGCTAACCATGATTGGATAGTATATCGAGTTCCGCAGGGCTTTATAATTCAATACAATGATAAAGACTACTTTTCTTCATCAATTGAACAGGCTGTTTGTAACTTACTCGAAGATTGTGAACGCTTTGGTATTGATTATCAAAAAATTTCATCATTAATTCAAGTTGACCTATATTAATATGGAATTTGATCTTTCTAAATTAGAATCCTTAGCCAATATAGTACAATCTAATATTATTGGATATCAATTACTTAGTGACAGCCATTCAGGGGGAGTTTTTTTAATCGATTTTGAAAGCCATAAACAAGTCGTTTGTAAATTTGACTCTAACTATGATTATGAACAAGAACGAGAAAGTGCAGTTTCTAAACTTCTTGAATCAGAGAATTATTCGTTATCATTTTTATCTGAAAAGTCATTATTAGAAATACCAAAAACAATTGTATGTTCCAAGAATTATTTGGCAATGGACTATATTAAAGATTATAAATTAGAGAGTCGATCAAAGTTAGCTGCTTATGATATTTCTGCTCTTCATTCACAAACTCATTCTAGTTTTGGATTTTCTAAGAATAATTTTATTGGTGGTATAATTCAAAGAAATGAATTTAACAGCTCATGGTCAAACTTTTATTCAGAACAAAGACTTTTGCCAGTAGCAGAGCTACTTTTAAAAAAAGAAATAATAGGACCTGTTTTTTTTGAAAGGCTTCAATCTTTTTGTTCATCTATTGGACAATATATACCAAGTAATCCTAAAATTTCTTTGTTACATGGAGATTTATGGAATGGTAATATTTTATCTGCTCAAAGCAAAAAACTTTATTATATAGACCCAGCTCCATATTATGGTCATAACGAAATTGAAATTGCATTTTTACTGATGTTTCAAACATTTGATCAAGAGTTTTATAGTATATATAATAGCTTTCATAAATTAGACAATGACTTTTATAGCCTTAGATGTCCTATTTATCAAATTTACCCAAACTTAATTCATGCTTTACTATATGAAGATAGCTCTTATCTTTACTCAGTAAATAAAATACTAAAACAATTATCTTTTTGATATGAACAATCTACAATCTTTATTAGAAAAAGCATTAAATTATCATCAAAATAATCAACTGATGTCTGCCAAACCGTTATACGATAAAGTATTACAAATAAACCCATACCAAACTGATGCATTATATCTTAGTGGAATATTATTACACCAATTAGGACAATCTGATCAGGCAATCTTAAATTTACAAAAAGCATTACATTGCTCTACAGATAAAATAAATATCTTATATAATCTAGCAAACATTTATTTTGAACTCAATTTAATAGACCAAGCTATATCCAATTACCAAGAAGTATTAAAACTAGACCCAAACCATATTTCTTCTTTAAAAAATTTAGGTTCTATCTATTTTTCAAATAATCCTCAAAAGTCTGTTGAATATTTTCAAAAAGCCTTTAATTTAGAACCAAATAATATACAAAATTTATGTTTAGCATTAAACTTAATTGATCAGAAAAAACATGCTTTTGAGCTTTTAAGATTAAATTATAACTCATTTAAAAATGATATTTCATACCATAATACCATTACAACAATTATACGTGGTTTAAACTATCTTCATTTAAATCAAAACCAACAAAAGTTTATTGAAAACTTATATGAAACTAATTTAGTTTGCCACGATGCCTTAAATAGTTTATTAAGCGAATACTTTTTTAAATCTTCTAAACTAATTGTAGCTAATATACACTATGACTCTAATTTTGACCTCTCACATATATCTTCTATATTTTTAAAATTTTTGCGTTTTTCGTGTGTCTCTTCAAAAAATGAAGAATGGGCTTTATCTAGTATCCGAAGTTTTATATTATTAAATATCAGAAACTTTAAAAAAGCTAACTCCCAAATATTAAATGATTTATTAGAAGCAATAGCTATTCAAGAATTTAAGCTAGAATATTCTACTTTTATTTCAAACAATGAAAAAGAAAAGTTAAACAAAATCAAAGTCAAAAACTGTATAAATACACTCCTTAAAGCTTGTTATCATCAAATAAATAATGATGACGTAAAAATATTAAATGAAAATAATTACTACCTTTTAAGTGAGGTTTATTCAATAGAAAATACTATTGCCCAAATACAAATTAAATCTAATACATTAAATAATAAAGTTTCTATTCAAGTTGCTTCTCAATATGAAGAAAATCCTTACCCAAAGTGGGCTTTTGTACAAAGATTTCAACCAAAGCCCTTAAAACAATTTTTAATTGAAAGACTATCTAATAAAGAAGGAATTTCCCAACTACCTAATGAAATAAGTGTATTAATAGCTGGATGTGGTACAGGCAAAGTTTTAACTGAATTATTAACTCAGATTCATTATAAAAATGCTATTGGTATTGATCTTAGTATTAAAAGCTTACAATATACACAACATAAAATAAATCACTATCAACTTCACGATGTATCCTTAAAAAAGCTTGATTTATTAGACTCTCAAAAGTTAAATGAAAAATTTGATTTTATTGATTGTTGCGGAGTTTTACACCACTTAGAAAAACCTCAATTAGGGCTAAAATCTATTACAAACATCTTGAACAATGGCGGTTTTATGTCACTTGCTTTTTATAGTAAAATAGCAAGAAGAAACATTAATTTAATGAGAGAACGTTTAAAAGGTATCGAAGCTAATTATGAAAACATTGTAGAGTGTCGTCATCAAATATTAAATTACTTTAGTGAATCAGACCCAGTTTTTCAAATTTCACTCAGTACAGATTTTTATAGTATTTCAGGGTGTAGAGATTTATTATTTCACGTTTGTGAACATCAATATAATCTACTTGAGTTACACACAATGCTTCAAAATAATAATTTAGATTTTTGTGGTTTTCAATTTTCAGATAATCAAAAAATATTACAATATATAAAAAGGTTTCCTCAAGATAAAAATGCACTTGATTTAAAATTATGGCATCAATTTGAACAAGAAAACCCTGACTTTTTTTTAGCTATGTATCAATTTTATGTAAGAAAAATTAAATAGTACCAAAATAACTTTTTAATAACTTTGATATTTTTGATTGTGAACTTTCATCTACAATATTTTTAACAGCTAAAAAATCATCATTTGTTAAAAAAGAAGGTAATGTCTCCAAAGAATCCTTTAAATAAGTTCGCATTACTTCTTGAACAATATATGCACCAGCCTGTCCTCGAAAAGAATCTTTTTTTGGATTCATTCCATGATTTTTAAAATAAGATATTAAATAGAGGGTTACATAATTAGGTGGTTCTTCAACTATGGCCAAAATAGCCTTTAAATCGTTTTCAGAAACAAATTTTGGTAAAGTTTTCAATGCCTTTTCTATATATGAGAAACTAAGCTCATTTCTTAAAATAATAGAAGATCGCCCTCGAAAGTTTTCTAAATCTTGATTTGAACCATCAGAAAGATCACTCAAATCATCAATAGACTCTCTTAAATCTCTTAGTGTCTTATTGTATAAAAATTTAGCATTAGTGCTTTTAAATTGAATTGATTTATTATATTTTAAGTTACTTAAGTTTTGCTCAATTTTTCTAAAAGAATTAATAATATTTGTAGTACCATTTATATCTGTAGCCCAAAAAGAGTTTGATAATAAAACTGAGATCAATAGTGAAGCTTTAAATTTATTTTTCATTTTTACCTGATTTAGTTACGAATTTTTTATCTAGTATAAAGCTTTTTTCTAGTTTGCCAAGTTTCATTTATAAATAGATAACAATTTTAAAATAGCTTCTTGATCTGCTTTGAAACTAAATTGTTGTACATCAATATTTTTTAAAGGTATCCACTTCAAAATTTGCCAACCACTATTTTTATCATGCTTTATTTTAGTTTCTGTTACAATTTTACCTGACCAAGATTTAACTTCCCAAAAAAAAGATATAATCGATGAATCATCAAAAATTGAAGGGGTCGCTTTATGGCCAACATAAAAAATATCACCTATTTGAGCATCAATATTTAACTCTTCTTGTAGCTCTCTTTTTAAAGCTTCGCCTGGTCCTTCACCAAGTTCAAGCCCACCACCAGGTAATTTTAAAAATAGTTTACCACTATTTTCATAAAACTCTTTTGATACTAATAATTTTTTATCTTTTACAATGATTGCATATGACCTTAAGTTAAAATTTTTCAATTTAAATAAACCTTTTTAAGTTTTAAACGGTCATTTTCTTTACTAAATCTAAGATAGTCTTTATCAGATGTACAATATCTAATGTTATTTTTTATTTCTACTTGAATATGACTATCTACTTCATAATTAACATCTAATTCACATTTTAACAACTTAGTTTCTATCAGTCTTGTATTTAATTTATCTTGAGCACCAGCATAATTAGGTAAAAGATTCATAGCAAAAACAGGTAGTTTTAATGCTTCTTCAGACAGTTTATTATTATTCCAACTTAATAGTTTTGGGTTTGACATCGTTTTTTTAAACTCTGACCTGGCATCTCCATTAATTAGTTTTATTATAAAACAATAGATAGGGTACTGTCTTTTTTTAAGCATTAAATAATGGTCTGACCCTAAAGTTTCTGCTTTAACTACATCTTGTATAGATCTTTGTTTTTCTAAATAGATATCTAGTTGTTTTAAAATCTCTCTTTTTTCATTCTGGTTTAATTTATTTTGTAAATATAAGTTATGACATAATGATATAACTTTACTATACATAGAAGACCCTACCATTTTACCAATTAAAATAGGGGTTAATTTTTCTACTATAATAGGAAGTTTTAATAAAGTTGCTATAAGGTTTGAATAGTTTACAGATGGGTTTTTAGTTTTATCTAAAACAAGTTGTTCTGATAAAAACAATATAAGATATTTTAGCTCTCGCAAATTTAAAGACTTCATTTGTCCTTCTATATTATAGCAAGGTAGTTCATCTAAATCATCAACATCATAATCTTTTAACAAAGCATGGTATTTGTTTAAGATTTTCCAATCTTGTTTTGATATTGGTTTAGATTTTTTATTAGAGTCTAACTTTTTTACTTTTTCAATCCAGTCATTCCAAACTGAATTTAAATCTGAGTTAGAATAATCGTTTAATAAACTAATAGTAGAAAACGTTTCATGCTCTTCATAACCATAATATTGTCTCATACTTTTATAAAATAAGAAGTAAGAAAAAAAACAAATAAATAACCCAAGCACTCCGAAACGTTTAAATATTGATAACATGTTTTCCTTAATAATTTATATACAAATGGAAGGAGTTTTTCATAATGGTAAAAATAAGTCTACTTTGGTAGTTAGTTTTATTTAAAATCAATTGTATCCATTACCGTTCACTCGACTCATTTATAGCTAAATGGTAACCAAATTCTATTGCTTGTTCTATTTTTTGAATTGCCTGTTCTTTATCTTTGAGACTACTACTATTCAAAGTTAGTTTGGCTAGGTGATATTGACTTACTTTATTTTGAGAATGAAATCCTTTCCTCCAAAGTTTAATAGCATCCATTTTAAGTTTATCAGAATGTATTTTATCTTTAGGCCCTCCTATTCCTAGATCCAAAATTTGTATAGCCCGATGAACAGTCAAGGTATCGAATTTAACAGAGACATTTTGACATAATTTATAAGCATTTTGTATAAAGTTTTTTGCCTTTGCTTTCACAGCTATTGACGGAGATTTCCAATTTTTTATTAACATATCTACTTGATAGCCTGCTCGACATTTATCTTCTTCAATTACGTTTAAATAATTGTATAGTGCTCTATCATAGCTTTTATCTCTTCCAATTCCAAATTGATAAAAGTACCCGTTTAAAAATGAAGCTGGCTTAAAGTTTTGGTTGAAAGCATTTTGGATGTATTTTTCAGATTTTTGTAAATCTAAAGTATTATTAAAGTTACCAAAAAAATATGCCTGACCAACATTAAAGAGAGCACTTACATAATCTTGTTTGGCTGCATTTTCCATTAGACCAAATGCTTCTTTGTAATGGTCACCATTTAGTTGAAGCAAATAAATAGCATAGAAGTTCATTGAATAAAAATCATTCAATTCAATTCCTTTTTTGAACCAAGAAACTGCTAACTGAGGATTTCTTTTTAACCCTTTTCCTTCATCATAGATTAATCCCATCCAACCAAAACAATGTTTGTATCCCAATTTTGTTCCAGCTTCAAAAAAATTTAATGCAATTTTATAATCTTGATCGGTTCCTTTTTTATAGTGAAGAACTCCAATATTAAAATGTGCTTCAGCACTACCAAAAAAAGAAGCTATTTTATAATATGTTATTGCATCATCAAGGTCTCCATTAGCATGTAGTTTTTTACCCCAGAAAGTACAGAACCAAGGAGTTATTACGTAGATTGCAAGAATCAAAAAAATAAAAAATACTGATGTTTTTTTAATCATTTATAAACTACTAGCTACCTCAGTACAAAATGTTACTAAGCCTTGTGGAAACAAACCAAAGTACAACATACCGATTAAACATACCCACATACCTGCTTGTGAAGATGAAGAAATAACTAAAGGAGAATCATCGTTTTCACTTTTTTCTATGTACATAGCTCTTAATACATTTAGATAATAAAATAAAGAAACAGTTGTTGCGATTAATGCAAAAAATACTAAAGTAAAGTACTTAGCTTTTATAGCAGCAGCAAAAATATAAAATTTAGCAAAAAAACCAGACATTGGTGGAATACCACATAAACTTAAAATACCAAGAGTTGCTACCATAGCAACAAAAGGGGCTCGTTTAGATAAACCATAAAAATCTGACATATCATCGCCATCGTGTTTTGAAATATTGGCAATAACCATAAAAATAGCTAAGTTAGTAAATACATATGATACTAAAAAGTAAAGTAAAGCTGAAATACCAAAGTTATTAGCAGCAATGATACCCATAATCAAATAACTTACTTGACCAATACTTGAGTAAGCCATTAGACGTTTCATATTTTTTTGTCTAACTGCTATTAAATTACCTAAGATCATAGATAGTACAGCACAAATTAAAAAGAATTTAACCCATACCATGCTCATACTAACAAAAGCAATTGAAGTAAGTCTGATTAAAACCATAAAACCAGCTGCTTTTGAAGCAACAGATAAATAAGCAGATATTGGGGTAGGGGCTCCTTGTAAAACATCTGGTGCCCACATATGAAAAGGAGCTAAACTTAATTTAAAAGCAAAACCAATACAAATCAAAATTACACCAACATATAATAAAGCTACATTTTGATTACCAAGTAAACATACCTTTGCGATTTGTGTATAAGAAGTAGTACCACACGCACCATATACCAAAACAATTCCGTATAACATTAAAGCAGAAAATGACGCTCCCATTAAAAAGTATTTCATGCCTGCTTCTAATGAATAATCATTGTCCTTGAAATAAGCACTCAAAGCATATAAACACATCGAAGCTGTCTCTAAAGATACAAAAAATGTCATCAACTCTTGAGCTGATACCATAAACATTAAACCACAAGTAGCAAATGTTAAAAGGGCATAAAACTCACAAATATTTTTTGTCTTTTTTTGCACATAGTCCCATGACATTAAAGTACAAAGTATCAAACATACTAACAATAATCGTGATCCAAAAAGTGATAAATGATCTGATGAATACGTTATAAATTTACCAAGACTTGTATCAAAATTATTAAAAAGACTTGTAAATAAACTTGTATCACCAAGCAGAGGGAAAGCAAAAGAAAGAGTTAATATTAACAATGCCCCAGATATAGTAATTGCAGGGATAATATTTTGATGGTTTTTCTTTAGAAAAAACTCGGATAAAATAATGATTAAAGCTAAATAAGCTGTTAAAAATTCGGGTGCTGTTAGAAGTTCCATGATATGCCTTACCTATAGTCCTAGATTTCTAAATACTGGTAAAAGTCCGTCAAAAATATACCTAACTGTAAAAGCTGGGTATAATCCGATGAGTAAAATAAAGCCCATTAAAATAGACATTGCTGTTTTTTCAATACTTGTTGCATCAGTTAAAGTTGCAAAATATTGATTTTTTTCGATTTCAAAAGGGCCATAAAATATTTTTTGAATGCTTCTTAAAATATAAATAGCTGTAAATACTACTGATATACAAGCAACAACTGCAATCCATTGAAAAGCAGGTAGTTTTGCTTGAACAGTACCCATAAAAACCATTACTTCTGCTGCAAACCCACTTAAACCTGGCAAACCAAGTGAAGCAAAACCAGCAAAGGTAAATGCCATAGTGGCAAAAGGCATTTTTTGTACAATACCACCCATCTTACGAATATCTCTTGTATGTAAACGGCTATATATAATACCAATGAGTCCAAAAAATAAGCCTGTCATCATACCGTGAGAAATCATTTGCAATACTGAGCCTTGAATAGACTCAATGGTCATAGCACAAATACCTAAATTAACGATACCCATGTGAGAAACAGAGGAGTAAGCTACAATATATTTTAAATCTGTTTGATTCATGGCAGCAAGTGCTCCATAAACAATATTGATTAAGGTTAGTAATGCAAAAGGTAAAGCCCAAGTTGCTGCCCCATCTGGTAATAATGCTAAGCCAATTCTGATAATACCAAAAGCACCTAGTTTCATTAATACTCCTGCATGAAGCATAGAAACGGCAGTAGGGGCAGAAGCGTGACCATCTGGTGACCATGTATGAAAAGGAAACAAACCAGATAAAACTCCAAAACCCATAAAAACCATTGGGTAAATTAAAGTTTGAAAATGTATCTGATAACCTAAGATATTAATATTTTCTTGAAATAAAGTAGGGTTTGAGTGTAATGCATCCATCATAGTTTTAAGGTTAAAAGTCAATTGCCCTGTTACATTAAAAAATGACCAATAAATTGCAAGTAGTGCCACCATAATAAGAGCTGAACCAAACAATAACATTAAAGTTAGTTTCATAGCTGCATACTCTTTTTGACCCGTACCCCATACACCAATTAATAGATACATTGGTAAAACTGCTACTTCATAAAATAAAAAGAAAATAAATAAATCGTAAGATAAAAATACTCCAAATACCCCACCAGCTAAAATTAACAATAAAGCAAAATATTCTTTGGTACGGTCTTCAATATTATAAGATGATAAAATACCACAAAATAAAATAACAGAATTAAGTACACATAAAACAACGCCCATGCCATCAAGGGCTAAATAATAATCTATGCCTAACTCTTTTACCCATGTAAACTGCTCTACAAATTGTAAATCTCCACCTTTTTGAAATTTAGCAAGTAACAAAAATGATATAACTACAGTAACAAAAGCAGTACCTGTTGCTATAGCACGAATAGCAAATTTATTTTCTTTTGGTAAACATATAATAACAATTGCAGCTATTATAGGTATGATAACTAATAAACTTAATGGTCCCATAATTAAAGCCTTAATAAAACAAAGTACATATAAAAATAACTGTACTTGTTAGACCTACAAATATGTAAGTGTGTAATATTCCTGTTTGTGTATCTTTTAAAACTCTAGCTGAGGCATGAGTTAAATAATCCCATCCATCAACTAAAATACCGTCTACTATTTTTTTATCAAAAGTGGCACAAATCCAACTAATAACCAATAATACATTTCTGATTAAGTAGTCCCATATCTCATCCATAAAATACTTTTTTTCTAAGACAAAATTAGGAAAAACTAATGCTTTTGATATGGCCTCTGGAGATATTATTTTTTTATGAAATATCATATAAGCAGAACCAAAACCAAGTATTACAATCACAATCGAAGTAATATAAGCAGACATACCAAGAGGGTGCATAGTCATCTGTCCACCAGATAAAAAGATTGTAAAATCTACTTGAGTCCAACCAACAAAAATAGAGCATACAGCAAGTACAACTAGCGGAAAAACCATCGTAAATGATGACTCATGAGGAGTACCATGGCCTCTATACTCACCCATAAACACATAAATTAAACATCTTGCCATATAAAATGATGTTAAAAATGCAGTTAAAAGACCAATGATGTATAAACCATGAAAGCCATTTACATGGGCTGCATGGATAATTGCATCTTTTGAATAAAAGCCCGCAAATGGTGGAAAACCACATAAAGCTAAAGTACCAATGATAAAAGTAATAGACGTAATTTTTGCATATTTACCCATATTACCCATTTGACGAATATCATTAGTATGAGCAGCATGTATCAATGAGCCTGCTCCTAAAAATAATAAAGCTTTAAAAAAGGCATGAGTAAATAAATGAAATACACCTGTGGCTGGATTACCAGCAACGACTGCTCCTTCAATCCCCATACCCATTACCATATAACCAAGTTGTGATAAGGTCGAATAAGCCAAAATCTTTTTAATATCAAACTGAACAATAGCGATAGTTGCTGCAAACAAAGCAGTAAAACCACCAATGTATGCAATGATATGCATTTCGTTTCCGCTATGAAATAGGGGGAAACATCTAGCAAGCATAAAAACACCCGCTGTTACCATGGTTGCTGCATGAATCAATGCAGAAACAGGAGTTGGCCCCTCCATCGCATCAGGTAACCATATATGAAACGGAAATTGTCCCGATTTACCCATGGCCCCCATAAAAATCATCAAACTAAACATTGGTAAAAATGGAAATACAAATAAACCAACTTTAACAGGTGCTGTTAACTCTTCAACTCTTGCTGATAAACTAAAAAAGTTAAAATCATGAGCAACCCAAGCCAGTAAAACAAGAGCAACCATAAAACCAAAGTCAGCAAATCTTGTAACAATAAATGCTTTTTTTGCAGCATCTCCAGCTGACTTTTTATTAATATAAAACCCAATTAAAAGATAAGAGCACAAACCAACAAGCTCCCAAAAAATAAACATTTGCATGAAGTTATTAGATGAAACCATGCCAAGCATAGAAAAAGTAAATAAAGATAAGTATAAAAAGAATCTCGCTTTACCTTCATCACCATGCATATAACCAATAGAATAAATATGAATCAAGGTTGCAATCGTTGAAACCATAGCAAGCATCATCACAGATAAAGGGTCTAAAAAGACTCCAATATTGATTGAAAAACCTTTTTGAATGGCTGATTGATAAGTAGGGTCTAAAGGTAGCCATTCAAAAAACGATGAGTAATCTTGCCAGTTTTGAGCTGTTACAAAAAAATCTTTTGGGTGAGTCCAAACCGTATAAAATAGTTTCCAAGATATTAAAGCAGAACCTGCCATAAAAATAGTAGCTAATCTACTAGCAATCCAAGCTGATTTTCTAAAAAACAAAAAGTTAATAATAAAAGCAAAGAAGGGTAAACCAGGAACCAACCAAGCTAAACTGAGTAATGAGGATAGATTAATCATATTTTTATCACCACTTCATTAAGTTGATTTCATCAACATCAATTGTTTTGAATTGTTTAAATAGGTTTAACATAATTGCAAGAGCAATAGCAGTTTCAGCAGCAGCAATAGTTATAATAAATATCACCATAATTTGCCCAATTACACCGTCTGGGTATAAAAAGCGATTAAAAGCTACGGCTGTTAGATTGATTCCATTAAAAATAATTTCAAGAGATATCAACATACCAATGGCTGATTTTCTAACTATCATACCAAGATAACCTATACAAATTAAAATGGTTGCTAGTACTAAATAATGCGTAAGAGTAATCATTGTTGACTCCCTTTTCTAACTAAGGCTGATGTGGCTATTAAAACTGCTAATAACAACACAGATAAAATATCAAAAGAAAGTAAAAACTGATTTAATAAACTTTCGCCAAGTACTTTTGGGGATGATAAAAAACCAATCGTTTTAATATGCATATTTGGATAAGCACTTGAAAAAACTTTTATAAAAACAAAACCAAGAGAAAAAAGAGAAACACTAGCTGAAATTATCATTTCAACAGACCTTAAACGCTCTTTATTTTCTGCTCCCATTTGATAAATCATCATGATTCCAAATAAAATCAAAACTGTAATACCACCAGCATAAACAAGTATTTGCAATGCTGCTAAAAATGGCATATTCATTTGTAAAAACAAACCAGCAACAGATAATAAAAGCATGATAAAACTAAGAGCACACTTAAAAAAGTCTTTTAAAAATGTTGCTCCTAAAGCAGAAAATATACTACTAGCAGCTAAAACATAAAAAAGAAGTTGAGAGAAACTTGATTCATTCATTAGAAAAACCTCTTCATTTTTGCTTCCATTTCTTTGATTTCTTGATCGCTTAACTCTTTCAAATCATCACCTTTTTTCATCTCACTTACCATTTTCACATGCATTTTTGAACGATCAAAAAATGGAAACTCATGAATCGGGGCCATAATAATGGCATCATCATTACAAGCTTCAACACATAAGTTACAAAACTCACATTTAGCATAATCAAGTGAATAAGTTATGGCTATTTTCTTTTTTGGATTATCTGGATGTTTACCACGCTCAAGAGTAATACATCCTGGAGGACAAGCTCTAACACAACCCATACAAGTTGTACAATTTGAATAGCCATCTTCTGAAAAAAGTGCTTTTACATAACCAAGAGTATGATCTAAATCACAGCTTTCTTCTGGGTATTGAACAGTTGTTGCTTCGTCTTTTAATAAAACCCCATACATAGTTTTTAGGGTTATAGACATACCTGCCATCAAGCCAACTGAGCCTTTAACTATATCTCTAAAATAATTTTCCATATCTAACCTTTAATGAAAGTACTAAGTACAGCCATGATTAATAAATTAACCATGCTAAAAGGGATTAATACTTTCCAACAAAAGACCATTAATTGATCAATACGAAGTCTTGGGAAAGTCCATCGAAACCACATCATTACAAATAATAAAAATGCGACTTTTGAAACAAACCAAAAAAGTCCCCAAACTGTATATAAAATAGAGCCAACAGCAAATGGTAAAAAACCAAATGGTGCTAACCATCCACCTAAAAATAAAATAACCGTTATACTACAAGCAAGCATCATTGCAACATATTCACCAAAGAAAAACATCGCAAATTTTATGCCTGCATACTCTGTATGAAAACCAGCAACTAACTCTGACTCTGCTTCAACTAAATCAAAAGGGGCTCTGTTACATTCAGCTGTAGCTGCTATAAAAAATATAATAAAACTAATTGGAGCGTATAAAATGTTCCAGCCATTTGTTTGTTGGTAAATTACAGTTTCTCTTAATGATAAAGTCTCTGTAAAACAAAGTACCCCAAGCAAAGCAATAATCATTGGTATTTCATAACTAATCATTTGAGCCGTAGCACGTAAGGCTCCAAGTAAAGAGTATCTATTAACAGAGGCATAACCTGCTATTAGTATTCCAAGAATAGAAAAACCAGTTAAAGCAAATACATATACAATACCAAGTTCAAAGTCTACCACCTGAACATTTTCAGAAAATGGAATGGTAGCAAAAGCCGCAAACGGAGCAGCAACTGCTATACAAGGTGCTAAATTAAATAAAAATTTCATTGCTTGATCGTGGACGATATCTTCTTTTCTGATTAATTTGATACCATCAGCAACCATTTGTAATAAACCACGAGGCCCCACACGATTTGGCCCAAGTCTTGATTGCATCCAAGCTGATACTTTTCTTTCTAAAAAAATTAAAGACATTACACAAAGAGCACAAACGCTTAAAATAATTGTTGAGCAAATTGCACCATAAATTAAACTTTGTAAAAAGGGTTGTGCTGTAATACTAGAAGCTAATTTTAAAATCATCTGTCTACATCTCCTAATACAATATCAATAGAACCTAAAATAACAATTAAATCAGCAATCAAACCACCCTTAGCAAGCTCATTTATCACCGATAAATTAGAAAAACTTGGAGCTCTAAATTTAACTCGATAAGGTTTGTTTTTACCGTCTGACTCCATAAATACACCAAATTCACCTCTTGGGGCTTCTATTTTAATATAAGCTTCGCCTTTTTTTGGTTTGAAAATAGGTTTCATTTTTGGCATAATTTCGCCATCTTGAAGTTTTTCTAAAGCCTGCTCAACTATTTTTAGTGACTCACCCATTTCTTTAATTCGGACTAAATAACGACCATAACAATCAGGGTGATTATTTATAGCTACTTCAAAATCTAACTCATCATATGGCAAATAAGAGCAATTTTTACGTAAATCTTTTTTAACTCCAAGTGAACGTAACATCGGCCCAGTAATACCATATGAAAGGGCAGTCTCTAAGTTCATTGTACCTACACCTTGAGTACGTCTTTGAAAAATTGGATTTCCACCAAGTAGAGTTTCATAGTCTTTTAATTTAGAAGGGAAAATATTAATAAACTCTTTTGTCTTTTTTATAAAAGTTTTATCAATATCTTTTGCAACCCCACCTATACGTATATAACCATAAGTTAAGCGTGATCCTGATGCTTGCTCTAAAATATCAAGAACCATTTCTCGTTCTCTTAAACCAAACATAAACATAGTTAAAGCACCAGTATCAGCACCAAAAGCAGCCAGCCACAATAAATGCGAAGCAATACGGTTTAGCTCACATACAATAATACGAATCCATTGTGATCTTATTGGTACTTCAATATCACCTAGTTTTTCTGCAGCAAGAGCATAACCGAGGTTATTAAGCATTGCGCCTAAATAATCCATACGATCTGTCATAGGAATACCCATAGGGTAGGTACGATTTTCACAAATTTTTTCAAAACAGCGATGTAAATAGCCAATATCTGGCTCTACATTATTTATTATTTCACCCTCTAAAGTAACTAATAGTCTTAATACACCATGGGTAGAAGGGTGCTGTGGACCAATATTAATTAAATATTCTTCTGGTTTTAATTGAGCTGCTAATTTCTCTTCAAAGTTCATACTTTCATTCCTGAAATTTTTACTGGTTTTTTTACAAAAAATCCATCTCGTGAATAATCTTTTAAAAGACCATGTCCTACAAAGTCTTCTGGAGTTAAAATACGTCTTAAGTCTGGGTGATTAAAAAAGTGAACCCCGAATAAATCATAGATTTCTCGCTCTAACCAATTAGCACCGTTAAATAAATCAACTAAAGATGAAATTTCTGGTTTTTTTCTGCTTAATTTTACTTTTAACCACACCATATAATTTTGATCTATAGATGAAGACAAAGTATAGTTAATAACAATCATATCTTCATCTGGGTAATCACTAGCACTTAAAAGGTCTAAATAATCACAAGGAATTTTATCGTTTTCTTTTAGCAAGCTAACTATTTTATGAATAGAGTTAGGTGAAATTTCGTATTTGAAATCTTCTAGCTTTACCATGTCACAGTCTGCTTTTTCTAATAATTTATCTAAATCGTTTACTTTCATGAGATACCTATTTTAGATTTCTGTTTCTTGTTTGATTTCTGAAGTATTTATTGTTAAATCTCTTGGTCTATCAAGCATTGATTCTGTCATTATTTTATTTTGAAGTTGCATAATACCTTGTATCAAAGCCTCTGGTCTTGGAGGGCAACCCGGTATATGAACATCAACAGGTACAATACGGTCTACACCTTTTACTACCGTATATGAGTCATAATAAAATGGGCCTCCACCAATAGCACAACTACCCATAGAAATAACATACTTTGGAGATGACATTTGGTCATAAAGTAATTTTAATTTTGGTCCCATTTTTTCGGTGACTGTGCCAGCAACTATCATTAAATCTGCTTGTCTTGGAGTCGAGCGCATAACCTCCGCTCCAAAGCGAGCTAAATCAAATCTTGATGCTAAAGCTGCCATCATTTCAATGGCACAACAAGCAAGACCAAAACCAAAAGGCCAAAGTGAGTTTTTACGACCTGTATTAAATATATAGTCTAGTTTAGTAACTAAAATGCCACCACCAGGGATAGCCTGAACAATTGGTTTATGCTCAGTAACATCTTCTTTTATTAACTTTTCTTCATTTGACATAATTTACCCTTTTATTCCCACTTCAATTGATTTTTATGCCAGACATATGCAAGACCTATACCCAGTAATATTGTAAATAAAAATATTTCAGCTAATGCCAACCAAGGTGCTTGTCCTTTTGCCATTAATAAAGGTAAAAATAATACCGTCTCTACATCAAATATTACAAACAATAAAGCAAAAATATAGTAATGATTGTCAAACTGAATAAACTTACTTGGATTAGCAGGGGCTTGACCACACTCGTATGGCATTTCACCAACTCGTTTAGCAAACTTTGGACTTAATATAAAGTTTAAGACAAAGTTCATTATAACGAAGCCGAAACCCGTTAAAATAAAAACAATCGCTATTGCACTATCAGACATTTTGATCCTTTTTTTTAGTATTTAAACTATTAAGATAAAATTATCCCAATTTAGTCTTGATAAGAATTTATCTATATAATATATTGAAGTCCTAAATAGGGCAACAAAAAACCTTAATCAATCCTAAGTAATGTCATTTTTTAACAATTTAATGCTTGGAACAAACATTGCTTGAGAGTAAATAAATTAATTTTATAAAAAGGAGAAATACCAATGTCTACAAAATCTGATTTGGTAATTCGAGTATCTGGTGAATCTGGTGAAGGGGTAATCTCAACTGGAGATTTAATCACTTTATCATCAGCAAGAGCAGGGTTAGAAGTTTATACATTTTCAACTTTTCCAGCTGAAATTAAAGGCGGAAACGCCATGTTTGAAGTAAGGTTATCTAAAGATAAACTTTATGCACAGGGTGATAAAGTTGATGTCTTTTTAGCTTTTAACCAAGAAGCGTATGATAAATACATAAAAGATTTAAACCCAGACAATGGAGTTTTAATTTATGATAGTGATGCTTATACTCCACCAACTGTAGAAGGACGCATTGATTATGCAATCCCTTTTACATCTATGGCAAAAGAAAAAGTCGGAGCTTTGATTACTAAAAACATGGTAACGATTGGTTGTCTCATTGGATTATTTGATCTTCCTTATGAATCTATTAAAGAGTTAATCATTGAAAAGTTTACAAGAAAAGGTGAGAAAGTAGTTCATCTTAACCTAAAAGCTTTAGATATTGGCAAGGCTTATTGCTCAGAAAAAATAACAAAAGTTGACCCTTATACTATTTTAGAAGGTGTTAAAAAAGAAAAAACAATCGTTATGACTGGTTGTGATGCTATTGGACTTGGCGCAATCGCTGCTGGTTGTAAATCATATTATGGTTATCCAATCACTCCAGCAACTGATGTTTTTAAGTTTTTAGCAAAAGAACTACCAAAAGCTGGTGGTGTAATTATGCAAATGGAAGATGAAATTGCAGCCATTGGTGCTTGTGTTGGTGCAAGTTATGGTGGAGTCAAAACAATGTCAGCTACATCTGGCCCTGGAGTTTCATTAATGAATGAAATCTTAGGTTACTCTACAATGGCTGAGTTACCACTTGTTTTAATTAATGTTGCCAGAGGTGGCCCATCTACTGGACTTCCTACAAAAACAGAACAGTCAGATTTAAATTGTGTTATTCATGGTTCACACGGAGAAGGCCCAAGAATCGTTATCTCAGCAGCTACTGTTGATGAGTGTTTTTATCATACAATTGATGCTTTTAACTATGCCGAAGAGTATCAATTACCTGTAATTTTATTAACAGATGGTTTTACTGGCGGAAGAAAAGAAGCTTTTCCTATTCCTGATATTACTAAAATAAAAATTGTTGACCGAACAAGATATCAACATGTTGAGGGTGAAAAGTACGCACGTTATGAAAATACAAAAAGCGGAGTATCTCCTATTTCTATCCCTGGTGATATTGGAGGTCGATATACTTCTACTGGTCTTGAGCATAGTGTAAATGCAAAACCTGCATATGACCCAGAAACCAGAAAAATAATGATGGATAAAAGATATCGTAAACTAGATACTTTTTTGAAAAATACTAAATGCTGTGATGTATCTGGTGATAATGATGCAAAAACAGCAATTTTAGCATGGGGCTCTACAGCTGGTGCTTGTTATGAAGGTGTTCAAAGACTTCAAGCTGACTCTAAAAAAGTTAAGTTAATTGTTCCTAAAGTTTTATATCCTTTTCCAGAAGAAGAAATTGGCAAAGCTTTAGAGGGCGTAGAAAAAGTAATTATCCCAGAGCTAAATTTTACTGGTCAATTTGCACAAATGGTTAAAGCTGCTTTTTCAAATAAAGTAGAGGTTATTCAATATAACGAATATTTAGGGTTACCATTCAAACCACATCAAATTGTAGACAAATATATGGAGGTGTCCAAATGAGCGATTATACAATGAAATCATATAAATCAGAGACAAAAGTAACATGGTGTCCTGGTTGTGGAGACTTCGGAATCTTAAACGCTTTATACCAATCATTTGCAGAAATGGGTTGGGACCCAAACAATACGGTTGTTGTCTCTGGTATTGGTTGTTCTTCACGTGCACCTTACTTTTTTGATACATACGGAATGCATACATTACATGGTAGAGCATTGCCTATTGCTACGGGTTTAAAGCTAGCTAGACAAGACTTAAACGTCGTTGTTTTAGGTGGAGATGGTGATGCTTACTCCATTGGTGGAGGACATTTTTTACACGCTTGTAGAAAAAACATTAACTTAACTTATATTGTTATGGATAATAACATTTATGGTTTAACTAAAGGTCAAGCTTCACCAACTTCAAGAGCAGGTTTTGAAACAAATACTACTCCATACGGTACTATTGAAAAGCCATTAAACCCTATCGGTCTTGCTTTAAGCGTTGGAGCTTCATTTGTTGGACGTACCTTTGCTGGTAAAATCAAAGAAATGAAACCAATGTTTGTAGAAGCCTTTAAACATACAGGATTTTCATATATCAATGTATTGTCTCCATGTGTTACTTTTAACAAAGAAAATACATTTAAATTTTACAAAGAAATTAGTGAGCCACTACCAGAAGGTTATGATTGTAAAAACTTAGGTCAAGCAATAGTTGCAGCTCATGAGCCAGATACTCTAAAACTTGGCATTTTTTATAACGAAGATTTATCTGTAACAGATGCAGGAATTGCTGGTCAAACCAAATCTATGGCTATGGCTGGAAACGATGCTGAGATTACAAAATCAATCATCGAATCGTACTCTTAAATTTTATAACTACTATCCTCGTAATTAGATATATGTAATTATGGGGATATTTTTTTTAATTAAGTATATATTTTTGTTCACTATCTACTTAGTTTGCATTACAATCTCTTTCATTATAATACAATTATTCTATTTATATATTACTTTCGTCATCTTAAAGATGACATATCACAAGATCAAAAGGGAAGTTTCATGACAAAGGCCATTAAATATCCAGGCGTAAGACAAACCACTAACGGAAATCAATTAGTTGCAACAACAGAAGCACGTATCACAGAAGCAGGGGTTTATTATCCAATTACTCCATCCACAGAACAAGGCGAAGCTTATCAAAATTGTTTTGCTAAAGGTCAATTAAATGCCTTTGGTCAATCTATTTTAGCTATTGAAGCCGAAGGTGAACATGCAGCACAAGGTGGAGCAATTGCTATTTCTGTTACAGGTAAACGTACCGTCAACTTTACATCTGGACAAGGCATTGTTTATGGACTTGAGCAGTATTACCATGCCCCTGGTAAACTTAGTACTATGGTTTTATCAGTTGGTGCCAGAGCATTAACAAAACATGCTTTAAATGTACATTGTGGGCATGATGATATATATGCTGCTTTTGATACAGGTTGGTTAATGATTTTTGCAAAAGATGCTCAACAAGCAGTTGATCAAGCATTAATCCTTAGAAAAGTCTGTGAAAAGTCATTAACTCCAGGTATGTATATACAAGATGGTTTTTTAACTACTCACTTAGAGCGTACATTTAGAGAGCCTGAAAATGCTCTTATCAGAGAGTTTTTAGGTTCGCCAGATGATATTATTGAATGTCCAACTGAAGCACAACGTCTGTTATTTGGCCCAACCAGACGACGAATTCCTAAAATGATTGATCTTGAAAACCCAGCAATGCTTGGCCCAGTTCAAAATCAAGAGCACTACATGAATGGTGTGGCCGCTCGTAGAAATAACTTCTCAGAAGGTGTCTTAGATTATTTTGAAGAAACATATAAAGAGTTTGCTGAATTAACTGGTCGTGAATACGGCTTAATTAGCCAATATAAGTGTGATGATGCCGAAACTGTATTTATTTCGCTTGGTTCTGCTGCTGAAAATATTGAAGCTTCTGTTGATTACTTAAGAGAAACAAGTCATGCTAAAGTAGGTTCTATTCATATCAACGTAATTAGACCTTTTCCTGAAAAAGCAATTATTGAGGCTTTAAGAGGTAAAAAGAAAGTAATTATTTTAGAAAGAACAGATGAATCTCTATCTCCTGAAAACCCAATTACCAAAGAAGTACGCTTAGCTTTAACAAAAGGTATAGATCATCATAAAAATGGAGCATATCCTGATTTAAGTCCACTTGATCCTACATCTGAAATGCCTGATGTATTTTCTGGAGTTTATGGTCTTGGGTCTCGTGATTTTAGACCAGAAGGTATCTTAGGAGCATACGAATTTGTAAATGGTATAATTGCTCGTACTGATGGTAAAACAGCAAAAGATGGAGAAAGATTCTTTTATGTCGGTATCGAACATCCATACTCTGTAATATCAAAAGACCAACCATCTTTATTACCAGAAAAAGCCATTGCTGTAAGACTCCATTCAATTGGTGGATGGGGAATGATAACAACAGGTAAAAATCTCGCTGAAATTTTAGGTTCGTTTTCTGATTATATGGCAAAACGTGATGGTAAGGTTGATGCAAAAGGAATCCCTGAAGAAATTATTCATATTTCAGCTAATCCAAAATATGGTTCAGAGAAAAAAGGATCACCGACTAACTACTTTATGGTAGCAGCCCCTAAACGGATACGAGTTAACTGTGATTTACGTCATGTAAATGTAGTTTTATGTTGTGACCCTAAAATTTTTACACACGCAAACCCACTTGATGGCCTATCAGATGGCGGGGCTTTTGTCTGGGAATCTTCTGAAAGTGATCCAAAAAAAGTTTGGCAAAGAATTCCTAAAAAGTATAGAGAAGTAATTGTTGATAAAAATATCAAATTGTATGTATTACCTGGTTTTGATATTGCTAAAAAAGCAACTAATCGAGAAGATTTACAAACCAGAATGCAAGGAAACGCTTTTTTAGGAGCTTTCTTTGGTGTATCTACATTTTTAAAAGATAACAATATCCCTGATGAAACTTTTTTAGAACTTGTTGAAAAACAATATAATAAAAAGTTTGGTCGATTTGGTGATGCTGTTGTTAATTCAAACATGACTGTAATGAACTCTGGGTTCTCACAGGTTTTCGCCGTAAAATATGGAGATATGGATGATCTTGATACATCAACATTTATAGGTAAATTAACTTTACCATGTAAACTTGGCGATATCCCTAAAAAGCCACAAGATCAAGGACCTTTAATGTTTAAAAGTTCTGAATTCAACAAAGAGTACAAAGCAGGGCTTGGATACCACCAACCATCTAGTGTTTTAGCTTCCGTTGGGCACGTTGCAGCTGGTTCTGGTAAAAGTGCTAGTAAATATGTATCAAGAGTGAAAACTCCCGTTTATTTACAGGATAATTGTACTCAATGTATGGAGTGTATTAGTGTCTGTCCAGATACTGCACTACCAAATACTGCTCAAGATATTTCAACTATCTTACGCCGAACCATCGCAAACTATGTAAGTGATAAAACCTCTAAGAAAATCTTATTAGCTGCTGTTACTGATTTAGAAAAAGATATCAGGACATTAATGCTTGATACCTTAGCTAATAAAGAACAAAACTCTTTTCAAGATTTAACAAAAGGTGCCTTAGAAAAAATAGTTGAGTCATCATCTGATGTCACTTCTGAATCTATATCTGAAATTATGGCTATTTTAGATGTATTACCTTTATCTTATTTAAAAGTAAAAGGTATCTTTCAAAACAAAGAAAAAAAGGAAGCTGGAGCCGGTGGATTATTTTCAATCTTTGTTAGTGATTTATGTAAAGGCTGTGGAGCCTGTGTTGAAGCTTGTGGCGATCACGATGCACTTAGAATGGTAGATGAAACAGAAGAGCTTCACACAGAACATATATCTGCTGAGAACTTCTTAGATTTATTAGATGATACTGACCAAAAATATCTTGGTTTGTATAAATCTGATACTCCAGAAGAAAGTAAAGCCGCTATGCTTAGATATCATCTAATGCAACGCTCAAAATATGCTGCTTTTCAATCTGGAGACGGAGCTTGTGCTGGTTGTGGTGAAAAAGCAGTCTTACGAAGCATATCTACTTTAACAGAAGCTTATATGAGACCAGTTTTTCATAAAAAAGCTGAACGCTTAATGGCTAAAGCTAAAGACTTAAAAACAAGTGGTTTATCTCTTTTAACCTCATTAAAAGAATCTAACTTAGATAGCTATAATCATTTACGTCGTACCATATTACATATGGTGATGTGTTTTGGTGAATCAGATTCAGAAAATACAGATAAACGAATAGCAGCTGAATTTAAAGGTAATGATCAAGATATAATTGATGCTTTAGTTATGGTACTTGAACAAGATGCTAGAAATCATGACAAGTTAATGACACTTGAAGATTCTCTAGACAATGGTATGAGTGTAATGGCTATGGCTGCACATACTGGTTGTAATACAGTTTATGCTTCAACTCCTCCAAATAATCCACATCCATACCCATGGATGAACTCTTTATTTCAAGATGGAGCAACCGTTGGTTGGTTAATCGGTGAAAGCTTTATTCAAACTCATGCTTCAAGGTCAGTTATTCCTGAAAGATTAAGTGATTTAGTCTTATCTGGTAAAAATGCTTCAATGGATGCTGATGATTATTATAGCTATACTCACTTTGCAGATGCCTTATTTACAGACTTAGAAGTAATGGAACTTCCTAAAGTTTGGGTTGTTGGTGGAGATGGTGGAATGGGAGATATTGGTTTTCAAAATGTATCTAAAGTAATTTTACAAAACAGACCAAACGTCAATATCTTAATGTTAAATACACAAGTATACTCAAACACTGGAGGGCAAAACTCAGAAAGTTCTGTGATGACTGGTGGTTTTGACATGAATCAAGCAGGCCCTGCAACAGAAGGTAAACTAACTGAACAAAAATCTATCGCTGAAAGTTTTATGGGTGGTCATGGATCTCCTTATTTAGCACAAGTTTCGATTGCAAATAGTGCTGGTATGTATAAAGCTATCTTAGATGGTATTTATTATAGAGGTACTTCATATATTCAATCCTATACCCCTTGTCAGCCTGAGCATGGTATTCCTGATCACGCATCAGAAGCACAAGCTTTATTAGCAAGAGAGTGTAGAGGTATTCCCGAGTATGTATATAACCCACAATTAGGTGAGTTATATCATGAAATCTTATCACTTAAAGGTAATCCTAACCAAAAATTAGATTGGGGTAAAAAAGGTATACCTGGTACTAAAGATAAGTATTTAATTACTCCTGCTCATTGGGCCTTTACTGAAGCTCGTTTTAGACCACATCATAAACCAATCACAGAAGAGCAATCTAAAAGTATGATACATCTACAAAAACAACTTCAATTAGTAACAATGGATGATATTGTTAATAGAAGATTTTTAGTCAAAGGACATAGAGCATATATTCCAAGTGATGGAGTTTATGAGATTGACTATTTAGCGAATGGTGCAAGAAAGTATAAAAGATTATCTCGTCAATTAGTTGTTTTTTGTATTGAGCGTAGAAAATCATGGAGGCTTTTACAATCTAAAGCTGGTATTGTAAATCAAGACTACTTAGACCAAAAAGAACTACTAAAGAAAATTGACTCAGGAGAAATGACTGTTGAGGAATTTTTGAAAAGTTAATTTTTAGTTTTCTTCAATTTATTTAAAACAAAAACTAATCCTTTTAGGGTTAGTTTTTGTTTTTTTATTAAGAATAATAGAGTAAGCATTGAAAGAAGAATATAACTATTTTTATTACTCTCTTAAATTGTTCTGATGAACTTCGCCTTCACTTTAGAATGATTCACTCTCTTTTTAAATCCAAAAACTTGAAATTGGCTCAGAAATAATAACTTCCATCATAATTATATAAAAAGTACTTAGCCTTTTTCATTCTCTCTAAAAAAGGCTTAAACTAACCATCTCCACAAGATTCTAAATTATGATATAATTAAAATATGAGCGAAACTTTTTATAATCTTACAAATGATATTTTATTTAAACTTACTTTTGGTGACCCCAAAAAAAGTAAAATTTTGATATGCCTAATTAATGCTTTATTACAACTTCAAGACTCTGAAAAAATTGTTGAAGTTGAAATTTTAAATCCTTTTAATGATAAAGAGTTTACTGGAGATAAATTAAGTATAGTAGATGTTAAAGCTAAGGATAGTTTAGGCGTATTATATAATATTGAAATGCAAGTTCAAGTCCCTAAAGACTGGGAAAAAAGAGCTTTATATTATGCTTCTAAACTTTATACTTCACAATTAAAAGAATCTCAATTTTATGGTCGATTAAATAAAACTATTAGTATTTCAATTTTAAATGAAACTTGTTTTCAGGACAATAATCAAATACATAATATTTATAGTTTTCATAATACCAAAAGCCTTAAACCACTAGATAATTTAATGGAGCTTCATTTCATCGAGTTATCTAAATTTAATAAAGATAAATCAAGAGCTTTATCATCTCCATTTGAAAAATGGTTATATACTTTAAAGTACGGAGATAATTATCCAAAGGAATCTGATATGTTACCACATGAACTTGTCTCAGAAGCAGGAATCAAAGAAGCCTTTGACGCTATGCGATACGCAAATGCAGACCAACAAACTAGATATCTAATAGAAGCACGACAAAAATTTATCCGAGATCATCTTTCAATGAAAGAAGATGCTAGACAAGAGGGGTTAAAGGAAGGGCTGAAAGAAGGATTAGAAGAGGGAATAAAAGAGGGGATTGAGCAAGGAATTGAAAAAGTTATTTTAAATCTTATACAAAACTCTACTATGAATGATTTAGAAATCTCTAAACTAACATCTGTTGATATTAAAACTATTAGTCAATATAGATAATTGTTTCTAAAGCATAATATAACATCTATGGAAACAAACTATATATTTGAACTCATCATTATATTAGTAGGCTTAAATATAGTTTACAAATCAGAAAAAATAGACCCTCAAAAAATCCCCATCAAAACGATGGTCCAACAGAGAAAACCAAAGATCAATTCATGAGAAACCACTTTAGTACCCTCATGAAATAAGTATCATCTTAAGAACTAGATAACTCGTGCGTTGTAAGTGCGACAACTATCTTGAAAAACTCAGGAAAGGAGTAGTATTATCATACAATTTCAACAACCCTTTAAAGGAGTTACAAATGATTTTAACCAAGAATTATGTAAATCAATTTACAAAGGTCTTCTATTCAGAGCTAAATGAAATAGACCAATTACAAGAAAGTCAGAAGTTTTCTGAACGCTTTAATAATTTCAATGACAAACAATGGGTCTTTTATATACATAAACCAAATAATTCACTTTTAAGTTTTCATATTCAACAAGATTTTGCTACAAACTATATCTTGTTTGTAACAGCAAATAGAGGATTTATAGATCAAGACTATTTCAACGATGTATTTTCAAAACTTTCCAACGAAGTCATTGAATTTCTATCTACCAAATATAAAGACTTTTCTTTGGAAAACAAGTGTATTCAAGACTCTCTGCCAAGCAATGCATTCGAGCAATCACAATTTAAATTAATATACGCTCGTCATGAATTTAAAAAAGATTTAACTAACTTAAGTGTAGAGTTTCAAGATAAAATAAATTTTAAATCGTACAAAGAGTGGGATTTAAGTTTAGATCAAGTTGCACAAATTATGACCAAATCTGCCTATGGAGATCCCGCCTTTTCTGAAGATTATAATCCATTAAAGTTCTTACAGTCTCTTCTAAACGATTCCAATTTCTATTCAAAAGATGATTGTATCCAAATTGGTAAGATAGAATATGAATTTGCTTGTATTATTATCCCACAATCAAAAGATATTTGGGGAAGATTGGCGTATTTAGGATTATTACCTAAGTTTTGAAAGAAGGGACTAGGAAGAATTTTACACCAACATGGATTATCTTGTTTACACTCACAAGGTGCAAGAAATTATGATGGTAAAACCTTAGAGAATAACTATGCTATGCAAAGAATATTTAAAAAAAATCAATGTAAATTTTATAGATGTTTACAAGTATGGAAGTATCATTCATAAGCTCAAAATAATATGAATATCACTTAACAGCAAGAAAAAAAGTGTCTTGCAGTACTTTTAATATTGCCATTTGTGCAATTAAATTTTTTTATAAAAAACCATAAAAAAACGATCATTTAAACGATCGTTTTTTTTACAGTAATAAATAAGGTGTTAAAACTAATGACTCGTACCACGATCATAATGCGTTTTATTGTATACGTTATATTTACCAGACGGTTTTTTCATCGGAATACGTTTAATTTCTTTTAACGTATTAGCGTCGTACACCACTAAAGCACCATCATTATCCCAAATACTTAACAATACGTATTTACCATCTTTGGTAAATTCTACATGTGCTGAAGTTTTACCCGGTGCAGG
>NVVD01000042.1 GCA_002402105.1 Candidatus Cloacimonadota bacterium
CATTCATTTCAATGATGTCACATTTATACTGATTACAATAAGACCTTATACAATCTTCAACTTCTAATGCAACTTTGCCAGTCAAARATCTATATCTATATTTGGGTACCCAAATCAAATGATATTTACAATGCCAGACAGTATGCGATAACCTATGGAACCGACTCATAGCTTACTCCTTTTTGGTTCATAGATAACCAAAGAGGAGTTTAAGTTTTTTTCACTGGCAAAGCCATACGGCTCTGACCACGCCCTGAGGACGTGGATTTTTATGGGTAATTAAAATACTTGATAAAGTTGGCTTTTTTTTATACATGACATAAAGTATCCAAAGTCATATTCATCCATACCTTAGTAGTAAATATCAAAGTCTTTACCTATTTCAAGCCATTATTTCTAATCAATCTATCATGAAAAACTCTATGCATTTCTTTTTGTGTTAAAACTAAAAACTTTGAACCTGATTCTAAAAGATTTAAACCCTGTAGCCTTATTATTAATTCAAGTGCTAGTTTCCATGACATATTGTTGATATTTACAGAAACAGAACCTTTAATTTTTGGACTTAAAATTAAACTTTTAGCACCAAACTTTGCAAAAGAGCTTAAAACTAAATTAATTGGTGTTTTTGTAAACTTAAGAGTAACTTTTGTTAAAGACTCATTTGAAAGATATTCCATACGTTTTAAAAAGTCATAAGTAAAATATTCTAATTCTTTTTTTGTACATACAATAATTGTATTTTCTACTCTTAACCATGCACAATTATTAATATCTACAACATCATTTAAAGCTTCATCCCAAGGCACTTTATCTATCTCAACTGATCCTATTCCCTTTATTTTAGGGCTTATCAAATAATTTAAGCCAGTACCTTTTAAAATACCACCAATTAAAAGTGATAAAGGAACTTTTTTAAATTTTAAACTCACTTTTATATTTTCATTTTTCTTATTATTTAATCTAGATAATGATTTTGTATTAGATATTTGTATAAAGTTTAAAACTAAAAATAATAAAAAAATGCTTTGTTTCATAGTGGCTCCATGTCATATCGTGTTTAAGATGTAATTGTTAATTGATTATCTGATTCTGAAATATTAAAGTTTTGTAATCTAATTATTAGCCCTAAAGCCAGTCTCCAAGGTACATTTTTAAAATTAGTACTAACCTTACCTCTTAGTTTTGAAGTAACTACCAACTTTTTACCAGACTTTCTAACAATAGCAGATACCATCAAAGATAAAGGAACTTTTACAAGACTTAAATTAATTTTTGGAGAACCCTCTTTTGAAACCTCTTGCATCCTTTGTAAAAAATCAGCATCAAAATATGTAAACTCTAATTTTGTACAAACAATAACAACATTTGAAACTCTTATCCAGGCTAAGTTTTCACCCTCAAGTACTTTATCTAAAGCTTTACTCCAATGAATACCATTGAGACTAACAGATTTAATACCTTTTATTTTTGAACTTATTAAATAATTTAAACCAGTTTTTTTTAAAATACTCGGAATTATAAGCCCTAACGGGGCATTTGAAAGCTTCATGCTCACTTTTATATTTTCATCTGACAAAGGATTTGAATTTGATATTACTGTTAATAAAAAAAATAGAACAAAAATCTGTTTCATAATAAACTCCAATAAATAATAAAATTAATTATAAATCAGTAATTACTTAATTACAACTAAACGAAAACCAAGGCTAGAGCCACGAAATTTAGGAGAAAGAGAAAAACGATGAGAACTACGTAAATCTTTCCCCCAACTAGCCCAAGACCCTCCACGGATAATTTTTTGCTTAGATTCTTTAATATTTACAGGGTCAACAACATCGCCTTTTGTATAAAATTTAGTATCAAACCAATCTATACACCATTCAGAAACATTGCCATACATATCAAACAAACCAAAATCATTGGCTTTATAGCTACCAACTTTAATCGTTTTCAACAGGTTTTTAGATTTTAATTTAGTCTTATAAGGCTGACTTCCATCAAAGTTAGCTTGATTCGATGCAATACTATTTCCAAAAGAAAATATAGTATTTGACCCTGCTCGTGCGCTGTACTCCCATTCTGCTTCTGTTGGTAATCTATAACACCCTTTATTTATAGCATCTAATCCTGATTGATCTATAATTTTTAAAGTATCTGGAGTTTTACACCCTATTTTTTTATTTAATATTATTAAAAACTTTCTAATATCTAATCTATTTACATTTTCTACTGGTAAATCATCACCCTCAAATTCACTTCTATTTCTACTAAGTATGGTAGTCCATTGCTTTTGAGTTAGTTCAAATTTCATCATATAAAATGACTTACTAATTTTTACCTTATGGCGAGGTTTTTCGTGCCAGACTTTATATTCATTATCTA
Organism: Candidatus Cloacimonadota bacterium; assembly: GCA_002402105.1. Lineage (GTDB taxonomy): Bacteria > Muiribacteriota > UBA6191 > UBA6191 > UBA6191. Next base: position 2,386 of record NVVD01000042.1, read on the forward strand.
AGCTTCCCATTATAAATTCACCTGCTGAAATTTTAACAAAGTCAAAAAAATCAAAAAATGACATCATTTTAACTGAAATATTTGAGTCTATTTTTTTGTCATTTGCAAAAGACAAACTTTGTTTTACAAAGCCCATTTTACGAAATGAAATACTCATATAACCATTTTTTCTTCTTGAATTTATTAATTCTTTTTTTAAATAAAAAAGCCCTTTGCTATCTGATATACCAATTTTTCTATTTTTTAAAAATATTGATACTTCACCAGGCTCTGTTTGAATTAAAATATCTGGTTCTGAAAAGTTATATGATAATAATAAAATGAATAAAAACAAAAATTTCATACTGAATATCCCTTTAAAAAGATTATATATCATCAATTAATAAAATTTCTACAAACACATCAAACTATCTCATGTACAATCATCTATTATTCATCTACAATAAAAGAATGAATCTCAAAATATTATTATTTCTAGTTATATGTACACTAAACCACGCCTTAATCAAGCAATGTTACGTTTGTCATAACACTTCACCAATGTGGTTTTTACAAAGAGCAAGCCATATTAAGGGATTTTTAAGTACAAAAAAACAAAAATATCGTACTGGTCATGTCTGGCTTAGAAATCAAGAGTTACAAAAAGTTCTTTCTCAACTCAAGCCAATTTCAAAACAAATTAAAAAATCTTTTTATAAACAATTTAAAAGTGCTATTAAAACAAAAAATACAACTCAAGCCTTAAGTTTAATTTCTCAAGGACAAAGCGAAGTACCAAAATTTGAAGTTATATGGTCTAAATTAAAAGATTCTATTCAAGCTAATAGTTTTGACCACCCTTCTTTTAAAAAAGCTTTGAAATCACTTTTATATCCTTATTATTTTTTAAACCTAAACATTCAAAAACAAGCAAAATATAAAGCTACATCTGACATCGCTCTGGCTAAAATCTTTTTAATTTATGGTGGGTATAAAAATACTACTGAATCTATATTAAATATTATTTTTTCAGATGAAATTAATTTACTCAATATTAAAGGACATACTTTAAAATATGAGTTTTCAGGTGATTTTAATTATAAGTTAAATTCTTACGGTAAACTAATACAATATAAAAGTGTTGCTAATATAAACTCAGCCTATTTAAAAAATTTAAGTACCATATATGCCAGACCAAACCACTCTAATTTTGAAGAGTTTAACGGCATTAAAAAAATATATATGACTAAAAGTAAATTTTTTAAAAAAGATAATCTAGAGCTACAAATGGAGTTTGAGTTTGATTCTATTCAATCTATTGATGATTTACCTCTATTAAAGTTAAACTTTCTCTTAAAAGAAAAACCAGAAGATAAAAAAGACGCTTTAAGAGTATACGGCAAAGGTTACACTCTACTTTTTCCTTGGGGAATTGTGAAAGATTTCAAAACAACCGTTAAATTTAGATTCAAGGCCCTTGGTTTTGATTTATTTAAAGGTCGTGTTACCGAAAAAATTGAGTATATCCAATAATGCTAATTGAAGAAATTCAATACAAACATTTAAAAAGTATAGCTCATTTGGTATCTAATCATTATAAGCTAACTTTTGAAAAAGCCTATCAAAAAATTTTATCTGAATACTTTAAAATTCAAAAAGACTCTAAGTCACTTATGATTTTTTGTGCGTCAATCAATGACAAGCTTATCGCTTATGCTCGTATTTTATATCACAATCAACAAAAATATGAACCATCTGGATGGTATTTAATGGGAGTTATTGTTGAACAAAACTATCAAAGACAAGGGATTGCATTAGCTCTTACAAAAAAACGGATTCAATGGGTTAAAAAACCTGTTTATTGTTTTATTAATTCAAACAACCTAGCTAGCATCAAGCTTCATCAAAAATTAGGTTTTCAACTCATTGATAATGATTTTAATTTTCCTGATGTCACATTTAATGATAATGGCCATGGACAATTATACATCATGAATGATACATCAATTCTTTAAGTTTCTTAATAGTAGTTTTTGCACTAGTATGTAAGATAGCTATTCCTCCAGCATCTTGCCATTTATCAATCTTTTTTTGCATATCATCAATTAAAATACGTCTTCTTTTTAAACAATGTTTAGGCACATATTTATCATTTTCAACATAGCTTTCTTTATCATAAGCCAATATAACATCTAAATCATCGCCCAAATGATTAGATACCCACTCTCTTTTACCTTGTTTACAATGATCAGTTTGAGCTGGGGTAGATAAAATCATAGTATCTAGTTTTTTAATAAAATCCCATAATATTTTACCATCMGGCATCCAAGCCATATCTCTCCAATATTCTAAAGGAGCGCTTTCAGTTACTGTATACCATCTATTACCAAGTAATTTATGTAAATTTGAAGCAGAGTTTATATCTGTTTTAGGAAAATTTGGGAAACTTTTTAAGAAGTCTGTATTATAGTAAGTGATAAGTGCTTTATTGAAATCTGTTAGAACTCCATCCATATCACAATAAATCATAAAATTTTCACTCATATATATTTCTCCATTTTTTTAGAGGGTGTGTGAGAAGTGTTTTCTTTGCGAAAATTCATATTAATTATGAAAATTAAGATAATAAATATTTAGAATACTGAAGTATTTAGATAATTTATTGACGAAGATTTTCATTTTAAGATGGATTTGTAGCTGAAATAAACTTTTCACATACACTCTTACATCGTCAAATTCAAAAATATTGATTTAACTATGATTCTTTAATAAATCAAATCTTAAAGTAAACATACATTTATAGCTATAAAGTAATATTAATTGTATATCTAATTTTAATTGGCACATACTTCAATTAAAAGATTATTGATAGCTACAATACTAATTCCGAAAAATAATTATGATTAAAACTATACAAATCATCATGACTTTTTTATTTCTCTATCTAAATGGATATACTCAAGACACTTCTTATTGGGATGAAGTATTTAAAGAAAGAAAAACTCTAAAAGTTAATAAACCTCAAAAAAAAAGAAAACATAAATTTTGGATGGTTCACCCTAAAGTCAATTTTAAAAAAGTTGATCTCCCCGAAGAAACAGAAATTTACGATTATTATAAACCCAATCAACATATAAATCATAATGCAAAAAAAGATATTAAATATTCTGATAAAAAGTTAAGACTTCAATATAAAAAAAGACATCGTTTTAGAGTTTTTCAACCAAGAATAGCTAAATTATTTGGATATCAAACTACTCTTTCAAATCGAATTTCTTATACTCAATGGAAAGAACATAATTTACTTAGTTATTATGATTTATCTGCTGCACAATTTTCTCAAAAATCACCTAACGAAAAAAATAAATTAACAGATTTAAGGTTTTCTTTTGGTCTACAAAAATACCTTTCTAAAAGACTATTTATACAACCAGAAGTAGGGATGAAAACTTTTATAGCTAATGAAACAACAAAAATAGATAGCAAAAAAACATTTGGAAAAGAATATGATCCTAAGCTACAAAGCTATTTACAAATAACCCTAAGCTATCAACTCTTTAAAAAGATTCCTATAATAAATAGGCCCCTAAGATTAAATGGTTCATACACTTTCACCAATGATTATGAGTATCCTGTACAAAACTTAATGTATAAATTAAAAGATCAAGGTTTAAGTTTTGGTGCATCTATCCAATTTAAGATTTAATATTTAATATTTCTCTCTACACCTACTGACATTTCTGGTTCAGCAGTGCCGATAACATCTTGTCTCATATATAAACTAGCATTACCTTTTAGTAGATATTGAATTTTAACCATAGTATTTATTGAATCATCACGCTCACTTTGACCACGATAATAATCAAGTAAGATTTTTTTACCTATTTTCTTTTGAACTCCAATGCCTTTTTTACCACCAACAAAGTTTGTTTTAACCTTAATGCCTTGCTTTTTAAATTTATCATTAAAATAATTATCAACTTTAGAATTAGCCATCGAAGTTACCTGATCTCCAAGCAACTTTGACATGTCTGGTGAAGCTACATCGCCACTAGCATCATCTACTGAGCCGCCAGTCAACAAACCTAAAAATCCACCTTTAATCTCTTTACCTGAGTCATCATAAAGCCTAATTTTTATATCTGGATAGATACCAGTAACTTTAACAACAATATCTTTTTCTTGCCATTTCATACCAAGCTTTAACTGAACCTCAACTCCATCTTTTAAAGAGAAATTTTGGTTTATATTATCTTGTTTACTTAAATGAGCTAATTGAGCCATTAAATCAGTAGTTGTAGTACTAAGCTCTAATGATTTTTTTGAAGTTATCTCTTTTTTATGAAATTTTAAATAACCCACATCTAATATTTTTAAATCATAATCAGAGTATTTTAAAGTACCGTTTAAAATACGTAAAGTACCCGATATCTCACTCGGTGCTTTTAATAAAATATCGGCTTGAATATCTAATTTATACTGCTCATCAATAATATGAATAATTTGATCTTTTAAGGGCTCTATTTTCCATTCAAAATCAAATGGTAGACTTGTCATTTCAGTCGATTCAATACTTTTTGTTTCTGAATCTTTTGTAGTTTTCAGTTTTGATGGAATATTTGAAAAGCTCATAAAATCAAGTGGTTTTAACTCTGCATAAGAAAGCCTAGTCACACCTTTTAATAAATTATCTTTCCATGAAATATCACCTGATATTTCTTTATATTCACTGTCTTTTATTTTATAACCTAATATAGAGTAGACAGCGCTTTGTACCTTTAAGTTACCCTCTGATTTTAGCGTAATATGAGTTAAAATACCCATATCTTCTGATGAAAATTGATTTAAGTCAAAAAATAGCTTCAAACTATCATCTGTTAAAACTGTTTGAGATGTAACAGAGTCTATCTTAAAAATAAGTGATTGAATATCTTGAACTTTTAAATCTAAATTAATTTTTGATAAATCTTTTAAAACTGTACTTATTACAATGCTACTAATTTTACTATGAATTGGTGATACAGTTTCTTGAATATTTTCAATAGTAACCTTACTAGTGATAGTATTAAAAATGTTTCTTATTTTTGATTCTAATAAAATAGATTCTATTGTTATTTTCTCTTTATTTACAATCTCAATATCAGACAATAATACTCTATTTACATCTATATCTAAATTTTCATGAAATTTAATACTTGAAGCTAAGTTTAAACGAATCAAATGATCACTAGAAAAAACTTCTACTGTATTAGCATCAATCGTAAACAAACCTTCATTTAAACCAATTTGTATAGGCATGGTAAGTTCTACTAAATCCTTTTGACTTACTTTTAACCCAACACCAAGATTAATTTTACTCCCTATATCTTCAAAGTTTTTAAATAAAAATTTTAACTTACCCTGAGCTCTAGTATAAATAGGCCCTTTTTCAAGTATGATGTCTTCTTGCCATCCATCTATTTGTAAGTCAATATCTACAAATAAATCTTTTAAAGCAAATTGTATTTTTGTTTTTAGCTCACCTTTATCTTGGTTTTTAAGCCTTAAACTTAATGATACTTTATTTTTATTTTTAATACTTATATCAATATTATGCAGAGACTTTTTAATAAAAGGTAAGTCAAATAAAGTAATCTTAAAGCTCTCTAAATTTACAGGTAATTCTTTTGGCATCATTGATTTTATTTTTAACTTCAACTCTTCAAAATCAAATGGTTTAGTTTCAACATCAGCACTAGGCTCACTAGAAACCTCTTTATCACTTTTTGGAATTTTTAAAATAGCTAGCTTAGATATTTTCCATTGTCCTAAGTTTTGATTATTTATTAATTTATTTAAAATAATTTTTGAATTTAATTTTTGTAAACTTACTATCTTTTCTTTTTTTATTTTAATACCTAAGTCATTTAAAAGAATACTTGTTTCACTAGCAATATTTAGCTTTAAACCACTTAAATTTACCTCTGCATCTTGTGCTATCAAATTTAGACTTTTAACTTCTATTTTATTTTTTAATTGTGACATTTTTAAACTTAATCGTAGTTTAAAAGGTAAAACTTGTAAATCATCAATCTGAATATGTTTTATAGAAATAGGAATCTCATTTTTCAACAAACTATCAATATCTATTTTTTCTTTTTTTGAGTTATTCTCAACTTTTTTTGATGATTTAGGCAACTTTCTAACAATTAATTTTGTTAAATAAATTTTTTCAATCGTTTGATCTAACAAAGAATCTATTGTCCACTCTAATCGTAAACTCGGTAAGTATATCTCCACACCATCTTTATTATAAATAAGGTTTTTAATAAAAATATGTTTCCAAGGCAAAATTTGTATACTATCTACTTTTATACCTTGTCCAGCAATATCTATTTTATTAATAGTGCCTGATGCAAAAGTAAAAAAATATAAAACTCCAGCACTCATAATAAAAAATGAGATAAAAACAAAAAGTAACGAAATTATAAATATTTTTTTAAACACCAATCATCTCTCTAAAGCGCTCAAAAAAGTTTTCATTTGAAATGATTTTTCTTAGTTTTCTTTCCCATTCAAATGGAAAGTTAATATCTCTTTTAATTTCAATGACTTCACCTTCAAAATCATCTAATGATGTAATATCTGCATGAGAAACCTCTGAAAACTTATATACTTTTAAAGGAATAGAAAAGTCTTTATGTTCTAAAATTAAATAACTTTCCCCCCATAAAATAAATTGCTCTTTTTGTGAGTTTTCTTGGAAGTTAATAACGATTTGCTCCTGTAATAACTTTTGCCAGACACCAAGTCTTGTACCAAAATCATTTGTTGCACCAAAAAATATTTCTAAACGTAGAAATGTTTGCCATACCTGCACTTGAAAAAATAAATTTTTAGACAAAAACCCCCAGTCTGTATTTACTCTATGTGGTGGAATCAACCCTAACCTATCTACCAAAGCTGCTAAAATAGATACATCAAATTTATTAAAACCAACTGATAATTTATTTAAAACATCTTCTTGATATTGTAAAACATGAATTACTGATTTTTTAAAAACCTCATCTGACATTTGTAAGCACGTTACTGCAAAAGAGTCATATTTTATCTTATTAGTATTTACATAAAAACTCTTTAAAAGTAGTTGAGTAAAAGGCACATCTATTTTTAGTTTAATTTTATCTAATAATGAATCAATAGTGTCTATTTTATCACCCAATTTAATAAGTAAGTCTGTAAAAGAAGCATCACTACAGTTTCCTTTTTTTAGTAGTTTCAAATATGAAAATACATCAGGAATCATATCAGGAAACCTATTAATAAACTTATCAAGTAAATCTTTAGATTCTTTAATATTTGGTTGATATAAAAAGAGCTGAATTACTTTTATAAAGTCACCCGCAGCTAATGTACTTAAAAGGTATTGTAAAAAATCATAATACATTGATTTTAAGTGAGGATAATCATTAACATGAATCTTCAAAAAATAGATTGCATCAAATATACGTGAGCGCTCACGAGAAGATAAAACTATACCTTCTTGAATATTTTTATATAAAAATTTAATTTCTTCTATTTCTAAATCACTAAAACCAACATCTAAAATTTCTATCAAAGATTCTGCACGAAAATCCATTAGTAAGTCATTTAAATGAGGAGTCTCAAAACTATGCAATATTAAACTCATTGACTTATCTCCTCTAGACTAGATCTAATATCATTTAACCTAAGTTCATTTTTTAATCGAAACTTAAATACTACACGTCTACTTTTTTCATAGTCTACTTTTTTAGTTTTAACATCTATAATAGGATTTACAAATGACCTACCATTTGCAGTTAGTATTTTTTGTAGTCTTGGGTCTTCTGGAGACTCTTTATAATCTTGTGAATTTAAAAATTCAACTACAGATAAAGCTCTTTTTTGAGAAAGGTTTAGGTTATATAAATAATCGCCCTCTGGATCAGAGTGCCCCTCAACTATAATTTCAGCAATATGTCTTGAGATATAGCCATGTTCAATTAAAAGCTTAGAATAAACAGGAAAAAACTTTAAAAGTGCTGTTTTACCTTCTAATTTTATATGACTGTCATTATAGCCAAAAAGTATCTTTGCAGGAAACTGTATATCACCAGTCAAAGGATCAATAAATACATTAACACCTTTTTTTGAAAATTCAGCTTGCATATAAGTGATTATTCTCTTTTTTACACCTAAAATTTCTTCAACTTTTTGTTTTACTTTAACAAGCTCTCTTTTATTTTTTTCAACAATTTCTTCTAAAGAAAATACTTGTATTTCTTTATTTTTTAAATTTGATTGTAAACTATTTAAGGCTTTTTCTTTGTCTTCTAAATGCAAACTAGACTGTAATAATTGAATTTCTTTTGATTTTAATAGTTCTGAATTTTTAGCTAGGCTATTTGCTTGAGTCTTTAAATTTTTTCTTAATAAATCTAACTCTTTTTGTTTTTTATTTAGAGATATCTCTAAAGATTTTAATTGATCATCTTTTAATATTTGAATCTCTTTTAAACGGTTTAGCTCTAATAATTGAGAAGCAATATCTTGTCTTAAGTTTTTTGCTTCTAGCTCTTGATTTTCTAAACTTTCTTTTGTTTTACCTAGCTCCTTTGATTTTTTCTCTTGAAGCTCTCTTACAGTCAAAAGAGCCTTTTCTTTGTCTGATAACTCTAATCTTATTTTTAAAAGCTCCATTGTTTTTTGTTTATATTTTTTTTGCTCAATGATTAGTTTTTCTTTCTCTTTTGCTAATTGCTCAGAGGTTTTCATTACCACCATTTCTTTTTGTTTTAAAGAAACTTTATTTACAACTAAAGTCAAAACAAAAAGTAATATAAAAACAAATAACAAACCAGACATCAGATCACTAAATGAAACCCAATAATTTTCTTCTGCTCTATTTCTTTTAAAAGAACTCAAATTAATATCCTTTTAGTTTCTTGAAATGTTAACAAAAGCGTCTTCTGCTTCTTTTACAGCATTTTTAAACAAGGTAACAGTTTGATTTAAGTGTCTACAAATTTCTGCCATATTACGATCAAACTCTAGGTATGATGTCTCCATATGATCTGGAAACTTACTAATAATCGTATTACAGTCTTCACCTAAACTTTTAAAATTTAAAGTCGTCTCATTAACCATAACTTTATTTTCTTCGTACAATCTTGAAAATTCTTCTGACATATTAGTCATACGTAAAGTTAGATGCTCAGCTGAGTTTAACCATGTTCTTGAGTTTTCAGCTATGCTTACACTTGTTATTAGTGAAGAAGAAACTTGGCTATTAATTTCTTTTGAATGTTTCAAGCCATCTACTAAAGATAAACTTACTGAGTTTAAACTATCAGAAATTGTACCCATTTCTATAAATTTATCTCTCAGTGATTGTTGAAAACTAGCTAAATCTTCTACCAAATAGTTTTCTTTATCTACAAGTTGAGTCATTAATTGTACAGACTCATCTAGTTTTTGAGTATACAAAGAAAAAGAACATTGTATACCACTCAGTAAATTGCCAAGCTCTGACATATGCCCATTGCTTTTATCATATTTATCTACAATTTTTTGATTTTCAACTACAATCGTATCTAAATATTTTTGATTCATTGAAATTGTATCTTGTTCCATGTTCTTTGAGCGAGAAAATCCCTCTAAGACATCTTTATAGTTTGATTGAAAATCATTAAAATTATTTACGACTTGAGTTAAACCAAAAGTAATACTTTTAAAACTTTCTTCATGATTTGTCATCTCTTTTGCTTGTCTTAATTGTGACTCCATTTGTTGATTTATTAAAGTACCTGAGTTTTCTAAATTTTTAATAATATTTAGCATAGACTCTTGTGACTCTTGAAGAGAGCTAACATTATTATTTAAATGATTAGTAAACTGCTCTCTTGAGTTATCAAGTCCATGAAAAAACTGACTTGAAAAAGCTTTTGTAAAACTCTCTAGCTCTTTTAAAATTTTATCTGACTTATCTGTTTCAATATTTTTAATTACTACTTGTATTTCTTGACGTAAAAAGCTTGAAAACTCGTTTAATTTATCAGAAAAACCAATACTTACTTCTTTTACAGTTTGAGAAACTTCTTTTGATAAAGCCCCTTTATCTTCTTTCATTTCTTCAAAAATTCTAAGCATCTGATTAACTTGGCTTGCTTGCTTTTTTTCGCTGGCAAAATAAATGCTTAAATGGCTATCAATTCGACTTAAATAAGACTCTATTTTCATATCTTGGGTGTTACTGGTAAATGAAACTACGTTTCCTAAAAAAATTCCCCAAATAGATGTACGAAAAGCTAAATAAATACTCTCTAATAAAATTGGTATACTTGTTGATAATTGCTCAACATCTCCTAGTTGATTGCCTAAGCCTTTTAATCCTAAAACAATTCCTACAAATGTACCTAAAATACCAACACTTATATAAAGGTTTGGAAACAAATCAATTGATTTTGGATAATTTTCAATAGAGTTTGAATAATCAAAATCAATTGAACCTTCTGCACATATTTTTTTGGCTGAATAAAAGTCCGTTAAACAACTGTTTTCAAAAACATCATCTAATTTTTTACCACTTTTACATTTTTGTAATAAACTCTCAATATTTAAAGCTATTTTACGTTTATTTAATAATTGAAAAATATTAACTATTAAAAAGAAAATCATTACCCCAAAAAAAACATAATTACCATTATGCATAGATGGTTTTAATAAATGTAATATATCTGTAAAACTCATTTTATTTTACCATCTTTCGTCTGTTTAAAATTGGTATTATCTGATCATAAAACTTTTGATAAAACACTTTTTGTTTATTATTTAATTTATTTGATTTTAAAGCTTTTTTAACGCCCTGTAAATTATGCTCTAGGTTACTCCAAGCATGTTTGTCATTTGGAAAGTTTTCGATAATTTTTTTATATTGTTTTGCTAATATACATTGCATTTTAATACTCTTAAATTTATTTTTTAAAACCATAATACGAAGAGCATATAAACCATCGTAAAGCTCACCCTTACTATTATGATATTTCATAGATTTTATGGCATCATCAAAAGTATTAATTGAGTACCAAGGGTCATTAAATGGTGACATTGTAAAGTGAGTTGCAATTAATATTACAAAGATTAAAACTTTCATGCTACATCATCCTCTACGCTAAATTTTAAATGATTATCAGTTATATAAGAACTTACAAGAGTTAGATTTAATGATTTTTCGTCTAACATAGTTTTACTAATTTCAAGTACTTGCTCTTCTTGTTTACTTTTCATTAAAATTTCAATTAAATATTTTTGAGCTGTATATAAATACTCTGGATGATTTTTTGAGCTTTCCATTGTTTCAAATAGTGCGTTTCTGGCATCCATATTTCTTTTTTGTAATAAATAATACATTGATCTTAGTAGATGAAACCTATAATAATGTTTACTAGCACTACCATATAATGTTTTTAAGTTTGCGCGATACCTCTTAAACATATAGGGGCTATTTTGACAGTCATTTTTAATTAAATCATTTAATATGTTTATCTCCCATTTAGAAGACAACTTTTCTCTTAGTACAAACGGTGACAAGGTTAAAGCTATTAAAAATAAACCAAACACAATATAGTTTTTATTAAACTCAAGTGGTTTTAGTTTTTGTTTATCCTGTTTCGCATCTGTTGATTTTATAGATTGAATAAAATCATTAGTAAATTGTACTGGGTCTTTTACATAATATAGAGATGAATATAAAAAGGCCCCAAACATAAAAGGAACAATCCCTTTAAAAAAGTAAAACATAGTTTTACCAGCTCCAGCCCCAAATGACTTTTTAAGACTTTCTAGGCTTTCGTCTAAAGCATTATCTCTTAGGATTGGCAAAATACGATACAAAACAGAGTACCACAAAATTGTAGCAATAATTATTGGTATTAAGCGAAAAAAGACCCGATAAGTTTGGGCATACTGAGCAATAGTCTCCATGAAAAAACCTTAAATTTTTGAATCAAATAGTTTATAACTCTAAAATACTATGCTTTTAAAAAAAAATGTAGCTAATTACAAAAAGTGAACTTAATTTCTTTTATTTGTCTTGTTTTTATTATTTCTGATATCCCATTAAAAAAGTATTACAAATATCTATTTTTTTCTGAACTTCTTTCATAGACACATTCAATTGTAGCTTAAATCAATAAATACTTTACTTGCTACTTTAGATTTCTTCACAAACCCTACATTTAGTCCCTACAAATATAAAAATATATGATTTTAAAGGACAACTTTTATTTTGGCTTAACTCAGATAACTCTTTTGTTTGTAAGTAGTTTTGCATTTGAGCTTTTGCTTCAAGAGTTTTTTCATTTAAAATATTTAAATTTTTATCAAATGTAGATTTTTTGATATATTTTAACTCAATTGCAAACTGATAATTTACATCAAAAGGTGATCTTTCAAGCATCACTAAATCAACGTAGTTTTTTTCTACCTCATACTCTGATTTTATAAAATATAAATTAGACATACTTAAATATGAAAATAAAATAGCTTTGATATATTTTTCATCAAAGTTTAAAAAGTCTCTATTAGACAGTGAAGCTAAAGTTTTTTCACATAAAGAAACCAAGTCATTGATATTTCCTTTTTGGGATAATTGATACATCATTTGTCTTAGTACACTTGTTTCAAATAAACAATCAAAGCTTTTCTCAATCTCTTTTATAAAAAACTTTCTATATAAGTTTTCAATAACTAAATTTGGAATAGATAAAACTGCTTCCTCACCCCTTCTACCTTTTATACTTAATATTCCCATATAAAATAAAAGTGATAAAAAATCTTCTCGATCAAATTGTTTTTCTAATGAAAAACCTTTAGTAATTGATGAGTTAATCTCTCTATCACAAATTAATTGATCTAAGTATTTTAGGTTTCTTTCTTTATCTGAAATTTCAAAAACTTTAGCTATTTTACCATAGTCTGATGCTATGTTTAAATCCATCATATTATCAGGAAACTCTTCTTCATACATGTAATTAGATAAAAAATATAAAACCATATCTGAATTAAATATTTTTTGAGAAGCTTTTAATGAAAATTGATAACCGTTATACCATTTTTTCATAATTGAAATTAAATATAAGTCTAATTTAGCAACTTTTAATAAGTCTAAAACTTCATCTTGATTAAAACCCATCATTTCATGAAACTTTTTATGTAGAGTTAAATGAGTTGCAATATTAAAACCAGAGGTTAATGAATCTACTGTTATAGGGCTTACTCCTGTTATAAATACACGATCAACTACTCCTGATTGAGTACCTGTTTTTATAACTTCATAAAATTTTCTAACAAAGCCATTTTCTGCTACTGAGCTTAAAAAGTCATTGTATCTAAAAGATAAAATTTCATTCGCAAAATGATCGTACTCATCGATTAAAATATAKAYTTTTTTATTATATTTTTTTACTATTGATAAAAAATRAGATAAAACTATATTTGCTTGATTAGAAGATAAAATTTTTAATYTTTCATCTGTCRAAATAGTATCTTGAAARTATTCTGTAATAGACTCACTTATTCCAATAGCAACTTTATTTAAAAACCCCTCTTTTGTACTCTCATCACTTTTTGTATCTACTCCTGAAAAATCAAAATGTAAAATAGCATAAGAGTTTTTTAATTTTGTTGGGTTTGAACCTATATAATAYTTTGAAAATAAAAGATCAAARTCTTTTTKATGRATRCTWCCATARTAATARTTAAGCATMGARATTAGTAAAGAYTTWCCAAAGCGACGAGGRCGTAAAAAAACTATAACTTTCTCATTTAAATTTTCTAATTTTTCTATATATTTTGTTTTATCTACAAAATAATAATCTTGCTCTATTAAACTTTTATAGTTACCTATTCCATATGGGAGTTTTATCTTTTTCATAAATTAAATATTTCCTCACAAATTTCACATTTTGTACCTACAAATATAAAAATATATGATTTTAAAGGACAACTTTTATTTTGGCTTAACTCAGACAACTCTCTTGTTTGTAAATAGTTTTGCATTTGAACTTTTGCTTCAAGAGTTTTGTCTTGTAAAATGTTTTTAACTTTTTCAAATGTAGACTTTTTTATATATTTTAACTCAATTGCAAACTGATAGTTTACATCAAAAGGTGATCTTTCAAGCATGACTAAATCTACGTAGTTTTTTTCTACCTCATACTCTGATTTAATAAAATATAAATTAGACATACTTAAATATGAAAATAAAATAGCTTTGATGTATTTTTCATCAAAGTTTAAAAAATCTCTATTAGACAGTGAAGCTAAAGTTTTCTCACATAAGAAAACTAAGTCATTGATATTTCCTTTTTGGGATAATTGATACAAACAATTTTCTAATGGGTCTACATTTAAACTAATTTTTGTTTTTTCTTCTATCATTTTAATAAAAAATTTTCTATATAAGTTTTCAATTACAAGATTCGGAATAGAAAGTATAGCTCTTGAGCCCATTCTACCTTTTATACTTAATATTCCCATATAAAATAAAAGAGATAAAAAGTCTTCTCGATCAAATT
>NVVD01000017.1 GCA_002402105.1 Candidatus Cloacimonadota bacterium
GGTCTTCTTCTGTGTCGTGATTTTTTAATTTTAATTTCATAACTAAACATATCGTCAACTACTTATTAAAATCTAATCTTTAACTGGGATTGGTATAAGATAGAATAGGAAGAGTAAAAGTTGCATTCTATAATCAGAGCATTATGAGAAAAAATCCACTTTTTGAGACAAAAAATTTAAAATCTAAAGATATTAATGATCATTTTGATGAAATTTTTTCTCAAATTACAGAATCTAAAATATATCCATTTTTACTTGAAAGTAATGATAATTTTTTTGATATTCTGTGGGAATCAGATTATCTTTATGCTGGTGATGGTCCACAAATTTCAGCTAGAGCAATTCTTACGATGGCTTCATTAAATGCTAGTATGGGTTTTGATATTTATGATATATACGATGGTTCTTTGGAATAACTTTCACTTAATAAAAACAGAGAAAAATTGATGAAATCATGAACTGTTTATAAGCTACCTCTTGAAATTGTTGTCAACAAAGCAATAATTTTACAATAACGTCTCTCGCATTGGAAATCTATCGCCTACCAGAGGAAAGAGGAACCAAATCAAGAGTACATCCTATTTGATGAAGTCAAAACTAAAATACCGACAAAGGATATGTTTTTGGCAACCTTACTAAAGAAATAATCCCAGGATTTAACGTCTAAGCTGAAAGGGCGGGGACATCACTAAAGCTCTCATCTAAAAGGAAAGAATTTTGCAAAGCCATGTGACTCATATAGCTATATACTTGGTATGTTCACGTTCCTATCAAGCGCTGTGTTAGATTGGAACAGCGAAAAGCTCGACAATTGCAGGCACGTAAGGCTTACAAATTTAGATAATGGTAGCTAGACTGAAAGTGAGCTTGCTAGGAATAAATAAAACTATGCTTGATGGTAAATATTCTGTTCAATAATATCCATCACCCATTGATTAAGACTTTTTTCTTCTGCTAATGCTTGAATAGCTATTTTACTATGAAGTTTAGGAGCAATTCTAAGGTTAAATTTGCCAGAATACTCTTTAATTGGATTTATTCCTTTTTCTTCACAAACTTCTAAAAATACATCTAAAGACTTTTGAAACTCTATTCTCAAATTTTTAGGGTTTTCACCATAAAAATCAGCATTACCATTTAATCCAAGAATTTCACCTCTAAACATATCAATATCAGAGTCATACTCAATTTTTGCTTTATAAGAATTTACTTCCATTATACTCATGGTAATACCTCATTTTCTTCAAACCATTTACGAATACTTGCCACTGCACCTTTATCAGTTGAAGGAGAAGGGTGTGGTCTATGAAATACTCTGACTTCTCCAAATAATACAACTGCAATTCTAGAGCCAGCTCTCTCAGAAACGTCTGCTCCTAAAGCTAAAAATAAAGCTTCAATATTTTTCCAATTTATATTTGCACTTGTTGGTCTACAATATATTTGTTCTAAAATTTTTAAATGTTTCTTCTTCATTATTCTATAGTACCATATTTCAGTACTAATAGAGCCTTTTATATCGCTTAAATTATTTTTTAAAAAATTTAACTGCTTGCTATTCAACTTTACAAGTTGTCTTTTACTTTTTATAAGCTTCTTCAATTGGAAATAACGTCTCTCGCATTGGAAATCTGTCGCTTACCAAAGGAGATTGAAAAGTGTCCTTGCTTGGAATAAAAGCTATAAAAACAAAAGCCTCTAAATGATAAATTATGGTAATAATATGAAGATTAAGTTTGTTTTTGAAAGAAGATTATCGATTGTGTTAAAGCTTGAATTAAAAAAGATATAAAAAGACATAAAAAGACATAACTATCTTAATATATAGAACTTTAGTTTATTGATTCATTTTTAGTAATCCCATTAAGTTAATGTTGGAATTATTAAAGTGATTCATTTTCTTTGCTTTAAACGTATTAATCCACTTTCTAGCATTTTTTTCCGCTAGTGATACTTCAATTTTGGTTAAATGTTTTTTTACTTCTTGTAGCTGTTTTTTATAATAAGGTATTTCATATACATCTACTGTTTGAGATAAAGCAATTACGATCCATTGATAGCTTAAAACTAGATTCTTTGCAATATGCTCACCTTTAAAATATTGCTCACCTAATAGAGAGGAGGACTCTGCTAGTCCATTAGCCGCTGAAGATCTAATTAAACGGAGTGCATTCTTTGGAGAATAAATCGGATGCTTATTACAGAAACTTAAGATAGCCAAAGTATGTTGAGCTTGTAAATAGCCAGCATTTGAAGATTTTTGAATCCACTTTACTCCATATTTCTCTAATTGCGGAGCCATTAATCCATAAAGAAACATTTGTCCTAATTTAAACATAGATTCTGGTTTGTTTGATTGTTCTGCTTTTATTAGGTCATTATAATTAAAGTAGTAGAAATTAGAATCATCACTTTTTTGACAGTCTTCACTTAGTTGCATCAATTTTTTGGCTTTAGCTTTATTAACTGGCATATTAAATCCATAATAATTACTCAAGCTCATGTATGTGTTTGCATGACAATATCTATTTTCTGCGGATAATTTGACCCATTTAAAACCTTCTTTTAAATTTACTTTATCGTAAGACCCCTCAATAAATTTGATTCCATGAAAAAATTGAGTTTGATTGTTATATTTGAGTACATCCTTATCAAAATATTCGTTCGATATAGAGTAAAAAGTATTGCTAGTAAATATAAAAATAAAAAGTATGAATTTCATTAGAAGATTATATCCTTTCAATTAAAGATAAACAACTCATTCATAGAGAGTAAATAATATCTCTCGCATTGGAAATCAGTCGCCTACCAAAGGAAAGAGGCTCCAAAACAATAGTATATCCTACTTGATGAAGTCAAAACTAAAGTACCAACAGAGGATATGTTTTTGGCAACCTTACTAAAAAAATAATCCTAGGATTTAACGTTTCAAATCAGAGGTCGAGTAGCCCAGAGGTACTTCCCCTCCAGGCTCTCACAGAACCGTACGTGAAACTCTCGTTTCATACGGCTCTTCTTGTTCAGAGTTTTAACATACTTTCCAATGCGCAAATAAAGTAGGTTTGGCTTTCATCATAGTAATCATAAACCTATAAGCTTTTCCATAAGTTGAACTGTGTCTTTTGTACTTTCTTCGAATCCATGAGACGATACGATCATGAAGATATCTCCAAACATCACTCATCCCACTTTTTCGAAACTTTCCAAAATAGTTAATCCAACCACGTATAATGGGATTCAAAACAGCAGATAGTGAATAGAAATCATATACTATACGATCCTTCAATATCCAACTCTTTATCACACCTCTTAGTTTCTTTTTCGAAGCTAAGGATATACTTGGACAAAAGTAGTTATAGATCTCTCCAGTCTTACTATTTATACATTTTCTTGGTTTAAAAGTAAAACCTAGAAAATCAAAAGAAATAGTATGATAGTTGTCGTGTCTATAGCTGTCTTTACAATAAGCAATCTTTGTTTTAATAGGATGAAGCTCTAACCCCATCTCACTAAATCGTTTACTCAACTCCTTATGAAATAATACTGTCTGACTCTTAGTCTCCAAATGGCAAATAATATCATCCGCATACCTCTCAAAAGAGATTTGTTTATGATTCTTATCCATCCAATGATCAAAAGCATAGTGAAGAAACAGGTTCGCCAGCAAAGGGGATATTACTCCACCTTGAGGAGTTCCTTTAGTTCTTTCAATTATACTTCCATCTTCCAATTGAATAGGGGCTTTAAGCCAACGTTCAATTAGTAGGATTATCCACTTGCAGTCTGTATGGAATCTTACAGCTTTCATCAAGAGGTCATGAGGAATACTATCAAAGAAATTTTTAATATCTACATCTAAAACCCAATCCTTCTTCTTACACCTTTGTATCGTTTTTCCTATTGCATCATGAGCAGATCTATTCGGTCGAAATCCATAAGAGTTCTCATGAAATATCTTCTCAATATCTGGTTCTAGGATATTCTTTACAAGTGTTTGAAGAACTCGGTCACCAACTGTAGGTATACCAAGTTTTCTCTCTCCACCATCTTTTTTAGGTATTTTCACCTGTAAGACTGGTGGCGGAAAGTAGCTACCTGATGAGGATCGATTCCAAAGTTTGTAAAGATTATTACTAATCTTATCTTCGTAATCCTTGATGGATACTCCATCAACACCACAGGCACCTTTGTTTTGCTTTACTTGTTTGAACGCATGAACAAACAGCATTTTATCTATGTTAAAAGACTTTGTCTTTTTCATATAATCATCCCAAAGATTTCTCTATGGTTGTAAATATAATAGGACTAAACAAGGCCATCCCTTTTCTCCAATCTCATTACAAGATCTTCACAGATACTACGGATGACTCCGCCCCTGAACCATACATTGGTATTCTATACTTGTGGGTATACCACTCGTATCTTTCCTTAACATCATAGTTCAGGTTCTCCAGTTCCGAATTTAAGCCTAAATTAAGTTCTTGCCTCTTCACGCCGGATGCCATGTAATCAGTAAACAGATAACCATTACACTCGTCCTAGAACTCAAACCCAAATCCTAGTTTTGACATCGTTTCGACTCTTTCGACGTATCACCAGAGGTTCACTTTCGTTCAACTCCTTAATTCATACCTGACCGATCATTGCCGGCCTTTTCCAAATCGCTCACCACCATGGCTCTTTACCACAGCAGCATTTGGTGGTTTGAAGCCTCCATCTGTATAGCGGCTTCGAGAGACCTACTCCCATCTTAAATCCAGATTGCTGGACACACGGCCAGAGAGTCAAGCCAATGATTACCAAAGGAAAAAATGATGCAAAGCCAGTAGGTTTAAAAAGGCTTATTTTTTCGTACTTTCTGGTTCCTTTGAATTTGATTGTTAGATTAGAAACAGCGAAAAGCCTGACAATTGCAGACACGTAAGACTTATAATTTTAAATAATGGTAACTAAACTGAAAGTGTCTTTGCTTGGAATAAAAACTACCAACTAGAATTTATAGAAACAAAAACCTCTAAATGATGAATTATCATATCTGAAATTTGAACCAAATTATAATTGATGATTGCTACAAATACAAACCAAAGTTTAGAACACAAATAAAACTAGCTTTTAAGAAGGGGTATCAATATAAAAAAGTTCTCAACAAAGCAATAATATCTTAATTTTTGAATATACTTTCAAAATGTAAACCAGAAAAAAGTAACCTCCTGTAAAGTCTATCATCAGAGCGATAATTTTACAAAAAGGTGCTACGGCATTAAAGTTAGCTACAATTGGATTTATGGATACAAAAAAACAGTATGCAAATTAAGATGACTTCAAAAATTTAATCAACAGAGAGAAAGTGATGAAATCGTAAGCAGTTTATTGGCTACCTCTTGAAATTGGTATCAACAAAGTAATAGTTTTACAATAACGTCTCTCGCATTTGAAATCTGTCGCCTACCAAAGGAAAGAGGCTCCAAAACAATAGTACATCCTGTTTGATGAAGTCAAAACTAAAATACCAACAAAGGATATGTCTTTGGCAACTTTACAAAAGAAATAATCCTAGGATTTAACGTAAAACTCAGAGGGCCTTGGAATCACATCGCTATCATCAAAGGGAAAAGTGATGCAAAACAACGTGTTTCAAATAGGAATTTTTTCATATTTCAAGTCGAGTAGCCAAGGGGTACTTCCCCCCAAGGCTCTCACAGAACCGTACGTGAAACTCTCGCTTCATACGGCTCTTCTTGTTCGGCACTTTTAACATAATCTCCAGTGTGCAAATAGATTTGGATTAGCTTTCTTCATAACCTTTATATAATTGTAAGTTCTTATAATAGAACTTCTAACCTTTTTGTACTTATTTCGAATCCATGATGCCATTCTATCATGCAAATATTGCCAGATATCACTCATTTCATGTATTCCAAATTTTCCATAATAGTTGATCCAACCATGTATAATCTTATTAAACTTAGCAGACAACGAGAAAAAGTCGTAAGCAATTAGTCTCTTTAAAGCCCAATCTTTAATCTTACTTTTAATACTCTTCTTCGATTCTTTAGATATAGCAGGGGTAAACCCTAAGTATATCTTCTTAGTCTTCCTGTTCATGCACTTCCTAGGCTTAAATGTAAAACCTAAAAAGTCAAAGGAAATACGAGGATAGGGATCTTTTCTATCACCATTCTTACAATAGGCTATTTTCGTTTTATCTGGATGGATCGTTAAACCCACTTGCTTAAAACGTTCTTCTAATCTAGCTTGGAGCCAAACGGCTTGCTTCCTAGAACTACAATGACAGACTATGTCATCTGCATATCTTGCAAACTGAATGTACCCATAGTTTCTACTCATCCAGTCGTCAAAAGCATAATGCAAAAACAAATTTGCCAATAAAGGCGAAATTGATCCACCTTGTGGTGTACCTTCTGTTCTTTCAATTATACTTGTGTCTTCAAGTTGAATAGAAGCTTTGAGCCAACGTTCAATTAACAAAATTATCCACTTACAATCTGTATGTGCTCTCACCGCTTTCATCATTAAATCATGAGGAATGGTGTCAAAGAAGCCTTTGATATCTAAATCTAAGACCCAAGCTTTCTTTCTACATCTTTGTGAAACTTTTTCCACAGCCATATGAGCTGATCTTTTCGGTCGGTATCCATACGAATCCTCATGAAATATCTTCTCAAGATCTGGCTCTAGAATATTCTTCACCACTGTTTGAACAACTCGGTCACCAACAGTTGGTATACCAAGCTTTCTCTCTCCTCCATCCTTCTTAGGGATTTTCACCTGTAAAACAGGTGGAGGAAAGTAGCTACCAGAGGAGGTACGATTCCAAAGTTTATAAAGATTACTACTAATCTTATCTTCAAAATCTTCGATGCTAACATCGTCAATACCACTGGTACCATCATTCTTCTTAACTTGTTTGAACGCTTGAACAAACAACTTTTTGCCTATGTTAAAAGACTTTGTCTTTTCCATATAATCATCCTAGAGATTTCTCTTTAGTTGTTAATATAAATACGACGAACAAGGCCATCCCTTTTCTCCAGTTTCATTACAAAACCATCACAGATATTACGGATGACTCCGCCCCTGAAATATACATCGGTGCTCTATACTTATGGGAACTCCACTTGCATCCCACCTTAGCATTATAAATCAGGTTCTCCAGTTCCGAACTTAAGCCTAAATTAAGGTCTTGCCACTTCATGCCGGATGTCACATAGCCAATAAACAGATTTCCGCTACACTAATCCTAGAATTGGAACCTAAATCCTAGTTTTGACATCATCTACCAATTTCGACATATCTTCAGTGGTTCACTTTCGTTCAACTCCTTAATTCTCACCTGACTGATCATTGCCAGCCTTTTCCAAATCGCTCACTACCACAGCTCTTTACTGCAGCAGCATTTGGTGGTTTGAAGCCTCTATCTGTATAGCGGCTCCGAGGGACCTACCCTCATCTTAAGTCCAGCTAGCTGGACACACCGTTCCTTTGGAGTGCCTAGTTAGACTCGTTGTAGCGATAAGGATGACAATTATAGATACGTAAAACTTATTAATTTACTAAAAGTAGGCAGACAGAAATGTTTTATTATATAGCGTATGAAATAATATAAATATTATTTTTTAAAACATTTAAGCAATAAATAAAGCTGTTAAAAGGTTGCAGAAGTTTAATTATTGAAAGTATCATAATAAAAAGTCAAAACTGAATGGGATTATTTTATGAAAACTTTAACAACAGAAGAAATTACTGGTAAAGCTAGAACACATATTAAACAAATTAAGCAACCTCGATTTGCGGCTCAAAGTGAAGTATGTGAGGCTTTTTTACAAATGACATTATCAGCTGAGGATGATGGAATTTTGATGGAGCCTTTTTCATCTTTTAGAGACTTTAAAACACAATTAAGGATTTGGAATCATAAATATACAGGCAAGAAACCATTTTTTGATATTAACGGTAATGTCATTAATAGAGAGGGTATGACTGAGGATGAAATTATTTGGCATATATTAGATTGGTCTGCTTTACCAGGTGGTAGTCGTCACCAATGGGGAACAGAAATAGATGTAATTGATCGATCTACAATTCCTGATGATTATAGAGTGAGACTATTACCAGAAGAGACTATTGAGGGTGGTGTTTTTTACAAACTCCATCAATGGTTAGATCTTCATATGCATGAATTTGGATTTTTTAGACCTTATGCAAAATTTATTGGTGGTATGAACCCTGAACCTTGGCATCTCAGTTATGCACCATTATCTCTGGATGTAATTAAGCAAATCAATCCGATTATTTTGCAAGATGCTATAAGTGATTGCGAAATGTTGGGCAAAGAAAGAACCTTACAATTAATACCAGAAATATTTGAAAAACATATTTTGAATATAGTTCCTCCAGAGTATAAATAGTTGCATTAATATTTCTAATAATTTGCTAGAGTTCCTATGTGTCAGGGTAGTAGTTGCTTTTGTAGGAATAGACAGGCTATAAATTCAAACAAATGGTAGAAGAGAAAATAGAGTGAATTTTACAAAAAATTTCATCGACAAAGTAAATAGGCTTTTTTCGTCTGGTAGTGGAGGTACAGTGTGTTGCCTATGGCAGAAGAGAGAGGTGGTAGCAAATAGAAATTTGTACCATCAGAAAATTAGATTATCAAAGAGCAAAAGGATTGCTACCGTCAATCATACTATATCTGCGATACAATAAGGTCAAAAGCTTTCTCTAGTCTTCTCGTGACGGTACAGTGTGTTGCCTATGCTAGACTTAGCGAGGAAGTATCAAATACAAATATTGTAGCCTCAAAAAAAGAGATTATCAAAGAGCAAATGGGTTGAAACCGTACCTTTCACAAGTTTCTAGTTTTCAAAAAGGTCTGATTTATTCAAATTTATACATGCAACCAATAGGATAAATTCAAAAGAATTTATCATCAAAGTACAATACTTTCGTATGCTGTATATATAGCTATTTCAGCTCAGGGTCTAACGACTAAGCTCAGAGGGGTTTGAAACCACATCGCTATCACCAAAGGAAAAAATTATGCAGAGCCATGTGTTTTTAATCGGAAATTTATTCAAGTTTCAAAGTTCCTTTGAAGCGTATAGTTAGATTGGAACTGCGAAAAGCCTGACAATTGTATACACGTTAGACTTACAACTTTTAGTAATAGTAACTTTATTGAAAGTGATCTTGCTAGGAATAGAAAGTTAGCTATTGAGATTATAGCATAAAAATCTCTAAATGATAAATTATCATATTTGAAATTTGACCCTGTTAATCAATTAATGATTACTACAAATACAGACCAAAGTTTAGGACAAATAAAAACTCACTTTTAAGAATAGGTATCAATATAAAAAAACTCTCAACAAAGAATATATCATTATTTTTGAATATACTCTCAAAATGTAAACTTGAAAAAAGTAACCTCTTGAAAAACTTACCATCAAAGCAATAATCTCACAAAAACGTCACTCGTATTTTAACTTAGCTACAATTAGGTATACGATTACAAAGCAACAGTATTGCAAATAGTGATGACTTCAAAAGTTGTACAAACAGAGAGAAAATGATGAAATCGTAAACAGTTTATTAGCTACCTCTTCAAAATCAGTAACAACAAAGTAATAATTTTACAATAACGTCTCTCGCATTGGAAATCTGTCGCCTACCAGAGGAAAGAGGAACCAAATCAAGAGTACATCCTATTTGATGAAGTCAAAACTAAAATACCGACAAAGGATATATTTTTGGCAACTTTACAAAAGAAATAATCCCAGGATTTAACGTAAAGCTGAGGGGATTTGAAAGTACATATAGCTACATCAAGGAGAGAAATAAGAATGGAGATTAGGTTGTAAAATTCCTCAAATTTCCGTACTTTTAAATTCCGTTGGATTGATTTGTTAGACTCGTTGTAGCGAAAAGGATGACAATTAAAGGCACGTAAAGTTAATGCTTTTATTGAGATAATAATATAAAATAGTCCTTGAATATATGGTTACAACATTAGTATAAATTAGGAGAGATTAATACTATGGAAAAAGCTATACCTATAAAATTTCAGTTTGGTTATGCTAAAGGCAGAGATGCTATATATCTAGATACTTTTATATATTTAAAAGAAATGTCTACTTTAGAATTGAGGGGTGAATTTAATTCAGAGCTTTTAACTGAATATAATGGGACGTTTAGGTGGATCAAATATCAGATAGTTTTTATTAATGTAAAGAAGTATAGAGAGTTTGACTTTGACGATTATGATCCAGTAGTTTCATCGGACAGTAGTTTTGAAATTTTAAATAATTCAAATTGGATGAATGATAACTTACAAAAACATTATAAACATTTTAGGCTGTTTACTTACGACTCTGTTTTTGAAGTTATTTGTGAGAGTTATAAAGTAGTAATCTAAATTGTAATTTTATTAAAGAATGAAAATAGGTTGGCTACAGATTTAAATAAAATTATTAGAAGAGATAAGAGCTAATTTTACAAAAGTTTTCATCAACAAAGCAGATAGACTTTTTACGTCTGGTAGTGGAGGTACAGTGTGCTGCCTACGGCAGAATAGAGAGGTGGTAGCAAATAGAAATTTATACCATCAGAAAATTAGATTATCAAAGAGCAAAAGGATTGCTACCGTCAATCATACTGTATTTACGATACAATAAGGTCCAAAGCTTTCTCTCGTCTTCTCGTGAAGGTACAGTGTGTTGCCTATGCTAGACTTAGCGTGGAAGTTTCAAATTGAAAAACTGTAACCTCAGAAATAGAGATTATCAAAGAGCAAATGGCTGGAAACCGTACCTTTCATAAGTTTCTAGCTTTCAAAAAGTCTATAATCAATCAAATTTAAACATGCAATCAATAAGATAAATTCAATAGAATTTATCATCAAAGAACAATACTTTCGTATCTGGTATCAACAGCCATTTCGGCTCTGGGCCTAACGACTAAGCTCAGAGGGGTTTGAAACCACATCGCTATCACCAAAGGAAAAAATTATGCAGATCCATGTGTTTTTAATCGGAAATTTATTCAAGTTTCAAAGTTCCTTTGAAGCGTATAGATTGGGACTGCGAAAAACTCGACAATTAAAGACACGTAAGATTTACAACATTAGATAATAGTAGCTAGATTGAAAGTGTCTTTGCTTGGGATAAAAACTACCGACTATGAACAACCAAAACAAAAACCTCTAAATGATAAATTACCATATTTGAAATTTGAACCAAATAATAATTGATGATTATTACAAACACAAACCAAAGTTTAGGACACAAATAAAACTAGCTTTTAAGAGGAGGTATCAATATGAAAAAACTCTCAACAAAGCAGAATATCTTAACTTTTGAATATACTCTCAAAATATAAACCAGAAAAAAGTAACCTCCTGAATAATTTATCATCAGAGCAATAATCTCACAAAAACGTCACTCGTGTTTTAACTTAGCTACAATTGAATATACGATACCAAAACACCAGTATTGCAAATAATGATGGCTTCAAAAATTTAACCAACAGGGAGAAATTGATGAAATCGTAAGCAGTTTATTGGCTACCTCCTCAAAATAAGTAACAACAAAGTAATAGCTTTACAATAAGGTCTCTCGCATTGGAAATCTGTCGCCTACCAGAGGAAAGAGGAACCAAATCAAGAGTACATCCTATTTGATGAAATTAAAACTAAGATACCAACAGAGGATATTTTTTTGGCAACCTTACTAAATCCAAGAATCCCAGGATTTAACGTCTCAATTGAAAGGGCTAGAGCATCACTAAAGCTACCATCTAAAAGGAAAAGTCTTTGCAAAGCCATGTGCTACATATAGCCATATACTTCATATGTTCTGTCGAGTAGCCAAGGGGTACTTCCCCCCAAGGCTCTCACAGAACCGTACGTGAAGCTCTCACTTCATACGGCTCTTCTTGTTCAATATTCTTAACACAGTCAAATGCCTATCCTAAAAATACCCTGTCTTTATAGTACAATCCTACCAAAATTAATTGGGTGTAAATACAATAAAGACTAAACAAGGCCATCCCTTTTCTCCAATTTCATTACAAAATCTTCACAGATACTACGAATGACTCCGCCCCTGACCTATACATCGGCGCTCTATACTTATGGGAATGCCACTTGTATCTTACCTTTACATTATAAATCAGGTTCTCCATTTCCAAGCCTAAGCCCAAATTAAGTTCTTGCCACCTAAACACCGAATGCCATGTAGCCAGTAAACAGATATCCGCTACACTAATCCTAGAATTGGAACTAAAATCCTAGTTTTGGCATCAATTACGACTTTCGATATGTCATCAGTGGTTCACTTTCGTTCAACTCCTTAATTCATACCTGACTGATCATTGCCAGCCTTTTCCAAATCGCTCACTACCATAGCTCTTTACTACAACAGCATTTGGTGGTTTGAAGCCTTCGTCTGTACAACGACTTCGAGGGACCTACCCTCATCTCAGACCCAGTTAGCTGGACACACAATTCCGTTCGAGCGCCTAATTAGACTCGTTGTAGCGATAAAGATGGGAATTACACAGATACAAAACCTACAAACTTTAATGTCTATATTTAAAAGAAATTGAGTTGGTTAAGAATACACTTTGATCATATTACATAAACTGATTTGTTCCTTTTTAACGAATAGGGCCGAATTTGCTTGAAATTGTAGTTGCAATGTGTGGGTTGACTTTATTTTTGAAAGTAGGTTATTGTTTAAATTAATGTATAAAAGTGTTAGGAAATATATATAGCAATCTGCTGAATCCCCTTGAAATAGCTAGCGAAGAGTTAGATACTTGAATGTGTTACAATTAAACAATATTTTTTAACAAAAATTTAAAGGTATAAATGTTACATTAGAAAAGATTAAAAAAGTTTATGTCTTCAATTGTTACAAACATATCAAGAATTATGCAGTTGATTTGTAAGCTTAAAGTAGAACTCCTATGTAAGCATCATTTTAAGTTAGTTAAATTTAAAAATAAAATAGTTTTTTCATGTTAAAAGGCTGTCTTTCGGGAATTAAATGAATAATAAAAAAATTAACTATAAGTATGATATAGATAAAACAGCAGAAGAAAATAACATTCCAGCTATTGCAATTCAGAGAATAGAGAATGGAATCAAAAGCTATGAGTATTATGGTAAGAGAGCAAATAATCATGATGGTAAAGTAGAGTCTGAAGACCTATGGCACATAGGTTCTTGCTCCAAATCAATGGTGGCTTACTTAATTGCATCTCTTGTGGATCAAGGAAACCTAAGTTTCACAGATTCACTTAGCAAATTTTTCCCAAAAAATATCATTCACTCTTATAGGGGAGTCAAAATAAAATATTTATTAACCCATACTTCTGGCATCCCTGAAGTTATCAAAGTAAAAAATCAAAAAAACTTAATGGCGCAAACAGAAAAAAAGTACGAAATTGAAAAGGTACGAAATGGTCTAATAGAAGATATTTTTAAACTTCCTCCTGATTTCATGCCAGCGGAGAAGTTTGAGTATTCTAACTCAAACTATGTCATTTTAGGTCAAATAGCTGCTAAAGTAACAAATATGTCTTGGGAAGAATCAATGAAAAAGTATGTTTTCACCCCCTTAAAGATGAATTCATGTGGATTTGGTGCAAGTGCTACAAAAGACTTAAGAATACCTGATCAACCATGGGGACATAAGTTTATAGAGGGTAAATTGACCTCCATTCCAAATCTTACTGAGGCCAAGGAAACTGCAGATAATCCTGTTTCAATTGCAGCAGCTGGGTCGATACATTGTGACTTTAAATCATGGGAGGCTTTCCTAATAGAAATGTTAAATTCAGCAAAAGGGAACTCAGATCTTTTGAAGAGTTCTACTGCTTCATATCTATTCAAAGAATATGAAGATGGAGTTGCAAATGGTGGATGGGGAGTAAGTAAGAAGTCTTGGGCTAATGGACTTGTATATACAATGGTTGGTAGTAATGAACTAAATTATGCGATGTATATTATTATTCCGGATGCTAACTTAATTTTAATGGGTGTTGTAAACTCAGGTTCTGACGTAGCTTTAAAAGGTCTAACCTCATCAATGATGAAGTTGCTAAATGAAAAGTGATTAAATTATAGTTTATGTAAATGGTAATCTATATTCTCCACTGAAATTAAAAAGCGTTTTGTAGTTAAATTGTCTATCATCAAAGAAAACAGTCCGTATGCGTATTCCAGTAACTTCGACCACTTTATACTATAAAAAGCAACCTACTAATGAGCTATGTCAATAGCATGTTTTTTTTAATTTTCTAAGCGATTTTAGGTGGTCGAAGTTACTGGAATACGCAATTAAGAAGTCATTCTGAACTATTTTAATGATTGTTACAAATTCAAACCAATGATAAAAAAGAAATAAAAGTTAATTTTACAAAATATTTCATCAACTAGAAAATAGACTTTTCACGTCTGGTAGTGGAGGTACAGTGTGTTGCCTATGCTAGACTTAGCGAGGGAGTATCAAATACAAGTATTGTAGCCTTAAAAAAAGAGATTATTAAAGAGAAAATGGCTGGNAACCGTACCTTTCACAAGTTTCTAGTTTTCAAAAAGTCGTGATTTATTCAAATTTATATATTCCACGAATAAGATAAATTCAATAGAATTTATCATCAAAGAACAGTACTTTCATATCTGGCATCAACAGCCATTTCGGCTCAGGACCTAACGTCTCAAATAAGAGAGCCAGAAAGCCAAACCAATGATTATCAAAGGAAAAAATTATGCAAAGCCAGTAGGTTTAAAAAGGCTTTTTTTTTCATACTTTCTGGCTCCTTTTGATTTGATTGTTAGATTTGGGAACTGCGAAAAGCCTGACAATTGTACACACGATAGACTTACAACTTTAGATAATAGTAGCTAGATTGAAAGTGTCTTTGCTTGGGATAAAAACTACCAACTATAAAAAACCGAAACAAAAACTTCTAATTAATGATTGCTACAAACACAAACCAAAGTTTGAGACACAAATAAAATTAGATTTTTAGAAAAAGAATCAATTTTTTATTTTATATTCTCCAATTTCTGAAAAAACAAACCCTTTTAACTTATGTTGTTCTATGATTTCTTTAAGTCTTTCATTACAAAATATAGGGGATTTTCTTTCAGGAATTCTAAAAATAAAAGTACTCCGAAGTTCATTTTTAAAAATAAACTTTTCAATCGACATTATTCTATTTGAACTAGAAAATCGCTTAAAAATAGAGTTTTGATGATTTAAAAATCCATCTAATAAGTTTGTCACTTTAAAACAATAATATTTTTCTTTTTCACTAACAATAAATTCATAAAAAACTCCTAATTTGGTCAAGTGGGGAAGTAAAATGTTTTTAGATTTTAAGCTGAATAAAGGAGCTGAAGAATAGAAATTTGGAAAATCACTTTTTTTTCCTTTATATTTATCAGCAACAGGTAAAAGATTTACACCAATCCAATTTTTTACAATTGGAGTATTCGATAAAAACATATCATCATCAAAGTCTTGTATATAGTCATCATCATAATTGGATTTAACATATGCCTCATCAACCATTCCTTCGTATTTATCACAATCTGAATTAATTTCAAATATTTTCATTCTCTTATAGCTCCATTAATAATTAAAAGTATCCTTTAAAAGGTTCTCTCTAATATTATTTAATATTTCTAAAGCTTCACTTTTAGAGTTTGCTTCTTCTAATCTTTCTTTCACATTTTTGTAATATTTATTTGTGTGAACTTTTCTATGATATGCTCCAGGAGCTTTACTTGATTTAAAGTAAGGTAAAAAGACTCTATTACCTGCTTGATTTAGATCAATCCCTAATTTTTTTAAATTCTTTCCTAACTCATAAGAAGGGCGTGTACCATAAGTTCTTTTTGTAGAAGAGACTCTTTTTATAAATGGAACTTTTATTTACGGGTTTATTTATAAAATGTTACAAGAAAAGTAATAGTTTTACAAAAATATTTCTCGCATTGGAAATCTGTCGCCTACTAAAGGAAAGAGGAGCCAAATCAAGAGTACATCCTATTGGATGAAATCAAAACCAAAATACCAACAAAGGATATGTTTTTGGTAACTTTACAAAAGAAATAATCCTAAGATTTAATAGTTATTATATGACATATTTTACCATAACATAAAATAGTAAAATCATGATAAATACCTATAAATAATAAATTAAAGATGAAATATAGTCAAATTATTTTGGGAAATTAAAACATTATTAATAATTATACTACTTTTTATATAGACCAAACATGATTTTGAAGATATTGACTTATCTTGACCGAATGTGTATAATATTACCAAAGCTTACACATCGGAGAATATATGAGAACTAATATAATAATTGATGATAAATTAATGAACGAAGCACTTTTATTTAGTCAAGATAAAACTAAAAAATCTACTGTTGAAGAGGCGTTACGTTTATTTGTTCAAATAAATAAACAGTCAGCTATTAGAAATTTACGAGGAAAATTAAATTGGGATGGAAATTTAGAAGATATGAGGCTTGAATGACAATATTAACAGACTCTTCTGTTTGGATAGATTATTTTAATGGAGTAAATAATTGGCAAACCAACAAACTTGATAATTGTTTAGGTAAAGAAGAGATTGTGATAGGTGATTTAATCCTTGCTGAAGTTTTAAGAGGTTTTAAATTAGATAAAGATTATAATTTAGCAAAAAAAAATTTAATGTATTTACCTATATTAAAAATGATTGATACTTTTATTGCTATAAAATCAGCGGATAACTTTCGAGTATTAAGAAAAAAAGGCATTACAGTTAGGAAAACTGTTGATATGATAATTGGTACATATTGTATCGAAAATAATTTATATTTACTATATAAAGATAGAGACTTTGATGTTATGGAAAAGCCATTAGGGTTAAAAGTTTTATCCTCATAATCAAAACCTGACTAATAAATTCTATTTGATGAAATCAATGAAGAATGTTTTTCACACAATCTTACAAAAGAAATAATCCTAGAATCAACTTTTATTATGATGAAACTGTTGCCAGCCAAATTGCTACCATAAAAGTTCCCAAATTAAGATTTTAGACTAAAGTACAACCAACTACAAAACATCCATAAAAGCAGACACACTAAATACAGCATTACCTGGACCTGTAGGACCATACCCTTTTGGGGTTGGTAAATCATATTTATGAAAAGTTTCACGAAATACTCTTAGTAGTTTCATAAAATACTCTAGTTTTGGTGCATCTTGGGGGCCTAATTTTGCATATGGCTCTGGGCACCAACTTGTAAATCTTGGCATAATCTTTTTGCTCATAAAAAATTCTAGCCCCTCTTTTGTTGATGCAATTGCTTGATCTACATCAGAGTAACCATAATTTTTATTCATTTCTACGCCACCAACAAAGTTTGGTATAACATTTTCAGGACCAAAAACTTCTGCTGAATCAACAATTCGTTTCATCCATTCTGTACGCCCAATCCATCTTGTTTTACCAGGACAAATTTGTGGCCATAAATCTTTATCCCATACTTCATAGTTAGGATGATAGATAGTTACACCACTATCTTTTAAAGTTTGACAATCATTTTGAGTAAAAGCTTGAACAACAGCTTTTATAATCCATTTATCATCAAACTTTTCTTTTATAGCTTGAGCGTAAGGAGCATAAAACTCTACTTCACTCATATTCCTAAGACCAGTAATAATAGAGCCACCAGTAATTGTAATTGCTTTAGATATTTGATCTTCTTGAGCAATTAGCTCTAAGGCTTCGATGATTTCATCTAGTGATTTTACACCTGTATAATCCCTACCCGACTCTCTTTGTTGTTTATAATTTTTATTTAAATCACAAAATTGACATTGCTCTTCTTTATTAAAGTATTGGCACATTCGATAGACTGTTAAGTAAACCAAATAACCCCACTCTAAAACAGGTGCAATCTCGGATATTTTTTTACCATTTTTTAATTTTTTATGATAAAAAACTGGTATAGGGTGATACTCTACATCTGCTAATAAGTCGTTATTTACAAAAATAACTAATTTACCATTTTTAAGGTCAACCTTATATGGAGATTTAGGGTTTAATCTTACCGATACAACCGTTTTTTTTAACCCAAAAACCCCTCCACTCACTTTAATTTCTTCAGGAGCGTTTAAGTTTTCAGATTTTTTCATATCTTTAATAGGCACTAAATCAAACGAAAAAATAAAGTAATCTTTTGGTTTATAACCTTTAGCTATTTTAAGGGAATCTAAAGAAAAATCTAAACCTTCTCTTAATATATCTTGTTTGATTACAGCTTCTTTGGGTAAATCTTTAAACTCAATAATGTGATCTTCGAGATATCTTAAACTAGACATATATTTTCTTTATTTTAATGAAATGTAAAATGACGTGCAATTGCTGGAGGAAAATTTAAAAAGACCTCATCTTTATCAACCTGATAAGCATCAACAAAAGAATTTAATAGCTTATACTTTGGCATACTAACTTCTCTTTTTATAGCAGCATTTAGTTTTTCTTTAATTTTTCTGACATATAAATATTCAAAATAAGATAATTTACCATTTTTAGTTAAAAGGTTCTGATAACCTGTTAAAATACTTTGAATAACATCAGGTTTAAAGTTATTCAAAGGTAAACCAGAAATTACAAAATCAAATTTATGCTCTAATCCTATTTCTTCCATGTAACAACAATGAACTTTAAAATCAACACCTTCTAGTTGTTTTTTCCATTCATTTTTTGCCATTTTATTTAATAGTTCACAAAAGGTTTCGTTTACTTCTACCAAATGAAAAGTATCACCTGCTTTTACATATTTTAAAATGCCTTCAGTAATTGGCCCAGTACCTGGTCCAATTTCAATAATCTTTTTAGGACCATCAAAAGTTTTTAAATTTTTAGATAAAGCTTCTGCCAAATATGAAGTAGAAGGAAAAATTGAGCCAACGGTTAAAGAATTATCTTTAAACTCTTTAAAAAATGATAAAACACTTCTCATAAATTATACCAAACAATTAAAGTTTAATGTCCAAAACACAAGTAATCATATAGTTTTCCATAGGTCTCTGCTGATTTATACCACGAAAAATCAGTTGTCATACCACGTTGCCTTACAATTTTAAAAATATCTTTATATTGATATAAACCTAAAGCCCTTTTAACCGCATCCATGAAACTACCCCTATTATATTCATAAAATACATAACCGTTACCACGATCTGGATGTTTATCACAGTCAAAAACTGTATCAGCTAAACCACCTGTATTATAAACAATAGGGATTGTTCCGTATTTTAATGAATACATTTGATTTAGTCCACAAGGTTCGTATCTAGAAGGCATTAAAAAATAATCACTAGCAGCTTCAATTTGATGAGAGAGCTCATTTGAAAAAGTAACAAAAGTTTTTAATTGTTTTGGGTATTTCTGCTCAAGATTCTTTAAAAAACTAGCAAAATTAGAATCACCAGACCCTAGTATCACTACTTGAGTTCCTTGATGTAATATCTCTTCTAAAGCTGCCTCAATCAATTGAATACCTTTTTGAGGAGTAAACCTACAGACCATTCCAATTAATGGAACATGTGACCAATAAGGCAAACCAAGTTCTGATAAAAATTTACGCTTTAAAGACTCTTTAATCTCTAAGTTTTCAGGCCCAAATTGATATTCTCCTAAAAACTGATCTGTTAGTGGGTTCCATTCATCATCATCAACACCGTTTAATATACCTGCTAAACGATAATTATTTGCTCGTAATACGTCTTCCATACCACAACCAAACTCTGTTGTTTGAATTTCTTTGGCGTAAGTTGGACTTACTGTGGTGATAAAGTCAGAATATTGAAGTCCTGCTTTTAATAAAGATGCTGCCCCGTTTATCTCCATACCATCAAAGTTCATGATACTAGGTGGTAAATCAAACTTTTTATAAGCATCTGATGCCACATAACCCTGATAAGCTAGGTTATGTATAGTAAAAACTATTTTAGTATTTTTAAAGAATGGGTCATCTGCATATTTTAGCTTTAATATTGAAGCTAAAATACCAGTTTGCCAATCATTTAAATGAACAATATCTGGTTGCCAGTTTTGTATTTTGCATAATAATAAAGCTGCCTCACAAAAATAAGTAAAACGTTCATCATTATCACCAAAGTCTCCATGGTCATCGCCATAAATACCATTTCTATCATAATAATATGGATTATATACAAAATAACGGTCTACACCGTCATTACTATTATTTCGTAAAAACATACCATCAACTGCTTGGGAGGATATATGAATATGAAATTTTTCATAAGGCTTCATTTCTTCTTTTATAAAATGATAGTAAGGCAAAACTGTTTTTACATCATGCCCCATATTTTTAAGAGCTTTAGGAAATGCACCTGCTACATCTGCAAGTCCTCCTGTTTTACAATATGGGACCATTTCAGAAGCCAAATAAAGAACTTTTGCCACGTTATATTCCTTTGTTATTTAATAATTTAAAGCATAAGGCATGTTTGAATAAACTCAAACAATATCAATTTTAAAAGATTTTAATGTATCAAATGGATTCTTGCAATAAATTACTCACCCAATAAAATTAAATATCAAATAATACTAGTTTTTCTTCTTGTTTGAAATCACCCGATGCTGCTGGATGACGGTCAAGTTTAGATAGTTTTTCTTGAGAATAAGATTGCTCATAATAGTATGGATGATACCTTAAGTTATTTTGTTGTAAACTATCAAAACGAGCATTTAATAACTCATTCACCATTATATAATGACAGTTATCTTCAAAATAGGTTAAACTTTTTTTGATTAATTCAACATGTAATAAAGTTGCTTGATTTAAAAATAATTGTAAAGTAGACGCTAAAGACTTGTTAGAATATTTCATTAAAGACAAAAAGGCTGCAACTTTAACTACGTCATTACTATCTTCTAAAAACCTTTGTAATAAAAAAGTATGATGGCTTGTTCGCATACATCCCATCAATATCATAGAGCAAATACGATCATTACAACCTTTTGACTCACTCAAAGATAAAATTGTTTCATCCATATCTTGATTTAAATCTTGAACATGTCTTGCAACATGAAAACGAAAAACTCTGCTTTCTGATCTATTAACAATAGTTGACTCAAATAATTTCATTGTTTTCTCATTAGGAAACAATTCAGACAACATACTCGCAGATTTAATTCTGATGCTTAACTTTCTATGATGATAACCACTGAGTAGAACCTCTACGGCATCTTCACCCATGTACTCAAGAGCACTTTTATCATCAATAATATCTTCAACTGAAGGAAGACTTTCATCTTCTTCAAAATCAATATCTGTGTCAAATAAAAAATCTGTAATATCTATGACTTTATTCATTCTAGTTTTCTCCCAAAGGTCTTAACAACTCAAACAAACTTTATCACGAATTGAATCAGATTGTAAATAAAAAAAACCAAAATAGACCAAAGCTGAAAAACCCTATTAAATATACCCTCTACAAGATTTTTCGCTAGTTTTTATCTCCTTATTCTTTCTTTTTGTACTCTTCTTTTTAAAAAAAAACAAAGTAAAATTTTCAGTGAAAATGCAAGTTTTTTTATCTTTTTTTTTTCAACAATATACAAAACAAATAAGTATTTACTTTTTTATTGGAATACTCTTCTTAAAAACAAGGATAAACACTATTAAACTCTAGCAAACAAGTTTAAAATAAATATTTTCATTCTCGATATTTGTTTGCTCCAAATTGGATTTTCAAACTTTTATTAGATATGAACATCCATTTTGACTTTATTCATGATTCATGTACAATTCTAAAAAATAAATATAATTTACATCTTAATAATGGAGTCGTTATGAATTTAAAAGGAAAAAAGGGAATCATCTTTGGAATTGCCAATGAAAAAAGTATTGCGTGGGCTTGCGCTCAATCCTTAAAAGAACAAGGAGCATCCTTTGGAGTTACTTATTTAGGCGAAACAATGGAAAAACGTGTTCGTCCCCTAGGAGAGAGAATTGAAGCAGATTTTATCATTGACTGTGACTTAACCAATGAAGAGCAAACAAAGGCTTGTTTTGATAAAGCACAAGAAATATACGGAAAAATTGATTTTGTTGTTCATTCCGTAGCATGGGCTGATAAAAATGCTTTAGCTAAAGGTATCTCCCAAGTTAGTATTGAAGATTTTACGTCTGCCGTTCAAATCAGCTCTTGGACTCTTTTAAATATGTGTAAGTACGCAAAAGATATCTTAAATGATGATGCCTCTATTGTTACCATGTCATATATTGGTTCTCAGCGAGCTATTCCAAATTATGGCCTAATGGGGATTGCTAAAGCAACACTAGAAGCAGAAGTTAGATATCTAGCCAATGAGTTTGGAGAAAGAGGAATCAGAGTAAATACTTTATCTGCTGGCCCTTTACGTACACTAGCATCAGCTGGCATCAAAGGTTTTAAAGGATTTCAAAAAGATGTTTGTGAGTTACAAGCAATTAAAAGAACCCTAACAACGACTGAAGTCGGCAATACCTGTGCTTTTTTATTAAGCCCAATGTCATCAGGCATTACTGGGCAAWSWWTTTWTKTTRATTTWKKRNNTTTAGWTMWAAMTWRNAATYRNAACTTWKCCRNNAYMGAKWGWAWWTSCTKWTKTASYTYTKYWWYCSATNNTAMATMWTKCWTWSCGTAKTYNNGCTAWRMYMMTYWWTTRWWWTRCTWNAAKKTYMTSSTKTTWSRSMTWKYWYYGCYGNATKWAYRYTRRCGYCTMSRTKNTAMTTKNCKTTSMRTCGMWYMWKYACMAASTYNACTWNAWRWARWMRKKAWSATTGWKCMNNAACCAAAGATTTTTCCAAAAACTCCCACATTCATTTGAATATCTTGAATTTTTGTATAAAAAACTGTTCGAGTTTTTGTACTAAAACCAGGAGTTAAAAACTCGATTCTAAAGTTAGTCACCATATATCTAGTACCCACTCTGACATACTCTTGATAAAACAAAAAACATAGACTCAAAATTAATAATAATCTTGGACCCAAGTCTTGTATTTGAGGACTAAACCATTGCAAGACAATTAAAGAACTCAATGAAACTAGTAAATATGCGTATTCTTTCCACATGATTCTGGTTATCGCAATAATCAAACCACATAATAGTGGAGGTAATATCCAAATGTTATGAGAAAACTTTAAAACAACCCATGATAAAATAGCAATTGATTCTACTTTTGTTTCTATTAAGTTTAATATATCAAGCTTATAAATTAACCATACACTCAATAAAACTGAATTAACCAACCAAAACAAGCTTTTTGAGCCTAAAGTTAGTAAACGAGGATTTAACTCATAATAAACTTTTTCATCATCTATTAAGTTCATTATTTACCACCAGTAATTGAAGTGTTTTTTATTGTAGATCCATTAGATAAGACGCTAATAGTAGTTGCTTTTGTTGAAGTAATACTTTTAACCTTAGAAGTTAATATAAGTTTCGATTGACTCTTACTAGTTAAATTTGATTTTTTTTGTGAATTATATACAATATTACTTAAAGGATTTAGGATTTCATTTGGAATATCTTCTGTTTCTAAAAACCATGAATAAGAAGCTATTTTATCAGCCCTACTAGACACATAAAAACTAATTTTCTTTTTATAATTTTTAACATGTAAATAAAGCCCCTCACCCTTAAGAGTTTTATGAATAATACTTTGTTTTTTCATATTACGAAATCTAAGTAAAAGCTTAAACATTAAATCTGCACTTAAATCTGTTTCAACATCTTTTAATAAAGAAACAATAAACTTAGGTAAACGCCCCATAAAAGCGATGTTTTTCCATCTAAAAGAAAATAAATTTCTTAAGCGGGCCTCAAAAGCCATAATAAATTTTCTTTGTCTTTTTATTCTCCCTAAGTCACCATGACCATCTGCTCTATACCTAACATAGCCTTCGGCATTTTCTCCATCTAAAACTTGCAAACCTTTTTTTATATTAATGGTAAGCCCACCAGCCTTATCTGTGTAATTCAAATCATTTAAAACATCTAATTTGACTCCACCAAGGGTATCTATTATTTTTTTAAATAATTTTAAATCAACAACAACAGAATAATCTATTTTAATCTGTAAAAACCTCGTTAAGGAGTCCTTTAGCATTCTAAGACCACCCCAACGAAAAGTATGATTCAATTTATCTAAAACTAGCTCATCATTTCTAAAGATAGGTACTCTAGTATCTCTTGGTAAACTTAATAAATGAATCTTTCCTGTATCTAAAAATACATGACATAAAATAATAGTATCGGCTCTATTTCTATCTTCTTTACCAAGCACTAAAATGGTATATCTTTTTTGAAGTTTGTCTGTTGCATATTCTTCAATAGAATATGGCTTGATACCATTAACCTGTTGTAATTCTAAATTTGTTTGAGTCATATAAATATTAATTTGAAATAAAAATATAACTAACAACAAAACAATAAACAATAACATTCTACCTAATAGTTTTCGTCTATAGGGAGTTGAATTTGTTGTTTTTAAATCAACAAAATCTTCTTGTTTTTTTAATAAAGACACCCCAGGAAACTCAGGAATAGAATCTAATATTTTTTTAAGCCAATTTTTCATCATTTATACTTTATTTAAAACTAAATAATTATAACAATCTAAGCTATCTGGATGAACTTGTTTATTATTTTTCATTGTATAACTTATTTTTTTTACTAAAATTTTTAATAAAAGTTTATCTATATCATCTTTAGCATCTTGCAAAAAGGAGTCTTCATACCATGGTCTAAGAGGTTCAATATAATCTGAAATATATAAAACCTTATCGTCTAAACTCATACAGGATTTACCCGTTGTATGCCATAATATCGGAGATAAAAATTCAGAAGATAATGAAAATAATTTTTGTGCCTCAAAATATGAGGTTTTTGCATGATATAAAGCTGAGTTTTCTAAAAGAATTAAATCATTTGAATAATACTTTTGAATAATCTTTTTTTGAAGAGGCCTTTTTTCTTCTTTGCATAAATCATGCAATAAACCCAGTATTTTATGTCTATTACAGTCTAAGTTAAAATATTTAGCTAGGTCATAAGCCATACGACTCACTGAAAATATATGAGACAACCTACCTGAACTTAATCTACTTTCAAGAACACTAACAATATTTTTTTCTAACCTTTTAAAGTTCACAGTTTATAAAACACCTTGTTTATCTTCTAGATTTAATAATAAATCTAAAATTTCTTTCTCTGATAAATAAGAAGAAAATTCTGAATCATAAATACTTTTATCAACAGATGTGTTTTTATTTGGAGTATGTCCAACGATTAACATCTCTTTTTCTTCTATACAATAAGGTAGCTCATGAGCAAAAAGAAGTTCTTCGTGTAACTTCTCTCCTTCTCTAGTACCTACTATATTTAAATCAACAGATTTTAAACCCTTTAGTTTTGCATATGACCCTCTAATAACTTCAACAAGATCAATTACTTTAATACAAGGCATTTTTAAAATAAAGGTTTCTCCATATTTTGCCAATTGTCCTGCTTGTAAAACTAAAGAAACAGCTTTTTGTAAAGTCATTACAAAACGTGTCATATCAGCGTGAGTTAAAGTTATTGATTTACCTGCTTGTAGTTGAGATAAAAATAAAGGAATAACAGAACCTCTAGTACCAAGTACATTACCAAATCTCACAYAAGAGAAAATTGTCTTACGAGGACCTTTATATCTATTAGCAGACCCCATTAGTTTTTCTGCTAATAATTTTGTTGTACCCATAGTATTTATAGGATTTACCACTTTGTCAGTAGATACTAATATTACTTTTTTAACACCTTTATCCATTGCTACTTCAATAATATTTTGTGTCCCAATAACATTGGTTTTAACAGCCTCAAAAGGGTTAAATTCACAGGATGGCACCTGTTTTAAAGCTGCAGCATTAAAAACATAGTCCACGTTTTCCATTGCCAATGAGAGCCTTGATTTGTCTCTAATATCACCCATTAAAAATCGTACTTTTGAAGTATCTGCTAACTCTTGATGAAAACAATATTGTTTGTACTCATCTCGTGATAATACTCTAATAGAAGCTGGATTATATTTTAAAACCTCTTGAACAAGAGCCCTACCTATAGAGCCTGTCCCGCCTGTTACTAGTATTGTTTTATCTTTAAGGTAATCAAGTCCCATTTTAACTCCGATCTAAGATCATTAAATTTTTGGGTGTATTTTTATCATCTAAATGTACTAAAGTACCCCTATTTTGGCAAGAATTATATATAGAGTCTATGACTTTAACCGCATCTAAACCATCTTGAATTGTTGATTTATTTGGTACTTTTAACTCAATAATATCCAATAAGTGATTTAAACGATTCATAAAAGGATTCACTCCAACAGGCATTTTTAACTTTTTAACCTTTAAAAACGGAGAATCTTTTGTTTTTTGATAAAACTGTATATGTCCATGAGAATCTACTAGTTTTGCTCTTTCCCATTCTAATACTATTTCAAAATGAAAGTATTTTCTCATTCCACCAACTAAAAATGTACCTAAAACATTATCATCAAAAAAAATAGAACCAATACAAGTATCTTCTGATAATAAGTTTGATTTTTCTTGACTCGCTAAGGCACTCACACTTAAAGGTAAACCAGCATACCAAATCATCAAATCAAATAAATGGGTGCCATCGTGTAATAAAGGTCCTCCAAAAAAAGAGTTTATTTTTTTACCCTTTTCTTTTTTCACAAAAGAACCACAATGAATCTCCCCATGAATTGATTTTAGCTTACCAAAGCCCCTTTTTTTAATAAGAGATTTATAATAAGAATAATTTGAATAGAATCTCCTGTCGTGACAAACAAGTACATTGACTCCAGTATCTTGAAACAACAATTGAATCTGTGAAGCCTCAGCTGTATTCATCCCTACTGGCTTTTCTAATAAAACTCCTAATAACTCATGATTTCTTGAATATTCACAAACTATTTTTACTATATCTAAGTGAGCACTAGAGCTAGTGCAAATAGATATTAAATTTGGTTTTAAATCATATAAAGTTGACTTTAAATCGGATGAAGAGGTTTTTACATCAGGGTACTTTTCTTTGAATCTATCACATTGTGATTGCTCTATATCAAAACCACCCAACAAATCAATATTTTCATGACTTTCATAGCTTTTTGCATGAGTACAAGGAGAGGTTCTAAAGCTATCATCTTCCATCAAAAAAGCAATTCTACCAAGCCCTATTATAAAAGCTCTATACATTAGTTAGAACCATCTAAATAAAACTCTGACTCATATTTCATCATAGTTAAATTTGGTCTTTTTATTTCAAACTTTGTTATTTTTTGACCACTTGCCCACTCTAGTAAATTTTGACAAAAGTCTAAACCAGCTTCAATAGTTAAAGGGATTCCACCAGAAAATCTTGGGTTAATTTCTAAAAAATAAAACTCACCTTTTGACTCTATACATTGGATATTCCAAGGACCTTGTAAATTAAATTTTTGATTGATAGATAATATTAAATTTATTAATTTTTTGTTCATTTCTACATGTCCAACATCAGAAACACCAGCTCTAACCTTATCTCTAACTCTTGCCAGAATATTAATAATTTTACTGCTTTTATCGCTAAAAACATCAATCGTATATTCTTTGCCAGTTACCCATTTTTGTATAAATGGTTTATCTAATTTATCAATAAATGTATCTAATTCGCTTTGAGAGTTTACTTTAAATTGATTGACCGAACCATACCCTAAATCTTCTTTTAAAACACACGGAAACTCTAAAACATTTTCATAATCATAAATTTCTGAAACTTGTAGTCCGTTTTCTTTAAAAAATTTTGATGACTCTGATTTTGATAAAAATAGTCTCATAGACTCTCTTGAGTCTAAAATTTTAATATTT
Organism: Candidatus Cloacimonadota bacterium; assembly: GCA_002402105.1. GTDB lineage: Bacteria > Muiribacteriota > UBA6191 > UBA6191 > UBA6191. The sequence continues at coordinate 28,010 of NVVD01000017.1, forward strand.
TTTTTTAATGGATGATCTAAAAAGTATTTTAAATCTAAATCACTACCTGGGAGTATAAACTCAATTTCATGCTTTTCTAAAACTTGATTTAAACTATCTGCAAAAGATGTATCATCCATTCTTGGTACTATCTCAAAAGCATCACAAAAATGTAAAGACGGAGTATTCTCATATACTTCTATACCTACTATTTTTAAATCTAAACTTAAATTTTTGGCTGCTTGTCTAAATCTTTTAATTAAACTGACTCTTCGACCTGTACTCGGTAATAATAAATTCATTGCGGATGATCTTCTTTTTGAAATGGGATGTCACATTCACTACATAAACCACTACACTTACTACTTGTTTTTGTTAAAGAAAAGTTATTTTTACGTGCAATTAACCATTTTCTTAATTTTATCATCTCTAAGGAGTTCCAAGCATCCATGATTTTTATATTTTTACCAAGTGGATAAATGCCATCAAAGTCAACGCAACACGGTACAAATGTGCCATCCCATAGTACCGCCATAGACCTCCATGGATAAGAACAAACATTATAATGATCTGAGATATTTTCTGATTTTAAAGCAGTTAAATAGCCTATCCAATTTCTATAAACTTTTACATTCAACTGATCTGGATTTAATAAATTCATTTGTTTTTTAAACTCTGGTATAAACTCTTTTGTTTCATCAAGTTCAATAATTTCAATAGAAATTTCACAAGATAGTTTCATTTTATTTTTTAGCTCAATAACCTTTGTTATATTAGCTAAAGTAACCTCATAGTTACCCTTAACTCTTAAAGACTCGTAGACCTTTTTATTTACACCTTCAAATGAAATTGTAATATATTGAATACCAGTATTTAATAATTCAATCGCTTTTTTTTCATCTAAAAATGAAGCATTCGTATTTAAACGACATTCAAGTCCACTTTTTACAATCTCTTTAATCATAAAAAATAACTCTTTATGCATCAATGACTCGCCAAGAAAAAACAGGTTAATTTTTTTTACACCAGACTTTACTGCATCTTCTAGAATTGATAAAAAGACCTCTCTTTTCATGAAGCCCTTTTCTCTAGTTTGGTCTTTTTGAGGACAAAAGGTACAAGCTAAATTACAATGATTTGTAGGCTCAATAAATAAAGTATATGGGGCTTCATCACAAACTGATGATAGTTGTTTATATTTTTTTAGATTGTCCATGTTTTATCAATAAATCTACTACAAGAGTTGTAGAGTCTTCTCCATTTAATTTTTCAAAGTTCTTAAACATACTATCGGTTACTTTTCTATCAATACCTTCTTTTAATATTGATAACAAAGCTTTTTTATCAAATTGATTTGATTTACCAAAATAATAACCAAGACCTTTAGCAAATAAGTTTTTTGCTATATCTTCTTGCTCTTGATTTTGAGCTATTATAAGTGGGATACATTTTGATTTTAAAGCTTCATATGCTGTTACCCCACCCGAACAAGCTATAAACTTATATGGTGATATTTTTTGAGATAATTGCTTTATATTTTCTAAGAAGCTTATATTTTGATATTTCTCCTTTAAAGTTTTTACTCTTTTTTTTGAAAAACCTGGTCCAATCACTACATCTAAATTATCTAACTCAAAATTTTCTAAAAACTTTTCTGTGATATTTCTGGGATCAGAACCACCAAAGCTAACCAAAATTCTATTATTTTTATTTGAATATTTGATTCCTCTACCAAAAATAAAGTATTTAACTCCTATATATTCAATAGATTTTTTATTTTTTATTATTTTACCCTCTAAACCCAGTAAAGTAGAGCAAATATGTACATCTAAATACTGCCTTAATGGAGAAAGTTCATCTATCCCAATAGTTTTTATAATTTTTAAACATGAATAATAGTTTTTAGGAAAGTTAGGTTCATCAATAATTAAAACATCATTTGTTTCACAAAGTTTTAAAAAACTTTCTTCGCCTTTAATATTAGGCATATAAACATCTGAATTAAAATGAACAAAATTAACTTCATGTCCTCGTTTTTGCAACTCTTTTGCTAAAACCTCTAGCCTTTTTAAATGCCCAAATCCAATTTCTCTACTAGCCTCTGTTTTTAATAAAAATTTCATGTGTTTTTTTGTTTTATATTTTGATTTAAAGAAAATAAACTCTTATTTTTTTTATATAAATTATTAATTTCATTCATTGTGATTTCATAAGTTTCTTTATTTAGTTTTTTACAAATGTTTCTTATTAAATCTAAGTCTAGCTGCTCATCAATGGTTAATCTTAAATGAGAAATTTCTTTAAAATCTTCTTGATATACTCCACAACTATATGTATCTAAATTTTGATAATATTTAGAGGTTACATGTTCTTTTTGAAAGTCATCTATTGTTTCTTTTGATTGTTTTATAAAACTTTCTTTGGTCAAAATTTCAAAACTAGAACCAAGTGGTAAACCTACATTTAAAATTCTATCTAATTTATTTTTTTTCATTAATTGAAGCATTTTTAAATAATTAGAAGTTTCAACAAAAGGATTATCGCCTGTTATTCTAGCAAAATAAGGAGTTTTTAAGCTTTTTACTACGTCTAAAAATCGATTAAAAACATTCAATTCATCTCCACGATGTATATTCATTTTTTTATTTTTACAAAATTTAACTAAATCATCATCTATACTATTTATTGAAGTTAAAACTATAGTATTTTGATGATTTATTCGCTTATATACGCCTTCAATTAAAGTTTTAGTATATATTTTTTTTAGTACTTTTTTTGCTAATCTAGTGGAGCCTAAACGAGCTTGTATTAAAAAAGTTATATCATTTTTCATAAAAACACTTTCAGCTTAATTTTTTTTACTTCTTAAGATGATTAAGCAATACAATTAGTGTAAAATCAAGTCAAAGGATTAATTATGATACCAAGATTTTATATTTTACAAGAAGACGAGCAACTATTAATACAAACTTTTGGAAAAAAATCTGTCATTAATGGCCCACAAGTTTACTTTAAACCACCTACCTCCTCAGTTTTAAATAGGCGCTTAGGTATTTCTTTATCTGCAAAACAATTCATCCATATAAAAAATATATTAAGTGGCGAAGTCTCTATGAAAACTGGCCCTTCTTTTTATTTTTTAGATGCCCATGAAACAGTTGATGTTTCAGGTAAAGCCCTACCTCTTGCGGTAGATGATTACATTTATGTCCGAAATAGCAGTACAGGTAAAATGAAAGTAGTTTGTGGTGAATGCTCATACATGTTACAACCCCACGAAAACTTTTTAGGTAAAACTTGTAAAGCTACACAAATCGACGATTTAACAGCTGTCATTGTACGAAATATCTCTAATGGTAGCTTAAAATTAATCACCGAATCTCAAACCTTTATGCCTGCTGATGATGAGGAAATTACCGACGTTGTAGAAAAAATCAGACTTGAAGAACACGAACAAATGGTTCTTATTGATAAAGATGGTAAATATCATTTTTACTCTGGAAAAGGTGAAAATAGCTCCTTTTTTATTCCACCTCATTGGAAACCTCTCACTTGTCAATGGTCTTCTGGATTACTAAAAGAAGCTCGCAATCTTAAAATTTCTCGTTTTGATATACGACCTAAATTTATGTGGTATGAGTTTGAAGTCCGAACAAAAGACAATGTCGAACTCATTTTAAAAGTTACCTTCTTTTGGCAAATTGAAAATATTTCTACCTTAGTCAAAAATACTGATGATGCACCAGGGGATGTTTGTGCTCATGCTAGATCACTCATCATACAAAGGGTTTCAACAGTAGAGTTTTCTGAATTTTTATCTCGCTTTAATGAACTTGTACACGAAGCTATCTTTGGAGTAGAAGATCAATTTTACTTATCAAGAGGAATTAAAATACACTCTGTAGAAGCAAGAGAAATTGCCTGTAAAGACCAAAGAACACAAGATGTATTAACAGAAATTATTCAAGAAACAACCTCACGTATTAATCGAATCCAAAAACAAGTTTCACAAAACGAAGTCTCTATGAAACAACTAGAGGGAAAACTTCTTGAAGAAGAAAACTCTATGAAACTTACTCAAATGAAATCGAAAAGAGTTGAAGAAGAAGGGCGAATTGAAGGACTCAAACAAGCTCGTGTTATATCAAGTTTTCTTGATGAGCTCGGAGATGATTTAAGCCTATCTGATAAAATCAGATTGTATGAAAATCTAAATAAAAAAGAAGTCATGCAATCATTAGCAAATGGCAATACCAAAATATTTTTAACCCATGATGATTTGGATATGAAACTTGAAATCAAAGAGCCTTAAAATATCCCTATATTTTGGAGTTTCTTTTTGTATTTTATTTCTATTTTATTTTTATCCAAAAATTCAATATGCTAAATATAATCCAACAAAAGACACTCTAAAAAGCATCCAAAATCACGTTAAAAACCTAAGTCAAAAAATTGGAGAACGTAATTTAAGAAAACCAAAAGCTTTACAAGATACTGCTACTTATATTAAAAGTTTTTTATCTAAGTTAAACTTAAAAGTTAAGACTCAAAAGTATGAGGTTTTAACAAATAAAGACTATCTACCAGTAGCACAAAGAAAACTTCCATTTTTTGTAGAAAATATTTATATCACTTTAAACGCAAACTCTAAATTAAACACCTTAGTTATAGGTGCTCATTATGATACATTTATAGGCACACAAGGAGCCGATGACAATGCTAGCTCTGTTGCCCTACTTCTTGAAATTATAAAAAAAGTATCTCAAACTAAATTAAAGCGTCCTATTATTTTTGTTTTTTTTACTCTTGAAGAGCCTCCCTTTTTTCAAAGCCAAGAAATGGGAAGCTATCAATTTGCTAAAATGCTTAAAAATAATAATACTGAGATTTTAGGTATGATTAGTCTTGATTGTGTTGGTTATTTTAGTGAAAAACAAAGCTATCCTTTCCCGCTCAATTTAGTTTATTCTGGTAAAGGAGATTTTTTAGCTCTCATATCTTCATTTCAATCTTCTTTCTTTTACAAAAAAATCATCACAAATATTAAAAAAAGTTATCAATTAGAAATTAAAACCTTTCTTTTACCTAGTTTTTTACCTGGGGTATCCTATTCTGATCACTGGTCTTTTGAGCAATTTAATTATCGTGGAGTACTATTTTCTGATTCTGCTTTTTATCGTTCAAATCATTATCACGAAGATACAGACACCTTTCAAACTTTAAATTACCAAAAACTATCTGAATTTAAAGAAATTTTACAAAACCTTGTCTTAATTTTGTAACATTTTTTACTTTAAATACGTAGTAATTTATGTGTATATATACTAAATAGGACTTATCATGAAACTTTTTATCATTCTTTTTCTATCCTTAAGCTTTTGCCTCTTTGCAAATACAGATTATTTTGGCATCTCCCTCTCTGATTCAAATGATTTTTTTGGTGGAATATCCCTTGATAGCAAAGGTGACCAAGAGATTATTCTAGAAGTCGAAACAGAAGAAGAAACAAAAAAAAATAATGAAATTTTTCTTAAAACTTATTATCCTCGAAAAACGGATACAAATACTTCATCAACAAATAACTCTAATATTGATAAAATTATTCAAGAGGTCAAAAAGTTAAACCAAAACAAAGAGTATACTAAAGCTTTAAATCTTCTTAGAGCACTTAATTTTCAAATGAACTTCAATGATATCAAAGCTCAATATTATTTTGCTAAACAATATTTAATTATTATTGAAAAAAAAGCTTTTCCTAGTGGTAAAAAAAATCGTTTCTTTAAAAAAGCTAAACATCATATTTCAAAAGTAGAAAAACACATTAAAAACAACAATGTCAAATCTTCTGAAAAAGAATACTTCAAAACAAAAATAGCAGCTCTTAAAGTTTTATATAGAAGCTTACTTCCTAAAAGCGATACGCAAGTAGCCGACGCACCTAGCTCTAATAATCAAAATGAACTTCCTGATTTTTCAGATCCTTCTTCAAATAGCTCAGTAACTCCAGACCCTAACGACTCAGCTTCAAATACTTCTAGTTCTAATGACTCAGATTCTGATGGTTCAAACAATAATGATCTAGATGGCGCACTATCTCAAGATAATCTTGCAGCAAATAAAACACCTATTTATAATCTACAAATAGAAAGTGCTAGCGAAATCACAGAAGATAAAGCTAAAATAATTTTTAATGCTATGGGATTTTCTGGTCCAGATAGTGTTCATAAACTTAGTTATTCTAAATCTTTAGCTGCGCTTTGTAATGGTAAAACATATGGAGGCTATAGTAAAAGATATACAGGCCCAAATGGTAGTGGATGTAAAGGCATTGGTCTTAATGATAAAAAACGCCATAAATATCATCGAACAGTATCTATGAAACAATATCTTTTTGAAGAATACAAACTTTTAAGAGCAGCTGTCATCAAATATAAAGCATATCCTATTATTTCTTATAGAGCTACTCCTGAGCTTTATGATAAATGGATTAGAAAAGCAGCTGAAAAACTTACAGCTGTTCCAAGAGCACAAAGGTATGCATTATTACAATCACAACTAAAAGAAGAAAGTGGCCGTGCTCACTGGAGAAACTTTCGACCTATCGCATCACAAGCTGGTGCAGTTGGAGTAGCACAATTATTACCGGCTACTGCTATCATCGAATCAAAAGTAAACCCATATGATCCTGAAGGAAATTTCATAGGTGGGGCTATTTATCTTAACAAAATGATAAAAGCCCAAAACAACTCTATTAAAAATGGTTTAGCTGCATATAATGGTGGTGGTGGTAATGTTAATGCTAGTGGCCCCCAAGGATATGCTCGTCATATTATGGCAAGAGTAGCTTAATGATTAAATTTTTAGTTTTTTTCTTAACTTCTTGTTTTTTATCTGCTAACCAAGTCAACGAAACTTTAGCAAAATACCAACTTCAAAATAACCTTGGAACTCTTGAGTTTCATCAAAATAATAAATTTATTGAACTCAGTAAACATCAAAATTTTGATTTAACTCAAGCTCAAGATATTTTATTAAAAACAGGTGATAAACTTCTACTCTTAATCTGGAAAAACAAATTAAATAGTAACTTTTTTGTTTTTGAAGGTTTTCGCTTTGATTCTAAATTAAAAAAAGCCTCTATCGTTGCTATACCTTCGATATTTACATCTGGTGCAATGAAACCAACAATCAACTTAAATACATCATCTGTTGATTTTAAATATCAGATTTACTCTTATATTCAAGATGACAAAGGTGTATTTCATCMCCTTACATATAAAGTTAACCCTAATAATGGCAAATTTATTTTATCAAAATCTCAAATAGACAATGCTCAAACTAGCCATGACTTATTTAATTTAGCTGGTTTTTACCTTGACCATAAAAAACTCAAAAAATCTATCTTAAATTTTGAACTAGCTTTTGATGAAAACGAAAGCGATGATGTACAAATAGACAAAGACCTTTTAGCTTATCTTAAGTATGAATATGCTAGAGCTTTAATAATAAACAAACAGGTAATAAAAGCTAAACCAATTCTAAAAGAAATAGCCAAAAACTATTCTGCTGTTAGATTTGGTAAAGATGCTGCTATAAAACTTAAAGCAATTAATTAACCTGTTTTTGTATCCAATCACCTAATATCTTTAGAGCCTTTTTATTAAAAGTTTCTTCAATTGTTTGATATTCAGAAACCTCACCTGTTTTAGCTTTTTGAAACAAATGGTTTAAACCATCTAATAGTTCAATCTTAACTTTTTTGTTACCCTTTAAAGCCTCCCTAATTACAGGAAGGTTTTGCTCTATATCTACTTGTTTATCTAAAGTACCATTCATAATTAAAACTGGTATTTTTATCTTTGATAAATAAATTGATGCATCTAACTCTAAAAAACTTCTCATCCAATAAGAAGACAAAGCCTTATAAATAACTTGAGCATAATTTGGCCCATCTATTTTTTGTTTACTTAACTTTGAGTAAGATTCAACTATTGGTAATAGTTGAATAACGATACTTTTTTTATCAAGCCCCTTTTTAATTAGCTCAAAGGCTTTATCAAAAATTTCTTCATTTTTATGATAAAGCTTTGAATCTATTTTTTTCTCAATAAAACCCTGTTTTCTCTGAAACTTTAATACCTTATGACCAGAAACCCCAATACCAGCCAACCTTACAATAAAAGCTAATTTATTATTTGAATCACTCGCTAAAATATCTGCTATGCTAGCACCTTCACTATGACCGATAATTCCTATTTTTAAAGGGTCAATATCTTTTCTATTTTGTAAATAATTTAAAGCTCCTTTAGTGTCTTGAGCAAAATCAAAAGTATTTGCTTCAGAAAACTTTCCTTTTGATTTGCCTACTCCACGATCATCATATCTAAATACAGCTATACCTCTTTTTGTTAAATAATCTGCTAAAACTAAAAAAGGTTTATGCATAAATATAGTTTCATCTCTATCTTGAGGACCACTTCCACTCACTAAAATAACAACAGGATAAACTCCCTTTTCTTTTGGAAGTGTTAAAGTCCCAAACATCAAAGACTTTTGTCCTTGAAAACTACATTCTTCTTGTAAGTAAGAAAAAGGAGCCTTTGGAGTTTGAGGTCTATTTATTTTGGGAGGATTTCCTCTTTTTAAAACAAAAGACCCCTTCAAAGAGTTTTGAAAATACTCTCCCTCAATAATACCTTTTTTTAATTCACCATTAAAACTTGGGTTTCCTGAGATTCCTTTCATTTTAAACTGAACTAAACCCTTATTGAAATGAATATCTGTTAATAAAATACCTTTTGCATTTTGAGAGACAATATCAATAGTACCAATGAAGGTAGATTTCTTTTGAAAGTGTACATTAATTTTTAAAGAAGTGCCTGATACATTTAATGCTCCATACCAATCGCCTATTAGCTCATTTGAAAATGAGTTGATTAGTAATAATAGAAATAGTGCTAGCTTTAATATTTTATTCAAAACTCATATCCATCATGACTGTCTCTAATATTTTTAAGGGCAAAGCACCATGACATAAAATTTCATCATGAAACTTTTTTAAATCAAAATTATCTTTATGTTTATCTTGAAGCCTCTTTCGTAAATCAAAGATAAATATTTCTCCCATTTTATATGATAAAGCTTGTCCTGGCATTACAATATATCTGTCTACCTCAACCTCAATATTTGATAATGATAAACAAGTATTTTCTACCATAAAATCAATTGCTTGTTGACGAGTCCACCCTTTAAAATGAATCCCTGTATCTACAGCTAATCTTGATGCTCTCCAAACTTCAAATGATAGTTTTCCAAATTTTGCCTCAGGAGTTTTATAAAACCCCATTTCTTGACATAGTTTTTCAACATATAGAGCCCATCCCTCAACATAAGCTGTTTCTGAGGTACTTTTTCTAAACTCTGGCAAACCCTTTAACTCTTGAGCAATAGATATTTGTAAATGATGACCAGGGACAGCTTCATGAAAAGCTAAAGCTTCGGCATTATGTTTACCTCTAGTTTCTGGAGCATAAGTATTTACAAAATAAACCCCTGCTCGATCCACTTTTTTATCACCTGGCATATAAAAAGCATCTGGTGCATTTTTTTCTTGATAAGCTGGAAGTGCTTTTACCTCATATGGGTTTTGTGGCAATACAGAAAAATATTTAGGTAGCTCTTTTTCCATCTCTTTTAATAAAGAAGTATGATGTTCTACAATTTCTTCACGACTAGCATAGTATAACTCTTTATTATTTCTCATATGATCAAAAAACTCTTGTAAACTACCTTTAAATCCGATTTCTTTTTGAATCAAAGACATCTCTGAATGTATTCTAGAAACCTCTTTTAAGCCGATTTCATGAATTTCATCAGGAGCAATATCTAAACTCGTATTTTGCTTTACTTTTAGTGAATAATACTTATCCCCATCTGGTAAATTACACAAACCAATACTTTTTCTTGTAAACTTTAAATAAGTGTTTCTTAAATACTTAACAAATTGTCTCAATGCTTTATTTACATGAGTATTTACAGCACTCTCTAGATCTTTTGTTATTTTTGACTTTTCATTTTTAGTTAGTACTGATGACTTTAAAAAAGCAACTTGAAAGTATTGACTATCACTTACTTTATGACTAATCATTTTTTCTGTTTGGTCAATTACCAATAAAGCAATATTAGTAGGAACAACCCATTGTCTTAAAACACCTCTATGTAAATGACGCTGTACTTGTTTCACTTGTTTACTAAACTGTTTCAGTCTTGATATATAATCCTCAAAATCTTTTTTATGTCTAAAAGGATGAACACCTGCTATTTGTAAAAAACTTGTATGTACCCCTCCCATTTGAGATAGGGCTAAATGGTGAGATGGCATATCCATATATTCACGAGAGTTTTTTACATCGTCTAAAAATAGTTGCTTTGAAATTTTTTCTTCGCTACTTAAATTATTTTCTGATACCTTTTTAACCTGATTATAAAATTTTTCTAAGTTCTTTTGACTTTTATATCCACTTTTTAAACCTACACTATCTAACTCTGAGTTATGGTCATATACTCCATAAAAAGTTGCCATACAAGGGGAGCTTTGTAGGGCGCTACTCCAATAAGCATCAAATATTTTATTTAAAGTCATTTCATTCTCCATATTTATTTTAATTGTCTAAATTTTAAAATTATTATATATTACAAAGCAAAAAAAATCTGCTTATACCCTTTTGGGTTCAAGCAGATTTTAAAGTCTATTTTTATTATTTTTTAAAGTCTTCTACCTCTAGTCATAAAGTCACTTTGCTGTAGTTTCCCGTATCTTGATTTAGGGTTTAATTGCTTTTTAATCTTGGATAAGTTTACTCCAAGATTTTTTAATTCATTATTATAATCACTTACAAGATAGCTAAGTGCTTTTCTGTCTTTTCTATCCATAGATGAAATACTTTTGAATGATTCTTCTACCATTTGAGCTATTTTATATCTTGAAAAACCATGAGATTTTACAGAAACATTTTTAGCTAATTTATTTTGAATAAAACCTTTTTTATAAAAAGCTTCTATTAATTTTAATGACTGAGAGTTCTCTATTTGTGAGCTTGTATCATTTCTATAAGCCCTTGCTTGAGCAAAATTATTTTTATTATTAGAAGCGACATACCTTGTAGAAATCATAGTTGTTCTACCATTCATGAGGTAGTTTCCATCTACATCTGTAATATTTGGAGAAACATAGAATTGAAAATTTGTTTTATCTGGTATTCTTTGAAAAGGATTAAAAAATAAAGTTTTACCATCATTAGATATATCTACTTTTCCCTTATAAGAGTAAGTTTTTCCTTTTAAAAAAAACTCGTCTCTATTTAAAGACTTCATACTTAATTTTCTATTAAAACGAATAGCTATTTGTTGATTTACCGTATCCATCACTTTTCTAGGAAAATTAGATATTAAAAATGGGGTAGTATAATTAGTCTTAAATTTTAATGAACCTAGTTTTGATAACTTAGAGCCATTCAAATTTTTTAAACCTTTTGAAACTCTTATTTCAAAAATAGTTGCTTCTTTTAAATTTCTATAAGGTTTTAAATTTAAAATTTGATCATTTTCTTCAAAATTAAGCTCTCCTGCTATTAATTTTCCGTTACTATATAATTGTAATGATCTTGAAGAGACACTAGCGGGGTCAATTTTTTGATTAAACTTCACTCTAATAATAGAATCTACAGGTATTTTTCTTGAACGATTTTTTGGAAAAACCCTTTCAACTTGTAAGTTTGTCATCTCTCTTGGTGCTACTCTTTTTGCTGTTTTTTTAGCTCTTACTGAACCTAGCTGCCCTAATGTTGTAAAAGAAAATTCAGCACTACCTGCTACGACTCTATAAGTTGAGCCTTTTTTTAATTTATTTTTTGGCACTACATCTAATCTATTTTGAGATTTTAAATATTTAGAGTCAGATTTTATTTCAATACCATCTTCATATAACTTTGCTTGTAAGTACTTTTCTTCTCCCTGATAAATATCTCTTTTATATATAAATGAGATTGGAGTATATAAAGCATTACTTTTAGAGTTAATCGCAGGAATAGTCGCTAATAGTAAGTCTGGATTTTTTCTTGTGAAATAATCTACCATCTTTTTTCTAGGAGATGTTAAGCTTTCTTTTGATAACTTTAAATTTAATTTTTCAGGCTCTTTTATATTTTCAATCGCTTGAAAAATTTCTTGTGAAGTATTTTGATTCAAATATTGCATTGGAGATATTTCTGGTTCAAGTTGTGCAACAACAGGAGTCTCTTTAGAAATAATATTTGTTGTTTCAATTTCTTTTTTATCTAAAAACTTTAAATCAAAACCATGGGAATCAAAATTTAAAGTAGGTGCTTCTACATGACTTGCCATTTCTACTTTTTCTTGCTTGATTCTTTTATAAGATTTTTCAAAATTTTCTTGATTTTTAGACTTTATTTCTTGAATCTTAGCCTTTAAATCTGAAAACTGTCCCAATGTTTCAATTTTTTTCCAGGAGTCTTGAAATTCTCTAGTAATTTTTGTTTGTTTAATACCAAATACACCATGCTCTTCACAATCAAAAACTAAATTAAAATTAGATATTTTAGGTAAGGTGGCCTCAAAGTCTCCACTTGTCACTTTAAAAGTTTGATAACTATCTAAATCAAAATAATATATTTGTGAATGTCCTGAACGATTTGAATCAAAAAAGATTCCATAACCATTTTCTGAAAAAACTGGGTGAGCTGATACAGTCTCCTCTTGGGTTAATTGCATTGGTATTGATCGCTCTAAATCTATATTTTTTAAAAATAAATTAAAAGTATTGTTTCTGTAAGAAGTATAAACAAGTAATCTACCATCTGGAGAATAAGAAGGATAAAAGTCATGATTTTTAAAAGTTGTTCTTTGGGTTTTAGTTTGATCTTCTACGCTATAGCTCCAAATATCAAAGTTTCCTGATTCATCAGAATCAAATGATACCTCTTTGCCATCGGGCGAAAATACTGGATGATAAGCATTAAAGTTTCCCATAGTAATTTGTTTAGGAGAACTAGACGACTTCAAAGATTTTACAAAAATATGAGATTTACCATTTATTTTATTTGTATAAACAATTTGTTTGTCATCAAAACTGAATGATGGAGCATCTATTTTACCATTGATACCCCTAACTTTAATACCTTCTGAGTTATCTCCAAGATATTTTATCCACAATTCTGATTTATCCCCTAAATCTTTAATATAAGCCAAAATTTTGCCATTATGAGAAAGAGAGCCACTGCCTGTTTTACCTTTACCACTTGTAAGCCATTTATATTCTGTAGTTTCAGCATCTATAATAGATATTAGTCCAATGCTTAAAACCCCAATAACCAATAATATATTTAATAAACTTCTCATTCTATGCCCTCCGAAACTGGCAACCATACATATTTATCCTATATCGGCTATTTTTTGTATACCTTTCATCTTTTAAACTAAGAACCTAGTTACAAACTTTTGTTTGTTACAAAATTGATTAAAAAGAACGTCCTTTTATTTTAAAAGCTTTAGCAAGTACGGTTGCTGCTGCTCCAAATAAAGCCTCAGAGATTTCTTGATTTAAATTGACTTGTCTAAAAAGCGCTCTTGCTAAAGGTTTATCTTCAATAATAGGAACACCATTTTCTTTTGCGATATCTTTAATAGTATGAGCAATTAAATTTTGTCCTTTAGCAACTACAACAGGAGCACCACCTGACTCTCTATCATATTTTAAAGCTACTGCATAATGAGTCGGGTTAGTGACAACAACATCAGCTTTTGGGACAGCTGCCATCATATTACCTTGGGCCATCTCCATTTGTTTTTGTCTAATTTTAGCTTTTATTTGTGGATCTCCGTCTGTTTGCTTTCTTTCTTCTTTTACTTCTTGCTTAGACATCTTTAAGTCTTCGTTTGTTTTCCATTTTTGATACATCAAATCAAAAAGCCCATAAACAACTAAAACTAAGCCCATTTCAATAATTAATCTAACCATTAACCAAGAAATATAATCGAGGGCATTACCTATAGTTTCACCAAATAAGGATGTCATCGCTTCATATTCATTTATAAACATTTTATAAGGAAAATATCCCAAAATAATTAATTTAATAATAGATTTTGCTAGTTCTACTAAAGCTTGTTTTCCTACAATTTTTTTCATGCCATTTACAGGATTAAAACGTGAAATATCTGGTTGTAGTGGCTCCATTGAAAACTGTAATCCAACTTGGGATATTTGAATTGTCATTGTTAAAATAATAACTACAAAAAATAATGGCCCCATGATCGCGTACCAATAAAATATGATATCCAAAAAATATACCCACATATCATTTGGTGACATCTCTTCAATAGAAAACATACGTATTGAACGCTCAAACATATCACCAACTGCACCATAAAAGCGAGGCAACATCATATACACAAAAATAGTTAAAAACATTAAATTTATAGCAGAGTTTAAATCTTCACTCTTTGGAATATTTCCCTTTTTTCTTGCATCTGCTTTACGTTTATCTGTTGGTTCTTCTGTTTTTTCACCAGCTGATTCCTCAAATTGAGTAAAATCTAATGATAAATAAAAGTCTAAATCTTCTAAGTTGTTTATAAAGCTATTGATATCATTTTTATACATTTTTTTTATCATACAAAATGCTCCAAAAATGAAGACATATCTTTAAAAGCCTTACCATATAATGATTTAATTAAATTCACCATAAAGGGTAAAATAATTATATAAGTACACATTCCTACTATAATTTGTAAGGGGATACCAACCATGAAAATATTTAATTTAGGCATGGTTCGAGCTAATACACCAAGAGCAAAATTAATCATAAACAATGGTGCTAAAATAGGTAAACTAATTTGAACTGAAATTAAAAATATTTTATAAAAAGTCATAATTAAAATAGGAATACCTGTCACTTCAAATGAAAATTTACCAAGAGGTATAACATCATAAGAGTGCTGATATGCCATAAAAACATAATGATGCCCATTGATAACCAAAAATAAGAAAGTAGCTAAGGTAGCATTAAATTGACCCATTGTAGTTGATCCTTCACCACTTGATGGATCAACAGCAGTTGCAATAGACAACCCCATAGGAGTAGAAATTATTGAACCAGAAAAAGTAAAAACCTCATTTACTATTGCTACATTTAGACCTATTAAAACTCCAACTACAAACTCTTTCACAGAAATAGTTACTAAAGTTATATCATCAACAATAGGTACAAAAGTAGAAATAGGAATAGTAAAAAAAATAGACAAACTTACTAAAAAAGCCATAAATACTTTAGCTTTTACAGGGAAATTATTACTTGAAATTAATGGTGTCATCATTAAAACACCAACAAAACGTATGAAACATAAAAAAAAGTTGATTATAATTTCTACAGAATCCATTAACCAATATATAAATCAATATTATTGATTAATGTAATAGCCCATGTACTAATTTTAGAAATCATCCATGGCCCAAGAGCAATTACAGTACTCATGGTAGCAACAACTTTTGGAATAAAAGTTAAGGTTTGCTCTTGTAATGAAGTCGTTGTTTGAAAAACAGACACACAAAGACCAACGACTAAACCAACCATCAATGGAGGCAAACCAACCAGCATCGCCATCCACATAGTATCTTTTACTAAATTCATTGCTACGAGTTCGTTCATACAATTATCGATTTCATTAAAGCGTGAATGATGAGAGTCCACCCATCTATTAACACAAATAGTAATAACTTAAATGGAGTTGATACCATTGCTGGTGGTAACATCATCATTCCCATAGACATCAAAGTAGTAGCAATAACCATATCTAACATTAAAAAAGGTAAAAATAAAATAACTCCAAATTGAAACCCTGTTTTAAATTCAGAAATAATAAAAGCAGGTATTAAAGTAAGAGTCGAGACATCTTCAAATGAGTTAGGCTTTTCACCTTGAGCTAATTTTACAAATACTTTTAAATCAGACTCTCTTGTAGCTCTTCTCATATATGTTCGCAAAGGTTGTATCCCTTTTTTAAAAGCTTCTTTATATCCAATCTCATTAGCTATATAAGGCTCTAATGCATCAGTATTTATTTTATTCCAGATGGGGGACATTTGAAACATTGTCAAAAACATTGCTAATGAAACAAGCATTTTATCAGAAGGCATTGATTGAGTACCAATAGCCTTTCTAGTAAAAGATAAAACTATCAAAATACGAGTAAACGGGGTCATCATTATCATGATAGATGGTGCCAGTGTTAATAAAGTCAGCAAAAGCACTAATTTTAACCCTAAGCTCAATTGTTTCGGAGTCATTTGATCTTCAAGTTCTAAAGATATTTTAGGCAATGGAAAAGCAAAGTTCATTTGATCATTATCTAAAATTGTAGTTTTAACAGTTTCTTTGGTTTTGGTTTCACCAAACTTATCCTTACCATTGAATATATCTTCAACTGTAGCTAAGGGTAAATTTCCTTCTGCATGTAAAAATACCCCCAAATTTGGAGAAAAAACAATTAAAAAACAAAATAAAAGAAACTTATTCATACAAAAAACTAAATTATTGGTAAACTTTTGTCGATGTATTGAATTTATCGCATTTTTAATACGATAGCAAGAACTTCTTTATTTTATCTTTAATATCTCTTTTGCTTTTTCTTCATCAATGCCTGAGTCAACTAAGTTTTGTAGAGCCTCTTGTAGAACTTTTTCTATACCCTTTTCCAAACCTTATATTAATTATAAAACCTAGACAATAGAAGTTTCTGATACTTTACTTATCACCCAACCTACAAAAACTATAACCACGAAAAAATGAATATAAGAAAGAAGCACAATAGTTAGGCTATATATGAAAATATTTATTTCCTTTAAATCGGAAATGAGGCTTTAGCCCCATTATATTTTTTTTTATTGGAATAAATTCTAATTACTAAGTCACCCTCATTACTTTTTAGAAAGTTTTTTGATTTGTTTTTCAAAGTCAGAATCAATTTTTTGCCCCTTATTAAACATATCATATTCAATAAATGCTTTTTTTTCAGCCTTTTGGTTAGAAATACTACCCTTTCCCTCCAAAATCTTAAAGTCATTAAACTCTAAAAACTTATTTACAGATTGTGCTAATATCTTCATTGTAAAAGTACTTCTTTGCTCTATTTGGTTTTCAATATAATCAAAATAACTAGAAATTGTTCTTTCTAACTTTTTAATTTCCTTTTCTTCTAAATAGTTTTTAGCAATAATTGTATCAGACTTTATAACCCTACCTTTTGGTGAGTTTTTCCATGATAAAAGCCCCATTTTCTCTTTTTTAGCATCAACTTTTTTATAAACAATTTCTGCTGCTGTCTGCCCTGTTATCGCAAAATGAAATTTATTTTGCACAGTTGCAAAAAAATCTTTAGTAATTTGAGAGTTTTTAGAGTAATCAATACTACATTCTGCAAAAATATCTGTAATTTGTAAATAGATTCTTCGTTCACTGGTTCGAATTGAACGAACTCGTTCCAATAATTCTTGAAAATAGTCTTTACCAAAATACCTTCCATTTTTCAGCCGTTCATCATCTACTACAAACCCTTTGATAATGTATTCTTTCAAAATTTTACTTGCCCAAATACGAAATTGTGTAGCTTGCAGAGAATTTACACGATAGCCAACCGACAAAATAGCATCCAAACTATAAAATTTTGTTTTTATAACTTGTATTTTTTCTTTTATCGCCCCATGTTTAGTGGGTATTTCCAAAATGGAAATAACCACTTCTTTATCAAGCTCTCCACTTTTAAAAATATTTTGTAAATGCTTTGAAATTGCTGGAATACCAACGCCAAAAAGCTCTGACATTCTTTTTTGAGTAAGCCATATATTTTCATTATGTAAAAAGACTTCTACTTTTATCTCATTATTTGGAGAAGTAAAAAGTAAAAACTCTGTTAATTCATCTTTAATAGTAATCTCTTTAGTCATAGCTATTCTTTATTTTTATCACAATTCCATTACAACATTTAAAATATTTTCATAACTTTCAAAGTATTTATTTACTTAAATCGGAGATGGGTCTTTAGCCCCATTATAAAAGCTCTTTATTGGAATGAATTTCAATCACCAAATGAGACTCTAAAAATCACATAAAATCAATTCAAATAACTAATCTCACTACAATTAGCAGAGTGATCACAAATTTTTAAATCTACTTTTTTACATGATTTAAAATCATCACTCAAAAGCACCCATTTACGATCTAAATCGTAATCAACTTTTAATGCAGTCTCTCCACACATTAAACGTAAAGAATTTCGATCAATTCCTGATTCTAAATCACTAGTTTTAATATATGGGTAAGTCAACTTTAATCCTTTATAATAGTAAACTTTACTAGATATAAATGGTTTTGTTAAATCTTTTTTTACTGAAAAAATACCTGTTGTTTGTATATTTGTACTTACAAACCTTGGGTATATTTTAGTTTTTAGAGGTTTCCATTTTTTTGTAAAAGTATCCCATTTACTTAAATATAGACTTTTTGTATCTTTTGCTCTAAATATGAGCTGTGCACGTTTCATAAAAAACAAAAAAGATGGGCCTATTTTTATGATTTCAAGCCTAGAGTCTGAGTTTTTAATGTGTGAGTAGCTTTTTATCTTTGCTCTTATATCCTTAATTGAATTAGATGATTGTAAAAGCTTAAACTCTCCTAAGTAGGACGATTTAATAAGTTTTTCATTTAAAATATCATTAGCTTCAATCTCAAAGTTAAAGCTTTTTTTAGAAATATTCCCATGAAAATCTTCAACCACAACTTTTATTTGATGAACCCCATTTTTCAAAACCCCTTCATCTACAATTTTTGTAATATAAGATGAGGATTTATCAAAATCTTTATACATTTTATATACATATTGAGTAGGTGACAGATGAGTTTGTGATGATACAAAATGCATTTGAGTTTTAGGATTTCTACCATAATGAATAGTATCAAACTTTGACTGATAAATTAATTTATCATTATCATATAGGCTTAATTTGTAAATACTACATTTAGAGTTTGAACCATCAATTAAATCATCTACTTTAATAGCAATCCCAAATTTACCTTTATAGTTTTTTTTAGCACCCAAACGAATCAATGATTTATCTTTCAAATAAGGAACTAAATAAACAGCTTTGATATTAGGAGCAATATGGTCATAAACCCCAGATAAATACATACTACGTTTTTCAGAGCGAGAAAGGCTTGATCTTATTTCAAAATGAAGATGTGGAAACCCAGAACCTGACTCTCCACTAAAACCAATCAGCTCACCCTCTTTAAAGTATATTTTTTTTGATGGAAATAAATCAAAGGGCTTTTTTCTATTTTGAGACTTTATATATTTTTTTATTTTTAAAGAAAACGATTCTAAATGGGCATATACTGAAACATCTCCATTAGAATGCTTCAAATATAAAGCCTTGCCCTCACCTCTTACTTTATTTTTAACCCTAAATAAATAAGCATCATCAATAGCAATAATATCTTGGCCTGTAATTTTTTGAGTCGATAAATCTATTCCACCATGAAAATGAGACTCACGATACTCACAAAAACTACCATTTACCTTAAGGGGTATATTTAAAGGAGGAACCACACAAAAAACAATATTAGAAAATAATATAAAAAGAGATAAAAACATAACTTAGGCTGGACTCACCATATTTCTACCATTTTCTTTTGATACATATAAAGCATCATCAGCAAGTTTTATCAAGTCTAGCATCTCAACAGCGTCATCATTAAAACTAGCCACCCCAAAACTCATAGTAATAACATCAGTCAAACCACTCTCTAAAGCTAAGGTTTCTTCTGCATTTTTTCTAATTCTCTCAGCTAACGCCATCGCACCTTTTTTATCTGTTTCGGGTAATATAATAGCAAACTCTTCGCCGCCTATTCTTGCTACAAAATCAATATTATCACGGGCTTCTTTTAATAAAATTTTAGCAGCCTGTATAATAACTTTATCACCAACAACATGACCATAGCTATCATTTACTTTTTTAAAAAAATCAATATCACCATAAATCAAAGAAAAAGTTAAGTTATACCTTTTAGCTTGCTCGATAGTTTCTTTCATTCTATCTTCAAAATATCTTTTTATAAAAAGACCTGTCATACCATCAGTAATAGCCAAATTATATAAATTTTTATTTTCAATGGACCTAGCTAACAAAGAAGCCAAACTAACCAATAGCCTTTGATCTTCTATTGAAAATTGCTTTTCTTTTTTATTGATTACATTTATAACACCAATAGCTTTATTTTCAACCAATAAAGGCACACAAATCATTGATTTGATACTAGATTCTCTTGGCTCATCAATGCTGTAAAAATGTGGGTCATTTACTCCATCATGTGCAGTATACGGTTTTTGCTCTTGATAAACCTTACCAGCAACACCTTCATCCCAAGAGATACTAACACTACCTTGAGGATAACAATAATCTCCACGTACTAATCTAGGTACTAATACTTTTTCACGATCATCAGAAAGTAACAAAGAACACCAAGTGGCACCCAAACCCTCCCAACAAGCATCTAAAATATGATCTAATACATCATTTGAATAACATTTTGAGTTCATTTTTAAACTTGCATCCATTAAAATTTTAAGCTCATAAACCTTACGATCTAACTTTTTATTTGAGAATTGAAGTTCATCCATTTGATGTTCAATCGTATTAGCCATAGCAGATAAAGATGATTTTAACTCACCTTCTTCTTTAAAGTAGTTTTTAGAGGTTTTTATACTATAATCACCTTGCTCTATTGATTTAGCAATACTTACCATATTTTGAATCGGTCTATTAATTTGATGAGCTATAATTAAACCTAATCCAAAGCATAAAATCAGGGCAAATAAAAATATTTTAGCTAAAATTTCTTTTAAATTATCTAAAGACTTATGAATATAATCTTTTCGTACCCCAAGGTGAACAGACCCATAAAACTGTTTTAAAGCATTAATACGTATAGGGTAAATAACATCTATAATACCAGTATTGCTATTAGAAACTATCCAAGAATCTAGTTTATTTACATCCTCTGATTTTTTAAAGTCTCGTTGCCAATTCGCTATTTTACTCAAAGAAAAACGTGTACCGATTTTTGATGCATTTGTATGAGATAAACATATACCGTCTCTATCTAAAATATAAGCATAATCAATATCACTACCCTCAACACCAAGATTTAAAATCTTAGGTAACTCAACAAAATTATTAGTTAAAATAAAGTTTTTAGAAGAAACACCAATCGAGCGAGCAACTATTTTAGAGTTTTTAAGCAAAAGTTCGCTTAACGCTTGATTTTGGGATATCATTACCAAATAACCTGTCATGGCTAAAATGACCCCTGTTAAAACAGATATAAATAATGTTACTTTTTGAAAAATTCCTAGTTTACTTAACATATTTTTTCAACTTTCTAACTGAGTCATAATCTTTATCAGTAACTTTATTAAACCCATCTAAACCAGGAACTTGTTTTATTAAACCTAATTTACCCGCATTTATCATTACTTCAAATATTTTTTTTTTGATAGAAGGGTCTAAATTATTAATAGTAACGATTGGCTCATTAGAAATATCATCTGTTTTTGCAAGCACCCTAAATTCATTTTTTCTTTTAACAAAGTTTGGTAAATCTAAGATACCAACGTAACTAGCACCAACTTGAAACTGTCTGCTTAAAATTGCAAAAACAACTGCATCATGTTTTCTTAAAAAGGAGTACTCTCTTAAATCATCTAATTTAATATTTTGAGCTTCAAGCATCATTTTTGGAAAAACAAAACCAGAAGTAGAATTTTTAGAAACAAAAGCAAATTTTTTATTTTTAAGATCTTTTAAAGATAAAATACCTGAATCTCTTCTTGTT
This sequence comes from Candidatus Cloacimonadota bacterium, assembly GCA_002402105.1. Lineage (GTDB taxonomy): Bacteria > Muiribacteriota > UBA6191 > UBA6191 > UBA6191. The sequence continues at coordinate 49,954 of NVVD01000017.1, forward strand.
AAAATTTGTCCTTGATAAGTGACTTTTCCTTTCCAGACTGGTCTAACTAAGGGCGTGAAATTAGTTTCTTTTAGCTCGGCATAAAATGAGGTACCAAGCCATCCTATTTCTATATTACCTTTTTTTAGCTCATCTAAAATTTTTTCATATGAGTTATACAATTTTAAATCAACTCTATCTACACCAGTAGCTTTAGTTAAATAAGTCATCAAAGGAGCATATTGAATCATCAAAGATTCAGGGTCAGTATGAGCAATTCGGCCAAAACGAATAATTTTAAGTTGTGGTATGACTTCTGACGATATTTCATCTTTAGAAGTAACTTTATCACATGCCACAAAAAATAAAGAAGATACCAACAAAAAAAGAATAGTATATATTTTCATAATTATCTCAAGAACAATTACCCTAACAACACTTATTAGTATATACCATTCAATAAAAATCCGCTAAGAATAGTAATGTTTTTTATCTTAAAATTAATGATGATACAAACCAGATAAAGCCATTAATTGATCTAAAGCTGATTTAGCTGCAACTCTAACTTCTTTGTTATGGTCTCTAAGAGCGTCTCTTAAAGACATAGTTGCCCCTAAGTCACCTATTTTACCTAAAGCTTTTGCTGCCATTTCACGAACTTCAAAATCTCTATCTTGCAATAAATAAACAATCGGAATCACAGCGCTTCTTTCTTGATACATACCTAAAATAATTGCTGAATTTGCTCGTAAATGTTTATATCTACTATCGAGTGTCCTAATTAATTTTTGAATCAATCTTCTATCATCAATCATAGATACAACTTCAACTGAATTTTTTCTTACAATATGATTTTCATGATATAAACATTCAATTAATAAATCATAAGCAGATTCTTTAAATAGTTTTATATTTTCAATGACATCGTTTTTAATCCAAAGGTTTTCATCTTCCATTACTTCTAAAAGCTCTACTATAGATTCTGTTGCATTTAATTGTCCTAATGCTCTTACAGCTGATTGCCTGACTCGTGCATCTAAATCACAAAGCATTTTTGTAATAGGAGATATAGCTATTTTATTATTAATTACGCCTAAAGACTCTATAATCATTTGTCTAACAGAAACATTTTCATCATGGATATAAGTAATCAATATATTTACAACTTTTACATCATTAATTTTAGACAATGCTCGTGCAGCCTCTATTCTGACACCAACGCTTCTATCTTCCATAGCAACGCCTAGAGTATTAATAGATTCTTCTGTTACAAATTTCTCTAAAACTTCAACAGCTCTTTTTCTATTTTTATCAGAAACATCTCTTGTGCATTGTGACAAAGCAAAAACAGCCTTATTAGAACCTATTTTATCAAGGGCATTGATACTTTCATACCTTACATCTTCATCCATATCAGTTACTAATTTTGTTAATTTGCCAATCGCTCTAACATCTCTAAATTGACCGATAATTACGACCACTCTTAAACGTATAATAGGATTTGCTGTATTTATAATTTGTAGTAATTGATCTAATAAACCTTCTTCATTTGATCTACTCAAAGCTTCTGCCATTATTTCAGCATCAACTTTAAGTTCTGGTTTTTTAACCAGTTCAAGCAATGCACTAACAGAGCTTTTATTTGAAATAGCTCCTAAAGCATAAATATACCAATTCGTGTTATTAACATCACATCGAAGCATTGCCTCTAAAATAGAACTCACTCTATTTGGAAAATCTAATGTACCAATAATTTCAGAAGCCGACCTTTGAATTGCTTGTAAAACCTCTATAGAAACCTCATAAATTGAACGATCTGGAAATCTATTTAAATATTGCTGATCTTCTAAAGCAAAAGTATTTTCAATCATATCTAATACTAAGTGAATACAACGGTCATCTTTAGCTCGCCCAATTGCTTTTGCTACACTAAATCGCATCCAAGCATAACCACTTTTTAATAAAGATACTAAAGGCACATCTATTGTTAAATATCTGTCTATCTCAACCAATGCATCACAGACATCAACTTTTAACTCTTTACTTGATAAGTCTAATAATCGTAATAAAGGATTCATAGCCCTAATATCACCCGATTTACCAAGTACAGCTATTAATTTCTTTTTATATTTATCTCTTAAGCCAAATATAACTTCAATAATATAGGGTACGGCTGTTTTTCCGATAGATTCAAGCCCCCAAATTGCTTGATCTGAAACTATATCTACACCATCTTGCATTAAAAGTAAAAGAGAAGTAATACAATCTTCTGTAGCTATTTTACCTAGGCTTTCTGCTGTTAATTGTCGTACATATTTATCAGGGTCATGAAGTAATTTCACCAAATGTAAAACAGAGTCTACAGAAGCAACATCTCCAATAGCTTTTACAGAATCTTGTCTAATAGATAAATCATGATCTAAAATTAATTTATGTAAAGCGATTAAACCTTCTTGTGAACCTATTTTACCAAGAGCAGTAGTTATAACTGATCTTAATTCAGGGATGTCCTCTTCTAAGAGTAAAAATAATACATCTAAACCAGATTCTTCACCAATTAACCCAAGAGACTCTATGCCTAATTTTTGTAAATCTAAATCAGACTCTAAAATGATATTTCTGATTGGTGCTACAGCTCTTGAGTCTCCTATTTTACCTAAAGCCTCAATTGTTGAATAAAGTAATTCATCTTTTTCTGTTGCTAATAGCTCTAATAATGAAACTACTGATTGAGTTGAAGCAATTTGTCCAAGCGCTCTAACAATTACAACTTTTGTTGCATGATCACTTGTTTGAATTTTTTCTAATAATGCCTCTACTACTGAATCATCTTGGATACATCCTAAAGAGTTTGCCGCTTCTAATGTTAAATCTCGATCATTTTCATTTAAAAACTGTAATAATGTTCGGACACCTCGAGCATCTCCAATTTGTCCAAAAGCCTTTGCTACAACATATTTTAAATCTTTATCTGCTGTTGCTACTAACATCAATAAAGGCTCAATAGCTCTATCTGATCCTATCAAACCTAATGCCTCTACTGCCATATATCTTAAATTTTCATCTTTTTCGTGCAACAAATGTATTAAAGCTTCTAATGACTCTTCTGAACCAATGAGCCCAAGAGCAGTAGTCGCTACATATTTCATATTTTGAGAATCTAAATTTAATATTCTAGTTAAGGGTTCAACAGCTTCTTGAGCTCCAAGTTCACCCAAAGTTTTTACTGAGTACTCTCTTATATCTAAGTTTTCATCATTCAAAAACTCTATAAAATTTGGAATATATTGTATATCACAAGTTAAAGCTAAAGACTGTAAAGCCTTATATCTATGATCTTCATCTGTTGATTTTTTCAATACTTCAAGATAATTAGAAGAAACATCTACCAGTTTATTTATTTGCGTTACATCTTGTATTTCAGAAGCTTCTGATGGGTCCATTTGAGATAACAAATGAGATATTTCTTCTTCATTTTCTTCATCAAATCCATCTTCAAAACTAGACTCTGATGATGAAAGCTCCTCAGCAAAGTCATCATCTTCATCAAAATCGTCTTCTGTATCATCACTTGAAAAGTCATCGTCTGAACTTTCATTAGAAAAATTATCCTCATCTTCATCTTCATCTGAGTCAAAGTCATCACTACTATCTGAGTCAAAACTATCATTATCATCAGATTCAAAATCGTCTGAGTTTTCTGATTTATCCGTAGATTCTGATGAAAAATCATCAAAGTCATCACTATCATCAGAAAAAGAATCCTCCGAATCTTTAGAAAATATTTCATCATCACCAAAGTCATCATCATTTGAAGTACTATCATCTAATGTAGAAAAATCATCATCAAACAAACTATCTTCATCTGAATTATCTTTTATTTCTATACTATCATCTGAAAAAGCATCTTCCTCTAAGGGAGACTCTGTTTTAACATCATCTAAAAATGATAAATCATCTTCATCTATGGATTCTTTAGTTGAAAGAGCATCATCATTATCATCTAAATCAAATGAGATTGAATCTTCTTTATCTTCAAAAATATCATCACTTGAGTCGTCTAAATCATCACTAGAGTCCTCAAACAAACCTAGGTCATCAGAGACTTCTTTATTAACGTTCTCGCTATCTCCAAATAAATCTCCAAGTTCTTCTTGTATATCAGTACTATTATCATCTTCATCAGCACTAAATAAGCTATCTTCACTTTCATCAATAGCTTTATCTTCAATATTATCTAAACCACCAAATAAATCATCATCAGAAAATAAATCATCAGAGTTATTTGTTTGTTTTGGATTTTCTGAAGAAAGCTCATCTAAACCAAATAAGTCATCACCATCATCTACATTTTCTTCAATAGTAATAAACTCATCAGTATCTTCTTCAATGGTATCAAAAGTATTATCTTTTTCTGGCAGGCTAACAATTGTTTCTTTTGGTTTTTCGTCATTTAAATCAAAAATATCATCATCTAAATCAGTATCTTCTACTTTAGTTTCAGAAACACTAAAAATATCATCTAAATCTTTTATAGGTTCATCTTCTACATCATCATCCATTGAAAACAAGTCACCAAGATCGTCATCTCCACCAAAAATATCATCGACACTATCATCACCTAATGGAGTATCAGCATCAAGATCAAATAAATCACCTTCAATTTCAGTTGAAATACTATCATCTAGGGGTGAACCACATTGATTACAAAATTTATTTCCATCTTTATTTTCAAAACCACAAGTAGGGCAACTCATATTTTCCCCTTGATAAATAGCTTTTGACTATTATTTATCAGACTATTTCAATATATTTTATATTTTATATAAGATTTACTTTTGAACAATATCAAAATGACAAAGCTTATCACTCTCTGAAATCGACCTCACAGATGTTTAACTTAACAAAATATATTACATTTATCACTATTTTGTATGGCTTGAAAGTTTCTCATACAAAAAAAACATTGATATAAAAAATTACATCAATGTTTTTATTATTTTATCTATTCTCTAAAACATCTTCTGCTATTTTAAGTTGTTCTTTTGAATTAACACCTAAAAACTCGTTTTCATGTCCCATTTCAATAGACTCTACTCTATGACCTTTAGATTTTGCTATCGTAAGAATATCTGGTAGATAATACTCTTTTTGAGCATTATCATTACCAACTAAATCTAAAGCTTCAAATATAATAGACGCTTTACCTAAGTAAATACCTGTATTTATCTCTTTAATTAATTTTTCATCACTACTGCAATCTTTATCTTCTTGTATTTTTAAAAAATCCCCATTGTCACGAACAATTCGTCCATATCCATTAGAATCTTCAAACATACAGCTTAAAACAACAATTCCTTCTTTGCCTTCTTCATATTTAGAAATAAAGTCTTTAATTGTTTTAGTCTTAAGTAAAGGCGTATCACCACATAAAATTAACAAGGTTGAACTCATATCAACAATATTATCTCTTGCGCATAATACAGCATGGGCAGTACCATTTTGCTCAGTTTGAATCGCATAAGAAATATTAGTCCTATTAGAAAGGCTTTCTATTACTAAATCTTTTTTAAAACCAGCAACCACGCAATGCTTATCAACACCAGATGAATCAGCTATATCTAAAACGTGCTCTATCATCATCTTTTTTGAAACTTTATGTAAAACTTTCGGTAAATCTGATTTCATTCTAGTGCCTTTACCAGCAGCTAGTATAATTGTTTCAATGCTCATCTTTACTCCACAGTTACTGATTTAGCTAAGTTACGGGGTTGATCAACATCTGCACCTTTTAAATCTGCTACATAATAAGCAAAAAGTTGAAGAGGCAATACATTTAACAAAGGAGAAAGTAAATCCATCACCTTAGGAACCTTAATCACATCATCAGAAAAGCCATAAACATTTTTATCTCCCTCAGATGCTATAGATAAAACCCTACAATCACGAGATCTAGCTTCAACCACATTACTTACTACTTTTTCGTAAGTTGGAGACGCTGTAACAATAGCAACAACAGGACATTCACTATCAATTAAAGCAATTGGTCCGTGTTTCATCTCACCAGCTGCATAACCTTCAGCATGAATATAAGAGATTTCTTTCAATTTTAAAGCACCTTCAAGAGCGGTAGGAAAATTTAAGTCTCTTCCTAAGAATAACATACTTGTATATTTAGTATATTTTTGTGAAATTTTTAAAATCGACTCTTTTTTTGCTAATACTTCTTCAATTTTTTGAGGAAGTATTTTTAACTCATGAATTAACTCTTTTGCAAAAGAAACTTCTATTTTTTCTCTTAAGTTTGCCATATAAATAGCAAAAAGTTCAAATGCCACAAGCATAGCCATATAAGCTTTTGTAGAAGCAACCCCAATTTCTGGGCCAGCATGAATAAAGATATTACCATCAACAGTACGAGCTATTGAAGATCCCTGCACATTTACAATTGCCATTGTTTTACAGCCCTTTTCTTTGGCTAAAACAATTGCTGCTAAAGTATCTGCTGTTTCTCCTGATTGAGTAACTGCGACTACTAAAGTATCTTTATCTAAAACAGGGTCTCTATATCTAAATTCAGATGCTAAATCCATTTCAACAGTTACTCTGGCTAGTTTTTCAATCAAATAGCGACCAACTAAACCTGCATAAAAAGCAGTACCGCAAGCAACAACTATAATTTTTTTGATATTTTTTAAATCATCATCTGACATATTAATATTAGGTAAAAAAATCTTACCTGACTCTTCATCAGTATTACTACCTATCGTATTTCTAATAACATCTGGTTGTTCATGGATTTCTTTGAGCATAAAGTGGCGATATCCACCTTTTTCTGCCATGACGGGATTCCAGTCTACTTTTTCAACTTTATAATTAACTTGAGACTTTGTTTTTGTATCAAAAATTGTTAAATTATTAGGAGTCAACATTCCAGCTTGAAAGTCTTCTAAATAAACTACATCTCTAGTATATTTTATGATTGCAGTTATATCTGAGCTAACAAAGTTACCTTCATCCTCAGTTAAACCAACAAGTAAGGGGCAGTTTTTCTTAGCAATAAAAACTGTATCTGGATAATCTACATGGATTACAGATAAAGCCCAAGCTCCTTCTAGCTGGCTTAATGTTTTAAAAAAAGCATCTTTAAAATTATCTTCATTTTTTTCATTTTCTGCTAATAAGTGAACTATAATTTCAGTATCAGTCTCTGATAAAAAATTATGTCCCTTTTCTTTTAAGTCACTACGCAATTGTAAAAAATTTTCAATAATACCATTATGAACTAAAACTATTCGAGAGTTATTGTCTTTATGAGGGTGAGCGTTATTTTGAGTAGGACGACCATGAGTTGCCCACCTAGTATGCCCAATAGCTAATTGATTAGTAGGCAAGTTTTTTTCTAATGACTCTCTAATATGTCTTAATTTACCTGAGTCTCTTTTTACAGTTATTTTACCATTTTCAATAATAGCAACACCTGCTGAGTCATATCCTCTATATTCTAATTTCTCAAGTCCATCTAACACAACTTTTGAAGCTAAAAAACTACTGCCTGTATATCCTATGATGCCGCACATTAAAATGTAACCATTTCTAAAAACTCTTGATATCTTTCTTCTATTTGAGTCCAACCAATTTTTGAAATTTTATCAACAGCAATACCCTGTACATTAAAAGACCCCATTATGTTTCCGTATACTACTGCTTTTCTTAGGTTTGCTTTAGAAAAATCATCTGTTTTAGCTAAATGGCCTACAAAGCCACCAGCAAAAGAATCACCAGCACCAGTTGGATCAACAACTTCATCAACAGGAAAACCCGGCACTTGAAAAACATCTTCTGAAGAGATTAACATCGCACCATGCTCGCCTCTTTTAATAATAACAATATCAGGCCCTAACTCTCTTACTTTTTTACCTGCTACAATCAAATTATCTTCGCCAGTTAGAATACGTGCTTCTGTTTCATTAAAAATCAAAACATCAATTTGTTTTAAAGCAGCTAAAAGATCATCCTTACTGATATTAATCCAAAGGTTCATGGTATCTAAAACGGTCAACTTAGCAGAAGCCTTAGAAGCAACTTTGCTTTGTAAACAAGGATGAATGTTTCCTAAAAATAAAATATTTGGGTTTTTTGAAGAGCCTTCTAGCTCTGGATCAAAAGTTTCAAATACATTTAATTGAGTATCTAAAGTGATAGCCTCATCCATTTGGTCTTCAACATATTGCCCAGTCCATCTAAAAGTCTTACCATCTTGTATTTTAATACCCTGAATATCAGCGTTTAGGCTTGAATAATAATCCAGATGCTTTTGTGGAAAGTCTTCTCCAACTACACCAACCATAGCAACAGGCACACCAAATCTAGAACATGAAGTCACAAAATGTGATAACGAACCACCTAATACATCTTCAAACTTACCTGTTGGTACAATTAAGGTATCTAACCCTATTGAACCGATTGCTGTTACTGACATCATTACTCCTATTTAAAATTATCAAAATTTGTATTTTTTTTACGTCATATATAAAAGAAAAGAATGCTATCACAAGTCATTGTAAAGTTGTATAGAGATTTTTATGTCTAAGCCTTTTTTTCAATCTATATAAAAAAAAAAAAATTTTTATATTTAACTCTTTCTTTCTACAAAATTGCTCAGTATAATACACTTTTTATCTGGTACTTAACTTTTCGCTATAACAAAGCTAATTTATGAAACAAAATAACAACTCCTTAATTTTTACCTTAATTTTAATTTTATTTATCATTCAATTATCTCAAATTTTCAACCTTCCTTTTTTGCCTTCTTCATCTCAAGTTTTAAGCATCAAAGATAAAGACTCAATCATATCTCAAATAGAAAACAAACTTCCTGAGTTAGTACAAAAAGAAATCAATTTTCAAATTCATGAGCTTGTCATGGATAAAATTAAATTAAACTCTAAAATTGATCTAGTAAAAAACCAACAAACTTTAAGCCCTATTTCTAACAACTCCATATTAAAAGTTGGTTTTTCAATTATTAATAAAACTACTTTTAAAAAAAAACTACAGTCATTTCAACAAAAGCCTGAAAACAAAAACACTCCTAAAATAGATTTAAAAAAGAAACTCATCACTGAACTTCACAAACACTACGCTGTTATTGAAGTCTGTAAAAGAGAAGAAATTCAAAAATCCGACAATTTTATTGAGCAACTTAGACATTTTAAAAAGAGAGCTTTTTTAAGCGAACTCATCAGAAATAACGTAAAATCYATTACTCCAACAGATGTAGAAAACTACTACCGAAAAAATTTAAGCCTATATGAAAAAGGAGAAAAATATAGTTTTATTACCATTCAATCAAATAATAGAAAAGATTTAATGAAAATATCAAACATCAAGTTATTTGATCAAAGTATTTTACAAAAAAACATTTTTAATGAACGAGTTGATTCAAGTATAGCTTACGCTTTTATACAATCATTAAGCCTTTTGCAAGTTGGAGAGCTCAGCCCAGTATTAAGACATAACAATTCTTTTTTTATTCTTAAAAAAACAAAAGACCAGCAAAAATTTTATACTTCAATACAAGAAGTTCTCCCATTTATTCAAAAGCACTTAACTCATTCTCGAATCAGAAATTTTTTACAAAAAACTTCTAATCCAATTCGCTTTAAACATTCTGTTAACAAACAAAACAATACTTATACAATTGATAATAAAATAATCAATCCAAGTAGCTTACAAATTGCCAAAGAAATTCTACCTCCTGCTTTTTTAGCCCCTATTATCAATAGCCCCGAAGAAAACTCATTATTAAATTTACAATTAGATCTGATTTTTATAGCGCTCTTTAAACACCCCGAAGATTTTTCTACGATAGTTGTTCAAAAAACTCAAGTTAAAACTAATGACTATAAAGAAATTTTAATGATTCAATCCAAACGAGATTCTATTTTTAATTCTGTACGAGTGACTGAACTTGAAATGAAAGAGTTTTATAATAAAAACCCAAATCGTTTTGTTCAAACACAAGGAGAGCTAAGTTCCCATATTTTCATTACAAATAAATCAAAAGCTTTAGAAATATTAAATCAAGCAATGATGGACCCTAAAAACTTTTCTTTATTAGCTAAAGAACACTCCGAAGAGAAAAAAACAGCCAACTTTGGAGGAGATATGCGATATTTAGATAAAAAATCTATTACTGATAAAATGAATCAAGCTGTTAAGACCTTATCAGAGGGAGAGGTTTATTCTTATCTCATAGAGAGTCCATCTCCTAAAGGCTTTCATATCTTAAAATTTGAAAAAACAATGGCCACTAAAATTGTAGCTTTTGAAGAAGTTAAAGCTAAATTACATCAATGGATTATCGAAAGAAAAAAGGCTATTTCTTTTTCTGAATTTATCTCAAATGCTATTAAAAAATATCCTATACAAATAGATGAAAGCGAGCTGGCTAAAATATAATGATTTATAAGCTCCACTCCCTACATAATGATTTTTTTATTACTAATCAAAAATCTCAAAATTTTAAGCAATTTACGATTGATTTATGCAAGCGAAAAACAGGTTTTGGAGCAGATGGACTTATTTATTTTAAAATTAAAGATTCATCTATTGATAACTTTATAATAGAAGCTTTTTTATATAATCAAGACGGATCAAAAGCTGGTTTTTCTGGTAATGGTTTTTCATGTCTAGCTAAATTATTATTTTTACAAAATCCAAAACTACAAAAAATAGAAATCAAATCCCAAAACAATAAATATAGTGTTTCAAAAAACAAAAGTAAAATTCTTTTAAAACTAGACTCCTACTTTGATTTAAATCAAAAATATAAACACTCATCAATTTATAAAGAAAATAATTGTTTTCATATAGATGTTGGCAATGAGCATGCAGTAATCTTTAACACTTATGACCCTAAATATATCGAGTCACATTTTAATAATTTAAATAACTACCCAAACTCTATAAATGTTGATTTTGTAAAAGTTATAAATAGTAGTAAAATAGAACTAGACGTTATTGAACGAGGTTGTGGTCGTACTGCAGCTTGCTCATCTGGTGCATTAGCATCTACTATAATCGGGCATCAAAAAAAGCTTCTAATATTGCCTGTAAATATTTCACAAAAAGGTGGAGATTGTATAGTTTCAAAAAATGAAACAGACGAAAGCTTTTGTATCGAATTAAACCCAGTTTTTATTGGTCAGGTGGAGTATGAACTCAAATAGTAATAAAACATCCTACCTTTTTCTTTCTCCTTTTTTAGTTATATTTTTTATATTTCTATTTGTTCCTGTTTTATATTCTTTTTGGATATCTCTTCATGAGGTCTCTCCGTACACTGATTTATTTAATATTTTTGGAGATATGAAATTTGTTGGCCTTAAACACTACCAAGCCTTAATACACGATCAACAATTTATTTGGTCATTAGTGCTTACTATTATTTATGCCCTACTTTATATCCCAGGTATGATTGTAGTATCTTTAAGTTTAGCTCTACTCTTAAACAAAGATTTTTTTGCTAAAGTTTTTTTTAGGTCAGCTTTTTTCTTACCTAATGTTCTTGATATGTTAGTAGTTGGTTTTATTTGGCAATTAATATATAGTCCTAAATTTGGTTTATTAACCAGTTTCTTAGAAAAAGTTTTTAATATACATTACTTTCATGAAACTGGCTTTCTAGAAAACCCTTGGGTAGCACTTCCTGCCATTGCTTTTGCTATGGTTCTTAAAGGGTCAGGTTTTGGAATGATTTTATTTATGGCTAGTTTAAATAATATCTCCCCTTCATTATACGAAGCCGCCTCCATTGATGGTGCTAATAAAAAACAAACTTTTATTAATATTACAGCTCCACATCTAAAACCAACAATTTTATTTCTCGTAGTTACAGGCATTATGGCTACTCTTAATGGGTTCACAGAAGTCTATGCCATGACAAATGCTTCTGGAGGTCCTTATTTTGCAGATACCACAGGTATTTTTAATGGAGAAACATTAGGTGCTACAAAAATTTCTGGTTTTTATTTATGGCAAAAGTTTAGTGCTGGTCAATATGGTTATGCTGCTGCTATGAGTTATCTTTTATTATTATTTGCTTTGTTTATTTCTTATTTCAATGTCAAATTTTTATCAGGAGAAAGTAAATAATGAAGTTTTTAAAAGTATTTCTATTTTATATAGCTCTAATTATACTTGTTATTATTTTTTCAACACCATTAATTTGGATGATAACCACATCATTAAAAGTTTCTGGCACAGGAGATAAACATATATATTTTCCACAAAAGCTTCTCTCTTTTTATGATGCAAAACAAGCAGACCTTCAAAAAATTAATATCCTCATTCATTCTAATGAAGCTCTACAACAAAGTATTCAGAGCCTCTATAAAAATCAAAGTGTCCCTTCAATTAACAAAATTGTTACCACTCTCTCAACACTAACAAAAAAGCCTTTAAATAATAAACAAATTAAAGCTCTCAAAAGTAAGTATTCTAATCGTTTTGATATCAATAAACTAAATAGCAATCAATTTCACAAACTTTTACCAATGACACTTAAAGATGCTATTTCTATTGAGATCTACCGTTCTAAAAATGGCAATTTTGACCTACCCGAAGATTTAATTAAAATTACATCACATCAACATAGCCAACAAAAGAGGTTTACAAGACTACAAGTTTCCTCCTGGAAAAAACTCCTTTTTTCAAACACTCTTTATACCACTGGTAATTTTAATAAAGTATTATTTGAATTTGAACCAAGAGACAATTTTACTTTAGTAGATGCTTTTATTAATTCAACTATTGTTGCTGTTGGTACAGCACTATTAACAGTAATCATTAGTTTACTTGGTGGATATGTTTTTGCTAAAAAAACATTCTATGGTAAAGATTTATTATGGGCTATTTTTTGGTCTAGCATGCTAATACCAGGAATGATGTTCATTGTTCCTCAATATGCAATTATTTCAAGAATTGGTGGTATAAATACCTATTCAGCTATGATAATACCCCACTGTGCTAGTATTTTTGGCTTATATTTAATGAGACAATATATCGAAGAAATCCCTCATTCACTCTTTGAAGCTGCCTATATGGATGGGGCTAGAGAAATTGACCTATTTTCAATCATTATTATACCCCTAACAAAACCTATTATTGCTACTTTATTTCTAATGACTTTTCTATCTCAATGGTCTAATTTTTTATGGCAATTAATTGTAAATACCTCCGATTCTCCGTATTCAACCTTACCTGTTATTTTAGGTTCATTTAAAGGTCAATACGTTTCTGATTGGACTCTTCTGATGGCTGGTTCAAGCGTTATGTTGATTCCGATTGTTTTACTATTTTTAATGGCACAAAAACATTTTGTAGCAGGTATGACTGCAGGAGCTGTCAAAGAATGAAACTTTTAAAAACATCAAATAACCCTATTTTTTATATCGCTATCTTTGCTATTTTAACTGGTTTTTCACTTATGATGATTGTTATTATTCATAGTCAAAGCCCAATAAGTCCCCAAGATTTGTTTATAAATCTTATTGAACAAAAAGATGATACAGAACCTCCTTTTTTAAATATATGGGTCACTTATAACTCTGAGCAATATGATGTTTATAAAAAGCTAGTAAAGACATTTGAAAAAAGACACAATGTATCAATAAAAGTTTCTAAAGAGCCTCACGGTGGTTTTGGAGATAAATTATTTTATGCATGTTCATCAAATACTGCCCCTGATATTGCACGTTTAGATATCGGTTTAGTACCTAAATTTGCTGTTGGAAAAGCCCTATACGCTTTAGATGATTTAGGCATTAAAAAACTAGAAAAAGACCTTTTTAAAGCTGCTTTAGACTCTGGTAAAGTAAGAGTTCAAGATGGATCTATTAAAACATTTGGGATTCCTGATGAATTTACTACTCTAGCTCTTTTTTACAATAAAGACTTATTTGAAGAAGCAGGTCTTGATCCAAACAAAGCTCCAACAACTTGGGACGAGTTCTTAGAGTATTCAAAAAAACTCACTAAAGACATCGATGGAGACGGATTAACAGATCAATACGCTTTTGCCATGAAAAACACCCTTTGGTGGTCTCTTCCATTTTTGTACTCCCACGGTGCAAATATAGTCAACGAAGAAAAGTTAGAATGCCTTTTAGACTCTAAAAATGCCATTGAATCTTTAAAATTTCAAATCAACCTATTTAAACTAGGCTATGAAGCTGGCTCATGGAGAAAAGGTAGTATAACTCCTGATTCTGGTTTTAAAAGTTCTCGGTTTGCCATGATTTTTTCAGGCCCCTGGAATCTCACAAACTTTTCAAGAAGCAATATCAATTTTGGAGTTGCTCTAATACCTGGTAATCCTAAACTTAATATTAAAAGTACAACCAATGTTGGTGGAAACGCTAATGTTATTTTAAAATCAACCAAATCCCCCAAGCTAGCTTTTAAGTTTTTAGCCTATTTAGCCTCAGAAGAAGTACAAAAAATATTAATCAAAGAATTAAATGCTATACCAATCCATTTAGGTCTTGAGAGAAATGGTGTTAAGATGGAATCTCAAGAGTTACAGATTTTTGCAGAGCAAGCTAAATATGCTGTAAGCAGGCCAAAAATCCCTGGCTATGATAAAATTGAAAATATTGTTAATGCAGAAGTAGAAACTGCATTTAATGGTAGCCGTACTCCTGAGCAAGCTTATAAAAGAGCTTGTGAGAAACTAAATACAGAAGTCTTTGAAGCACTTAGATAATCGAGGTTCACATGAATTTAAAATTTATACAAAAAATATTTATTAGCTTATTAATAATTAACTCTATTTTTTCTGAAAATAAAACCCCCTTACAATCTCTTAACCTTGACCCTAATGTATTTAATCTTCAATCTATAAAGTTTGATAAGGTTTCTCCATACCCCATACAACAAGAGTACTTATTTAAAGAACTCAGTAATTCTCCAAATGATTATGGTTCTTTTTTAATTAACCTTAAAAGTTTTGTAGATACTTTTAGTAGCAAAGAAACGATTGAAAATACAAGTTCACTTATTTATCAAGTTTTTAATAAAATCCCCAAACAATTTAATCAAGATGTAGTTGACTTAACTAAAGCCTATTACTTTTTAAGATTCCCTAACAGATTTTCTGATAAAAAAGAGATAGATGCACTAGTTCAACGAGCTAAAAACAAAAAAATGAGTGCTTACAACTCCTTATTAGCAGCTTTACTCCTTGAAAAACATCTCAATCCTAAAAGGCCCGATTTAAAAATAAAAAGAGATTTTGAATCTTTATTATTAAAATCTGTTCATGATAAAAATGCTGATGCCATGTTTTTTTATGCTCTTGGCAACTTCTATTTAAACTTTTTTAAACGACAAAACTCACTAACAAAACTTAGATTAATCACTTTAAATTTTGAAAAATCAAGGGCTAGAGATCACAGAAATCGAAATTTATTTGTATCTATTACATCTAAGTACATTCAGCTTCATGACTATTATTCACAAAATAATATTAATATGCCATTTGCTTTTGAAGAGCTTGTTTTTAGACGAGTCATTTTACTAGACCCAAAAAACCCAATGGCACATAATAATCTAGCAGACCTTTATTCAAATCAAAACGTACAACTAAAAGAGGCACTCAAAGAAGCAAAAATTGCAACTAGTTTAGACCCTTCTAACCCATACATAATGGATACTCTTGGATATTGTTTATACAAAAATAAAAAATATCAAGACTCAGTAGAAACTTTTTTAAAAGCTATTAAAATAGATGATAACCAAGCAATTATTTATTTTCATTTAGCATCTAGTTATTATGATTTGAAAAAATATCAACTTGCAATTAAAAAWWYWAWWAAWYCAATCGATTTAGACCCACGTAACTCGTTAACACTTAACAACCTAGCCTATCTTTATTCAGAGTTAAATCAAAACCTAGATGAAGCCTTAATTATGTGTAAATTAGCCCTCAAAGCTGCACCAAAAAATCCTGCGTACCTTGATACACTCGGTTGGATTTATTATCAAACTGGTCGCTACAAAGAAGCTAAAGATATCTTAGAAAAAGTTCTAATAATTGACCCTGAGTCAAAAGAAAGCCAAGCACACTTATCTGAGATATTATTAAAACTAAACCCCAATTATAAAAAAGAAATTCATAAACAAACAATTCATCACAAACATACTCCACTAAAATCTTCTTCTAAAGATGCTTATAATCTTTTATACCAGTCCATTATTAATGCTAAAAACATTTTTATAAAAAACAATAAAAAAGGGGTAAAAAAATCAGACCTAAAAATATTTTATGACCAATTAATTTCTTTAAGTAGCTCTCAAGGAGATTATGCTAAACTATCTTTATTTATGAAAGAGTTTGAAAACCTTAGGATTGATTCAAATCAATTACAAAATACTAGCTCTATAAAACCTCAAGTTCATCCTCTTGATGATTTTTTCAATTTTTTCCCAAAAAAACCACAGCTTTTTATACATGCTAAACATAAAGCATTGATTAAGTTATATTCTAAAATTTTTTCTTATTTTACAAAAAGTATGCCTATCAATGAGCAAATACAAAAGAAAATTATTAAAGAACTACCTAAACAAATGGCGATCTCTCTTTTTAAGCCCAATAAAAACACTAAACTACAAATTTTTGCTTGCTCTAAATTAAATAAAAATAAAATACAATTTATTCACCGTAATTTAGAACTCTTTACAGGACGCCCTATTCAAATCCCTGGTTTTAAAGACACACAAACAAAAATTCAATCTATTAATCTAAATACCTACCAACTACAAATTTTTGACGTTAATATATTTATATATATAAAAGATAATTACCTTATTGTATCTAACTCATTATTAGCTACACGCAACTTACCACATAAAACAAAAAACTCATTAAGATCTAATGCTCAGTTTTTAAGTTATATCAAATCTGCAAATAATTTTTCATACGAAATACAATTATWTWMARAMKAKKKWTMAAGYYTTMWTNAMWMWAWTRGAKAAWRKWWNNCYWKAGWTRTNATNAWWSAWMTTAYTSCTGAMTTTGATGWNNNTWKAGWTAAWMKTNNAAATCTTATATGGTATTTTTAAATGTCGTAAATGACACTGTTTATGAGCTAGAGTTTATAAAAGCAAAAAAAGAGCTCCAAATAAAACAAATTATAAAGTCTATCGAAATAGCTAGTAAACAATTTGAAAAATCTCTTGAAAAAGATAAAGATTATCAAATCGAATCTGAGATTTTAGTTCAAAACGGGATTATTAAAATTAAAACTAAAATGAATTATTTCAGTTCTTTCATCGAATCTATTATTAATAAATTTCAATTAGACCCCCAACATTTAAAAGATATATACAAACTAAAAAAGGATAATAATAATGACTAATAAATCCAAAGTAAATATTCAAGATCAACTCTTATACCAAGCAAGAAAAGAACAAATTCCTCTTAAAATATACCTCTTAAGAGGTTTAATGCTCCAAGGTAAAGTAGTCAGCTACGATGCTTACTCTGTATTAATTAAAGGAATGGGTCGATTTCAATTAATTTTTAAACATGCTATTTCAACTATCGATTTTCCAGAAGGCATGCAACTTGCTTATACAGATAATAATAACAAAGATTCATAATAAGGAGACAAATTTATGTTAAAAAAAATCACAAAAGGGTTAAGTTCTTTATTTATTGCAAGCACATTATTTTCTACTTTTTCTTACTCCGGTGATGCAGTAGCTGGTAAAATATCTTACGCCGTATGTGCTGCATGTCATGGTGTTAATGGAGAGGGAAACAAACTAACTCACGCCCCTAGACTTGCTGGTCAAAATGAATGGTATTTAACAGCTTCTTTAAAAAAGTTTAAAACCAATGAACGAGGTTACCACTCAAAAGATATGTACGGAATGCAAATGAAAGGAATGGTAGCTACTTTACCTAATGCTAAATCAATCAACGATGTAGTTGCTTATATAGCTACCTTAAAAACCGAGATTAGTATTGATACTATTAAAGGTGATGTTGCAAAAGGTAAAGCACTTTTTATGATCTGCTCTTCATGCCACTCACCAGATGGTTCAGGTAACGAAGCTATGAGTGCTCCAAAAATTAATGGCCAACATGGTTGGTATATTAATGACCAATTAAAAGCTTTTAAAACTGGCTTAAGAGGTACCCAAAAAGCAGATGCAACTGGCGCACAAATGGTAGGAATGGCTGCAACCTTAGTTGATAATCAAGCAATTGCTGATGTTACAGCTTATATCCAAACATTAAAATAAAAGTTATTTTTCAAAATAAAAGCCACCTTCATTGTAAGGTGGTTTTACCAAGTAATTTTTGCAGAAGAAGCAAACTCATGCATAGTTTCATATTCGCCTTCAATATCCTTAGCAAATATAGAAAACTTAAAATCATCTTCTTTTTTTAAAGTATCATAAAAATCAAAAAATATACTTTTATTGAGTTCTTCATCAATTCTTTCTACTTTTTTATTAATACTATCAAATTTATAAGTAATTGGTTTACGTTTTACTTCTCCTGAGTCTGTTTCATAAGAAACATACATACTATATCGCTCTTCACCTCTAATTTTACCTATTTTTGAACGATAAACAGCACGTAAATCATTCTTTAAATAATAATTTAACTTACTTGCCAACAAATAATAACGTAGGCCTTTCTCAGAGTTTTTTTCTCTATATCTAGATGAATAAAATATACTTAAAACTAATGATAACAATATAACAAAAATTGATATTGATACTATAATTTCTATAAGAGTAAATCCCCTTCTTTGATTAAGTTTCATTTTTTTCCACCAAGGTTTTTAAAGTGTATGATTTAAGTTTAGCCTTTTTTTTACTCTTCCAAAAAACACTTACTTTTACACTAAATAAATTTGTATCTTCAAGAGATTCAATCGTTAACTTCCTTTTATAACCTTCATAACAAGGCTCCATTCCTATATTCTCTAAAGACAAACTCCCTGATATCTCTTTATCTTCCATATCATCTATTTCTATTACTTTTAAACGATCAACATTTATTATTGCATTTAGATAATTACTACAAAGCACATTTACAAAATATAATTGTTTACCTTCTTTATTTAATTGAGAGCCAATAAAAAATAAATTATAAATTGGACTAATCATAAGAGAAATTACTATAAGAGCTACCATAATTTCAATTAAACTTAACCCTTTTTTTGATAAAAACATTAATTAACCTTTTTTATTTATAAGAGCCACTATCCTATAACTTACTCTTTTCTTTCTCTGAAAGTTCATCACCTTCATTTGCTTCTTTACTTTTTTCTTTCTCTGAAAGTTCATCACCTTCATTTGCTTCTTTACTTTTCTCTTTTTCTGAAAGCTCATCACCTTCATTTGCTTCTTTACTTTTCTCTTTTTCTGAAAGCTCATCACCTTCACTTACTTCTTTACTTTTTTCTTTTTCTGAAAGCTCATCACCTTTATTTGTAGGGTTTTTTTGTACTGACCCTGGTTGACTTTTATTTTTAGCTGAGCTTTCTAATTTAACTCTATCATCATCTATATTATCTGAAGAACTAGCAGACACAGAGTTATAAATCCCTTCATCTAATTCATAATTATATTGTTCTGATATATAATAAATATTTGAAATATAACTTGGGCTATGGCTAAACATTTCATGTAATGAAGTTGTCGTAAAATCTGACTCTTCTAGCTCTATTTCTTCTGGAACTTCTTCAGCGAAGTCAATTTTTGGCTCTTGCTTAAAGTTTCTATGTACTCTTCTTTGGTTAGCTTCAATATTAGGCGATACTTCTTGATGCCTCCAAAGATTGATTTGATCTTGATATAAAGATTGATCTAAAATTTGCCTAGGGTTTTCACCTTCTCTACCAAAAGAAAACCCTATTGGAGCTGAAAAAACAATTATTTGAATACATAAAAATAATAAAATATTAATGAACATAATGACTCCAGTTTTGTTCATAGGACATACGGTATTGCTTATCATAAGTTAAAGAGTTTGTCGGGTCATAACTTTTATTATAACTAATAACTCTCTTATAACTTCTATTAGTAGGTTTTATCAAGTTTAGATCTCCAGCAGCAACAAGACCATAAATATCAAAGGCCATTGGCAAATGAATAGAACCATCTAAAGCAATCAAACCTGCCTGAATTTTTAAATTATTTCCCACTTTAATAGAACCATTCAATGAGATAAGGGTTAATAGTTCATCATTATCACAATAAATATTTTTCTTTATCAAAATATTTCCAGTTACAAGTATTATACCACCATTAAATTTTTTAATATGCACTTTATCTTGAAAAGTTAAATCTCCTTTAACTAACAAAACTCCCGAAATATTTAAGTCACCATTTTTTAACTTAGTATTGTTAAAAAAACTATTTTGGCTATTAAAAGTTTTTGATACCTTTGATTGTAAATAATTAATGTTAATATTTTGAAGTTTTATTTCATCTACTAAAACTTCACCATTTTCATTTAATATCGTATAAGCATTACTATCATTAGCTTCTTTGTAGTAGTCTAAATTTTGTTTTTTACTTATCAAATTTGTTAATTTTGGAATACGATTTGTTTTATATGAAAATGGATATGATTTATTTATTTTTAAACCTGCTAATATAGCCTTATTTATGGGCTCTGACACTACTTTAGTCATTATTTTTTTATAAGCTTCATAAATATTTTGATGACCTTCTTCTGCTAATTGATTTTTAAAAGTATTGCTAAAATAATGAGCTTTAGGAGGAGTTTTTGATACAGGCCATTCTTCTTCATTAAAATCATCCTCAGTTAAATAAGGTAAGTATAAAATTTTACCAACATTTGCTAAAAAAACCCCATTCAACTGTATTATTTTACGTGTTACAGAACCAAATATAAAAGTAACACTAGTTTTTTTAGGATTTCCAAATAAGTTAAAATCAGAGCTATATACACTCGGATAATTCTCTTCCATAGTCAGCACATTGTAAGGAAGAGGACCTACTTGGTTTATTTTTTCAATCTTTGCCTCTTTATAAAAGCCCTTTATCATAGAAATATATTTTGCTTCGGGTAAATCTAAAACTGTTCCCTCAGGAATTTTTCTAAAGTTTATTCCTCCTAAAAAAGAATCTTGAAATTGTTTTTTATTTCCCATCTGCGAGGCATAAATTTCCCAATCATTTTGACCTAAGTAAATCCAACCTGATTTTTCTATTTGTTTTCTTATTGTTAATGGAGAGCTTCTTTTTTTTATTTTTTCTTCTCCTGAATAAATCATAATAGGAGTATGACTTACTTTTCCAAATGAACCAGAATCTTGTATTTCATTAAAGTTATTCCCATTTTGATTTTTAATATAGAGTACAAATTTGGATAGTATTGAGGGAATAATATTTGTTTTTTTTAAATGAGTATAAGAAACTGTCTCGATTGTCTCATCTCTCTTTTTTTTATGTGTTATAGCTTTAGATACTATTTTTAGTTTAGCTTGAAACTCACTAAAAATATTTCTTGAAATACTATAAGGAGACTTTATTGAATTAGATTTCCAATCACTTATGATTAACTCGATTTCTAGAGTTTCATTTTTTTCTAAAAAGGTTTTTAATGGACTAATATCAATAGCATAAGACTGGCTTTTTACATTTTTTTTAAATTGTTTTTTTATCCAATCTTTTAAATCTTCAATAATAGTATTGTCATTAATATTTTCTTGATTAATATTTAAATCTTTAATTGCTTGATTTACAATAGATTTTGTATAGTTTTGACCTGCTTGAGAGAGATAATAGTTTTTTTCTTTTGCTGTATAAAACTGAAAGACATTTACATTTTGCTGTGCACGATGAAATAAAAGTGTCGCAATACCAATGATAACAATAGCAAAACCAATTGCCAATGGTAACGCCACTCCCTTATTACTATTTAGTTTTTTTAAACAAATCATAAATTAAAATAATGATACAACAAAATAAGCTCCTACAAAAGAATATAAAAAATAAGAGGATAAAATTTAACTCTTACCCTCTTATTTTTTTAATTATTCCTCGTCAAAAGAGTCATCTAATTTTTTTAAATGTTTTTTAGAAAAATTCCACATTGTTCCTAAATATTCATAAGAGTTGTCAGAGCCTTCTCTAACTTTAGATAACTCTTTTTTAGCTTCTTCAATAATTTCATCAAGTGTCATCCTAATTTTTACTTGAAAAGCTTCACTATTTGAACTTTCATTTAAACGGTTACTTAAGTCTAACGCAGTCACAGACTTTAAACCTCCGTTTAATTCATTTGGAGATATTTTTAATTTACTATTAGAAGTACTTGAAATACTAGTTGTATTTTTTGTATATAAACGAATTACTGACTTAGTCATCGAAGCTGAAACATTAATTTCACCTTCATCACTTGAGTTTTCATCATCTTCACTTACAACAGTTTGAGCACCAGTTTCCATTAAATCTTCGGCCATTTCTTCATTATGCCTATCAAGAGTTTCTTCTTCCTCATTCAAAATATCTGCTGGAACTTTTTTCTTATCTTCAACTTTCCACTTTGATATTTTCTTTTTAATCAAAGAAACACTATATAAGCACTTAGAGTAATCTATCATTATTGTTGGTAATTTTGTTTGAGCAAAAGGGCTATCTGATATTTCTGCATCATCAGGCTTTAGTGGCTTACCATTATCTTTAAAGTGTTGTCTATAACGTTTTCCTACTGTATACAATTTAGGGTTCTTAGTCATTTTATATAGTGTTTCAAAACAATCTGAAACTCTAGATATACTTAAAACTCCTATAGATTTAAAACCTTTTTCACCTTTTTCACCTTTTTCTGAATCATAATCAGACTCTTCAACGCTCTCTTCTTGTTGATAATCTCTTATTATTTCCTCTAAATCATCTTCTTGAATAGTCCCCATAGCGAGGCCTGTTTCTAATTTTTGTTCAAAAACTTCATTTTTCTTGCCAAAAATTCGGAAGATCATATCGCCTACGCTTTCTTCTGAAGCGAAACTACAACTACTTATTACACAAATTCCAAGTACAATTTTAACCCATTTTTTCATTTTAACTCCTAAACTATATATAAAATAAATTTTTACTTTTTAAAAACCATTTGGTTTTAACGATTTAATACTTAAATAATATTCACAACTAATAAATTAAGATTATTCTTCTGCAGCTCTTTCGTTTCTTCTACTAACCTCTGTATCTTCAACTACTTCACTCTCTTCTATTTCATTTTCTTCTACAAAAGTATTTTCATCTTCAGATGAATTTTCTTTTTGTAACGACTTTTTAATAACAGCTAAACTATATAAACATTTTGAATAATCCATCATTATTCCTGATAGTTTTGTTTGAGCAAAAGGACTTTCTGCTCTACCTTTTGTGCCATCTTCTTTTATTATTTTAACTGGTTTCCCGTATCTAGTAAAAAACTTCTTATACTTTTCTCCAACTACAGCTAAATTCTTTTTTTTAGTATAAATCGCTAAAGTCTTAAAACATTTTGAAACAGCATTAATATCTAAAACATATTTTTTATCTGAGGCATATCCAAACTTTGTTGTACTTGTTTTTTGAGGGCTACTTTTACTACCTTGCTCTGAATTTGTATGAGCATTTGTAATAATTTCTTCTAAATCTTCTTCTTGAATGGTACCCATTTCTAATGCTGTTTCTAATTTTTGCTCAAATGCTTCGTTTTGTTTTCCAAAAATTCTAAAAACCATGTCTTCTACATTTTCTTCTAATGCAAAATTACAGCTACTAACTATACAAATTCCAAGTACAATTTTAATCCATTTGTTCATTTTAACTCCTAAATTACCATGTTATTTTTTTTCCAAATAAGATTTCTTTTTTCTTATATTTTTATTATGCTCTATCTTTGTTACAAAAGTGTTACAGGATAAAAAATAATTATTTTTTTTTATTATATCCTATTTTATA
Source organism: Candidatus Cloacimonadota bacterium (assembly GCA_002402105.1). GTDB lineage: Bacteria > Muiribacteriota > UBA6191 > UBA6191 > UBA6191. The sequence continues at coordinate 73,942 of NVVD01000017.1, forward strand.
ACCCAAACCTCTGACTGATTCGATATTTATATTCATCTTATTTTTTTTTAATTTAACTCTAAGCCTTGCTATCAAAGTATCTACTGTACGATCTGTACCATAGTAATCAAGTCCCCAAATACGATCCAATAAAATTTCTCTAGTATGGGTTATTTGGTTCTCTGAAAATAATATCCTTAATAAAGAGGTTTCTTTTTGAATCAATTGAATTTTTTTATTTCTATCCGATAACAAACCAGATTGATAGTCAAGCGAATATTCATTAAAAGCGACTGCATTAGATTTTGTACTATTTTTTCTTAATTGTGCTTGTACTCTTGCTCTTAAAATTGGTAAAGAAAATGGTTTACACAAATAATCATCTGCTCCTAATTCTAGACCTTTAATAATATCAAACTCTTTACTACGAACAGATATAAAAATTGTAGGTAAAATTTGATTCCTTTTTCTAATCTCTTTTAAAACTTCTAAACCATTTAAATTTGGCATATTAATATCTAAAAGTAACAAATCATAGTTTTCTTCAATTGCTTTTTTAATTACTACAAAAGGGTCTTTTTCCCAAGTAATTTCTGTAGAGAAATGTTGCTCTAAATAATGTTTAATTCCATAAGAACCAGCTACATCATCATCAGCTAAGAGTATTTTATAAAGTTCTTTACTCATAATGGTAGACAAGCCTTAAAAGTAGTTCCTTGAGAGCTGGATTTTTCAATGGTAAAAACTCCTTGATGAGCTGAAACAATCTCATTTGCTAAATATAGGCCCATTCCAGTTCCAGTAACGCCTAAATTCCATTGATTCTGAATACGATAAGACTTTTGAAAAACTTTACCATAAAATTTACTTTCTATTCCAATTCCATTATCTTGAACTAAAATTTCTAAACCTTTTGAAGATTTAATTACTTTTATCAAAATACTTGGGTTTTCACTACAGTATTTGCAAGAGTTATCAAATAAGTTTATAAAAAATTCTTGAAACATTTTAGAATCTAATACAAGTTCTATTTCTGCTCCTTCAATAAAAATCTCTGGATTTTTATCTTCATGTACTTTAAAAACCATATCCCATGAATTTTTAATGATTTCATTTAATATTATTTTTTCTATTTTTGGTATCAGTTCAAATTTATTAGCTTGTACACTACGAATAAAAGCTTTTGCTACGTAGTTTAATTGAGTTGCTTGACTTTGAATTAGTTTTATTAGGTTTTTATCTTTTGAATCTTGTAAAAGCTCTGCACATATATTTATACCATGAATGGGAGTTTGRATTTCATGAGCTAAATAATCTATCCAATCATTTTGTAATAAATAGGTCTCATCTTTTTTTGCATAGCGATAAAAAAGAATAAATAAAATAATTATTGGGCATAAAAATAATATAATTAATTGCCAAGAAGGTTTGGATACTATTTTTTGGATTCTTGCTCTAAACCATGGGCTCTTATTATCATATAATGTAATACGAAAGCCATGTAAGTCTACTTCTAATACTTTATAACGAAATAATTTTTCTTCGTCTAGCTGACCTCTCTTTTTTAGCAAGTAATTTATTTGATTTATTTTTTCACTAGTAGCTTCAATATTTGAAACTATTAAATTTTTAGCTATTTTATTTAATGTCTTTGAATTATTTAGCTCAAATTGTAGTTCTGGTAATTTTGCTTGTAAAAGCACAACCTCTTTATATAAACTTTTAACTTCCTGACCTGTTAAAAAGTGATATTTTAACTTAATTTTTTTATTTCTTTGACTCTGTTTTATTGTTATTAAATAATTTGGAAAATCCTTAGAAATACTTTCATCTATTTGTTCTAATAAAAAATTTGGTTTTTTTATAAAAATTAAACTATAATTTTTATCTGGGTATCTAAAATTTTGAAGTTGACAAATACGGTATTTTCGACTTTTACTATGGATACTATGCCTCATATAAAATAAATTAAGAGGTAATTTAGTTTTTTTACTAACCTTTTTCCACTTAGTCTTATAAGAGGATAATAAACCTTTCAAAGCATCTTCAATTGAGTACTTTCCTTGCTTAGAAGAACTCCATCTTTTTTTATTTAAGCTATCATACATAATAAATTCTTGATCATTTTTTGAATAATTAACAATATTAAAAGAAGGATTAGTTTTATAGATACTGCCTATAGTTATCCAATAAAGTATATTTTTTTTTGAATCTAAAAAAAGAATCCCTTCAAAAAAATTACGATAATCTAAAAGATACTCTTGCCACAAACTCATAGATTTTTTAGCTATTTGCTTTTTTATAAAAAGATTTGAATTATTATTTTTGTATAAAATATTTGATAAATCTTTTTTTATTTGTGCAATAGTATTTGGATTATTAATAGAGCGAATAGTACTTGGGTCTATTAAACACAAATCAATAATTAAATATAAAAAAGGTAAAACTCCAATTAAAAATAAAATGAAGCTCATTCTTCTATCTTGATTTTTCATATTTTAAATCCTTCTTATATTAAAAGTTTTTAATGAATACTGCCCTAAATCAGTATTTTTCATTTGATAAAGTATAAGTATCAAATCATTTTAACCTTTGCCCTCTTATCATATCTTAAACAGTATACTCAAGATTTGTTACAGAAATATTACAAAACTAAAGTTAATAAAAAAAGCCCACTCTAAAATACTAGAGTGGGCTTTTAAGTTATTTAATTATGCTTTTGCTGAAATTAAATTTAATGCACTACCTGCTTTAAACCATTCAATTTGAGCATCATTATAAGTATGATTAACCACACACTCTTTGTTACTACCATCAGCTTGCTTTAAAACCATAGTTAAAGGTTTGCCCGGTGCAAATGTTTTTAAACCAGTGATAGATATTTTTGTGTCTTCTAAAACTTTATCGTAATCAGATGGATCATCAAAAGTTAAAGCCAACATACCTTGTTTTTTAAGATTTGTCTCATGGATTCTGGCAAAACTTCTAACGATGATAGCTTTACCACCTAAGTGTCTTGGCTCCATAGCAGCGTGCTCACGACTTGAACCTTCACCATAGTTTTCATCACCAACAGTTACCCAACCTAAATTATTTGCTTTATAATCACGAGCAACAGCTGGTACTTCACCATGTTCACCAGTTAAAGTATTTTTTATACAATTTGTTTTTTCGTTATATGAATTTATAGCACCGATAAAACAATTATTAGAAATATTATCTAAATGCCCTCTATATTTTAACCACGGCCCAGCCATAGAAATATGATCTGTTGTACATTTACCCTTAGCTTTTAACAAAACTGCTAAGTTTTCATAATCTTCACCGTTCCAGGCCTCAAATGCTTGTAGCAATTGCAACCTTTTTGAGTCATCTTTTACTACAACATTTGTAGATGGACTAGGCTCTGATGCTTTAATACAGCCATCTGTATCTCTTACAAAACCCTGTGGTGGTAACTCATTACCAACTGGTTCATCTAAAAGTATCTCATTACCATCTGCATCTTTAATTTTATCAGTGATAGGATTAAAATCTAACCGACCAGATAAAGCAATTGCTGTTACCATTTCAGGGCTAGCAACAAAAGCACAAGTATCTGGGTTTCCGTCTGCTCTTTTTGCGAAGTTTCTATTAAATGAAGTTACAATAGAGTTTTTACCCTCTTTCATATCCATTCTGTCCCACATTCCGATACAAGGACCACAAGCATTTGTCATGATTACTCCGCCAAAGTCCTCAAGGTTTTTTAATAAACCATCACGCTCAATCGTTGCTCTTACTTGCTCAGACCCTGGAGAAACAATAAAGTCTGTTTTTGCTTTTAAGCCCTTTTTTAAAGCTTGTCTAATAATACTAGTTGAACGATCAATATCTTGATAAGAAGAGTTTGTACAAGAACCAATTAAAGCAACTTTTACATCTCCTGGATAATCTTCATTTTTAACTGCTTTTTTCATTTCAGATACAGGCCACGCTTTATCTGGTGAAAATGGCCCATTTAAATGAGGTTCTAGTTCGCTTAAGTTTATCTCAATTACTTCATCAAAAAAATCTGATGGACTTTGCGCTACTTCTGGGTCAGCCACTAAACAGTCTGCATATTTTTCACATGCATTTGCTACATCTTCTCTAAATGTTGATTTTAAATATCGTGACATTGAGTCATCAAAAGGAAAAATAGAAGTGGTCGCACCAATCTCAGCTCCCATATTACAAATAGTTGCTTTACCAGTACAAGACAATGTTTTTGTACCTTCTCCAAAATATTCAACAATAGCCCCTGTTCCACCTTTTACAGTTAAAATACCAGCTAACTTTAAAATAACATCTTTTGCAGAAACCCAACCACTTAGTTTACCAACTAATTTAACACCTATTTTTTTAGGCCATTTCAACTCCCAAGGCATTCCTGTCATTACATCAACAGCATCAGCTCCACCAACACCAACAGCAATCATTCCAAGACCACCAGCATTTGGAGTATGTGAATCTGTACCAATCATCATTCCACCAGGAAAAGCGTAATTTTCAAGTACAATTTGATGAATAATACCAGCACCTGGTTTCCAGAACTCAATGCCATATTTTTTAGATACACTCTTTAAAAAGTCGTATACTTCTTTATTTTCATCACTAGCTCTATTTAAATCTTCTTTTGAGCCAACTTTTGCTTGAATTAAGTGGTCACAATGTACAGATGACGGTACAGCTACTTGATTTTTACCTGATCTCATAAACTGTAACAATGCCATTTGAGCTGTTGCATCTTGCATAGCTACTCTATCTGGAGATAAGTCTGTATAATCTACTCCTCCAGTATACGCTTTATTTAGTTCACCATCTAAGTGACTATAAAGAATTTTATCAACCAAAGTTAATGGCCTATTAACAATTTTACGTGCTGCTTCTTGTTTTGCTTTGAATTGGGAATAAAAGTTTTCCATTGATTTCTCCTTTTTGAGGTTATTACACCTCTTCAAATAAGATAAGTAATTATTATTACAACCTTAAATGAAAGCCCTGAAAATAATCTGACTACATTTAGCGTGCAATTATTTCGTTCGCATTGTACACTTATTTCCATTAAATCTCAATATTTTAGCTGTCAAATTTAAGGATTACCACTCATCATGACTGAAAAAAAACTATCCCCTAATTATTATCAAAATATTCCTGTTTATAGACCCAAGGGTATACCTCAAAAAATACTCCAAAAATTTGGTATAAATGGTTTAATCAATTTAGCTTCTAATGAAAATCCTCTTGGACCTTCTCCTAAAGCCTTACTAATAATGCAAGAAGCACTTAAAAAGTCTTTTTTATACCCAGAACCTCTTTTGAAAAAACTTAGTAAAAGCCTTAGTGATAAATTAAATATTCCCGAAAATTATTTACACTTTGGAAATGGTATCGAAGAAATATTAGTCCACTTATCCAATGCTTTTATTCATAGTGGAGATCATGTTGTTTTAAGTAATATGACCTTTCCTTTGTACAGTAATAACAATAAATTTAGACAGGCTAATGAGTCAATCGTGCCCTTAGATTCAAATTTCATTTATGACTTAAAAGCGATTAAAAAAGAAATTACAACTGAAACGAAACTAGTATATTTATGCAATTCAAATAACCCAACAGGTACTTATTTCACCAAAGAAGCTTTAGATAAGTTTTTACTTAGCCTACCAGAAGACCTTATAGTCATTTACGATGAAGCTTATTTTGAATATGCTGATGCTCCTGATTATCCTGACGGAATGGATTATTTAAAGAAACATAAAAACTTTATTATCACTAGAACCTTTTCTAAATTTTATGCTCTAGCTGGACTTAGAGTCGGATATAGCATACAACGACCAAAATTAACTGAATGCTTAGACCATGTAAAATCTTTATATTCTAATAATTTTATTGGTGAAGTTGGGGCTATTGAATCCCTTAAAGACCAAAGTCATACTCAAAAAACAAAACAAATGAATATAGAAGGTAAAGCCCAATTTTTGAAGGAACTAAACTCTTTTGATATTAAAATTCATCCAACTCAAGCTAACTTCTTTATGATTCAAACTTCACTTGACGCTTTAGATTTAAGTTCTCAATTATTAAATCAAGGCATTATAGTTTGTCCTTTAACTACCTTTGGTATTAAAGATGCTATTAGAGTAACTATTGGCACATCAAAAGAGAATGAATTCTTTTTTCAATCATTAAAAAAGGTTTTATCATGAAGTTTTTTAAAGTTAATGACACTTTACTTCTTAAAAATTTTCAAGCTTTTGATCAAAGCTTATTAGAAAGCTATTTTCGAGAGTATAAAATTTCAATCCAACAATTAAACTCTCTAAGAGCAGAGCTAAAAACCTTAAGAGATCAAAATAAAAGCAACTCAAATTTATATAGAGATAGAAATAAAAGTTTACAAATTGAGTATAACAATGTTTTTTGGGTCGAATTATTTTTAAAAAGCCTATCACAAAAATCAACACCAATGAGTGAAAGTTTAAAACAACTTATTAATAATAGTTACGGAGACATAGAAACCTGGAAAAATGATTTCTATCACCTAGCTCATACTCGCCAAACTTGGGTTTTGACCTTAAGCTATAACCACACCCTAAATTGCTGTGAAAATATTATTTTACCACTCAATACATCTCTTTCTCCTAATCTTACTCCACTGCTTGCCTGCTATCTAAATAATCACTCATACTCTCAACAGTTTGGTTTAAATGGTACTAACTCTTTTATTGAAAGTTATTTACATCACGCAAACTTTGCTCTCGCTTCACATATTCTACAAAAAAACCAAAATTAAGCGAATGACTGTTTTATTGTTCTTTTCAACAAAAAATATATCCAAAGTGAAACATTTGTTTTGAAAAAAAAACTTATTCCTTTTTTTTATCAAATTTATAGTAATATAGTGATGATAATTGACGAGAAAATTTTGAAGAATATTAATTAACTCTTATAAATTCTTAGCAACCATGGCATATACTATAGTTTGATAACTAAGCTATTATCAAAGGATCTACCTTGAAAAATCCAAATTTTGATGAACTACCAAAAGATGATATAACTGGTCTACCTCTTTTAACTGACCCTGTCATGGAGCATGTAATTAACATCTTCAAACAACAAAGATCTCTTGGTATCATCTACTTAGATGTGCATAATTTAACCAAAATTGAAAGTGATTATGGGTATCAAACATATGACCAAGTTCAAGTTGACCTTAAAAATGCCCTAGAAAAACTAAGAGGGAAATATCTTAGAAAACAAGACTTAATTCTTAAGTTACATAATTATGATGACTCCTTTTTAATTATTCTTTCTAAAAAAAGAAATATTGGTGGAGCTAGACGAAATGACCTTGAAACTATTACTCGTAGACTTCATTCTCAAGTTAGCTCTAGTATTTTCTTTGCCATTTATAAATGGATAAAACAAAAGCCTAAATTGCGTATTGGATACTCTTTTTTAGTTAATAATGGATTATTAAACTCACAACGCATGATTTATAGAGCTATTGATGAAGCACGGCTAATGTCTAGTTTTCATATTTATAATACTGAAATCAGATACAAAGAAACACTTCAACAAATTATTTTAGACGAAGATATTCAAAGTGTTTACCAACCAATAGTTCATAGTAAAACTGGAGAAATTTTTTCTTACGAAGCTCTAAGTCGAGGTCCTAAGGATACTGAGTTCTTTAACCCTTTATTTTTGTTTGAAATAGCCAAAGAAAGTGATTTATTATTTGAACTTGATAATGTTTGTCGTAAAAAAGCTGTTGATAATGCTGTTAAATTAGACCCTAATTTAAAGTTATTTATCAATGCACTCCCGTCCACTATCCACGAAAAGTCTTTTCGTGAAGATTATTTAAAGACTTTTTTAAAGAAATATAATCTAAAACCAAATAACCTAGTATTTGAAATTACCGAAAGTCTTGCTATTCAAAACTATGAAATGTTTATGGAAGACATCAGAAAATATACTGATGAAGGTTATGAAATAGCTCTTGATGATACAGGTACTGGTTATTCAAGCTTTGAAACTATTTTAAAAATAAAGCCTCATTATATTAAAATAGATATCTCTATGGTAAGAAATGTTGATACAGACCCACTCAAAGAAACAATGATACAAGCTCTTGTTAATATTGCCGAATCTATTGGTGCTCGAACTATCGCAGAAGGCATAGAAACGGTTACTGAATACGAAAAAATTATTGAACTTGGGGTTGATTTTTGTCAAGGATATTTATTTGCAAAACCATCTCCACCTTTTCCAGATGTAGATGTATTTGTATAATTTAGTTTTTTTTACTATCGTAAATTGAATCAATTAAAGCAGATAACTTTATAGGCTTCCCAACAAAGTCATCCATACCAGCATTTAAACAATTTCGTTTATCTTCTGCTTGTACATTTGCTGTCATTGCTATAATACGAGGTCGCTTATCGCCCCATTTTTTTACAATTTGCTTAGTTGCTTCAATACCATTTAAATTTGGCATTTGAAGGTCCATATAAACCAAATCATAGGTTTTCTTTTCTAATTGATCTAAAGCCTCAAGCCCATCACAAGCAACATCAACTTTATAACCTAGTTTTTGTAATAATCTAGTAGCAATTTTTTGATTAATAGCATTATCTTCAACAAGTAAAATTTTAAGGGGTATTTTATTAGCTAAATTTTTATCAAACTTACTAGCTTTTTTATAACTTTTAACCTCTTTAACTTCAACAGATTTTAATAATACTTTAAAATAAAACGTTGCACCTTGATTAATATCACTTTCAACCCAAATTTCTCCATTCATCAGTTTTACTAAACTAGAACAAATTGAAAGCCCTAAGCCTGTTCCTCCATATTTTCTAGTTGTAGAGGTATCTACTTGAGAAAACGATTGAAATAATTTTTTTTGATCTTCTTTTGATATACCTATACCATTATCTTTTACTGCAAAATTTAGTTCAAAAAAGTCATCATCTTTTTTACGACTATTTATAGATAAAGAAACTTCACCTTCATGAGTAAATTTAATAGCATTGCTAATTAAATTTACCATTATTTGTTTTAATCTGGTAATATCTCCTACAAAACCATCTGGCACATTAGAGTCTATCGATTGCCTTAAATGAACACCCTTTTCCGATGCTTTTTGGTCTAGTAAAAAAATAGAATCTGCAACACACTTTTTTAAACTAAATGGCTTCATTTCTAAATCTAACTTATTTGCTTCAATTTTAGATATATCTAAAATATCATTTAAAATAGTCATCATTCCATCAGAACACGTCCTAATAACTTCTATCCATTTAGATTGCTCTTTATCAAGCTTTGTATCTTCAAGTAAGGTTAATACTCCTAGTACCCCATTCATTGGGGTTCGTATTTCATGGGACATATTAGCTAAAAAATCAGATTTGACACTCGCAAGCTGCTCAACTTCTAGCATGGCAAATTTAATTTCTTGTTCTGCTTTTTTTCTCTCAATAACTTCTTGTTCTGCTATATTTTTTGCTTTATTTAACTCATTAGTCCTGATTTCAACTAAATTATTTAATTTTTTAGTATGCCTTTGAAATAATAAAAATATTGCCAAAAACATGATACAAGAAAGAGAAGACAAAATTTGAATAATTAATTTATTACTTGAAAAGTTTTTGTATGCCTCAACCTTATCTATTTCACTAGTAATACCTATCTTTAATTTATCATCCCATATAAATGACCCTAAAACAAATACACCTCGATAATCTCTATAACCATCTAAATTTGTTTGAATTTTTTTTCTATTTGAAGAGTTTAATACTTCTTCAGCCATATAAGTCAGTGATAAGTCTTTTTTTAATTTAAAACTTGGGTTTTTCAATAAATTAACTTGTGGATCTACAATTTTAATATTTAAAACCTCAGATTGATTTTCTTTTAATAAATTAATTTTTATTAATTGATTTCTAAATCTGCTTTCACTAAGTAACCATCCATCTTTATTAATTGCATAGGTTTCTCCAGATTCACCAATACGGCCTCTTTTTAAGATTTTTGTAAAATCTTTTAATATATCTATTCTAAAGCAAAAAGCGGCTATAATATCACCCTCTTCATTTTTAATGGGAGCTCCAGAAAACATACTCACATTATAGCTATTCGACAGATTTACATCACTTTTAATCGGAGCACTTAAAGCGGCTTGTCCCGACCAAATTTTCTTGAAAAAACTAGGTTGAATATGTAATAAGTTTTTATTTCCAATATTACTATCTCTCATTGAACTTAAGTTTATTAAATTTCTATCAATAATAAAAAAGCCCTGATATCCATGATTATCTAATATATTTTTTAAATATTCTCTAAATTCTTCATGCCATGAATTTTCTTTTAATTTATTTTGAGGAACTTTTAAAAGGTCATCAGTACTATATTGTAAGTATTCAAAGGCTGCCCATAGTTTTACTGTGGCTAATTGATCAGATTGCCATGTATCTAAGGCTTGATGAGTAGTACTCAATATAGTCTCTAAACTTGAACGAATCGATTTTTGTTCATTTTTATATGTCTTCTCAATAAAAATAAATGTGGTAAACAAAAAAACTGAAATTACTAACAAAATAATAGCTAGATTAAATTTATCGTTTTTTAAAGAGTAGTAATTACTGGTGGTCATTATTTTCCTAAATTAATATGCTTAAAAAATTATAGTAAAATTTTACCTCAATTGCATTATTTAACCATTTTAACACTTTAATAAGCATTATTTGACCAAAATCAACAAACAAAAAACCTTGTGTTGTCCATATTATGTCAGTATAATCTCCAAAAATATAAGTAAACTTATACCAAAATTAATTTAATAAAGGAGTCATTCTTAATGAAAGATTCATACAATAAAGAAAGCATCAAAAGCTCTTATCAAAAACATCTCAAATACTCAAGAGCTTCTAATAGTTATACAACTGGCCCATTAGATCAATACTATACAATGGCTCTTGCTATTAGAGATCGAGTCATCGATAGATGGATGGATACCCAAAGTACTTATTATAAAAATAATCCAAAACGAGCTTATTATTTATCATTAGAATATTTAATGGGTCGACTTTTTGAAAATAATATCATGAACCTAGGGCTTGAAAAAGAAATACAATCTGCTTGTAAAGAGTTAGGTTTTAGTCTTGAGGACCTATTAGAGCAAGAAGTTGATGCAGGCCTTGGTAATGGTGGACTTGGCCGATTGGCTGCTTGCTTTTTAGACTCTTTAGCAACCTTAAATTATCCTGCTATTGGTTATGGTATTAGATACGATTTTGGTATTTTTCGCCAAGAAATTCGTGATGGAAAACAATGTGAAGAGCCCGATTGTTGGCTAATTAACGGAAATCCTTGGGAAATTCCAAACCCCAAACATACTGTTCATATCCACTTTGGTGGAAAAGTGATTAAGAGACAAAAAACCAATGAATACGATTGGCTTGATACAGAACAAGTCTTAGCCGTACCTTATGATACCCCTATTGTTGGATATAAAAATAATTGTGTTAACACACTAAGATTATGGTCTGCCTCCTCTACTGAAGAGTTTGATTTAGCAGGTTTTAACGATGGAGATTATTTTAAAGCGGTCCAAAAGAAAAACGAAGCCGAAAAAATATCTAAAGTTTTATATCCAAATGATAATAATTATGAAGGCAAAGAATTAAGATTTAAACAACAATACTTTTTTGTTGCAGCTTCTGTACACGATATTATAAGACGATATAAAAAAACTCATGATAGCTTTAAAAGCTTTGGTGAAAAAATTGCCATTCAACTCAATGATACACACCCCGCTCTAACTATTTTAGAGCTAATGAGAATCTTACTCGACGAAGAAAAAATGCAATGGGATCAAGCATGGGAAATCACTCAAAAGGTTTGCGCTTATACAAATCATACTCTCCTTCCAGAAGCACTTGAAAAATGGAGTATCGATTTATTTGAGAGAGTATTACCACGTCATTTAATTATTTTATATGAAATCAATAGATTATTTTTAAGAGATGTATCTATAAAGTATCATGGTGATCAGAAAAAAATTATTGATATGTCTTTAATTCAAGAAACTCCTGAACGAGCTGTTAGAATGGCATATCTTTCAATCGTCGGTAGTCATTCGACAAACGGAGTTGCTGCCCTCCATTCAGAATTATTAAAAAAAGATTTATTAAAAGATTTTGCTGAT
>NVVD01000018.1:0-5359 GCA_002402105.1 Candidatus Cloacimonadota bacterium
CGCCCTCTACAGATAGAAGTTCTTCTTTTTCACGTTCGTATGTTTCAAATTCTTTAGATCCAAAACTTTTAGACCTTGTAATTACTCGAATACTTCTTGNTTTTTCTGTTGGGGTTGACCTAGCTTTTTTTAACCAAATATTAACCTTGATTTTTAAATCAGGTGCTTCTTTTTGTAAGGCTAACTCAAAAAACTTAATCGATGGACCAAATGCATTCGCCCTAAGCAGATGTCTTCCTAGTAAATATAAGTCAATACCATCAAAGTTTTTATTTTCATATCTTTTTTTTAACTTTGAAAAAAAAGTATTATTAATTTCTTTGACTTGAAAAATTTCTTCTATTAAAGACCAAGCATCGTCTTGATCTGTATCCATTTGCAACTTTGCCAATAAATACTTGACGTCTTCAGTTGATTCTTCTCTTAAAGTTTGTAAAACATTGACCAAATCTATTTTTACTCCATCATCAACATATGATAATAAATCAGTCAATGCAAAAATTAAATCTGGAGAACTTATACTGTTTACTAATAAAACCATATATTCTTCAAAAGCAAAGCGGTATTCTCCTCGTTCAAAAGCTGATTGAGCTACTTTTAAATGTGCTCTTTCAAAACCTTCTTCACGTTTTTTATTCACTTGAATTTGTCTTGCTTTTGCAGCATGAGCTAATAAAGAGTCTGGTTCTAGCTCAATCGCTGTTATTAAAGCTTTATTTGATAAATCTAGATGCTCTTTAAACTTATCGTTTGTAGGAGTTGAATCTGATAATTTTAAATAAACCTCACCTATTTGTAAATAACATTGAGCAAACTTTGTATCTAATTCGGCTGCTTGTAAAAAGTTAAATAAAGCTAAATCGAACTCTTTATTTTGTTTATAGGTAACACCTTGATTAAATAACAACTCAGCATCAGCAGAAAGCGGAGAGTCAGTAGATAACATTGGATTAACATCTACTGCTTCTGGCTCATGAACAATTGGAGTTTCTTGTGGCTCTGGATCTTGTCCAAATGCAGTATTAAAATCATCATCTGAAATAGCTGTTGAAGTTTCTGTTATTATAATATCAGGTTCTTTAATTGGTCTAACAGGCCTTAAAACTCTATCAACAGGATTAGCTCTTAAGCTTTTTTCGTTTCTTTGAACTTCGTTTAATATTTTTCTATTACCAGGAGTTAAAACTAACAAACGGTTTAACACCTTACGCTGTTTTAAATACTGTTGTGATTTACGATATGTCAAGCCCAGGTACCATAGGGTTTTTCTATGCTTTGGGTAATATTTTAAGACTTTTCTAAAGTGTTTAATGGCATTTGAGTATCTTAAGTTTTTTTCGATTGAATAATTTTTTAAGGTAACTAGCCCTGAATGAAAGTGAGCTTTATAATCATCTGGATTTAACCTTAAAATTTTATTCCAATACTTTAAAGACTCCTGGTGTCGCTTTTTTTTGGCTAGAGCTAAAGCTAAATACCTTAAAGTTGTTAAGCTATTTGGCTTAAGAGACCTTACAATAGTTAACCAATGATAGATTGCTTTATCTAATTCGCCTTTTCTTGCATGCATTAAACCTAGGTAAAACTTTACTACAGGTATTTGTTTTACTTTGATAATACCATTTAATTGTGTAATCGATTTTTCATAATAGCTTGGATTCCTTCTACCTTTAGATGCATAAGCACGAGATAGAACATACTTTAATTTTAAGTTAGAAGGATAAGCATTTAAACGCTTTTCTAAAGAACGTATGTCATAATTATTTGCAGCATACAAAAAAACATTACAAATACAAAAACAAGCTAAATAAAAAAATCGATTTAGCATTAAGCTATCTCAAATAAAAGCTGTCCCTTATAAACAACTTCTGCGTTTTTTGCTAAAATTTTAGTAACAACTCCAGAGAAAGGAGATTTTATTTGATTCATCACTTTCATAGCTTCAACAATACAAACTGTATCTCCCTCTTTTACTGAGTCTCCAACCTTTTTAAAAGGAGCAGCACCAGGTCTCGCAGAAATATAAAATGTACCAATCATCGGACTTATTACATTTTTTTCATTTTTTATTTTTGTTTCTTGAGGCTTTTCTTTTTTTACTGGAGTAGAGGATACACTATTTACAATAACAGGAGCTGCTACTAAAGGAGCAGAAGCTATAGCATTTTTTAAAATCTTTATGCTATCTTCACCATTACTCAATGAAATCTCATCTAAACCATATTCATCAGCCCAACGCATTAAGTCTTTTGCTTGCTCAATTAATTCTTTCATAGAACTACCTTCTTGATATTTGTTAAAATTTTAGTTTACCATTGTCCCATTACCTAAAAAAAATCACAAGTGTTTTAAATATATATATAAAATAATCTGACTTTATAGGATGTGTGAGATCCCTAATTTATCTTAGAAAAGTTATCTACTCTTATTCTTTTATTATTTGGCACAAAATGAATCCAAGTATTTCCATGAAACAAAGATATTTCTTTATTGCTTTCATCAGTATAAAAAGTTTTTGAATCTAAGCCAATCTTTTTCCATTTAGCTTTTAATCTTTTTCCTTCAATAAAAATCTCTGCTTTACCAGACCCCAATATATCAACATGTTTTCTACCCACTGAATCAATAGTATCAACATTTACGTACTGAATAATAATATTTTTTGAAAAACTAGGACGCTGAGTTGCAGGGTCTAACAATAAAACTCCATTCACATATCTAACATAGTTTTGGGTCAATACATCAAACTGATGAGTAACGATATATTTTTCAAAATATGTAATATGAATCGCTTTAATTAATTTTCCCTTATAAGGATATCCTATTTTGCTCGTTTTTAAATGTTTTAACGGACTGCCAATTTTTATATGTTTAGAATAGGCAAGTTCAGCCATTTTATCTAAAGAAGTATACAAATTATGAGGAGGTTTTTGTTTTCTATCTCTAAAAAAGCCCATATATCCACCAATTTCATCTACTGTAAAAAAGTCTAACTCCAATTTTTCTCGATAGCTTCCTGGAGAACCACCACAATGAATAAAAAATGGCCTTAGGTGGTAAACCTCTCTTAAAAAGTAATTTCTCATACTCCTAACGGGCCCAATCGGAAGAGACATATCACTATTTTTGCCAAAGTAAGCAATTAATCTTGTGATACCTCCTTCTACAGGCATCTCTAATACTAACTCTGCATTCGATAATCCCGACTGAGGTCTTGCTCTTCTGGAGTTTCCCAAAGAAACAACAAACGGAACAGATCTCATTCCACTTTTATCTAATTTAATTTTTTTAACTTGTACGGGTGATGCTATCTCATGAGGTAATTTATTTTCTGGTGTATATTGATAATTAATCAAATCATCTTCTCTAAGCATTCTATCATCAATACTTTTAGATATTATTAAGTCAGGGTCAATACTCAACAGCTCATACATTAATTGTTGAGCCTCTTCAATTTTCTCTAAATCAAAATAGGTCTTTGCCAACCAAAATTTAGCGGGCAAATATTTAGGGACATTATCTGCAATCGGTTTAAGAAGTTTAACACATAGGTTTAATGAAGTTTTAGTTCTTAGGTTAAAAAATTTATAAGCCCTTTTTAAAATTTCAAACAAGTCTTTACCGCTCATCATTTTCTGAGTTTTTAAATTTTTAAACTTTCTAAATTCAAGTAACTTACCAGGCTTTAAAGCATAATTTCTAGCATATAAATCAAGAGGATGCATTTTTTTTATATAAGTAGCGTATATCTTTAACTCCTTAAAATGTTTTTCAATTTTTTCTGCTAACACTCTAATTGTTACTGTAAGACTATCTTTTTTATAAAGTCTTTTATATTTACTAACTCGTAACTGAGCCTTTTGATAAATCATCAAAGCAAAGTAATAATCTACACGAGCTTGTTTTATTTTCTCTTCTTTTAAAAACTCTGGTTGCTCAATATAAATTCTTTGAAGTCGATTTCTTTTATTTGTAATTTTTTTTAATAAATAATTTAAATCTTTATAAATATGACCTCTTGGCTCAATAATAGGTGAGGAGGTTTTCACTAAATTAATAGCATAGTCAATATTAATAAAAAGAATACCTAAAATAAGCATACGAACAAAAACTAAAAACATAAACAGTCCCTTTTAAAACAAAAGCTATGAACCTATCAACTAACGTCATTTGAAAGAAAAAATATAATCTTTTTTAAAGTTTTTTTGCTACTTCTGGGGTTAAAATCCCACCTGAAATTATTAGTTTACCAGCTTCTTCAACTGTCATATCTAATATTTTAATGTCTTTTAAAGGAAAGTAAGCCAAAACACCAGAAGTTGGATTTGGAGTTGTAGGAATAAAAACAGCAAACACATTCTCTTTTGTTTTTTCTAAAATTTCTATGCTTCCCTCAGCAGAGAGAAAGCCTATCATCCAACATTCCTTACGTGGAAATTCAACTAAAACAGCCTTTTTAAAAGCAGCTCCATCAGGTGATAAGACCATATCAATTACTTTTTTTAAGATTCCAAAAATATGATTTGCTACAGGGATTTTTTTAAATATTTTTTCATATAATTCGTATATTTTTCGTCCCAAATAATTTGAAACAAATAAACCTACTCCAAAAATAATTAAAGCGGTTGCGAATATCCCGATACCCATTGGAACTTTAGCATCAGGTACAAAATTAGACAAAACCCATTGAGCCATTTGATCGCCCATGGTAATTAGCCAATAAATTAAAAATAATGTAAGAGAAGTTGGGGTTACAACAGCAAGACCTGTAAAAAATATCTTACGAATGGTGTTTGGTTGTGTTGGTTTCTTTTTAGTCATAAAAAAAATAAGTACCCGCTAGAGGATTCGAACCTCTGACCCACTGCTTAGAAGGCAGTTGCTCTATCCATCTGAGCTAAGCAGGCACTTGTGCGAAAAGAAAGTACAGCAAATCGAGTCTTATGTCAATATTTATTTTGAATTATTTATTTATTTTAAAACATTACATAACCCAATAGTGTTGATAAAGTTTCACTTTTTCAACATTATTTCAGATAAAAACTATAAATATAAAAATAAATTGAAACTTTTGTTCTAAACTTGCGTAATATAAGTACAGCGTGAATTTCAAAAACTGGAGACTGCCATGTTCAATAAAATAATATCTTATATACTAATTATATCTTTGCTTGCCCCGCAACAATTAGTTTTCAATTGGGCCAATGAGCTTAGTGATGATGAAAAAAGAGCCCAATCGTTAGCTGGCGGAATCCAAGCAGCCCTTGGCGGTAAATCAGATACCATTGACACCCCTGATTTTGGAGATATTATTGTTGTTACTCCAACTGACCCTGTCATAGATNCNNCTNANNCNNNT
>NVVD01000018.1:5368-84990 GCA_002402105.1 Candidatus Cloacimonadota bacterium
GNNNNACCNNCTNANNNTNTNACAGACCCAGTAAAACCTACTGATCCTATCACAGACCCAGTAAAACCTACTGATCCTATCACAGACCCAGTAAAACCTATTGATCCACCAACTATTGAAGACGATATCCAAATTAAAAACATCTATAGTTGTTTATTAAAAGGTCTACAAGATTCTGTTGGTGCAAATTTCTCTTATGCCGTTGTTAAAGACCATGGAGGAAGCACCCTATCTCAAAAAAATGATTACCCAGCACTAACTTTTGCTGTAAAATTTACCGGTAAACATCTTCAAGAGCATCGGCCATTTCGAAAATGTAAAACTCAAGTTAAGTACTTAAAAAACTATAGTGCTTTTATTGATAGTGCTAAAGATATGTTATCAGATACAACAGAGCTATCTCCAATCACTGAAGAGTTTTTTAATATCGAACAAGAAAACTTATATAAAAGACTTAATATCAACAATGCAGCTAGAAGATTTACATTTAAAACAAATAGTGTACCCAGTAAAAGCCAACAACTTGAAGCAGTGGGAGCTTTATTACATGAGTTAACTGTACGAAGTGGCTCAGAAAAGAAAACAAGTGCTGACTCCAAGCTAAAAGCAAGAGCCAATCGTTTAGCTCCAGCTTCTTATTGGATTTCAGCTTTTAATATTGTATTACAATATCCTGATGCGACTAAAGAAGATTTAGAAGCTGGAGCAGTTGGAAATAATACCAGCGGATTAGGAGATGACACAGATCAGGCAAAAATTGATGCAGCTGGCAAACAAAAGCGAGCAGACAGAAAAGAGCTTTGGGGGAATATCGCTAAAGTTGGTTTAGCTATTGGTGGAGGAATCCTAGCTTGGAAATTAATTGATAGTTTAAATAGTGATGATGATGATGATGATGATGATGATCGTTTTGATGGACCAATGTACCCACCAGGCAGAATGCCACCTTATGGAGGAATGCCACCAATGCCTTACCCTCCTCAACAAATGTATCCACCACGACCTCCGATGCCACCTATGTACCCACAGATGCCACCGCAGCAACCTCCATTTCCACAACAACCACCATTTCAACAACCACCTCAACAAGGTCCAGACTATGGTACATTACTAGTAAATATTAAAAATAAATTAGAAGCAATTATTAAAATGCAAAGAAGACTAATAACAAATTATGTTCAAAAAACTAATATAAATATGACACAATCAAATAAAGATGATTTTAGAAGAACAGTTAGTCAAATTGACGGTGCAATCATGCAGACAAACCCTATGATACAATCAATGGAAAACTCCGCTATACCTGGTAATCCTGCTAGCCTAGGAACAATCGAGGGACTTAGACGACAAGTATACAAGTATAGAGAAGAAGCAGAAAATAATAACCGAATTATTCAAGAGTTTTCTCAAAGAATGAATCTAACGGGATCTGGTATAGCTAATAATGGTGGATTTCCAGCAGCCCCTGGCAACTCACCTGGTGCTCCTGGTAACTCTGCTCCAATGCCAGCACAGCCATGGAGAGATCCAAACATTGTTAATTTAATTAACCAGTATTTAAGAGAGAAAAATCTAAACGAATGGGGTTCTCCAAACACTCCTGGTGTTACTCAAACAATGCCATCTACAGCATTTGGGAAAGACCGTTATGAGTGGTTGTGGCAAAGTAATACTATACGTACTTATGTAACCTCTAAAATGAAATAAAATAAAATTTTTGAGCCGTATCAAAAGATTGATACGGCTCTTTTTTTTACTCATTATAAATGGTATCTTCAAGCCTATGAACTTAGCCACTAAAATCACAGTATTTAGAATCTTTCTTGCCCCTTTATTTGTTTTTTGTTTTATACAATCAAATGGGACAAAACCTATATATTTATGGGCTACTTTAATTATTGCTATTTTTAGTGAAATTTCAGATGCCTTAGATGGTATTGTAGCTAGAAAATACAACCTAGAAAGCGATATTGGTAAAGTTTTAGACCCCTTAGCCGACTCTTTAGCTAGGATGAGTGCCTTTTTATCTTTTTTAGTACTAGGTTATGCCAATATTTGGATGATACTAATCTTCTTCTACAGAGACTCTATGGTAGCCACCCTCAGAATTATCGCAGCCAGTAAAAAAATTATTCTTGGCGCTAGAACAAGCGGAAAAATAAAGGCTGTTGTTCAAGCTATTTCTATTTTTGGTATTTTAATCACTTTATTACTAAAGCACTATAATATTGAGTTACCAATATCTTATAATCAAAGTATTGACTCTTTTATGATAGTTGCCGTAGCTATAACTATATATAGCCTTTGGGACTACCTATATTTCAACAAAGAAGTTCTAAAAAGTATTTTTGAATAAATATTTTTTATGCTAAACAACTTTTAGAAGCTTAGCCTTTTTTCGTGCTTTTCTTGCCTCAAGTACTCTCTTAATCAAAAAGTAAGAAAGAGGCCCTAAAGTCACCATATAAACTAAACTGCCATAAAACATAGGCAAAAGAATCGACTCACCCAAAGTCTTTAAACCCTCTAAGTTTTCTATTTTACTTAATTGGGTTGAAAAACTATCAAATGAAACTCTTTTATATCCCCCTAAAGCCGTACCTATCAAATACTCGCTATAATAAATAGGAATAAAAGTGATTGGATTTGTCCACCAAACACCAATTACCATAGCTAATATATTACAGCGTATAAGAAAAACAAAGGGCAAAGCAACGATGGTTTGAACCCCCATTACTGGTAGTGCTCCAACGGCTATTCCTATAGCAAATCCAAGAGAAATGCTATGCGGATTATCATTTAATCGCAATAACTTTAGGTACTTAAGCCGAACAGCTCGTTTCATAGGAGTAATCATAAATTCATTATATATAATAGATGAAACAACTACAATGAATAAAAAAGTTCTAAATAAATATTTTGGGCTTCTATTGCAATAGAATTATCGTGAGTGAGAAAGAAAATCTTTCATAACATCAGCTTTATCAACAAAAGATGAATACAATCCTTCAAGTAAGGTTCTTAAACGGGTTTGTACTTCTTTTTCTTTTTGATTTATATAAAATTGATGATGCTTGGCTAAAGACTCTTCAACCTTTTGAGAAAACTCAACCGAGTCCATATCTATTATTTTTTGACCTTGCTTTTGCATTCTACCAATAGTAACTATAATTTTTTGGATTTCATTTTCTGATGAAAATTCTGAAAAGTATTCATCAAAAAAATCATATAACTCATCAGAGCGACTTGAGTTTAAATCTAAAGTGTAAAATAACATCTCATCTGTAACCATAAAAGGCTTTTTAAAGTTATTATCAATAGCAAGAGTGCCATCAAGCACCTTATTGTACATAGTCAGTCTAAAGTCTTTCCAGGCAGAAGTACTCAATTTTACTGCTTTTTTATTATCTTTAGTTTTTTTATATTCTTTTTTATCTAAATAATATGATTGATATAAACGAGCAGCATCAGAGCTAACAGTAGCATAATGGGTTGACTCTAAAAATTGTCTAATCACAGATGATTTATCTTCTGGAAATAGCTCAACAAAAGACTTTATAAAAGACATAAAATTTAGGGGCTTTTTTACTACTAGTGTTTGTAATACCTTATCAAAAGAATCTTCTACATTACTTTTAAATAATACTCTATAACATAAAGAAGCGATTACACCCTCTGTATTTAGTTGATCTTCAGCAGAGTCTATAACTCCGTCTAGTTTTTTACCATCTTGAGAAAAGCCAAATTTATTTTTTAAAGCAATAACTAATCTTTTCTTTTTAAAGCCTTTAATAAAGTCTTTTTTAAATTGGCTTAAGCCATCTAAATCTATAAGTCTTGAAGAAACTTCAGAAGCAAACATTTCTTGAGCTGCTAACTCCATTGCTTCTGCCATTCCTTCCATATAAGCTAAGAAAGGATCAGTAATTTTTTCAGCTGAATGTCCTACTCTACTATACGATCTAGCCCTCATTTCAGCCATTTTATTGCCGTATATGTCTCCCATAATCCCGTGAAATAACTCATGTACAAGCATTGTTGAAAAATACTTTTGATCAATAAAGTCTTGAATAGTTAAAATACCCTCTTTTAGTTTCATGGGAGGTAAGATTAATAAAGAGTCACTTCTACTTTGATTATCATTAATCAAAATTCTAAAACCAGAAGCTACAGCTGGTCCACCCAGACCCATCTTTTCACCAAGATAAGTAAAAATAGGAGTATCTGCTTGATCTGCTGTAGCATAGTTACCATAATATTGGTGGTGTAAGACTCTAGCTCTTTTACGTAGCTCTCCAACAAACTCAATTAATTTAGAACTTTTAAGCTCATCTTTAATTGATTTACTAACATCTAAGTCTACTTTATTGAAAGACAAAACTTTTTGTCCCTCAAAATCTACTTTCTGTATATTTCTAGGAGAAGCTTTTCTGTCTAAATCAATTAATTGTGGCTCTATAAATATAAAATCAGTACAAATTAATTTTGAAACACAAAATAATGAACATAATGTCAATCTAAGTATATTTTTATTCATAAAAATCCTATAAGTTTTTTAGCTACAACTAAAATACGCATATAAAGATAGAATGTTTCAAACTACAGTTTCTTTTTATATTTTTTATTTTTCTTTAGATAAGACTTAGATTTTGGATTTAGCTTTAGAATCCATTGACTAACCTCATATGCCTTTAAATAGCTTTTTTTAGCATAATGAACCTCAGCCAAAGTATCTAAGATACCAGCCTTTCTTTTTTGCTGTTTTTTACTTAAATCTGAGTCTATACTAGAGCCGTTTTCTTGATCTAGTTTTTCTATTGCTTTATTGACATAAATCAATGCTTTCTCTAAATGTTTTTTCTTTTGTGAGGCTGTCCAAGCAAATGAGTTATATGTTCTAACAGAAGGGTATAAATCAATCGCCTTTTGATATATTTCAAAACGTTTTTCTTTTTTTCCTATTTTATTATAAGCACGAATCAATGTACGAGTACATGAGCGGTATTCTTTTTCTGTTTTAGCTGACTCAATAGCTACTCTCATATATAATACAGCTTTTTTATAGTCTTTTAACTTATAATACAAACTACCTTTTAGCACTCTAAGATCAAATGAACCTTCACGATAATCAAATTTTGGTTGTACTTTATTTAATAAATCTAAAGCATCTTTTACAAACCCCATATTTGATTTTTTATCAATCAAATCAATACTCAAAGATAACTGAGTTTGAAAATCTTTAGCCATTTTTAGTTTTTGTTCTAGGCGCTCAAAAACACGAATTTCTGTTAAGTTTTCTTCAAGTTCTTTTAAAAGAGAGCTTTTATCTTTATATCCAGTTGCAAAATCAATTAAGCCTCTGTTAGAGTCTTGATAAACTAATGTTGGAAATACACTTACACCCAATTTCTTTTTTAATTTAGTGCCTTCTTTTTTATCATCCCCATCTACAGAAACTAAATGATACTTCGATAATTCTTTTTGTACCTCTTTATCTGAAAAAACCTCATCTTTAAGCTTATGACACCAAGAGCACCATGATGCATGAAAGAAAAATATAATCGCTTTATTATCTTGTTCTATCTTATCAAAATTACTATTTTGCCATTGATTCGCTGCAAATAGGTTTGAACTAACTACTACTAAAAAAACTAAATTTTTATACATTGAATTCACTTTTACTCCAAACGTTAAAGTATATTAAAAAAAACTCTTAAATAAGTTTTTTAACTCTTTCTTTTTATCTTTAAACTGCTGTTTAACATCTTTTTTTTCATCTGCTTTGGTACCATTTTTTGAACCAAATAATCCATTTAATAAATCTTTTGCTTTACCTGATTTAAAACGGTTTAACAATTTATCTTTTGCATCATTTATTTTTTTCTTTATTTCTTTTGAATCTTTTAATTTTCTAACTCCACTTTCAAACTTTTTACCTAAAAAACTTAGATCAATTGCTTTAGCCAGTTTTTTTGCTACATCCTTTTGAATTCTTGATTGCTCTTTTGCTTGAACAGGCAAAGAAGCTTCACCTTCTAATAGAATATGACCTGTTAAATTTTTATTATAAGAACTTTTCAAAAAAGAAAACTTTTCTTTTACAAAAGTATTTGAAAAATCATAAAACAACTGTCCACTCACTAAAGATTTCATTTTATCTTCTTTTAGGTAAACTGTTAGGGGTGATTGAGTACTAAAATTATATTTATCTTTCATATGAATTAGCTGAAACGGTAAAACACTTAATAAAGATTTTTTCATAGACACTTTTAAAGAAGTAATATCTTTAAATAAAATAAAATGGTTTTCTTTTTTATTAAAACCATCTCTTTTCTTTTTAATATACTTTCTAATACTTTTAGGGCCTATTGAGCTTTCTATACCTTTAATTGAATCTAAAACTGACTGATGATAAATATATTTTATTTTTGTTAAGTTCAAATTAGAAGCAAAAGAAATATTATTAATATCTGTTTTTTTAGGATTAAAACTAAAGCTATCTATGCTCCCATTAACACTAGAGAAAAAGTGCCCTTTTAAGTCTTTTGATACCCAAGATAAAAAAGAGTCTAAATCAAAGCCTGTTAATTTACAGCTAAGATTAGATGATTTTTCACTGTTTAACAATATGGACCCTTTACCTTTTATTAAACCATCAAAAGCACTTAAGTTATAATGTGAAAAACTTAAAATTTCTGAGTATGGATTATAAGTAAACTTAGTATCTAAAGTGTTGATAACTAAATTTTGAAAGTCTTTAGAAACAGGTAGAGAAAGAAAGGTACCCTTTAAGTTTACTAATATATTTTTAGAAGGTTTTTGTCCCATAGAATCAAAAGAAACAATACCAGATACTCCTTTATAACCTTCTTTTTTTACTATATTATTAAATACTGATAAGTCTAAGCTACCCTTAGCTTTTAAAGAAGTTAGAATACTTTTAGTATCAGCTGATAACAAACCAGTCAATAAAAAATTCTGCAAATTACTTGTAGCATTTAAAGAAAATTTATTATTTGAATCTAAAGTTAAAGACTTAATAGTAATATTAGGTAACTTTGACGATATTTTTAAAAAATTTAAAGACTTTATCTCTAATGAACCTTTAAACATTTTCTCAGTTGAGTTTTGAGGATTTACTACTCCTGATAATTTTATTTTAGCTTTTCCTAGATATGCTAGTAAATTATTTATAATTAATTTTCCACCATCACTTGAAAGATATAAATCATGAATTTTCATAGGAGAGTTTAAAAGTTCATGATTAAAAATAATACTTTTTGCCTTAATTTGAGCTACTATTTTTGTAGTATCACCATTCAAAGGAACTCTAGCATCTAAAATAAATTTTCCGTTACTACCTTCTATAAATATTGGTGACTTTTTTATCACTAATGTTTGTTGGTTTGTGTGAACTGAAAGAGCCGCTCTTACTTGAGGAATCTTTTGTTTATCAAAAAGTAAGTCTTTCAAAGACATTTGAAGGCTTGATGGTAATAATGATTTATTAGACAAAGTAAACTGCCCTTTGTACTCTAGTTTACCTTTTAACTTTGGATTCAATACAGATAAATCTGCTAAATTACCCTTTAACACCATTTTTCCATCTTGTAATTTATTATGCAATGAAGCTGATAACTCTAAATTAGAGCCTTTATTACCCTTTAGCTTCCAAGATTCTAATTTAGCTGAATTAAGATTTCCGATAATAGACCCAAAAAAATCATAGCTCTCAGATATTCTCTTCGATGATAGCTTTGTACCTTTTGCTTTAATTGAAAAATTTGGATTTGTTAAAGAGCCATTAATAAATGAGTCCAAATTAATCTGGCCTGTATTAGAAGATTTACTAGAAGCTATATACTTTACACTTAATTCTGAATTTAAAAAGTGATAAACTCCACTCTTTTTCACCAAATTAATGCTTGCATCAATGTTTAAGCCTTCGCCTCTTGCCACTATATTTGAGTATATTTTATCTTTTTGAATTAATATTTCAATTGGATTAAATTTCAGTTGCAGGGTATTTTGAACTAAAGATAAACCATCAAGTTTAAAAACCAATTGTGGTTCTATTTCATCTTCTTTAAACTTTATATTTCCTGAAATTTCTAGTTTCCCTGAAGATATTTTTTTATCTAAATCTGCTATTGAAGCCAGTTTATTTAACTTTATTAGACTTTTTCCAAATTGTAGTACACCTGATTTATTTGATAAATCAAAAAACAACTTACTTTCAATATAAGAGTCATCTTTTAGTAGCTTCACAATCGGTAAATTTAATTTATTATTGCGTAAATCTCCATTAGCTTCAAAGGCAAGTATATGAGTATCTTCTAAATAAAACTTTCCTGATTCAATTATTATAGATTCAATTTGTAATGGAATCTCTTTTGTACCAGAAACCATTGACAAAGTTTTTTTAGAATTGAAAGAAGCTTTCTTTTTATCTTTTAAAAGTTTAGATAAATTATAAGATTTACCTACTTTTCTTGCATGAATTTGTAGACCCAAAAGCTTAATACTTGAAAAACTTAGCTTAGATTGAATTAGATCAGATAAAGATAAGTTGAGGCTTAAAGACTCCAAGATTATAGAAATTTTACCATTTTGACTTAATTCAATATCTTTTACAACAACATCCTTTAAACCCGAGATAGATAAACCACCTATTTTAACTTGGCCATCAATTTTGGACTCGATTTGTTCTTGTACCATAGTACGTATTGATGACATATCTAATGTTCTTATATAAATAAATAAAAATAGGGTAAAAAGCCCTGCAAGCCCAATAAAAATAAACGCAATTTTTTTCATGATTCTTCTTTCTTCATTATCAAAGTGAAAGTTTCAATGATATACAAATCATATACTTTACAAATTGTGTAAAAAAACTGAAAGAATTGTACAGGAAAAAGCTTTATATATCCAAATATATATACTTATTTAAGTTAAAACAATTTAATATAAGTCAATAAACTAAAGCTGAATTACTCGTTGATTAACTCTATGTAGCCATTACTTAAATCTATTTTAGAGATCTCTTTTATAAAGTCAAAGTCATCTAAATTTATAATCGGATTAATTTTTTTTGATATAATTCTTTTTACAAAACCAGGGATTGGAATATGGTTTAACTTTAAACGATCTGGATAAAAGTATACTTTCGTTTTATCTTTAACTAAGAGTTTTCCTTTAGTATCAACGTAAGACTTAATAAATAAAGTCTTAAAATAAGCTTTAAATCCTAATACTCCGTTACCGATAATTAATCTGGGATTTTTTAAGGGCAATTTTTTTCTAAAGATTGCATCATTTAATGCCTTTTCTGAGATTCGTATTTTAAATTTTGCTTCATCTAAAGACTTTATACGAAGTTGCCCTGTTTTATATAATTTCAAAAGACTTATCTTTAAACCATAAAATTTTATTGCAGCAGACTCTATTTGTAATACTTTAATTTGTGAGTCTTCAAATCGAATATCAATTTGCTTAAAATAACCTTGAGTAAGTTTTGACTTTTTAGTTGGATAAAATTTAATTTTTAATTTTTTTGGAGACTTGAAGTATCTCTCAAGTGCTTTGGATACCCTAGCTTTTAATTGCTCTGGATCTTCTAAAATTTCACGAAAAAAATTAACATTCTCACTAGAAAATACTAACCCTTGTGCTGATAATAAAAATAACAAAAATATATATTTACGCATATAAACTAACCTTACAAAAATGACTTTTAATAAATCTATCTTAGCAAAAATATAATTTTAATCAAATCTCATAAAAAAGGGATATTCATTTCTTGATAAATATTGCTAAAAATTGGCTCTTTTTATTAAAGTAAATRAARAAWKAARRKMRATWTMWTTAMRTNTATTTWMMTYCTKTTKKTAAAATGCGTAATCTACGAATCTATTTTCTCGAACAACTATTACTTTAATTTGTCCAGGATAATCTAGTTCGCTTTCAATCCGTTGTACAATTTCATGAGAGATTTTAACCCCTCTTGAATCATCAACTACATCAGGATTAACAACTACTCTGAGTTCTCTGCCTGCTTGAATAGCAAAAGCTGAAGCGACTCCTTCACAGGAAGTAGCTATATCTTCTAAGTTTTGAAGACGTTCAACATAACCTTCGGTTTGCCCACGTCTTGCCCCTCTTCTTGAAGCAGAAATAGAATCAGAAGCAGCCACTAAAAAAGCTATTGGGCTTTCCATGCTAACTTCTTCGTGATGAGCAGCAATTGCATTACAAATTACAGGTTTTTCACCACATTTTTTAGCTAATTCTGCGCCTAATATGGCATGAGAAGACTCATCTCCATCAATTACTTTTCCAAGATCATGAAGCAAAGAAGCTCGTTTTGCCAACTTCGCATTAGCACCAATCTCTGCTGCTAATGTTCCAGCGATTTGAGCGCATTCAATAGAATGCTCCAAAACGTTTTGACCATAACTTGTTCTAAACTTTAATTGACCAAGAGTTCTAAGAATATTTTTGTGTAAACGGTGTACACCAACTTCTGTTGCTGCTTTCTCACCAGCTTTGATACATTCTTCGTCGATTTCTTTCTCTACTTTTTTATAGACTTCTTCGATTCTAGCTGGATGGATTCGTCCATCTTCTAATAGAGCTTGTAATGTTCTAGTGGCTGTTGCTCTTCTAACTGCATTAAAACCAGATAAAACAACAACACCAGGTGTATCATCAATAATTACATCGATACCAGTAACTTGCTCAAAAGCACGAATATTACGACCTTCTCGACCAATAATACGCCCTTTCATTTCATCATTTGCAATCGGAACAACAGAAACAAGACCATCTGCTTGATAATCTATTGAAACTTTTTGAATTGTATGAGCCATTATGTTCAAAGCCTTCTCTTTAGCTTGTTCTTTAACCTCTTCTACAACTCGTTTCATTTTATCTTCAATATCGAGTTTAAAATCACCCTCAACTTGAGCCAATAGCTCATTTTTTGCATCATCTTGAGATAAACCACTTGTTTTCTCTAATTTTGCAACTACTTCAAGTTTACGATTTTCTAAATCTTGAACCTCTGATTGAAGATTTTTTCGGAGTATTTCAACTTCTTTGTCACTTCTATCAAGCTTTTCAAGCTTTTTTTCTAATCTGTCTTCTTTTGAAATAATTTGTTGTTCTAGCCTTTTAATCTCTTTTTTTGAATTATGAAACTCTTTGTCCATGTCCTTTCTAGCAGAAAGCATATAATCTCGAGCATCTAGCTCAGCTTTTTGATTTAATGCTTTAGCATCTGTTTGGGCTTTATCAAGAATTAATCTTGATTGACCTTCTGCAGATTCAAGGATTTTTTTGTCACGAACAAATGTAATATACCCAGCATGTGCAGCTAAACCTGCAATTAAGCCAAGACCAGATGCAACACTTGCGTCAAATGCCATTGTGACCTCCTATATATATATTTAATTTTCAAATACCTATTGCCAAAAATTGGCTGTATAATTTAGATAAGCTCTCCATAGAGTATCTAAGCTCACACTATAGCATTTTAGACAATTAAATATCAATATCATTCGCCATATTTAAGATAGTTTAACAAGTAAAAAAAAATATATTATTTAAAAATTAAAGTCATTTGCATACATTTTTCATTAATATCCACACAAAAAGGTAAAAAAAAGTACATTTTATCCCGAAACAATTGATGATTTGAATACTATCTATTTATATTCAAAGATAAAGTTCACAAAAAACGAGGATTAAAATGCGATTTATTGCTTTAATACTATCACTGATTTTATTTGTATCTATTTCTAATGCTGCTGTCATTCGTGGTAAAGTTCGCCTAAGAAAAAAGGGAGCATTTCCAAGTAAAAACCCATATGTTTATAATGGTTTTAGAACAGAGTTAAAATTTTCAAAATGGAAGTGGATGAGAAACTTTGAAAGTACAAGATTAAAAGATTATACAGATTCTACTGATACAATTATTTATCTCTCACATATTCCAGATCAATACAAAAGAAAAGAAACTCCAAACCAAGAACCAATAAAGATTCATATTAACTCGGCCTCTTTTCATGTAAAAACATTACCAATTATGACTGGCTCAACTCTTGAATTTATCAATCATGACCCCGTTGCTCATGACATCTATTCATTCTCTGCTACAAAACCATTTGAAACCCAATTTTTTCAAAATCGTCATGCTTTTGTAACTTTTAAAAAACCCGGTGGAGTAACTATAAGATCATCTATTTATAAAAATATGAGAACTGAAATTTTGGTGCTTGACCACCCTTATTTTACAAAACCAAGAAAAGATGGAACCTATCACATGAGAAATTTAAGACCTGGAGTCTATCAAATTTCTGCATGGCATCCTGAATTTCCAACAATAACAAAAGAAGTAGAAGTTAACTATGGTGAAACAATTACTATTGACTTCAATATGGCTACTATGGGTTTACCCAAAGCATTAGTAAAATAAGCAAAAGGATTTGCAATGAATAAAATAAATAACATTTTAAAATCTAAAAAAACATTTTTCGCAGTAATGATGTGCATCGGTTTTTCACAAAAACATTTTGCTGAGGCTCATATCTCTGGCCTATTTCATTTTCGATATACAGATGGACAAAAAGGTGCTGATTTAAATAGTACTGCTGTTCATAATGATTCGATGGGCTTTAGCATTGGTCAAATGAACCTCTTCATTGAAGGAGATATCAGTAAGAATACTTATTATACTGGTGAAGTTGTTTCTGACTTATATACAAATGATAGAGAAGAAAGACCTTTTAGACTAAGAACTGCTTCTGTTACTATGACAAATCTTTGGAGGTATAAGTCTAATGTTGAATTTGGTAAGTTTGATACTATTTTTGGTTCATGGACAGAAAGACGACTCCCTATAGACAATGCTTTATTTAGTGCTCCTTTAGCTTATTCTTACAAGGTACACTTAAGCCCTAATGCAGGTTTTATTTCACCAGCTGTACGAAATATAGGTAATTCTGATATTAGAGAAATTGGTATCATAGGACCAGATATAACTAATACAGGAGCAAAGCTTTTTGGAAGAGTAGACGACACTAAATTAAGTTATGCTTTTTCTGCTACTAACAACTCACTATCAAATAGTAAAGACACTAATATTAATAACTCTATAAATATTGCTGCTAAATTGCATTGGGATGCAGATCAAAATACTAGCTTTGGAGTTAGTGCATCCCAAGGAGCTTATTTAAACAGCCTATCTATATTAGACCCTGCTTCACCTCAAAGAGATGCTAGTTTTGGTAGTGTTCTTGGTACAACTCGTTTAAATACAAGTGCCTACTTACAAACTTTACTTGGAGGGTATATCAATTATAAATATGGAAGACTTCAATTAAATAGTGAATTTATATCCTCAACTTTTCAAGTGCCTAACTTAAGAGATGACTTAGTTGTTGACTCTTTCTATGTCGAAGGAAAAATAAACTTTACAAAAGAATTTTTTGGAGCTGCTCGATTTGATACTCTAACCTTTAATGATGACAAATATCGATTAAATAATACATTAACAGCTGTAAAATGGGACGATAATTTAACAAGAGCTGAAATCGGAGTCGGAACCTTTCTTAACCCTTCTACTTTAGCTAAATTAACTTATCAAACAACCGATTTTGATTTAAAAAAGAATAGAAAAGATTTTGATCTTTTAAGTGGCTCTTTCACAGTAATATTTTAATTTAAAAGTTATACAAACAATTTTAAAGCTTCATGGTTATGAGGCTTTTTTTATATCTTATTCAATTTTATTTAAACATTTTTTTATTAAAATTGATTTTTTACTATAAAGTAAACTAAACTAAAGAAAATCAGATACTTTTAACAAATTAATTAAGAAATACAACATGGAAAAAGCCGTACCCCCCAAACGATATATCAATAAAAAGCAGTTAAAAAAATACCTTGATGATCCTAGTTTTCAAACTTTTATACCACTCCAACAATTAAAAATTATTTTTAATGATAAACTTTTATTTCAATTTTCAAAAAATGCTGTAAATATTCAAAGCAGTAAATTAAATCTTGGAGATATTGAATTTGACATAGAGTTTGACTCTAACTTATCTCTTGAACAATCTAAATATATCTTACATCTTTTAAAACATCACTTAACAGAAACCAAAGAAAAATCAAACCTCGGAAACGAAACCCTCGAAAAATACAAAGAAATTAACTCTATTTTTCAGTTATCTCAAACCCTTAGTACAGCTAAATACCTCGATGATGTTTGCGCTGATGCACTAAAAGAAGTTCAATCTATATTACCC
This sequence comes from Candidatus Cloacimonadota bacterium, assembly GCA_002402105.1. Lineage (GTDB taxonomy): Bacteria > Muiribacteriota > UBA6191 > UBA6191 > UBA6191. The sequence continues at coordinate 19,678 of NVVD01000018.1, forward strand.
TTTTCTTATTGCAGTCTTTGGATACAAAGCAATAAAAAAGATAAAAAATTAAATAAAAAAGTTGAATTAGGAGATATTAAAGGATTTATAGTCTCAACTGACTGGGAAGAAAGACTCATCGATCAACTTCTTAACCAAAAACAAAAAGCAAATATATATAACTCAATTAAGTTTACTCAAGAAAATGAAGCAAAAGTTATAAATATTATGTTTTGCCCCTTAATAATGGATGAAGAAATTTTTGGAGCAATTGTCTATTTTCGTGATGAAAAAAGCAGTTTCTATAGTGGTGATTTAAAGTTATCAACCTCACTTGGTATTCAAATTTCTCACTCATTACAAAATACAAAACTTTTTGAAGAAATCGAAGAGCTTTTTGACTCTGTCACAAGAAGTTTAATTGCTGCTATTGATGAAAGAGATTCAACAACATCGGGCCACTCTGCCAGAATATCGATGCTCTCTGAAAGATTTGCAATAGCAGTAAACGAAACACAAAGCGGCAAATATAAAGATATCTCCTTTTCAGCACAAGAGCTAAGAGAAGTTAGATATGCAGGACTATTACACGACATCGGAAAAATTGGAGTTAAAGAAAATATTCTTAAAAAAGTTAATAAACTCAATGACGATAAGATGGAAGCAATCGTCAACAGATTTTTACTAATTCAATACAAAGATAAAATTAGCCTAGAAAAAGAAATAGAAACTATTGTAAGGTCTTGCACCTCCTACAATCTCTCTGAAGAAGATTTTCAACATCTAGGAAAAATAAAAGACCAAACCTACATTGATACTAATGGCTCAACTCACAATCTACTAAATGAGTATGAATATACTTGCTTGAGTGTTAAACACGGAAACCTCACTTGGGACGAAATAAAAGAAATGAGAAAACACGCAGAAGGTACAGCAAAAATTCTTAAAAAAATTAAATTACCAAAAGATCTTAAAAATCTAGCTTTTATAGCCTCTCAACACCATGAAAAGTTAGATGGGACAGGCTACCCTCTTGGCTTAAAAGATAAAGATATTTTACTAGCTTCTCAAATAATGTGTATCGCAGATATTTATGAAGCACTTGTTGCAAAAGATAGACCCTACAAACCTCCTCTTCCTGTTAAAAAAGCACTAGAAATCATTCAAATGGAAGTAGACGAAGGAAAAATTGACCTAGAATTATACGAAATATTTAAAGAGAAATTATATGACATCGATCGAAGGCTTCGAAAATAAACTAGCTGTTACAATTTCACTAAAGTATAAATTTGCACTATTTTCTTCTGCATTAATACTTTGTGTTTGTGCAACTTTAAGTTTGTTTTTAATGGGACAAATTGAGGACGAGCTTAATCGCCAAATACGCTTACGTGGAATGAATAGTATCGCAAATTTTTCACAAAATGTTAAATATTCTATGACTACTCAAAACCGAGTTTTTATTAAAAGTTTAATTGAAAGTGAAATCAATAAAGAAGATGTTCACCACGTAATTATTATTGACCAAAAAGGCGTAATTATAGGTCATAACAATCCTTCATTAGTTGGCAAAAGAATTACTGACGAATACACCCAAAACTTTTTAGAAAACTTAAATGAACCAACCTATAGAAAAATTCCAACTTCAAGTGGGATAAAAGTCTATGACTTTGTTATGCCAATTACAGAATCTGATATATATACAACTGAAAGATATTCAAACCCATTTGAAGCACGACAAAGAATGCAAGAAGGCCGTAACCTAGGTTTATTAAGAATTGGTATCAGTTTTGAAAAAATGGAGATTTCTATTCAAAAAACTTACTCAGATGTTGTGAAAATTACAATTGCCATCTGCTTTGTTGCAATTTTTCTCTCTTTTTTATACGGAAAAATGATTTCTAAACCACTCATAGAAATGACTCGTATTGCAAATCGCCTTGCTACAGGTTACTTAGATGAAAGAGTCAATATTCAAGGTACAGATGAAATTTCAGTACTAGCAAATAACTTTAATACAATGGCACAATCTCTTCAAGAATCAAGAAGTAATCTCTGGAAATTAAATAAAGACCTAGAGTTTATGGTAGAAGAAAGAACACAAGAACTTTTAACTGCTTACGCTGAGTTACAGGAACTTGATAAATTAAAGACCTCATTTTTATCTACAGTTTCACATGAGCTAAGAACCCCTCTCACATCTATTTTAGGCTTTGCTAAAATGATTGATAAACAGTTTAATAGACATATCATACCAAACCTACCAGAAGACCATAAAAAAGCTATCAAAGCCAAAAATACCATTATAACCAACCTAGATATCATAACCCAAGAGTCCAATAGACTCGCACGTTTAATCAATGACGTACTTGATTTAGCTAAAATTGAATCAGGTAAAATGACCTGGAATTTTGAAGAACTTCAACTTGAACAATTATTTGAAAGAGCTTTCAATAATATACGCAGTTTAGTTGAAAATTCTAGTATTGAACTTGACCTAAAATATACACATAATAAACCCCCACTTATTAAAGGAGATCGAGACAGAATATTACAAGTAATGACCAACCTAATTTCAAATGCAATTAAATTCACAAAAGACGGTAGAATCACCTGTAAAGTCGAAGTAAAAAAAGACTGGCTTCAATGTTCAGTCAAAGATACAGGAATAGGAATTGTTGAAGAAGATTTGCTCAAAGTTTTTGATAAGTTTCAACAAGTTGGAGATACTTTAACTGATAAACCTCAAGGAACAGGGCTTGGTTTGCCAATATGTAGAGAAATCATTGAAGTTCATAATGGACAAATTTGGGCTGATTCTAAACCAGACAAAGGCTCCACATTTTATTTTGCACTACCATTTGACCAAACGATTCCTGTTCCTGAAACAGTTAAAGAAGTAACCCTTAAACTTGAAGATAAATTAGATAAAATGGAAAAATCAGAATATTTAATTTTAATTGCAGATGAAGATGAAAATGTTAGAGAAGTAATTAAAAGATCTTTAGAAGAAGAAGGCTACAGAACCATACAAGCTGTTAATGGTAAAGAAGCCTATGACTTAGCTCGTGAATACCCTGTTAATGCCATTATAATTGATATCATGATGTATGACATAGATGGGTTTGACACCCCCCATTATTTAAAAAGTGATGATATTACCAAAGAAATACCAATTGTATTACTTTCAATCATTTTAAACTCTCAAAATGAAATGGTTCTTGGAGCTAATACCTATATAACATGCCCTATTGATTCTGAAAAAATACTAGATAGACTAAACGAGGCAATCAGGGATACAGACACCTCTCTTTCTTCTGCTAAAGCCAGTTTTGTAGGTTTTCCAAAAAATGAAAGAAAACTCTATCAAACCGAATTAAAAAACATGGGAATCACAGTAGAACACTACGATACATCATCTCAATTTAGCCGCTCACTTGAAAATGATTTACCAACAGCAATTTTTGTTGATTTTAAAGATTTTGATTTAAACCCAAACTTATTTTTCAAAATGACCAAAAAACTTGAACGTACTAAAAAATTACCTGTTATTGCCGTTATTCATGCGGGGCCTGTAGCTAAAGTTATAGATGCCGCTCCTATTAGAGGACTCTGCAGTACAATTGATATAACAAACTCAATCAATGAGTTATTTGGAAAAAGAATTAGAGGATAAAATGCAAAAGAAAATACTCATAGTTGATGATGAATCCCATTTAAGGTTTTTATTAGAACAAACTTTAGAAGACCTAGAAGATTTTGATATCGAACTAGAAACTGCCGAAAACGGAGAGATTGCACTCAATAGTATTGCCAAAGAAAAGCCTAGTTTAATTTTTCTTGACGTGATGATGCCTAGAGTAAATGGCTTTGATGTATGTTCACAAATCAAATCTAATGATGATACAAAAGATATTTATGTTGTTTTACTAACAGCAAAAGGGCAAGAAATTGATCGTCTAAGAGGCGAAGAATGCGGTGCTAACAAATATCTAACAAAACCTTTTGATCCAGATGAAATTCTAGAGATTGCTGCCAATCATTTTGGGGTAGAATTAGACTTTTAATCTATTTGGAAACAAATTTCTTATTTCTACGTAGTATCTTGTAGGAAATATTTATATACCCATCTAAAATGTTGGGAATTACTTATCCAACGGAGAACTCAATGTTTAAAAATATACTATCACTTCTAAGTTTTTTACTATGTATTTCAATTGCTTTTTCGCAAGCTTTACAATCTGATAAGATGGTATTTTTAGTTAAAGTTGGCCAAGATAGTCAGGGTGATCCGATGTATCAAGTCGCTGACTCTTCAAATCCTAGACATCGTTCTTTATATGACCGATTTTATGCTGATAATGCAGTACAAAGAGTAATCACAGCACACCAAAAAGCAGAACAAATCAAAAAAAGAAAAGATACTCCTGTTGGATTTCATGCAAATCTAAAAACTACTCCTGTTTTTATTGAACTCGGAAACAAAACTGGTACGTTTAATGACTGGAAATCAACTTTTTCTATTAGGGATCAACAAGGACGAAATCATAAGTATGATCAACCAAGAGTTGTCATTGATATGAATGACTCAATGTTTAATTCAAAAGATACCTCTTTAGTTGAGCAAACTCTTGTACATGAGATTGGTCACGGAATAATGAGACAAGCTTACGGTAAAGACTCTCTTCCTGATACTCCATGGTTAGGTCGTTCACATTATGGTGACTTAGTAACTGACGAACAACTTGGCTTAATTGAAGGTTGGGCTGAATTTGTTGGTGCGTATTATACTGGACGTCACACAATAGCAGAAGACCCAGCAGAATCTCTAAGTCAAAACGCTTATGCTTATCAAGACAACGGACAGCCAAAATCTCCAGAAGACCTAATGAAAACTGAAGGTTGGGTTGCAACTGTTTTATTACATATTGCAAATCACAATACTATTAATAATGGTTTTGATAAATTAGTTGATGCTATGTCTGATGGTGCTGCATCTAATTTTAATCAAATTCTAAGAAACTTTGCAGCAAAAAATCCAGAAGATGCTAAAGCATTATCTGATATTTTGAAAAAAGATTCTATTGATCAATTTTCTCAACCTCTTGGTGGAGCATTGCTTGTAGAAGTACAAGAAAACCCACCTGCAATAACTGTAGCAACTTATGATGCTGGTATTGCAAGTTCTGACTCCGACTTAATGAATATGTTTAATGATTACCAAAGTAGTTTAAATACTTACTCTCAACTTAAACTAGACATCGCAAATGTTGAATGGTACTACGGTGCTCATTACCAAGAAATCCAAAAAAGACTTGGTTTTCAACAATCACTAGTTAAAAACCTTGAAGCTAAACTATTAGAACGATTAAAAAATGGCGGAGACTCACAAGAAAAGATTGCTAATATGCTTTTAAACAATCTATCTAAAATTAGATTTAACCACAATAGAGCATTACAGTCATATCAAAAAATGAACTTCTGGAATAGAGTTGCTAGAAATAAATTAAAATCAGAGTTAGAGTTATATCAAGAACTATATAAAATGAACAAATTTATGGCCGACAGCATGGATCAGCCAACACTTATTGCAGCTCATGAACAAAGAGTTAACCGAATGCGATTTCGTGTAGATCAAGCAAATCAAAGTAGTATTGCTGCTGCCCCTAGTAGCTCTAAAGTTAGATGTAACGCTAACCTACAACAAGATTGTTATGATAGTTATAATAAATTAATCAATGCAATTAGCAGAAACCAAAAAACAGATAAGTCTGTAAACTTATTAAAAAGTTTTAAATAAAATTAATAAATTAACTCCTGTAATATGCAGGAGTTTTTTTTACGCCTAAAAATATGACTCCATCAATCTGTCCATGCAATAGCCAGTTAACTTATGATAAATGTTGCGAACCATTTCATAAAAAAGTAGCTTCTCCCTTAACTGCCCAGTCTTTAATGTGCTCAAGATATAGTGCTTACGTATATAAAAACAGTGATTATTTATATCAAACAACTCACCCTAGTGTCAGAAATAAAGACTTAAAAAAAGATATTATTTCATGGATAAAACAAGTTTCTTGGCTATCTTTAGAGATTGTTGAAACAAAGCTAGGTACACAAAAAGATAAAATAGGTAAAGTTGAGTTTATCGCAGAATATACATTAGATAATCAAAGCCATCATCATCATGAGTTATCTAATTTTAAAAAACACAAAAGCCAATGGATGTATGTAGATGGAATTATTTACTAATTTGTTTTAAAATTTTTATTTTTTCAAATTTAGTATTATTTATATATTCAGCATTTATCTCAAGTAAATTACCCTTTGAGTAATCTTCAAAAGGCTCTTTAATAACTTGATAGCTCTCTTTGTTTATTTCAATATATAAAAATTTTGGATCTTGATTGATTATTTTTGTTTTAAACGAAGCCTTATCTCCGAGTTTTAAAAATAAAGAAGGTTTTTTTATTGGAGCAATATCTTTAGTAAAAAACATAGAACCAAACCACCACAATATAAAAAATAATATTAATGAAGCCAAAAGAATCCAAACCCTATCCATCATAGACACATTATCAATATAAAGAGCCTCAGTGGGTTTTAAGTCTCTTTGAACTAAAGCGGGTAAATCGTTTAAACGATACTTTTTTAATAGGGTTTCATAACATTTAATCAGTATATTTCTTTTATTTGTATCTATTGTTATGTTAATTGTTTCTATAAACTTTTTAAAAGAATCTAAGTCTGAATATTTATTAAGATAACCACACAATAGTTTTAAAATTTTTGGTCTAGAGTCACGACTTAATAATAAAAGTACACTTTCTATTAGTTCACTATTATCCCATGTTTTTAGATGATGAAGGTAAGTATAAATAGCATGATCACTCGATAGGCTCAAAGCTCTCATATATTGTAATGCCAAATCTATTTTCTTTTCTCTTAATAAAGGAATAGATGCTGATATTATTCTTAAATCTTCTTTACAAGAATAATCTAAATTTGCCAATTTTAAAGCTATAAACCCTAAAATATTTTCATCGCCCAACTCAACCAAAGACTCAACACAATTTGAAACCACTCTTTGATCTTCATGAAATAAAAACTGACCTATCTGCTCATGCCCCTTAAAACCCTTAAAAAACGGTAAAGTTTTGATAATCGTTGCAATAATAAATGGGTTTAATTCATCTTTCAAATGGAGTAATAAAATACTAAGTATTTTATCTGTTAATTTTTCTTTATCAAATTTTCTAATTTTTACTATAAAGTCTATAATTTCATTTATACTATTTGCTTTTAGCTTATTAGCCAAGTCCGATAAAAATATTGAATCTTGGTTAATGATTCTGGTTCTTATAGATAAATCAGTTAAATGTGGGAACTTTTCAATATATGCAGGAAGGATTTTTCGTGCATAAGAACTTACATTAGGATCTTTATGGCTCAAACAGTTTTCTAATACGAATGATTGATCTAAAAGAGAAAGCTCATATATTAAAAACAATACTTCTAAACAAGATGTACTAATATTTGAATCATAATGCGTAGCAATAATTTGATTCATTTTATCTTTTTTAGTAGGTTGCTTAAAAAAATCTAAACAATAAGTTACTATTTCTTTATTAGAATCTAACAGACCCTTTAATAAAATATAAGAGTACCTAATAATATCTTGATCAGATAATACTTTTGAAACTCTTTTAAAAGCAGCAAACCTTATTTCAAAATAATCATCTTCACTTGCCTCTTCAATGCAATCAATGACCCCTTCAAAGTCAAATTGCTTAAAAGCTCTTAAACAAATTATTTTTTCTTCTATACTAGGACTTGAACAAAAGAAATAAACCAAAGCTTTATCAAAATCTCCAATATTTGATATAGAAATATCCTTTAGAGTTTCTAATCTTACCTCTCTATCTTTTGAGAAAAGTTTTTTTACTATTTTTCTTACTTCTTGACTTTGCATAAATTTAAAACTTTAATAATAAAAAAAACTCCAAATAATTGGAGCTAGTTTCTGAAATTATTTATGATTAATTAAAATATTTATCAATCTTAACAATTATATTGGTTCCTGCTTTTAATACTACATTGTTTCCACGTACAAAAGCAATTAAAGGAGCAACTAACCATGCGCTTGTAGTTATTAGCCTCTTATTTCTATTTCCTGATTTAACTTCATTACCTATCAACTCTACCCGACGACCATCAACAGTAGTTGTATAATTTAATTCAATTTCTAAAATTCCACGTAAGCCAAGTATCCCAGCTCTTCTTGAACGAATCACTTTCCCATAAACCATCGTACCTCTCTTAATCATTAATTCGCCATTTTCTGAGAAAACATCTTCATTAACCTTAAAATCTACTCGATCATTTTTTACTGCTCTACCACTTCTCAACTCATCTAATAAAATAAGTTGTATAGATTCTTTTGAATTGTTATTAGCACTTATATGACTGATATTAAATAGCATTGCTAAACTAATTATAAATAAACATTTAAATAAAGTATTCATGTTTTCCTTTGTAGTTAACCCCAAATTTATTAGGATTTTTATTGTTATACTTATATTTTTCTATCGGAGTTAGCTACGATAAATTAACAAAAGGTAAGAAAAAATAAACTAAGTTGTATATCTTTTCTTACTCATATATCAATTATAATTGACAATTTACGGTTTAAAAAGGTTATAAGACTTGCCAAGAACTTATTTTTTTTGAATACTGTTTACATAAAATAACATCTAATTAATATTATATCCAAAACAGTAAAAACATTTGTATTTGGGTATAAACTTTCTATCTAAGAAAGTGCTTTATAAGGAAATATAAATGAGTGAAGAAGTAAATACACAAGACGAACTAGTTGCTAGAAAAGATAGACTACAAGACCTAAGAGATATGGGAATTGACCCTTTTGGTTCTTCTTATAAACGAACTCATAAAGTTTCTGAACTTGTTAATGACTTTACAGTAGCAGAAGAATCTGGTGAAGAAGCAGTCTCTGCACTTGGCGAGTATTGCATCGCTGGCCGTATCATGAACCAAAGAAGTATGGGAAAAGCTGCTTTTGGAAATCTTTTAGACTTGAGTGGCTCTATTCAATTTTACCTTAGAAAAGATGCTGTTAGTGAAGAAGAATTTTTAGCCTTCAAAAAGTTATATGTTGGCGATATTATCGGTATTAAAGGCACATTATTTAAAACCAAAAAAAATGAACTTTCTTTACGAGTTTCTCAGATAACAGTTTTATCTTGTGCACTAAGACCCCTTCCTGAAAAATTTCATGGTTTAACAGACAAAGAGCTTAGATATAGAAAAAGATATTTAGATTTAATCGTAAACGAAAAAGCTCGTAATACTTTTATTACTAGATCAAAATTAATTTCTAGTTTTCGACGTACTTTAGATGCTAAAGATTATATTGAAGTAGAAACACCAGTACTGCATGCAATCCCTGGAGGAGCTGCTGCTAAACCATTTACTACTCACCACAACGCTCTTGATATGCAATTTTATATGCGTATCGCAACTGAGCTCCATTTAAAAAGACTATTAGTTGGTGGGCTTGAAAAAGTATATGAAATTGGTCGTATTTTTAGAAATGAAGGAATCTCACAAAGGCACAACCCTGAATTTACAACTATTGAGCTCTACGAAGCTTATAGTGACTTTGAAGGAATGATGGAACTAACAGAAGAGTTAGTTTCAAATGCATGTATGGCAGCTCATGGTACTTTAGAGCTACCATATAATGGTGAAACTTTAAACTTCCAAAGACCATGGAAGCGAATGAGATATTTAGATGCAATTTGTGAACTTGGTAACATCTCTATGGATGATTTAAAAGTCTATGAAAAAGTACAGGCAATTTGTAAAGAAAGAAAAGTAGATGTTGACCCTAAAATGCCAATTGGTAAATTATACGATGCTTTATTTGAAGATGTTGTTGAGCCTACTTTATTTCAACCAACTTTTATTTATGATTATCCAAAAGAGTTATCACCACTTGCAAAAGAGATTCCTGATCAACCTGGAATGACCTTTCGTTTTGAAGCTACTGTTGCTCATATGGAAATAGCAAATGCCTTTTCTGAATTAAATGACCCTATTGATCAATTAGATCGTTTTCAAAAACAGGTAGAAGACAGAGAGCAAGGCGATGATGAAGCACATCATTTAGATATGGATTATGTTGAGTCACTTGAATATGCCATGCCACCTGCTGGAGGTTTAGGTATTGGAATTGATAGGCTAACCATGTTATTATCTGATAATAATTCGATTCGTGAAGTAATTTTATTTCCTCACATGAAAAACAAGGACCAATGAAACTAGCAAAAGTTTTAAAAAAAGTTATATCGACTATCAAGCATCCAAGCTTAGATGGTCAAATACTTTATCTTGTCCAACCTGTTTTTCCTGATGAAACAAATACTGGTGAAGCCTTTATTACTATTGATTCTGTACGATCATCCATTGGTGATTTAGTTTTAATTGATCAAGAAGGTGGAGGCACCCAAGAGGTACTCAACTTAAAGGGTTCACCCATACAAAGCGTAATTGTCGGAATCATTGATACAATAACAAAAGATTATACATCCATTTAGGATTGGAGAACTTATGAGCACTAAAAATGAATTAATTGAAAGAGTAACAAGAGAAGTTATGAAATTATATAATGTTTCTGGTGCTGATCAAAGTTCAACAAGTGCAAATACAGCTCAAATTGTTAATACTGTTAGTAATTATAAAGGTATCACTACTCCTAGTGTATCTTTAAATGCCAAAGATAACGCTAAATTGAAATCTTTAGTAATTGTTTGTGGTAATACCGAGCTAAAAGAAGAAACCATTTCAAGGTTTAAAGAAATTAAATCTTCTTATAGACAAACTAAAGTTTTACTATCTACTAATGCACAAGATTTATTTTCAAATACTTCTAGTCGACCTTTTGCTGGATATGAATACCTTTTTGGAGATGAAGGCATTTCAGGCTTAGAAGTGTATGATCACTTTCACTTAGTAAATCCAACTTTAAACACTCTATCTAAACTTGCGTATCTTCAAGCTGATAATTTACCAGCACTTGCAACAAGACGAGCTTTATTATGGGGTAAACCAGTCTGGATTAGTTTAGATAAAATTCCTAGATTACCTCAAGCAATGATGGATGAGTTTAATCTAATCATTGAAAAGTTAGTAAAGTACGGATACCAATTTGAACAAGAAATTAGTACCTCCTCTTCAGATGTTTCCTATAGTAGTTCTTCTATGAACGCACCTTTATCCATCTTGCCTCCAATTCGTCATGATAAAGAGCTAGCAAGATATATCGACCATACTTTCTTAAAGCCAGAAACTACAAAAAAAGAAATTGAAAAACTATGTGCTGAGGCCAAACAATATCAATTTGCCTCTGTTTGTATCAATCCATACTATGTAAGTTTAGCAGCCGAGTTACTAAAAGATAGCTCTGTTAAAGTTTGTACAGTTATTGGTTTTCCACTAGGAGCAACAACTACTGGTACAAAGTGCTTTGAAGCCAAAGAGGCTATCAGAAATGGTGCTGGTGAGATTGATATGGTTATTAATATATCAGCTTTAAAAAGTAAAGACTATGATTTTGTACGTGAAGATGTTAGAGCTGTTGTTGAAGCCTGTAATGGTACCTTAGTAAAAGTTATCTTAGAGACAGCCCTTCTAACAAGAGAAGAAATCATCATTGCTTGTAGACTTTGTAAAGAAGCTAAAGCACACTTTGTTAAAACCTCTACTGGCTTTTCAAAGGGTGGAGCAACCATTGAACATGTTAAACTAATGAGAACAGTAGTAGGCCCAGATATGGGAGTTAAAGCTTCTGGTGGAGTCAGAAACGCTAAAGATGCCAAAGCCATGATTGAAGCTGGTGCAAATCGACTTGGAGTAAGTGCTAGTATCGCTATTGTTTCAGGACTTGATGCAGGAGCTGGTAAATACTAATTTTATAAATATTAGTACAAAAAAAATCCCCGTTTAAAATTTAAACGGGGATTTTTTTTATCAATTTAGAATATTGATGTATTCAACATTTTCTCAATATCAAGATTATCATAAATTGGTTCTAAAGTTTTTATGATTCGATAATAATCTCTAACTAAATCTTCTTCATTAAACACTTTTTTATTGTTTAACTCGTGTTGAAAAATTGCTCTTGCCATAAATTTTAAATCATCTTGATGTTCTGGTTTAATCATTTTAATCCTTGTTTTTATTTAAAAAATACTTAATTTATTTTTTAAAAGATATCACTATTTTTAATAAAACAATAGTAATCACAACAAATATTTTCATAAAATTACTGTGTAAATTGTTCAGGTTTTTAATTTATCTAAAGAAATTGTCTAACTTCTTAGTGAATAATAAATCAATTCTCTAATTTCACTTTAAAAGAGGCTTTTTATAGACGAAAATATAGATTAGTAGATAATTTTTCTTACTTAAAAATATATGAAAATACTTATTAAATACATATTAATATCACTTTTAATGATTCCCTATCATCAAAAGTCTTTTTCATTTAATTTTCTTAAAAAGATATTTTCTACAAGAAAGGGAAAAAAGGAAAGAAAAGGCTTTTATTATCAAACAAAAAAGGGAGATAGTTTTTGGTCATTATCTCGAAGATTCAATATATCTGAAAAAAGACTCAAACGAGCTAATAGAGTCAGAAATAATATACTTCCTCTTGCCAAAATATATATTCCTCGCAGTACATATAATGAATTGCCAAAACAAATCTACGAACAACATCCTCATCCACGAAAAAAAGTAGTTAAATATAAAGTTCCTAAAAAAGTAAAAACAAAAAAAGTAAAAGTATATACTAAAAAGAAAGTTACAAAAAAGAAATCATCTCCTAAGAGTAAAAAAGGTTTTCAATTTTTATGGCCAATCAAATCCCCTATTTTAGCTAATAACGGTAAATTTGGAATGCAAAAAAATGGTACTAACAATAATGGGATTTTATTAAAAGTAAATAAAAAAGAGCCTGTTTATGCTTCAAGGTCTGGTCTTGTAATATTTAGTGGGAAATTTAAAGGTTATGGGAACATGGTTATTTTAGACCATTTAGATAACTATTTTAGTTTATATATTAAACTAGGTTCTATTAAAACTAAAAAACAAAATGTTATGGTTAAATCTCAGAAAATTATTGGCTACACTAGTAGTTTTGATAAAAATAATATATTTATTTTTGAAGTAAAAAAGTTAAACCAATCTATTAACCCAATGAAATTTTTAAATAAAAACAAATTAAATTAAACATTTATTAAGAAAGACTTTTGTTTTGAAGTAGCTTTTTTTTTCATACTTTAGTAAATTTAATCAAACTTTTTATTACTTAGGATTTAACATGAATCATTCACATAAATTTGATGGTATAGATATTGACCCCCAAGGTCATGTACATTTTAAAGATTTACCTCATATTAGTGATGGCTTCACACTAATTTTAAACTTTAATAATTGGGAGTACCGACAAAAACTTTTATACAGTATTTTCAAAACACTACACAAAAGCTTTTATCCTTTTATCCCTAGTTTTAATACTCAAGAACCATGGCCCCTTGAAAAAAAAAGAATCGAAAAAAACTTAAATCAACTTTTGGCCTCACACGGTATGCCACAGATAAGTGTTACACTACAAGAAGACCTAAAAGTCCTCTTTACTAATAAATTATAACTTATGACAACAAGTAAAATTGTTTTAAGTATATGCCCATCATGGGGTCCTGAATTACCCCCTCTTGGCCTAGGTCTACTAAAGTCTTCTTTAAATTACCATAAAATACCAGCTGAAATTATTGACTTCAATATAGAATGCTTTCAAAAGTTACCAATAGACATAAGAAATAGACTATGGGATAAAAGTAAACTAGGCCCATGGTTAGATAAACAACAGTTTCAAACCCAAGTTTTACCTCATTTACATCAGTTTATTTTAGATTTTGCAAAAATATTAGCAAACCACCAAGCACCCTATATTGGCTTAACTGTACTTGACTCTAATGTTTGGGTGAGTAACCTACTAGTAGATGAAATAAAAAAAACATCTAATAAAGTTATTATCGCAGGTGGCCCTGAAACAACTTTTAAAGAACCAAGAGTTAAACTGAGTAAATCATTTGACTATTACTTTGTTGGCGAAGGAGAAAAAGGATTAGTTGAATGGGTTCAATGGCTAGATTCAAATAAAACTCTGAAAACCCCTAATGGTGTTTATAATACGGTTGGAGAGCTCTGTATTGATCGTAAATTTGAACAATGTGATATCCATCTCTCTCCTATTCCTGATTTTTCAAGTTTACTTTTAAACCAATATCAAGAAAATGCTTTACCAATTATTACTACTCGCTCCTGTTTATTTAAATGCCGATTTTGCTCTGATTTTAAATCAATGGGAGTATTTAGAAAACTTTCATCAAAGCATATTGAAAATATACTAATTCACTATTATAAGTTAGGCTATAGACAACTTTGGTTTAATGATTTATTAATCAATGGAGTTATAAAAGAACTATGCGTAGCATTTTCTAATTTAAAATCAAAAGGACAAAAGTTTTCTTGGATAGCCCTTGCTACTCCAAACAAACAACTAAAATTAAATGACTTAGTATTACTAAAATCTTACGGTTTGAAAACTCTCAATTTAGGACTTGAAAGTGGCTCTAATGATGTTATGAAAATGATGAAAAAAGGGTTTAATCAAAAGTTTTGCTCTGATGCTTTAAAAAGAATCTTTCAAGCAGGCATCAATACTCAACTCAATATTATAATAGGTTTTCCTGGAGAAACAGAAGACCATTTTCAAGAAACACTTAACTTTTTAGACCAACATAAACAATATATATCTGGTTTTACCTCTATTAATAGTTGTATTGCTCTACCTGGCTCTTATTTATCTGATAATAAAAGTGAGTATGGTATTCAATTCCCAAAAAACCAAGACCCATCTCTTTGGTATTGTAAAGATAATAACCCACAAATAAGAGATGTTAGGCTACAAAAGCTAAAACAATGGATATATGAAAACGGATATGATATTTATTCTTCTAATCATTAATTACTGCCAATTTTTAGGAATTATTAATCGAACAACTCTTCTTTCAAAACCTGTTCTACTATCTATAAAATAAATATATTTACCATTATCAGTTATCTCTAATGATAAACCATAGGCACTTGAAATTCGCTCAGCATTAGTACCATCAATGTTTGACATATAAATACCATTTTGAGATGGGGTACCATCAAGTATAGAAAAAGCTAATTTATCATTTTCTAAATTATATGTAATAGCATGCTCATCTAACCCTACACTAGTATTTATAGTAAAAATGAGACTTGTATTATTATTAGCATTACTTGGTAAAGTAAATGCACCTTTGCTAGATACTCCAATTCCGCCCACACCATTTTTAGAGTAAATAATTCTACCACTTAAACCATACTCAATGGATGTAAATTGATTTATACCAACTTGATCATTTAAAAAGTTATCAAATATTAGTACCTCGTTTTCTAGTACATAACCCGATTTTTTTAATACTAGAGTAGCTTCAACCAATTTACCAACTACACCATTAGAAGATTGATAAACAATACTATTTCCATCTGGTGCAAATGAGGGTTGTGACACATCATTAGTTTCAGCAATTAATTTAGTAATATCTCCACCCGAAGACGAAATTAAAGCTAAATAAGTAAATGAACCAGGACTTGTTGAAACTCTACGACTAAAAACTAATAATTTACCATCATTAGACCATGAGATACCACGTCCTTTACCACATTTTCCGTTAAATGTTATTTTTTGATTATAAGCTGTACCATGAAGATCAGTCAAAAATATATCTCCATTGTGAGTAGTATTTGATGGATTATCTTTACAATATGCAATTTGAAAGCCACCAGGAGATAGAGTTAACTCACTAGCTTGAATATTAACTGGTAAATGTGAATAAGATATTAAAGTTATTTCATTTAAAACTACATTAGGTTGACCTGTTTTTAAGGTTAATGGTATCTCTTGTGAGATATAATCTTCATGACTAAATTTAATAATATAACTACCAAAAGGAAGTTTTTTAAACTCATAAGTAGCAGGGTTTGTAGAAGATGAAATTATTTCAACAGGATTTATAGTAGTACCAAGTAGTTCAACTTTTACTCCTGATAAATCACTACGTGAATCAAGTCTAACAGAACCTGATAAATCAGCTCGATCATCTGGATTTAAATTTTGTAAAGTAATACTTTCTACATCAATAGTATCACCAGCCACTAAAGCTATATCTTGTACTTTACCCAGTGCAAAGTTATCTTTGAAAAACCCAATCGTATAGGTTAAATTGCCAACTGTATAAGCAATATCACTAAAAGTATACTTACCAGTAGCATCACTTAAAACTGTTTTACCTGTACCTTCTAAATTAACTGATACTCCCACATTTGTGGTTTGTCCTTCTAGTATGACCGTACCAGTAATTATTCCTGCTGGTTTAATTTTTATATCTTTTGCTGTCAATGCTTCTTCGTGTACATTTAAATATCTTACTCTTGCTTTATAACTAACTGCTTGAATTAATTTAGATGCAACTAAATCATAAACTCCAGGTTCTGCTGATTGTATCGAAAAATTTCCTGATGCATCAGTTAGTACACTAGCAGAATTTTGTAATTTGTTTTCAAGTATTACACTTACACTTTTTATAGGGTTAGCCTCTGCATCTAAAATTGTCCCTTGAATGATGCCAGGAGGAGCTACAAACAATGGATTATTAGAACCAGTGCAACCCGACCCTAAAAAAACGAGTATTATTAGACTAAATAATACCTTTATTATTGATTCTTTTTTTTCTATATTCATACAAAATCTTATTTAATTAACTTATTTTTGCGATACTATGCAACTTCTCTACTATTCTATCGTATTTTATTACAAGGTTCTTAAGAAAAAGGAATGAATTCATGAAATTAAATAATTTACTTAAAGCAATAACGATAGTATTAATTGTAAATACTCCATGGGCAAACCAAAGAGAAGAAGTACAATTACAGCTACAAACCAAGCTTCAATCACTAGCCACAGAAACAAATGACATAGAGATTAAAAAGCTTAAATTAGCAATTACTCAATTACGAGATGTGCTAAATCGTGAAACAATGACCACAAATATTGATAATAATTCATCAATTGATCCCAATTCTCCAATTGGCTCTATTAATCCTGAGCTACAAAGAGACACTTACTTTTACCGTGGGCCAGTCCGAAACCGTTCATTTGGAAACCCTGATATTTCTACTTCATGGGAAGTCAGAGGATATAACGGAAACGCACAATTTAGAGAAGGTGCTCCAGTATTTGCAATCAATGCTAGAAATAATCATATTAATGAAATTAATGGAAAACAAATAAAAATTCATCGTAATCCATTTACTAATCCTGATTACAAACCAAACAATGAGTTTTATCAAAATAATCGACCTAACGTAAACTTTCAACCAAATCATTGGGGAAATGGCTTTAACTTTAGTTTTAATAATAACTTCAACAACGGCTTTAATCAGCAATGGAGACCACAGTTTAATCAAGGTCCTTGGAATGGTTATGGTAATAATCAAAATTTTGGACCCTATCAAGATAACTCTATTATAAGTCAACAAAGATCAAGAGAGGCTGCGAGCTATGATGCTAGAGAAAGACTTATGGCTGAACTCCAAGCAGATCCACGTCATGTCAGTAACGGTAGATTAAACGTAGTGATTGAGTCAGTCTCTGAAATTGAAAATGGACAACTACAAGTAGTCACTAAAATCATAGGTGGGGTTACTGGTCAGAATAGAAATAAACAAAGAGTGTTTATCTATACCCGTCAAGGAAGCTTTGTAAGACAAATACAAAACCCACAAAGTATTATTAATACTGGTAATCAAGCTATCAGAGTTACAAGATATGATTTATCAAATAACCAAAAATTTAGTATTGATAGATATTTAACAGAACGTGGATTTAATCAATATGGAGATCCAAGAGGTACAAGATATGCTAATGGTAATCCTCTTAGTTTAATCTCAGATGGTGGAGCACAATCTCAAGAAAACCTTAGATTTAATTATATTTTACACAACCATCAAGAGTTAGTTAATTTATTTCAAGTAACAAAATAAAAAAAAGCTCAACTATTTGTTGAGCTTTTTAACTTATGCCTTTAAATCAAGTAAAGTCCCTAAGATTTCGTCTTTAGCTTGTATTACTTTAATATTTGCTTTAAAGCTTGCCTCTGCACTAATTGAATCAACACTACCTTCTATAATGTTGCCCTTAGATAGCTTTTGTGAAGCCTGATTATGTAGTTGTATTGAGTTTTGTAACCCTGAATTGTTTATCTGCATATATCACATTATAGCATTCATTTTTAAAAATAGTAGTTATTCAGCTATTTATCTAATAAACCACTTAACAATAGAGCACGAGTACCTGCTAACCTTATCTCAGGAAAGGGAGAAGATAGTTGCTCCTGTAAAAGAGCTTTTTTTACAGGGATTTTGTATTTTATAATCATCTCTATAGCTAACTTTTTATCTAATACATCACCAATAAACTCACTCAAAACTTTTTTAATTTCTTTAACTATCGGCTCTGGTTYATCATTATTTTTTAAGTATTCATAAACTAAAAAACGGCTTTCTCCATCAAGCGATGATAGATTTTTTAGGATAGACTCTAAATAATCTGAGCTTCCTAGACGTAATAAGTATAGTTGAGCTGAAATTTTTGAAGATTTTTTATTTACAAAAGAACGTAAAATAGTTTTATAACTAGACTTACCTAAACTAGCCAAAGCCCAAGAGCAAAGCATTTTAGATTGATCTGTATAACTATTTTCATAAATTTTTTCTAAGCTATCAATAGCATCACGTATATCTAAAGTAACAATTGATTTTATTGCCAAAGCTTGAATAGCAGGTTCAGGGTCTTTTAATAATTGTAAATATGAGTCTTTTAAAGAAATAATATTCAACTCAGTTAACAAAACAGAAGCAAGGAATCTAGAATTTAAAGATGAGTACATAGAACGATCTTTTAAATAAGATAAAGCTCGGTCACCATCACCAAGTAAAAATAATGAGTAACAAACTGCTACTCGAATAGCTCTTGATTTTTCAGAGAATAAATCCATGATTACTTTTTTAGAAGCAAAGTCTTTTATTTCACCTAATGTTTTAATAGCTTCAAATTTTAAAGATTTACTTTTTTGTCCAACAAAATCTCTCAAATAAAGAATTAATATTTCTTTGTATAAATCATTATGTTCTGTATTTGAGGCTTTATTCCATTTAAATAAAGTCTCAAAAGCTTTATGAAACTCTTGTTTTCTTATGTAAGACTTAATTGCAATCGAATAATATCTACTAGGGAGATTTTCTTTAGTTTTTAACTCATCTAAAATAGATAAAGCTTTATCAACTTCAAAGTTTAAATAAAAAGTTTCAGCAGAGTATAATTGTTCTTGATAGGCTGATCCATCTTTTTGAAAGCATCCTGTCAAAGAAGCTAAAGATATACCTGCTATTAATAAACTTTTTTTCATAAAAACTTCTAAAATATTCTTATTTTTTTCGCCATTATTTAGGCTATTAAAAATCTACATTACTATATACTACGTATTGTATAAACACAAAGTTCCATCTCATAAACTAATGGATATACTATTTTATTATATATCGTTAAAAACTTACAATAATTAATAAAGATAATTTGAGCTATAAATTCTTATCTTAAAACTAGAACAAATTAAGTTCTCTTTTATAATTTTTTGATTTTATTAAGTCTTTTTTTTGTTATCTCTAATAATTAGCTAGACTCTAAAAAGTATATCTTTTACAATAGCCACCTAAAGTAATAGATATTCTTTAAGGTAATTTATGATAGATCCACAATCAGTTTTTAAAAATATTAAAAAAGAAGCCCACAAAGTCATCATTGGAAACAATGACCTCATTGAGCAAGTCATTATAGCCTTTTTTTGTGGAGGCCATGTCTTACTTGAAGGCGTACCAGGTTTAGGTAAAACTCTTTTAGTTAAAACTATATCACAAATTTTAAATATTAAATTTAACAGAATCCAATTTACCCCTGATTTAATGCCAGCTGATATCATTGGTACAACTGTAATACATCAATTACAATCAGGAGAAAGAGTCTTTAGATTTCAAAAAGGTCCTTTGTTTGCCCACTTAGTATTAGCTGATGAAATTAATAGAGCAACAGCTAAAACCCAATCCGCTCTTTTAGAAGCCATGGGAGAGGGCTCTATCTCAGTTGCTGGTAAATCTCACTACCTAGAGCAACCCTTTTTTGTAATGGGAACACAAAACCCACTTGAAATGGACGGAACATATAAATTACCAGAAGCACAACTCGATCGATTTTTCTTTAAAATTGATTTACCATTTCCTGATCTTAAAACTTTAATGAAAATCGTTGATACCACAACCCAAAACACTAAAGTGGAGCTATACCCTGTAGTAGATATCCCTTCTATCTTAGAAATTAGAAAAAACA
This sequence comes from Candidatus Cloacimonadota bacterium, assembly GCA_002402105.1. Classification (GTDB taxonomy): domain Bacteria; phylum Muiribacteriota; class UBA6191; order UBA6191; family UBA6191. The sequence goes on from NVVD01000018.1 coordinate 40,277, forward strand.
TTCGTGATGTTCCTGTAGCTTCTCACTTAAATGAGCTAGCTTGTAAATTAGTTTTAGCTACTCAACCAAGAGGTGATGGAGCCTCAGCACAATCTAAAAAATATGTTTCTTTTGGAGTAGGCCCAAGAGGACTACAATCTCTTATATTAGCTGCAAAAGCTTATGCTTATTTTCATGGCCGATTAAATGTTTCAAAACAAGATATCATGCAAATGGTTCCTCCCACCTTTAGACACAGAATGGCTCTAAATTTTGAAGGTGAAGCAGAGGGACTAACTACCGATACATTACTTGAAAAAATCACCTCTCAACTAGAAAGACTCTAATATGGATAATATAGATACCATCATTCAAGAAATTAAAGCAACTCAAATTAAAAATATGAAAATACCACCTAAACATCAAAACTTTTTTACTGATTTAGGTTTATTTTTACTTCATTATAAAAGGTTTACTCCAGATACTCCTATTCAACTCATTGATTGTGAATACTTTGGCTTATACCCGCTAGATGAAGAGGATATAGCATTAACAGTTAAAGCTGACTTCCAAATTGAAGGAACAGAAACTATTATATCCACTAAAGGATATTTAATTCCTACTGACCCAATGAAACAACTAGATTCAGTACCGTCAAAAGGCGACAAAATCAATATCGATATTCAAATTCCTAGTAAGCTTGTTACAATACAAGAAAACAATATTACAATAGCTTTAAAAAAAGGGAGATATAAAGAGCAATTTTTACCTCTTTTATTAAACGATTATCAATCTATTGGATACTAAAAATCTACATCAATTACTTTTTGATGAAGAATGTGAACTCTGTAAATCTTTATCTAAATTTTTACTCAAAGTTAGAATTTCAAAACAACTCAATATTATTAGTCTTCAAAGCCACATACTGAGTAATAAAAGTATTCCAATTGACCAACTTCTAACAGAAATTCACTTAGTCTCTGAAAATAGGGTATTTAAAGGACATTTTGCATTAATTGAAACTACAAAGTTTTTAAGTGGAGTTAGATACTTTTACTATTTTTTAAATTTGTATCCTATATCGCAAATAATAAAGCTTTTGTATTTTATGATGAAAAAGTACCGAAAGTCTTCAAAAGCCTGTAACGCAAAATAGAGCGTAAAACGCTCTATTTTAGATGGTTTCTTTTTTAAGGCCCTGCTGTTAACGTTACCCCAAAGTAGTAATCTTTCTTATGAGATTGCATCATCATTTTTACACGATATTTTTGCTTCCCTAAAGAAAAGAAGTCTTCATAATCATAAGCACCATTATCAACGTAATCATCAACGGTAAATAATCTTTTCCCGTCAATTGTTACTTTAATATACTGAACAAACTTTCTTTTTTTAAACAAACCAAAACTTCTAGATTTTACTTGATAATATGAACTCCAATGAAAGGTAATACGATGCATTTTACCACTTTCATCAGGTATCATAGTTTGATAACTATGAACATATTGACCTAAACCAAAGCGATCTTCAAAATGAACCTTAACCCTTTGATCAAATGGAGCAGAATAATTTCGGTATTCTTCAGCTTCATTGAGCTCTCTCATATGAAGCTTAATCGCACCATTATCAAATCGTTTTTCAAATCCCCAATATTCACCAGGATATCTGTACTCAACAGGATATGGCTCTGCTGTATATAAGCCAGGCGCTCTATAAGGCCTTCTACCAATAGTAAATGAAATAGATATTACCATTAAAAAAACTAAAATAAATGTTAAACTTTTCATTTTATATTACCTATAATAATAGTCTCTAGCGTCATTATATCTAACTGTACGATAATCAGTATGTCGTCTACCAAACCTTGAAACTTGAGGCTGGTTTTCTACATAGATCGGAGTCTTAGAATAACCAGGATTTGAATGGCTCCATCTCCAATGAAAGTTTTCTGATTTATATCTTGAACCAACAGCTTCATCACACACTTTATAAGTTCCGTTAATAACTCTTCTAGGAGCTCCTCTATTAATTTCTTTTACAATATTATTTTTTGTTGTACAAACTTTTGGCTCTCTATAAGCTTGAGGCTCATAATATACATACTCAACTGGCTGATAAACAACGCGTTTTTTCATCACTGGCACAACTCGTCTTCTTCTGACTCTTTTTTTTGGGCGAGTTCTTTTTATTTTGTCTCTAGTATAATAACTATGAGGTGCTGAGTCAGCTGTTAAACTTGGATTAAAATAAACATATTTACCGTAATGGTAATCACTTGCTGTAAGTGCGGAAACAAAAATGGCCCCTAACAATACTAAACTTTTCTTCATGTCTTTCTCCTTGAAGTTAATCTTTTGCCCTCCATGGCCACAACATATACTACTGCTTTTAGTTTGGTTTTAATGGTTTAAAGCATTTTGACGCTTTTTCGCTAAATAAATATTTTTGCACCTTAATAAACCTAAATTATATTTTTGAAGAGAATTTAAAATCCATTTTTTGTTTTCTTCTTGCTCAGTATAGCCTAATTTATTGAAGGCTCAAAATAGTGTAGTCTTGAATGAAAACAAAGTTAGTTAATTATTAAAGAAAATGTCGTTAGGCTAAAAAAAAAGCCCTCTAGTTTAAAAAACTAGAAGGCTTTTCATTAATTTATTATAAATCTATCCGAGCAAAAGCATTTTTAACAGTTGCCATTAATGCTTTTTTATCGTCGTTACCATCTAACTCTAAGTCAGCTGCAACTAACCATTTATCTCTAAAATCTGTAAAACTAGCTCTTCTTGAAAGCATTTTAGATCTCATCATTCTCATGTAGATAGCTGCTACAATTTTTCTACCTAAACCTTCACCTTCAATTTCGTTTCCTGTTGAAACAAGATAAGTAAATTTATTGAAAATACCTGAGTTTAAATGAACTCCCCCATTATCTTGAGAAGTAATAATTTTATTTTTAACTCTATCAGGATAAATAGTATCTTTGATATTATTATCCTTCATTGCTTTTCTCCAGTCTGCTGCAGTATTACCTTCAAAAAATAAATCTGAGTGACCACGAGCTGGATCTTTCATATTTCTAAGAGCTTTATTATCACCAATAGTGATATTATCTCCCATTTGCCAATCTTTATCATCAACCATAGCACCAAAAACATCGGCAATATGCTCATTTAATGCACCAGATTCGCCACTATAAGTTAAAGGCATAAAGATATCGATTATACCGTGAGTAAACTCATGACCAGCCACATCTAAACCTTTTGTTAAATAGTCAAATCCTTTTGCATCTCCAGAACCATCTCCAAAAAAGAATCCGCCTTCCCAAGAGGAGTAATATGCATTGTTATAATTTGTTCTTACGTGAGCAGTTGCATGAACATCATCTTTTCCATTTTTCCAAGTGATATTAAAAGTATCTTTAAAGTAATCAACCACACGAGCCATATTTAAATAAAGCTCTACTTCTGCTTTTTGATTTGTTTTTCGACTTGTTCCTTCTGAGTCCCATGTACCATCAGCATCAGTTGAAAAGCTTTTCATTCTAGAGTTATATACATTTAACTTTCTAGCTTTATCTTGCATGATGAATTTTCCATCAGATTTTTCTACTTCAAAGTCATGAGTATGTCCGTCAGTTAAATCAACACCATGTCCAGCTACTGAATAAGTTGATCTTACTTTATCAATAATCTCACCTGTATTTGCATCAATAAAAAACTCATATGAAGTTTTTAAACCATCATAAATACCAGGTAACATTAAATTATAAACTAATCTATAGTTATCGCTATTATCTCGATACATTACTAAATCACCAGTTTTAGCTAAATGCTGTGGTAAAGATTCGTGTAATAATTCTTTGCTTACTCTTAAGCTTCTAATCGCAATTGTATATGCTCTTTCTTCAGTTAATTTAACTTCTTTTTGATCGGCTAGGTCTTCGTTATGATCTCTCATAAAAGAAACCTCTTTAGAGCTTAAACCCAAAACTGGAGCTAAAAAAGTAGAGAATCTGTCATTTTTTGTAAAAACAATAGTTTTTGTTTCACCATAGACTTTATAACCATTAGCCATTTTTTGATAGTTTACAAATGTATTACCCTTGTTGTCTTCAAATTTATTTAAAGGCTCTAAGTGTTTCGCAATGTTTAAACCTGTTTTATTCATTCCGATGCTACTATGCATTATTTCAAAACCTGTTTCAAAATCTGTCGCAAAACTTGAAGAAACTAGCCCAAGACCAATTACACCAACAACTAATTTTTTAATACTTGTCATTCTATCTCCTTAGAATTTTGTATATAATATATTTTAAATAATTTACTTTATAGAGTTCGCCTAAAAACTAGGCTTATTTTCAAAATTATATTAAGGAATTTTTATTAGACGTCAATACTAAAGTGAAAATAGTCTCAAACTTTGTATTTCTCTAGCTCAGATTCATCTAACTCATAAATTTTTACTGGATAACTTTTTCCTTTAACCGTGGTTTCCATTAAAAAGCTATGATCTATTTTTACAGACATTTCTTTTTTTGTATATTCTGTAATTAAAATTTTTGAACCTTTTCCTTCTTTAGACAAACTTTCAACTCTAGCTGCTAAATTTACTGAATCTCCAAAGACCGTCCGAGACATTACTTTTTCTGTACCGACGTTTCCGACAATTGCCTCACCAGTATTCAAGCCATAACCAACATAAAACTCGGGCATACCTTTTTTTATCATTTCTTTACGGATATCATGAAGTTTTTGTTGCATTTCTAATGAAGCTTTTACGGCAGCATCTGCCCCATTAAATAAAATATTTTTATCGTCGTCATGAGTTGTAACAAATACTGCCATCACAGCATCACCGATAATTTTATCTAATGAACCACCATGATTTTCAATAATAGGAATCACATTTTCAAAATAATAATTTAGAGCATCTACTACTAAACTTGGTTCAATACTTTCTGAAATTGTAGTAAAACCTCTAATATCTGAAAATAAAGTTGTCACTAGCTGTTTTTTACCACTTAAAGATTGTTCTTTACCTTGTGAAATTTCATCAACTTCTTTTAGAGTCATATCTGTTAAAAATCTACTCATGGCCCTTTTAGCCTTTAAACCAATAACCATGTGATTTAATGAGTTTGATAAAACTTCAAATTCATCACCAGATTTAATATTTAATTTTTCGTCTAGATTACCTTCACCCACAAGATGAACAAACTTACCTACTACATTTAGGGGTTTATCAACTAATAGATCTATACCCTTACGTAAAATTCTTGAAACTAAGAAGTAAATTATCAAAAATAAAATGATAAAAAATAAAGAACGTACTATCAATACAACCCTTAAATAAGCCATTTCTTTATCGTGTTTTTCAAAAACCTCTTCTACACTAAAGTCTAACTCTAAAACTGCAAATAAATCTGTATCAGGCTCTTTAATTGGGACAAATGCAGACATCCATCTTTTATGCTCATCAGAAGAGCTCAAGTAAACATCTGTATAAATAGCTTCGCCTTTTAAAAAGACTTGATTCATACTTTTTGGATGAGAGTAAACACGGCCAATATATGGTTTTTCACCAGTCATCACAATAAACTGAACCTTATCATGATCATCTTCATCCATTCTAAGGGTATAAATCTCTTGCTTTAAATCAATTTCTTTTTGGATTTTTCTTAGAGAGTCTCTAGTTTTTTGAAATTCTTTTAGTTTATAATCTCCAGCTGAAAAAATTTCAGCATGATCTAATGGGTCTATTGATAAAGCAAATACTTTTGCTAGAGTCAATAACTGAGTACCCAAATTATATTTAAGTTGTTTTAATATCTCTTTGTCATTTTTTTGATAAACATAAGATTCAAAAAAAGCAATACAAATAATAGAAACTAAAAAAAGTAATCCAACGGGAGTAAAAACTCTTTTTGAAATTTTTTCAAAAAGAGTTTTATCTCTTACAATAATGTTATTTTCAAGCTGATTTTTGTGCAAAGCTTACTAAAACCTTCTCACTAAAGATACAGATAAACTTGAATCTGAACCATCAGTATTTCTAGCATCAAACAAATGAGCAACATTTACAGACATTGACCAAATATCATTAATATTATAACTCGTGCCTATACCAAACTGTAATCTCATCTCATCTTTTCTATGAAAAGAAAAGTTAGTCCATCCAGAAGCTGGGTCAAATAGGTTTACTCCACCCATACTATTGATAAAACTACCAAAAAATCTTAATGACCATGAATTATTTAAAACCTTCGTATAATCAAAGTTTATACTAAACTGATCAGAAATAGCATCATCAAAAAGATATCTATATTGTATACTTGTAGACAAATAATCTTTTGGAGTTAGAATGAGGCCCCAATGCCATGTTAACGCAATAGCATCACTACCAAACCCTGGACTTGTAATAGCATCTGCTTTATAATTGTCTGCAATGATATAACCAAGCTCCATCGACATACCAATTTTTCTATTTCTGTAATTTCTTTTAAAGCCAATGTATGAATCACCAATACCAGAATATGAAGGTCCAAATACATTCTGGGGGAAAACAGAATCATAACCACCAATATTAGAAAACTGTGTCTTTACAATAATACTATCTGAAGTATTAATACCAATCTCAGTATCAAACTGCAAAGACTCATTACTTACTTCACGAGCAACTTTATTTGGAGAAATTGGAGCTAAGTGAAATTGTTTATCAGTTAAATAAATTCGATCATACTCAGCGACTGAATAAGTTAAAGCATAATATCCGTGATCTTCGCCACTAGCCCATGGATTTGCAAAACAAAGCGAAGTACTTAAAAACATTAAAAATATATATTTATAACTCATAATTTTACCTTAAATAATCTTCTAAACGATATTTTTTTGCTAAAAACTGTTGTATCGCAACGATATCTTTTTTATTAATAGAGTTATGAAACTCTTTTCCCATTCGACCATCAGCAAAACTACATTTTTTTATATTTTTTGAAATTCTCTTTAACTTTTTTGCTAATTTTCTACGGCGAAAAGGTTTAACCTCACCTTTATTATGACAAGCACTACAACTCATCCCTGTAGCACTCTTTTGATAAAAAAGGAGTTTGCCTTTTGCTATTTTTGCCAAGTCTAAAGGAATTTTTGGCTTTGGTGGAGGAGGAATTACGATTGTCCCTGATGCAAAAAGCGAAGATAAACCGACACTTCCCAACAAAATAAATAGTTTTAAATTCATCATTTTCTCTTCATTTCTATTTTCCTAAGCAAAATCAAATGCTTACTGTTTTTACTCTTCTATCTGTCTTGATTTAACAAGTATACTTACAAAAATTAAAATAACCAGTCACTCGTATCATAATTGTATTTTATATTTTTTAAAGAGTCTAACAATTAAACTAAAAACAATGAATACACAAAACAAACTTTATTTTTATTTATACATAATTTTTCTAACAGCCTTTCTTTTGTTTAATTATTATCAAAATATTTTTTATTCACACAGCAATAATATATTTATGACATTATTCATTATTTTATCCTCTTTTATATTTCCACTTATATTAAAGCATTGGAAATATCAATTTAATTTTAAAATTATAACTTTATTTTTTATTTTTCGATTATTATTTAGTTTCAGTACCCCATTTTTTGAAGACGACTATTTTAGATATATAGTTGAAGGACAAATGATTCAAAATAATATAAATCCCTATTTAATTTCACCTCTTGAATTTGGATTTGGATATACAATGGTTGAAGACCGTAAATTTTTTGGAGATTATTTATACCATTATAGCCTTAAAACGGGTTTTCCAACACTTACAGCTATTTACCCTCCTGTTATTATTTATTTATTTTCGTTCATAAAAAGCCCCATACAACTAACATTATTTTATCTACTCTTAGAAACTATTCTTATTTTATTATTGTGCTTATATATTAATAAGTTAAGTAAAAATAAGTCTAAAAATTATAAGCTACTGTATCTTTGGTATTTACATCCTTTGGTTTTATATGAAGGTTATTTAAATAAACACTATGATTTATTAATTGGACTTTTTATTTTAGCCTCCATTGTTTTTTACAATGACTTCAAAAATAAAATACATACCTTATTTTTTGCTCTTGCTATTCATTTCAAAGGCTATGCAATTATTTATCTACCATTTTTCAAAAAAAGTAGATGGAATATTTTATTACTGTGGTCTTTTATCGAAATCTTATCTTATCTTTGGTATCCATCACGGTTTTTAAAAAAATCAAGTATCAATACTTTTATCAATCAATGGGAGTTTAATAACGGTTTATTTACTACTCTAAGAATTTACTTAGAAACAATTTATCCATTTGAACAATCTTTACTTTATACACGTTATATCTTTTTAACTTTATTTTTTATTTTATTTTTTATTAGCTTCTATTATTGGTACAAAAATAAAATAGATCAGTTTATATTTCTATTAATCACCCTAATCTTTTTTATTTGTAGCCCTGTTGCTAACCCTTGGTATTTTTTAATGTCAGTACCTTTTTTTATTAATTATTCTAATAATTATAAACATCACTTTTTTTTATCTATACTTTCTTTTTATTATTTATTTTATATTAGTTACGATCCTTTAAACTCTCTTTTAATTATTTCTTTTATAAGTTGGTTTATACTATCTATTTCATTTTTTTCAAAAAATATAAAAAGACTTAATCCTCTCGTTCACTAAAACTTAATAAAGAAATACATTTTATCCCTTAAAAAGATGATTATTGTTGCCGATAACAAATACGACCCTAAAAACTACTGAGCTTTCTTATAAGCTCTTATTGACCTCTTTGGCAGAAGAGGTCAATTTTTTTGCTCATTTCCTAGGATTTTCTAATGCATGCTATAGTTTTTTTTCTTTTTATTATTTCTTCTATTTATTCCCAACAAAATAAAATCGATTTATTAATAAAACTATCAAAAAAACAAGTGGCTTGGGCTCAATACGAACTCTCTAATGCATATTATGAAGGCAAAAAAATTAAAAAAAACGAACGTAAAGCATACAGGCTCATGCAAAAAGCAGCAAAGCAAAATTATCCTAAATCATCTTATGCTCTTGGTGTATACCATAATTTAGGTATTGGATGCCCTATTAGTAAAATTAAAGCCTATGCATGGATCAATAAATCTTTAGACTCTGGATATAAAAGAGCACAAAATTATTTAGATAAAATAGAATTAGATGAAGAATCTAAATCTATTGCAAAAAGTATTTTAAAAAGAAACATAACGATCTATCTACACCCAAAATGGGTTTATTTAAAAAGTAAAGACCAAAAAATTAAAACAAATTCAAAAGAAAACAATTTTTTAGTTATAAATGATTATATTTATTCTAAAAAAAGTTTGACCTTTTCAAAAAAGGACTACTTAAATCAATCTCATGCAATAGAATTTGGAAAAACCAATCAAATTTCAATTATACTTGAAAAAAGTAATAAACAAAGTATCGAAACTTCTGGCTCGGATGGTTTTATTTTTCAGTAAATAAGGTTAAAGAATAGAGCAAATCTAGTTTTTTTTTTACTTTATTATTACCATCTAAACACATTATTTATTTAACTTATCAATAGGAAACTAAACACCAATTATGAACTTTACAAGCTTTAAAAGTGAACTAGAAAAATTAAAATTTGGAAAAAAGTCCGACACTTACTTACTTATCGGATGTGAAGACTTTGAAAATGAAAATTTAAACTCTTCTAAATTGATTTCAACCCTTAAAACTAAATTAAAAGTTACATCAGATTTCAATGTATTAAAATTACATTTTGATCAATACAAAATTTGCTTTTTAAAATATGAGAATTTTGATGAAGTAGCTGTACCAAGACTTTTAGAGTCAATTAATATTAATCTAGCTACAGGTAATATTCAAAAGCTGTCATATTCAAAGTCTTCTAATCTAAGTATTTTACTTTATAAAGAACAAATATTAAAATCTACAGTTTCTAAGTATACTAAATTTAGCAATCAACTAAATCAAATTGATTTTAATATACAATTAGATACAATTACTAAAGAAAACAGCTGGAAACTTCTTTTAAGTGTTCACCAGCTAGAAATAAGTAAACACTCTATTTCTCAAATTGAAGAAACTTCAAAAATCAGAATCAATAACACTAGAGTCAAAAACTATCATCATAAACAAGAAATTTTAGACTATGGTTTTTCACAATCTGTTTTATGTCTTTTAGAAAACTCACTATTAAATAAAGAGCAAACACTTTTTGATTATGGTTGTGGACTTGAAAATGATGTTAAAGGACTACAAATACTAGGCTATAATACTTTTGGATGGGACCCTAAAACCAAAAATGACGGAACCAAGAAAAAAGCTGACATTGTAAATCTTGGTAATGTTTTGTCAAATATTGAAGATCCTCTTTTTCGCTCAAAAACTCTTCAAACTGCCTATAAGTATTCTAAATCTATTTTTATTGTCTCTTGTGATATACAAAGCACTTCTTTAAAGCTTCAATCTTATGGCGATGGAGTCATAACCAGCGACAATAAGTTTAAAAAATACTACTCTCAAGATGAATTTAAACAATTTATTTTAGATACTCTTGGTACTTGCGAGCCTATAGCTCTAGCACCAGGTGTTTTTTGTTTATTTAAAGATAAGTCTCAACACCAAAAGATACTTAAAAAATCTTGTATTCGATCTATTGAGCATTTTAAATACGACTTCTCTAACATTGAATATTCAGACATCGTCAAATCTTTTTTATCAACAGCTTTTAAATTAGGACGTGCTCCTCTTGAAAATGAATTTCAAAATTTAGAAGAGGTCATTAAAGAAATTGGCTCCATTGAACAAGGTATTAAAGTTTTAAAAAAAGAAATTGGAGAAGATACATATAAGCAAATACATGATATCAAGAGAAAAGATTTACTAGTTTATCTTGCTGTATCTAATTTTAATCAAAGACTAGATAAAAAGTTTCTTCAAGAGTCTATTTTAGCTGATATCGAAAGTTTTTTAGACGAATATGATACTGCCTATGAACAAGCATTGAGCCTACTTTATTCAACAGCAGACCCACAAGTTATCTCAACTTTATGTGAGCAATCTGAAGTTGGATTTAAAGATGAAAAGTCTCTATATATTCGTATGGACCAACACGACCAACTACACCCTGTTCTTCGTATCTATATTGGGTGCTGTGAAAGGTTAATGGGGGATATTTCTAGTTTTGATCTAATTAAGGTTCACAAGGAGTCTAGTAAACTAAGCCTCATGAAATATAAAAACTTTAATAATGATATGCTCCCTAAACTAGAGATGCGCATTAAAATTAATCTTGGATATCAAAAGATAAAGCTCTTTAACTATTTTGATCAAAAGCATCCTCAATCTTTATATCATAAAGTAAGGTTTTTTAATGAAGACCATAAACTATATAGTTCGTTCAAAAAACATAGTGATAAACTTACAGAACTAGATATCACAATCGAAGATCATGGTCCTAATTTTACCGATTTTCAAGAAGTTTTAAACTGTCATGGTTATACAAATGAAGAAGACTTTAATTTAAAAAATTCGTAAAAAAAAGTCCCCTCAAACATTAGTTTGTTTGAGGGGACTTTTTTTATTCTGAGTACAGCTTATTAAATATTTTTATTTTTTTATTGAAAATAAAACGATCTAAAAACTCATCCCATCTATGCTCTTTTGAAAAAGTTAACTTTTTATAAAAGTCTCTATATTTCCTATAGTTATCCTCTCCTGGCCAAAAAATAGACAAACCATAAGACCCAGTCCATTTTCCTTTAGTATAAGAGTTTATAGCCATATCAAGTTGAGCTTTTATCAATGCTTGACTAGCTTCTACTAAATTAGCATTATTAGAAACTTCTGTTGTACCATCAATGATTGATGAAGCTAGTTTTTGAATATCCCAATAATCTTCATAAAAGTTTAGTAAGTTTTTAAATCTAGTTTTTTTACGATCACCCATAGCAATAATCAAAGCATCACAAAAATTATCTAGTTTTTCTTCAAAGTTTTCCATTTTTTCTAAGTCATAAATAGATAAAAGATTATCTGTTTCTACTGAATGTATAAAAGCATTACCAATGTGTTCAGACATTTTTACAGGAGACATATTTTGGTTAATTGCTTCAGCAACAGCACCATAATGCATCCCAGTGCCAGGGACAGTATAAGGTGAACCCATAACAATACGTGTCATACCTTTTAAATCTGATAAAACCTCTGTTGCTTGAGATAAACAAGCATCTAAAATCAAAACTTGAATCTTAGTTTCTGGATATTTTTTCTTGATTTCTTGTAGTACTCTTTTAAATTCAAAAATACTTAAGCTATCACCATTTGTTTCTATGCCAATGAAAGGGTCAAATGGATTTACGTCAATAACTACATCTTCATAAGACTTTGCGTCATTTACACCCGTTGGACCACCCCAAGACATAACTCCTGAGCCATGACCACTTACAGATAAAACAACATTTTTAGCTGGATAGTTTTTCATAGACCAATCTAAAAAATTAAAAAATGTTTGAGGGTCTGACATTGCCAATTCACCTAATATTTTTTTAGGATAAAAWGCGWMKYRWWWAWMCKCRYMWCTTWCRMCWNCCGCTRNAGYTAKSNTCGNTNTAKRCMCWWMTWARASAWGSMWTTGAAWGNNNATNTGYTAYKWNTCATRTNGAATAWMNGMRWARGAATTNNNAKMAYTTRTWAAACYWTSKMWNANNAGCTCNCNAWMWTWWMWWRWAYYTSWKSTRTTWYCWTNATTWRNNTMTYTATMAKYWCNAMYRRMWTMWMYATMWRAAGCNNAKTSTTTRAMTKSWWGRGYWWTATTTTNANRWTGRAANNTASWMRWAYATMRTRNAYTKRATAAKAKYWYNNTTWYAWSATTTARKTKMKYYRMTAWATWKRRNCTAYWYWSMNAGAAYNANCRRAKMTWSTMATWATMNTGTKTMTKATTWTAWTWWMWAWSTWTAKNARTTTTNNAKKAWMTMRACYCWACWNAKAKYRCAAAGAAAATTACATTCAATTTTCAAAGGAAACTATTAATTTAGACCTTTCTGAAAATTACGAAGACTTTTTAAAACTTTTAACTAAAAAGTCTAAAATATTAGACATTGGTTGTGGGACAGGTAGAGACTCTAGTTTTTTTATTTCAAAAAGTTTTGATGTTACTAGTATTGACCCTGTTGTAGAGTTCAAACAAATTGCGAAGGACCATTTTGATATTGATATTATTCAAAAAAGCTTCTTAGACCTTGATTATACAAATCTTTTTAATGGAATCTGGGCAAATGCCTCTTTATTACATGTTTCATTTGAAGATCACAAAAAAGTTTTTCATAGACTTTATCGAGCTCTAACAAAAAATGGAGTTTTATATTGCTCTTATAAATATGGCAACAACCAGTTTTCTAAAAATGGACGTAAATTTTACTCCTTCCAAAAAGAAAGCTTTTCTAATTTTATCCAAGAAAAAACTAAATTTAAAATAAAAAAACTATGGAAAAGTACAGATCGTAGAGAAAACAGACTCGATGAATACTGGCTAAATTGCCTGCTTAAAGTATGAGCCATTCCTGATTTCCATTGCATTTTTTATCAAAACCATTTAAAAGTAGTCTTAAATTAAAATTATTCTAAAGGATATATATGGAAACCACTAACTTTGCAAAATGGGATATTACAAACATCTACTCTTGTATTGAAGACCCTAAAATTGAAAGTGACAAATCACTTATTAAATCAAATATCGAAAAACTAAGCCCATACACTATAAAAATTAAAGAAAAAGTAATTACTACGGCTGAACTTGATAAATCTTTTCACCTTTGTGAAGATATCTCTAAAGGTATCAGAAAGCTATTTGCTTTTTCGATGTTAAACAAAGACACACAAATAAAAGATAATACTGCTCAATCTTTTTTTCAAACTCAACAACTATTTATTAATGATGTAACAGTTGGACATTCACAGTTTTTTAATAGCTTAAAAACAATGGATAACTCTGCTTTTGAAAGCCTTTTAAATAGTGATTCTTTATCTCAATGGAAAAACTTACTTAAAAGCATTTCAAAGGGTAAAAAATATACACTTAATGATGACGAAGAAAAAATTATTCAATCTTTTTCACCTTATGCTGGTAAAGCATGGTCAAGATTTTATGATGAAATTGAATCACGTATGGATTTTGGTTCACTTAAAATTGATGGTGAAGAAATAAAATTAACTGAATCTAAAATCAAAGCTTTAATGTCTCACCCAGATCAAAAAACTCGTATGGCTTTAAAAGCTAGAAGACTTGAGACATATAAAGAACAAAACCCTTTCTTTTCATATACTTATAAAAATGTAATCGGTTGCTACCAAACAGATTTAAGTAAATTACGAAAAGCCGATCACGTTATGACATTCTCTGGTTTACACGAAGAGGTCGAGCCACAAGATATCGAAAACCTATTTGATGTATCTCATAATAATGTTCCTTTATTTCAAAAGTATCACTCTTTAAAAAAGAACTTATTAAATTTAGATGAGTATACTTATGCTGACTTTGGCGCTCCCCTTTCTGATAAAAAAATTAAAATACCTTATGAGCAAGCTAAAACTTGGTTACTTGATTCACTCGATCAGTTTTCACCTGAATATGCTGATTTAGCCAAAGAAGTTTTTGATCAAAACAAAGTAGATACCAACCCAATGGATGGAAAACAATCTGGTGCTTATTGCATGGGAACTGGAGACCATGGGTCATATATACTAATGAGCTATCAAGATGATTACGATAGTATGTTTACCCTAGCCCATGAAATGGGGCATGCTGTTCATCAAAGCTTATATTCAAAGACTCAGTCACCATTATATCAAGGTTGTACTTTAGTTAGTGCTGAAACTGCATCTCAATTAAACGAGCTTATTTTACTAGACTATTTATTGAATAAAAAAGATATTTCTGATGAAGATAAAATTTTAATTTTAGATGAGCAAATCGGCTCTTTAGTATCCGTATTATTTAGACAAACTCTTATCTCTGAGTTTGAGTTTAAATGCCACAAAGAGTCTTTAAATAAAGTATTATCTGCTGATGATATTAACCAAATTTGGTATCAATTAGTTAGCACTAGAAATGGTGAAAGTATTAAAACACCTGAGCTTGAGCAATATGGTTGGTCAATCATTCCTCATATGTTTCATGTTCCTTTTTATTGTTGGACATATGCTATGAGTATGTTAGTAGTACTTGCCTTATTTCAAAGGTACAGAAAAAATAAAGAAAGTTTTTTACCTGGTTATTTGGAAATATTAAAAGCTGGAGGTTCAGAAGAACTAGCCGATTTACTAAAAAATCATTTAGATTTAGATATTCATGACCCTAAATTTTTACAGTCTGGTTTTGATTTTGTATCTGAATATGTAGACGAGCTTGAAAAACTAGTTCAGAAATAAGTTTTATTTTCTACTTTTATCCCACCAGCATAAACCTATTTGTCTTTGATTTGCTTTAAACCCAACAGACTCATATATTTTTGCTGCGTGGTATTCTTCATCTGCCACCATCACAAGTGTTGTTAATTTCATCTTTTCAAAAGCAAAAATAGCACTTTTATATACAAGTGTACTACAAATACCCTTTCTTTGATGTTTAGGGTCAGTACTTACTATTTGAAATCTTCCGACTTCTTTGTCATTAAAAATTCCTAAACTTCCTACTAAATCTTTATTTAAATAAGCTCCAAACCAATTGCCAAGTCCTTGTGATATCATTTTTTTATATTGTTTCATTTGAACATTATAAAATGATTCCCATGAATCTCTACTAAGATGAGAGCCACCACATCTTGTTTGTATTTTAATTACTTTTTTAAATTCTTCTTCTGTTTTAATTAATCTAACTTCTATATCTATATTTAATTTTTTTGGTTTTATTACTTCAGTAGCTACTAAAACCACCGAATTATCTAACTCAAATCCATCTAAAATAAATTCTTTGGGGCAAGTAACATCTCCATTTATAGAGTCCCATGCCAAAGTAATATGATAAATATTTGGGTTAGTAAATTCTTTATGAAAATCTAATTTCCATTTTTCTAAATCACCAATTTGTGGGGGGTTTTTATATAATAATAAATTTCCCCAAAAGTAGTTTGGATTACTTTTAGTTTTCACAACAATATAGTTTTCTTTTTCTTCTATACTTCCATCAAATCTATTAAAAATAAAATCGGTTCTATATCCTAGTGACTTAATCTTCATTTTCTATTTTCTCTATATCTAAAGTTTCTACATCTTTTAGTTTACGGCTCATTACATTTACTCTTGTATTTTGTAAAATATCTAATGATGAACGGGCTGTATCAAGTTGTTTATTTACTTTTGATAATTGCTCTGCAAAGTTTCCAAACTCTTTTTTTACAGATGATAAGACTTTCCAAACTTCACTTGACCTTTTTTGAACTGCTAATGTTCTAAAGCCCATTTGCAAACTATTTAGCAGAGCTGATAAGGTTGTTGGACCTGCGATAGTTATACTATAATTTCTTTGAAGATTTTCAAATAATTGTGGGTCTCGTAAAACCTCTGCATACAAACCCTCAATTGGTAAAAACATAATTGCAAAGTCTGTTGTATTTGGTGGGTCAATATATTTACTACTGATATCTTTTGCAAAAGTCTCAATAGTTTTTGATAAAGATTTTTTCAAAACATTGATTTGATTTATATCTCCCTCTTGGTAAGCATCTTGAAGCAAAGAATAAGACTCTAATGGAAACTTTGCATCAATAGGTAACCATACACTCTCATCGCTCAATTGACCTGGTAGTTTAATTGCAAATTCTACATGAGCTTGGCTACCCACTTTTGTTTTAACATTTTTCTCATATTGATTTGGGGTCAGAATTTGCTCTAAAATAGTCTCTAATTGATATTCACCTAAAATTCCACGAGTTTTAACATTAGATAAAACTTTTTTTAAGTCACCTACTCCACTAGCTAAAGTCTGCATCTCCCCTAAACCCTTATGAACTTGTTCTAGTCTTTCACTCACCAATTTAAAAGACTCTCCAAGTCTTTTTTCTAGGGTATTTTGAAGCTTTTCATCTACTGTTTTTCGCATTTCATTTAATTGAGTTTGATTATCAATTCTCATTTTATCTAATTGTTTTTCGATATCTTCTTTAATTTCCTTTAGAGCTTCTTTTGATGATTTTTGTGTGTTTAACTGTTGATTTTGTAAATCTTCAAAATAAGATTTCTGTAATTTTTGAAATTTATCAAAGTTTTCTGTTTGCTTTATCTCAAATAAATTTAAATTTGAGCGTTGTTTTTCTTCAAAGTTTTCAAATTTACTAGATATTAAAGCATTTAGCTTTTCAATAGATGAAGATAATTCTTCACGATTATTTTTTGCATTTTTATTAGACTCTTCACGATTTCGACTAAACTCATCTTTCATCAAAGTATCTACTTTTTTTAGATCCTCTTCTTTTTTGAAAAACAGTTTGATTAAAATAATTGAAAGTAGGATAGTTTGGATAATAAATAATGCTAAATAATTTAACTCCATATTTCTAAAACCTTTTTCTCTACATCTTTTACTGAATAACTTTCTAAAATACCAAAATATTGCAATTTTTTAGCTTTAATCTTTGTAAACAAAGGACTCTCTAATCCACATAAAAATTTTACTATCATAGAAACAGATTTTTGCTCTTGTAAATTTGTAATAATCTCTAGAGTTAAGTCATTAAAATCATATTCATCAATACTTTTGAGTAATTTTGTAATACTAAAGCTAATAGCACCATTTTCACAAACCGAACAATGGCCACATTTTTTTAGTTCTATTTCTTGTGAAAAATATGAAGCCAATTTTATTGATAAACAATCAGACCCCTCAAAAAATGCTAATAAATCATGTATCTTTTTTATTCCTGAATCTTGTTTCTCCACAAACAATTGATAAATCTTTTCACTTTGTTTTATAACATCAAAATCTTTACTTAATATCTCATAAACTTCAACCGCACTTTTTGATTGAAGCTCTATCAAAGATTTTTCATTTAGATATTCAAGCGCTGTTATCACCTTATCTCTAGTATCTCCAGAGTTTTGTGAAATAGCATTCATATCTATTGTAGACCATATTTTTTTATGTAAACTATTGTCAAATATATTTTTAATAAAGGATTTTCGTCTGTCATCAAAAAGATTTAAAATTTGCTCTTTTTCAACTAAATACTTATAAGTGTAATCTTCAAAATAAGTATATTTAGGAGAAATTAAATGATCTATCCCCAAATATACAAGTAAAGTCTTTAAAGGTAAATTACGTATATTTAACTCTTTAACTAAATCATATGTTTTTATTTCAAGTAGTTTTTGCTCATAATTTTGAATTTTATCAAGTAAAGTTTCTATTGATTTTTTATCTGGAGTATCACCATAAATAAAGTTTTCTAAAATGTTTATAGAGTCTTTACAAGCAAGCAAATAACAATCAGAGTTTAAGCCATCTCGGCCTGCTCTTCCTATTTCTTGGCTATAAGACTCTAAAGATTTTGGTAAATCATAATGAATAACTCGTCTGATATTACCCTTATCTATTCCCATTCCAAAAGCAATTGTGGCTACAATACAATGTAATGAGTCTCCCATAAACCTATTTTGTATTTGCTCTCTTTGTTCTGTTTTTAATCCCGCATGATAGTGAGAAACATTTACTCCCATAGACTCTAAGTAAGAAGCTACATTTTCAGCCGTCTTTTGTAAAGTTACATATACAATTGTTGGGGCATCAATTGAACTTTTGAGTAAATTAAATAAGGTTTCATTTTTATTTTTATTTATTAATTTTACTACTGATAAATTTAAGTTTTTTCTGTAAAAACCTGTGTTAATAATATCACTCTTTGCTACATCAAGTTTTGCACACATATCTAAAGCAACTTCTGTTGTTGCCGTTGCTGTAAGCAATAATACTTGTGGTATATCAAATTGTTTTTTATAAGATGGAATATTTAAATATTCTGGTCTAAAATTATGTCCCCACTCAGAAATACAATGAGCCTCATCAACAACAAGCATAGAAATTTTCATTCTCTTTAAATGGCTACGAAATCTCTCATTTTTAAAACGCTCCACTGAGATCATTAAAACTTTTAATTTACCTAAACGAGCCTCTTCTAAAATTTTAGTATACTCTTCTTTTGATAGACTAGAATCTAAGCGTGCAGCTTTTATATTATGAGATTTCAAAAAGTCTAATTGATCTTTCATTAAAGATAATAGAGGAGAAACTACTAAAGTCATATGTTCAAGTAATTGTGATGGCAATTGATAACAAAGAGATTTACCAGCACCAGTTGGAAATATAGCTGCTACAGATTTTCCATCCATAACTTTTTCAATAACTTCTTTTTGACCCTCTCTAAACTGGTCAAAACCAAAATACTCTTTTAATTTATTTTCTAAATTCATCTTTTTTACCTATACTTATAAACTATGAAATTATATAAAATTGAAGTCTATCGCATTCGTCAACAAGGTTTATTACCACTCTTAATAAGATTGGCTCCTATATTAACCTTTCAGGCCCCGACTTACTACAATCACGTATTAATAAAATACAAAGATTATTTTTATGAATTAGATTGTGGAGTTTTGGGAGTACATCAGTTTCATGAATCAAGTTTTCCTAAAACATGGGAGAAAACTTTTAGCTTTGAATTTGAAACTATAGTTCATCCTACTATTAAAGGTTTAAAATACTCTCAATGGGCTAATATTTCTTGGTTTTTATGGAATATCCCTATATTTGGGATATTATTTAAAAAAATTATTAAAACAAGGTTTAATACTAATTGTTGTGGATATATATCATACCTTTTACAAGATAAAAACTTTTGTTATTTACACCCAAATCAATTTGTCTCACCAAAAAAATAAGCCCCTTAATTAAATAAATTAAGGGGCCGAATTTTTATATTATTTAAACAAATCAAATAAGACTTGAAAGATTCCTCTTCTTGTTTCGTTTCTTTTCATAAGTTTTTTACAAGCCTTACTAACAAAACTATTATCGTTACCTTGTATATCTTCAATCTTTTTATTTCTGTCACATTCCCAAGTATCTACTGGGTCTAAAGAATCCCACTTTTTTAACATAGCTGACATTTCATCAGAGTAATTTAAATGTTTTGGATAGGAGTCTTGCATATATAAATGAGTACGAGCGATGTCTCCTCGAACTTCGTTTCTTGGCTCAAATGTATGATTAGCAATTTCTGCATCACACTTTCCAAACTCTCTTGCTTCTCCAGTAATTTCAGCCATCGGAAAATTACTTCTGTAGCCATTTACCTCACCAATTGCAGGATATAAGTTATGCATATCAGCCTGCATTAAAGAATACTCATCACTAACTTTAGTTAAACATCTTCTACCAGAGTATGACTTTTCTTCGCTAATATAAGAACGACAAGAAATATCATCTTTAATGCAGGTTTGAACACCAGTCACAGAGTCTGTTGCGCATTTTATTTTTGAAGTAGAATCAGTAGTAATACTTAATCTCCTACATCTACGAACAGGCTTTGCACTACTAATACATTCAGCATGACCTTCTTTCCATTCAGGAAAAGTATGACCAAATAATGAAGCTGGCACAACGTGTTCCCATTCCATCTGAGCTGCTCTAGTACCATTACCTTTTGGTACAAAACCACAAGTTTCATGATTAGGAACTAATTTATATCTAGCGGTCTTATTATTAAAGTCTTCTTCTGAGATATACTCAAAACCTTCTTCTAAATCCCAGTTATAAACCTTATATCTTTCTAAAGCCTTAGCTCGCTCTTCATTATAGTCTTTAACCACTAACTGTTTATCATAGGTACAACCACAATATATGCCAATTTGATATGTAGGATATATTTCATCTTTCAAAAAGTTTTTAGCCTTAGTAAATGACTTTTGCCCTTTATTTTGAAATTGCTCAAATGAGTCATTTTCAAGCAAATCAACAAAGTCAGTTGAAAAAGTATTAGTTAAAAAGAAAACAAAGCTGAATAAAGTTAAAATTTTTGTCATAGGATATATACTACGCTTGTTTTGAAAGAAAGTTTCCACACATTTGAAAATAATTAAATTACCCTCAAATCGTATAATAAGAATATTTTTAAAATTGGCAAGTAGCTAGAATAAAATAAATGGTAATGTAATTTTTTTATATATAAATTTGATTTGGTTTCTGTAATTTATTAATTTTTTATATTTAAATTATAAGCACTCTATTGTATATTTAGATACACAATAAACCCTTAGGATTACCATGCCACTTTCTCACCTTAAATTTAATCAAAATTTTATTGATACTTTGCCTGCTGATTCTATTTCAGACAACTATCCAAGACAAGTTTATAAAACTTCTTATTCTTTAACTCAACCTGAAACTTTTTCTAATCCCAAATTAATTGCTTATTCATTAGATGCAGCCGCTCAACTTGATATCAATAAAAGTGCTTGCCAGAGCAAAAGGTTTGAAGAAGTATTTTCTGGAAAAAATTTACTCGATGGCATGAAACCTTATGCTATGTGTTATGGGGGACATCAATTTGGAAATTGGGCAAATCAATTAGGAGATGGTCGTGCTATCTCTCTTGGAGACCTAACTAATTCTAAAAGTAGAAAGTTTTGTTTACAATTAAAAGGAGCTGGCGCTACTCCATATTCAAGAAGTGGAGATGGTTATGCTGTTTTAAGATCATCAATTAGAGAGTTTTTATGTAGTGAAGCCATGCATTACTTGGGAGTACCAACTACAAGGGCATTGAGTTTGAGCTTAAGTGGAGAAAAGGTCTATCGGGACATGATGTATGATGGAAACGGAGATTATGAGCCTGGTGCTATTGTTTGTCGAACGGCCCCATCGTTTATTAGATTTGGTAACTTTGAAATTTTAGCAGCAAGACAAGAGCTAGACCTATTAAAAGACCTCGCAGACTTTACTATTAATCAACATTTTTCACATCTTGGCAAACCCTGTAAAGAAGTTTATATAAAATGGTTTAAAGAAATCTGTAAAACTACAGCTGATATGATTGTTCATTGGATGAGAGTTGGCTTTGTACATGGAGTCATGAATACAGATAATATGTCTATTCATGGATTAAC
Organism: Candidatus Cloacimonadota bacterium; assembly: GCA_002402105.1. GTDB lineage: Bacteria > Muiribacteriota > UBA6191 > UBA6191 > UBA6191. Next base: position 62,463 of record NVVD01000018.1, read on the forward strand.
TATTGATTATGGTCCTTATGGTTGGCTTGAAGATTATGACCCTGACTGGACTCCAAATACTACAGATGCAAGTTATCATAGATATGCTTATGGACAACAAGCCCATATTGCTCATTGGAACCTTGTTCAATTTGCTAACAGCATTTATCCTTTAATTGAAGATACTGATGAACTGCAAAAAGTATTAGATTTTTTTGGAGATTATTACCTCTTTGAATCAAATAAAATGATGGCTCAAAAACTTGGATGGCTTAATTTTAAAGGTGAATCTGATGATAAAATTATTAAAGAGTTATTAAAAATACTTACTTTAGTTGAAACAGATATGACTTTATTTTTTAGAAACCTTGCTAAACTTAATCATGATATAAACTATAAAAATATACCTGATTGTTTGTTAGATGCCTATTACTCAGAAAATGACCTTAATACTAATTATATTCAAAAGATGTCTAAATGGATTAACTCATATATTAATAGATGTAAAGAAGACAATATCTCTCAAAAAGATAGAGCAAAAAACATGAATCTAATTAACCCTAAGTATGTTTTAAGAAATTATCTGGCGCAACTTGCAATAGATAAAGCCCATAATCAAGATTACTCAATGATTCATGAATTACTTGAAGTATTAAAAAACCCCTACACTAGTCAAAAAGGCAAAGATTCATTTGCTCAAAAAAGACCTGACTGGGCAAAAGATAAAGCTGGATGCTCTATGTTATCTTGTAGCTCCTAGTATGCTAAATTAAATTATTTCTTGGATCTACTTTATTTACAAAACTTTGAAGATACTTTTCAAAACCTAATTGTTCTTTAAAAATAAAAGTTAAAACCAATAAACTAACCAAAATTACTAATAATATCATTGTTCCCCCTAATAATCCCATTTTTCACCCCCGTGAAAGTTTCTATTTGTACAGTAATACATCGGCATTCTACTAAAAATAGCTTAAGTTTGATATGATTGAAAAGCCTAATCTTCTAAAACCACATTCAAGCTATCTTGGTAACCAAATGAGCATAATAGTTATGCCTCAAATAAAATATGTTAAAGTTTTTTGAATTACAGCTTTTATTTTTTGTTACATCTATTATTTTTTTTATAATTTACCTCTATTTTAAAAAGAAATACTCAGATTCTCACGGCATTCACATGCTTTTAAACCTAGCTAAAATATCTTTCTTTTTTATATTTTTTCCACAAACACCTCTGTTTTTAAATACAAATTCTCCAGATTTCTTTTTTTTAAATACCTGGGTAATAGTAATTTTTTCTTATACGAACTATTTTGATATTCGCTACGGAAAAGATCCAACAATATCTCTCTTTCTATTTAGAACTTTTTTTATTTCTAAAACTTTTTTAATAGTATTTTTACTACTACTATTTCTTCCTAAAAGTGGTGAAGCCAGTTTTTTAGGAGGACTTGACAAAACCGAAAAGACTTTAAATACAGAAAGAGAAACTCCTTTTTATTTACTATCAACTAGAGGAATTCAAATCACAAACTACCTTGATTATTTCTTAATTTTCTTGCTTTCCAAAAACTTTGGAGATGAGTTTTCATTCGAAACCAATAAAAGTTCTAAATTTCAAATTGAGACAAAAAACTCTTTAGGAAAAAAACTATCTGAGAATGCTAATTTATACGCTATTTTATCTGCCTATAAACTACTTAATAAAAAGATTAAATATAATATTTCAACAAAAGTTTCTGAAATTTATGACTCTACAAAGTTTCATAAAAAAGAGCCAATTAAACTTGGTGATTTAATTGTTGAAATTAACAATAAAAAAGTTAGGTCCAAATCTCAGGTATTCCAAATTTTAAAGTCCTATAATAAAAAACATATTAAAATAAAAATTATTAGAAACAAAAAAAACATACTCATTAACCATCACTTAAATCAGAACTATAGTAAAGAATATAGTTTAGGCTTTGACTTACTTGATAATATAAGATTTGAAATCCCCAAAAAAATAAAAATCCTAACCGATAATGTAATAGGTAACTCTCGTGGATTAGCTCTTGCATTGCATGTATATTTTTCTAATTCTTTATCAAAAATTAATAATAATATTAAAATAGCAATTACTGGTACAATTGATGAAAATGGAGAAGTAAATGCAGTCGGAGGGTTATATTTAAAAACAATATTGGCCTTAAAAAAAAAGTGTGACTACTTAATTTTACCAAAATCAATGACAAAAGAATATTCATCTACTTTCAAAAAAATTAATAAAAAAAAATATCCCCATAAAATAAAAGTTTATTTTGTTAATAATCTAAAAGAGGCTGTAGATTTTTTAAATCCAATCTTAAAAAATTAAAACAATTAATTTTTATGTAAGGTTCGCTTAGTATCAAAGACCTCTTAATATATACTTAGTTATAAAAGGATAAAAATGACCAATATTTTTAATAGAATTAAAAAAGAACGTGGTGGAGTCGCTAATATTCATTCAGCTTTTTCTGAATTTCCTATTGGGGTAGAAGCTCACTATGAGTTTTATCACGAAATTTTACTTCGAGAAGATTTACCTCTTAGCCGAGTAGACAGAGAGTTTTTGGCTGTTTCAACCAGTAAAGCTAATCAATGTCCTTATTGTGTATCTCATCATAACTCAGCTCTTGAAAGTCACTTAAAAAATGATTCAATCAGTGATGACAAACAAAAGCTTTTAGGTGATTTTGCAGCTTGTTTGACCCAAGAACCATGGAAAGCAAAATTATATTATAAAAAGTTTGTTGAATTTGGGTTTTCAAAAGCACAATTTCAACATGCAACTATGGTTGTATCCTATTTTAATTTTGCCAATCGTTGTGTACATGCTCTTGATTTGGAGCTAGAAGATAGTTTTCAAGAGACTTGTAAATAAATTATTTAATTTTTATCTTTTTTATCTAACCCTTTTCGTTTACGTATGGCTTGCCTGAGGATAAATTCAACTTGACCATTAACTGATCTAAATTCATCCCCAGACCATTTTTCTAATTCAGAAAATAAATCAGGGTCCATACGTAATAAAAATGATTTTTTCTTTTTTGCCATGACCTAATTATACAATGTTCCTGCATTTATTACAGGAGAAGCTTCTTTTTCACCACATAAAACTACTAATAGATTACTAACCATAGACGCTTTTCTTTCTTCATCAAGATCAACAACACCACGTTCACTTAATTTTGTTAGAGCCATTTCTACCATACTTACAGCACCTTCTACTACAATTTTTCTTGCAGATATTACTGCTTCTGCCTGTTGTCTACGTAACATAGCTTGAGCAATTTCAGGAGCATAAGCCAAATGAGATAAACGAGCTTCAACTACTTCTATACCTGCTTGAGAAAACCTTTCAGTTAACTCAACTTTTAAAGATTCTGCTACCTCTCCTAAACCGCACCTTAATGTAGTTTCACCATCTTCGCCATGATCATAAGGATAAATACTAGCCAAATGTCTAATTGCAGCTTCACTCTGTATCAAAACATATTCACAAAAGTTATCTACATCAAATAAAGCTTTAGCAGTATCACTCACTTTCCAAACAACTACTGCTGCTATCTCTATTGGATTCCCTTTTTTATCATTCACTTTTAAAGTTTGACCATTTAAGTTTCTTGACCTTAATGAAACCTTTAAGCTGGTTTGAGCTGTTGGAAACATTAAAGGATTTACCCAATGTAAGCCTTGAGTTTTTACTGTACCCTTATATGTACCAAACAAAACTAAAACTCTAGATTCATTTGGTTGCAATATAAAAAAACCTGGCAATGATATTAAAAAAATAGCCATTGATGGAAAAATAATAGAAATATTATCCATCGTCATTCCATAAATAGATAAGGCTAATAGCCCTATTTCTATAACAATCATTAACCAACCATTCACACATGATTTAATAATTTCTTTGTTCACTTTAATCTCCCTGTTATTATTTAGATATAAAAATGATATCACTTTTATATCATATGTCAATATCCAACAAGATATTAAATACTTATATTGAATCAGATTAAGTCAAAATTAATCATTAAAGTAAAATAAGATAGACAATTGAAAGAAAAATTTGCAATAATTTGTTGATTACATTATAATTAGTTAAGACCTGTCACATTTGTCTACTTTAGACATCTTGTGAAGTAAGCTACACTCAGCTTCCTACTTGTTGTTAAGATTCATGAGTTAGGCGCTCTCAATCACTCTAGAATGAGGGAGTTTAACTTTTTATTATTTTATAATAATCCCAAATATCTCTTACGAGATATTTTTTTTTGCCTTTAGACCTGTTTTTTTTGTGCCTTAAAAAGATAAGTTCTTGATTCTAAGGCCCTCTATTGATAGTATAATGCAAAATTGCACCCATAGCTCAGCTGGATAGAGTATCTGTTTGCGGAACAGAAGGTCACAGGTTCGACCCCTGTTGGGTGCACTCTTTAAAACCCTTTGTTAGTCTCGATCTCGAAGACTTCAAAGGGTTTTTTGTTTTTATAAATTACTAAAAAATTGTCGATTTCTCGTCACAATAAAAAAAATTGTCGATGATCTGACAATTACTACTCATTACTTATCTATAATTTCAATCAAGTTACCACTTGTGACTACTGGTAACTGTTCGTTACTTGTATGCTAAATACTTGGTTTAATTTCGATATAAACTATAGACAAAACCAATTGTAGAGCTTATGCTTTTGTCATGACCTATACAGAAGCAATGACAACTATTAAAGCCAATAAGAAGATCAAAGAGAGATATCACCCAGATATTAGTGATGCCATTTTAAACTTCTTAGAGTTTGGTGGTGACTCAGTTGATACAGCTTATTTTTTAGAGCTTACTGATTTAGATATTACAAAGATTGTTAAGGGTTGAGATATGCCAATCATTAATGATAAACAAATAAGCTATCAATCTTTATCAGAAGTATTTGGAATTAATTCTGCAACACTAAGACAAAGAGTTAAAAGAGGAATGAGTATTCAAGATGCTTTGCTAACTCCACTCGTTTCAAATAGTGAAAAAGGCAAAAGAAGAGTTAAAACTTTAAAACTTAAATTGAGTTGATGATATGCTTACATTTAATATTAGTTCAAATATTGATGAGATAGAAAAATACCTTAATGATATACAAAAAAAAAGATTACCAGCAATAGTAATAAAAAGCCTAAATAAGACTGGATTAGGTTTAACCAGAGAGTTATCAAAAAAATCTATAGACCAATTAGAGAACCCAACTAAATTTACTCAAAATGCTTTCAAGTATTACAGAGCCAAAAGAAAATTGATGGTTGCTACAGTTTATATCATGGATAAACAAACAGCATATTTACATTATCAAATTCGTGGTGGAAAAAGATCGGCTAAAAATAAAGTAATTATTACTCCAAATAAAATAAGCACAAAATTAAATAGTCATGGGAATATTAAAAGATCAAAAGGTAAATCAGGAGTCTTGAGTAAAGCTCATCAGGAAGGTACAAAGTTCTTCACAGGAACACCCATAGGTAAACATCATGGAGAATACTATGGTGTATATAGAAGAATGGGAACTAAGAAGAATAGAAAACTGAGAGTTGAGCTATCTTATCGTCATCAGGTGAAGTATAAGAAGAAGTTTGCTTTTGATGATATTTGTCTTAAGTATGCAAAGGGAATTTTCCAAAATAACTTTGAGAAGTATGCCCTAGAAGATGGGTTGTTTCAATGATACATATAATCAATTGGGTCCTTCCTAGAAAAAAATCTAAGGGTGTTTCGCGATCTCGATCATTTTTTAGACTCAGAAATTTTAAGAAGGTTTGTCCGTAGCCCAAGGAAATCATGGCAACTCAAAAAGAATCAGCAGAACATATTGACATCAATGACAGACATTTAAGACGACTCCAAAAATCGGGTGTACTTCCTGTATCCAAAGGAAAAGGAGGATTAAATTTAGACCAAGTTCGTATGTCATATATTTCTTATTTGAGAGGACTTTCTCAAAATAGTAAAAATGCGGATACATCTTTAGAGAAAGAGAAAACAAGATTAACGAAAGCTCAAGCAAATAAAGTTGAGTTTGAATATGAAATTTTAGAGGGTAAATACTTATCAGAAGAATCAGTTCGTGATGTTTGGTCAGTCATTTTTTCAAATGTAAAATCTAAGATTTTATCTCTTCCAACTAAAGCATCAAAAAAAGTTTTAGGTTTTGATAACTTAGAAGAAATAGAAGAAATTTTAACCAAAGAAGTATATGAAATTTTAGAAGAGTTAAAAGAATATAAAAAAGAAGACTATCAAAAGTGAAAATATCAAAAGTAGTTAAGTCGCTTTTAAAAATATTTAATCCACCACCACGATTAAAAGTTTCAGAGTGGGCAGATAAATATAGAAAGCTTTCTGCTGAATCTTCATCAGAGCCTGGTCAATGGAATACAGATCGAGCACCTTATCAAAGAGGGTTAATGGATGCAGTAAATGAAAAAGGTATTGAAGATATAGCAATCATGGCATCGGCTCAAGTTGGCAAAACTGCAATGATTGAAAATGTAATTGCATATTATATAGATCAAGACCCAGCACCAATGCTATTAATTCAACCCACCCTTGAAATGGCTCAAACATTTTCAAAAGATAGATTATCTCCAATGATTCGAGATACTCCAAAACTTGCTGGTAAAATTGCTGATGCAAAAACAAGAAATTCAGGGAATACTTTATTGCATAAAACCTTTCAATCTGGTCATATTACAATGGCTGGTGCAAATTCAGCCGCTGGTTTAGCATCAAGACCGATTCGCATTGTTTTATTTGATGAAGTAGATAGATATCCAGACTCAGCAGGTACAGAAGGCGACCCTGTAAAGCTTGGAGAAAAACGTACAAAGACATTTTATAATAGAAAGAAAATAAAAACATCGACTCCAACTGTTAAAGATGCTTCAAGAATTGAAAGTGATTTTTTAGAAGGAGATCAAAGGAGGTATTTTGTACCTTGTCCACATTGTAATTATTTCCAACATCTCCAATGGGAGTTTTTCAAGTGGGAAAAAGACAAACCAGAAACCACGTATTATCAATGTGAAAAATGTGAAAAAGCTATTCATGAAAAAGATAAATATAAAATTGTCAGAAATGGAGAGTGGAGAGCAACAGCAAAATCAAAAGACCCTAAAAAAATATCATTTCATATATGGGAGGCTTACAGCCCTTGGTCTACTTGGAAAGAAATAGTATCAACTTTTTTATTATCAAAACAAGACCCTGAACAATTAAAAACATGGATTAATACAACTTTAGGGCAGACTTGGGATGAGCAACAAGGTGAACAAGTAAAAGCAGAAGACTTTTTATCAAGAGTAGAACCATATTCGTTAGAACAAATACCACAAAGAGTTTTAGTTTTAACTTGTGGTGTTGATGTTCAGCCCGATAGACTCGAATATCAAATAGTTGGTTGGGGTTCTGGCGAAGAATCATGGGTTATGGATCATAAAATAATTTATGGCTCTCCTGAAAACCAAAAAACTTGGGATGACTTAGATGTTGTACTTGGTCAAACTTATCAATCAGAGCATGGAGTTTTAACAATTGCTTGTACTTGTGTTGATTCGGGTGGAGCAAATACAGATGCAGTTTATAGATTTTGTAAACCAAGAGAAATAAGACGAATCTATGCAGTTAAAGGACAATCTCAAGCAGGCAAACATCTTGTTGGTAGAGCTACTAAATCAAATAAAGCAAAAGTAAATTTATTTCCAGTTGGATCAGATACTGCAAAAGATTGTATATTTGGTCGTTTAAAATTAGAAAATATTGGCATGGGTTATATCCATTTTGCAGATTGTTTAGATGAAGAGTTTTTCATGCAATTAACAGCAGAAAAAGTAGTTACAAAATATCATAAAGGAAGACAAAAAAGAGAATGGGTTAAAACTAGAAAAAGAAATGAAGCATTAGACTGTAATGTTTACGCTTTAGTTGCTGTAAAAATATTAAATCCCAATTGGCAATCTTTGGTTTCCAATAAAAAAGCAATCGCCAAAGAAAAAGAAATAAAAAGACCAACTAAAAAGAGATTGTATGATGCAAGAAAAAAAAGAAAAAACTTTGTGAACTCTTGATTGAATAAATCTTTTATTTGTAATAGGATAATATTATAAGTTAAGAGGTGAGTGTGGCTGTTCTACAGTTAAAAACAAATGATTTAGTAGATAAAATGAATATAATGATGTCTAGTCATTTAAAAATTTCAGAATTTGAACTTAAATCAATAGAAAAAGAAATACAAGAAGTAAGAAAAATTTCTATGTCTGAATATCTCATGCTTAAAGGTATACTTTACTCAATTAAAAATGATGTAGTTCAATGTATAAATAGCTTTGAAAGTTCATTAACTTCTAAATTTAATTTAACTTGTTTATCTAATTATAAATCAGTAATGATTAGACTTAACAATATAGAGAAGATTGCTGAAATATATGAACGATATTATGAAGTATCACAAGAAGACCCAGACTTTTTAATTAATTATTCTACGGACCTTTCTCTATTGGGTCGTTTTGATGAATCGATTAAATATTTCAATAAATATAAAAAGTTAGTAAATTTAACAAATGAAAATAATGATTTTTTAAATGATTTATCTATTTTCTTAGTAAAAAATACTAGATTTAATTCAGAAGTTTCCAAAATAATTATTGCAGAAGTTTTTGAAAATCAGCAAAATAAAAATATTTTTGCAGAATCATTTGTATTTAACATAAATTTTGATTTAGAATCACCATTATTAACGTATATGATAAAAATAAAATGTAGCAAACATGACCTGTTATCATTGCAATATGATGTTGATCAAATTCTAAATAAATATTCTAAAGATTCTAATTATTTTGATGTTGAATATTTTAACGAAGAGTTTAATAGTGCAATAGATAAAATTGAATCCCAAGATTTATTAGATTCAGATGAAATAACTAAAATAGACAAACTTTTTTTTGATGAAATAGATGATTTGTTAGAGTTTTAGTATGGATTGGGATTTATATATACATACCTTTCTTTTAAAAAGAGTAGAAGAGTTAAAATCACAAGTAATAAAAGTAAAATTAAAAAGTGATAAACAATCTTTTGAAAAGCACCCTTCTGTTAAATTATTAAAAAGTATTAGCTGTTTAATGAAAACCGAAATACCTTTGAACCCAAATAATAAGAACTATTTTCTAGGAAACACATTAGGCAAAGAAAACTCTTCTTTTAGAAGGGCTAAAAAAGGTTTACCAGAAAGGTATAGACTTTTTTTTAAGTTTTTTTCAGAAAAAAAATCTATATTTTATTTATGGTTGAATGATGAGAAAAGCTTAAGAAGATCTGGACATAAAACAGATGTTTATAATATTTTCTCAAAATTAATAAAAAGAAAAGATATATCAAAATCTCATGATGAATTATTAACACAAAGTAATCATTTTAATTCTTAAAAAGACTTGTCACAATAAATAAATAATTTTCATAAATATTTCAATGAAAAATAGCTCTAACAAACGTGCTAAAAACTAAGTTTGACAAAATCATCTTGTGACTGCCAATATTTTATTGAGGTAGTTAAATGATTACAGATATCCCAATAATAGAGCCAAGTGAAGTTTTTCAAGGTGATTCTATTGATTTTGAAATTAACTTACAATCTATCGGAGTAAAGTCTAGTGATGGATGGATTTTGACGTATTCATTAAGAAGTGTAGATACTCAATATGCAAATGTCGTTGCTAGTCAAAACCAAGATAACTTTTTAATTTCTATTTCTTCTACAATCACATCAACTTTTAAAGTTGGTCTTTTATCTTTTATCTCTAAAATATCAAAAGGAACTATAGTTAAAACTATTAATAGTGGCACTATAGATATTAAATCTTCATTTAATGGATTAACAAGTTTTGATGGTCGTTCTCATGCTAGAAAAGTTTTAGAAAGCATTGAAGCAGTTATTGAAAAAAGAGCTACCAAAGACCAAGAGTCTTATTCAATCAAAGGTCGTTCTTTATCAAGAACTCCAATCGAAGATTTAATAAATTTAAGAAAAATATACAAAGCAGAGCTAAGACAAGAAGAACATAAACTAGCTTTAAAAAATGGAAAAGCTTCACAATCAAATGTATATGTGAGGTTTTCATAATGTTTCTATTTGATTTATTTAAAAAGAAAAAGCAATCAAAATCAAGTGATTCAAAACGATCAGTTGAGAGTGGATTTTTAAAACATAACAAACGATCATTTGAGTCTGGTTTAATTGATAGATTATCTCAAGATTTTTTAGGAGTTTCTTTAGACCCTAACGAATCTTTAGAAGCAACACTAACTCAATCAAAAAGAAGAACAAGACAATTGTATTATAATGGTGATTATTGTCGTCATTATGTAAAATTAATGGTTAAAAATGTTATTGGTCAAAAAGGCATTACTCTTGTTTTAAATAATGAGTTTAAAAATAATAAAGAATCACGAAAAGTAAATGAAAGAATATTAAGAGAGTTTAAAACCTTTTGTAAAAAACAATATTTTTCCAGTGATAAAAAACTATCTTTTTTAAAAGCACAAAAGCTTTTTCAAAGGTGTCACTCTATTGATGGTGAAGTTTTAATTACTATCTCAAGAAGTAAACCAAATAGACAAAATCCATTTGGTATATCATTTAAAGTTTTGTCTTCAAATCAATTAGACATTACTTATCAAGCAAGATTAACTAATGATAATCGTGTTCAAATGGGAATTGAATTAAATCAAGATGATGTTGTAGTTGCCTATCACTTAACAGATAAAAATCCAGATACAAATCATATTTTATCACCAAGAAAACAAGATAGAAAAAGACTAGATGCAAAACACGTTATTCATGCTTATGAAATAGAACTAGCTGGTCAATTAAGAGGCATTCCTCCTTTAGTTTCTGCTACAAAAAACGCTCATCAATTACAAAAATACTATGAAGCTGAACTTATATCTGCTCGTGTTGGTGCTTGTAAAATGGGATTATTCACCTCAGAAGAAGGTGAAGAATATTTAGGTGATGATAAAGGTAATAATAATGAAATTATCATGGATGCTTCCCCTGGTACTTTTCAAAAACTACCAAGAGGTGTTCACCTAGAAACTTTTGACCCAAAGCATGATTCAAACTCTTTTAACTCATTTAAAAAAGCTCAATTAATGGGTATGGGTGCTGGTGTTGGGCTTTCTTATTCAACACTTGGAAATGATTTAGAATCTGTAAATTATTCATCTATTAGGCAAGGTGTATTAGAAGAAAGAGAAACTTATAAAGAGGCTCAAGAGTTTATTTGTGAAGAATTTTGCAAACCAATTTTTGAAGAATGGCTCAAGTGGCAATTATCTTTTGGAGTCTTAAAAGATTTATCAAATAAATATACATTTGAAGAATTAAATAATACAGATTTTAAGCCAAAAGGCTTTGGATGGATTGACCCACAAAAAGAAATGACAGCTTTTAAAGTTGGACTAGAAAACAACATGATTACTTTAACAGATATTTTATCTGCAAGAGGTGAAACTTTAGAAGGCCATTTAAAAAAAATTCAAAGAGAAAATGAGTTGTTTAAAGAATATGGAATAGAAAGAAATATTGAAAAAGAAAAAGAGGTTGTGAGTAAAAATGAACAAAAAAACTAAAGAAATCTTAAAAAGATTAAACCAAGATAAGTTACAAAGACATTTTTCTTTTAATAGAGAGCATCTAAACGAAAAAGAAAGAACTGTTGAAATAGCATTTTCTAGTGAAACAACAGTTCAAAGGTGGTTTGGTGGTGAAATTTTAGGCCATAAATCTAATGAAATTAGAATGGATTTTTTATCTAGTGGTTCAGCTCCTTTATTGATGGATCACAATTCAAAAGATCAAATAGGTGTTATTGAAAAGGCTCATATTGATTCTGATTTAAAAGGTAGAGCAACGGTCAGGTTTGGAAAATCAAAAAGAGCAGAAGAAATGTTTCAAGATGTTAAAGATGGCATCAGAAAAAATATTTCAGTCGGTTATAAAGTTCATGATATGACTAGAGTAGAAGAAGATGTCTATCGCATGACAGATTGGGAGCCTAACGAAATATCGTTAGTTTCTGTACCAGCTGACACAAATGTAGGAATCGGAAGAAATGAAGATAAATTAAGTTTATATAATATTAATGAAGAAACTCAAGGAGAGGTTGAGATGCCACCAAAAGACGTACAAAAAGCATTTGAAAATAATGCAGACAAAACGCAAACTAGAAGCAATGATTCTAGTGAAGTTAAGATAGATACTGAGTCAATTACAAATGAGGTTAGAAAACAAGAAGTAGAAAGAATTAATCAAATTCGCTCTTTGTCTTGTGATCATAATGTACCAGAGTTGGGTGATAAAGCGATTAGAGATGGAATTTCTTTAAATAAATTTCAGTCATCAATTTTAGACTACTTTAAAACTGATACAGTAAGACATAGTGAGCCTCAATTAGTTGGCTTAAATAAAAAAGAATCAGAAAACTTTTCTTTACTTAGAGCATTAGATGCAATTGCTTCTGGTGATTGGTCTAAAGCTGGATTTGAGAGAGAAGCATCTAAAGAAGCTGGGCGATTAATGGGAAAAGAAGCTTCAAAAAATAGTTTCTTTATTCCAAATGATATTGCTTGGAATCAGGGAAAAAGAGCGACACAGGTTGCTGGAACTGATAACGCTGGTGGTTATTTAGTGCCAGACGTTCATAGAGCAGACCTATTTATTGAAGCACTTCAAAACTCTTTAGTCTTAAATGATTTAGGAGCAACTTTTTTAACTGGATTAAATGGAAACATTTCTATACCAGCTTTAGAGTCTGGCATTTCTGCTGGTTGGATTGGAGAAAACGCTAATGCAACAGAAGGTGCGCCAGTTTGGGGAGAAAGAACACTATCTGAAAAGACAATTAGTTCTTATATGCCATTGAGTAGAAAAATTTTAAGGCAATCTAATCCTTCAATTGAAAATCTAATTAGGCAAGAGATGATTTTTGCTATTGCACAAGGTATTCAAAAAGCAGCGCTTGAAGGTTCAGGAGTTGGAAACGAACCACTTGGTTTATTGAATTTATCGGGTGTAAATGCAGTTACTTTTGCTGCTCTTGGTAATCCAACATTTAAAGAGCTTGTCGAAATGGAAACATCAATTGATGTGGATAATGCTTTGATGGGTAATCTTAGCTACTTATCTACAACAGCAATTAAGGGATATTTAAAAACTCTTAAAATTGATGCTGGTTCTGGAATTATGGCACTTAATAACAATGAGTTAAACGGTCATAGATTCAGAGGTATTAATGGATTAACAGCAAATACGGCTTATTTTGGAAATTGGCGAGATATGCTAATTGGTCAATTTGGTTCAATCGAAGTTTTAGCAGATAGAGTAACAAGATCAGGTCAAATGGATATTTCAATGTTTGCTGATATGGACGTTGCTTTTAGACACGCTCAAAGTTTTGTTATTGGAAACGGTGGAGTCTAATTTTAATTAACAGTTAGAGTTTTAAAAGGTGACTCAATTTATTTTGAGTCACTTAAATTTATTAGGGAATAATATGAAAATAGAAGTTTTAAAAAGCGTTCGATTAAGTGGTAAAACACTTGAAAAAGGGAAATCTTATACTTTTAAGTCAAAGGAAGATATCAAAGATGCAAAGTATCTTTGTTTGATTGGCTCAGTTATAGATGTAGAAGAAAAAAAGTAAATAATGGAAGACTTAAACGACTTTTTTGATATAGATGATTTTGCTAAAACTGTTTCTTATACGAAACAGGGTCAAAGTGCTATATCAATCAAAGTTATTTTTGATAAAAGTTATTTTGAGATAGATCAAGGTCAAGTTGGTATTGAATCTAATCAAGCTAGTATTGATGTAAAATCAAGCGATATTCCAAGTATTAGACATGAAGATTCATTTGTTATTGATAGTATCACTTATTTAGTTAGAGGTATTCATCCAGACGGAACAGGTTTAACTACATTAATTTTGGAGAAAGTTTAATGTCTCATGTAAAAACACAAATAATTGATGCAGTAGTTGCATTATTAACAGGTTTATCAATTACAGGTACAAGTGTATTTAAAATAAGAAAGTATAATTTAGAGGAGTTATCTTTACCATCTATTTGTATTTATTCTGGTGATGAAGAAATTAAATATATTTCAATGGATAAGCCAAGATTACAAAAACGTGATTTTGTATTTCATGTTGAAATATATGGTAAAAATTCAACAGATATTGATGCTTATTTAAATACCATTTCAAAAGAAGTAGAGGAAAAAGTTTTATCTTATGAAAATTTATCTGGTCTTGTTAAAGATTTATTTTTAGAAAGTATTGAATTAGATAGTGATGCTCAAGAGTCAACTTTTGGGATTTTAAAATTAAAATATAAAACAATGTATCTAGTGAGAGAAAACAATATCTCATTAGCTTTATAGGAGAAAATAATGTCTTTAATTTCAGGTAAAAATGGGGTTGTTAAAGCAGGGGCAACAAATATTGCAGAAGTAAAGCAATTTGACGTAGATCATCGTATAAATACTATTGATGTAACAGCCATGGGAGATACTTCAAAAAAGTATATCAATGGTATAGCAGAATGGAATGGTTCATTAACTTGTGTTTTTGAATCGACAGGAGATGCAGGTCAAAAGCTTTTAAAACTTGGAGATGATGTTGCGTTGTCTTTAGATCCTGATGGTTCTGTAGGAGGAGAGTTAACAGGTAATGCAACGATAACATCAAGAAAAATTTCAGTACAAACAGAAAGTTTTGTTGAATTGGCAATAACATTTCAGGGAAATGGTGATTTAACTGATGGAACTATTACTTAGGAGATAAAATGTCAGCATTGAACAGTATTATTAAACATTATGAAAGTATTCCTAGAAAAAAGATTCATGTTAAAGAGTGGAAGTTTGATATTTTTTTTACAAAATTAACTTTAAAAGAGAGAGAGTTAATTTACAAAGATGATGAAAACACAATGGCGAATGCTTTGATTTATAAAGCACAAAATGAAGATGGAACATTGATGTTTAATAGAGCAGATCGTTGTGATTTAACAACAAAAGCAGATTCTAAAGTTATTGCTAAAGTTGCTTTAGAGATTTTAGAAATTGATAGTGAGGAAGAAGCAAAAAACGACTAGAAGCTGATACAGATTTATTCTTAATGTATCAGCTTGCAGAGTGTTTACATAAAACCTTAGATGAAATTAAAAGCATGACAGCCAATGAATACGTTGGTTGGATTGCTTATTTTAAAATAAAGAAAGAAAATGACAAATAAAGCCGTTAAATTTGATATAAAAGCACATGATGATTTTTCGTTAGCCTTTAACAAAGTTAAACAGGAGATGAATCATTTTTCAAGAGTTATTGATAAGGTTAAAAATAAAAATAATCAATTAAAAAACTCAAATACTCAATTAGATGACTCTTATAAAAAAGTATCAAATAGTGTTTCAAAATATAAAGCAGCTTTAGTTGGTATAGCCAGTTCTTTAATTATTCGTGATTTTGTAGATACAGCACTTGCCGTTGAAAAAACAGATCGTACTTTTAAAGCAATTTTTAAAAGTTCAAAAAGAGTAAAAGAAGAAATGTCATTTGTGAAAAATACGGCAAAAAGTCTTGGTCTTGACTTAAGTGTTCTTTCAACTGAATATGCAAAATTGAGTGCTGCTTCAAATGGTACTACTTTAGCAGGAGATAAAACAAGAAAGATATTTTTAGCTATTTCTAAAGCTTCTGTAACTTTGGGTATGAGTGCTGATGAAACAAGTGGAGCTTTTAGAGCTATTCAACAAATGATTTCTAAAGGCAAAGTTCAAGCAGAAGAGCTAAGAGGTCAACTAGGTGAAAGATTGCCAGGTGCATTTCAAATTGCAGCAAGGTCTCTTGGCTTAACAACTGCTGAATTAGATAAGTTTTTAAGTACAGGTAAAATTACAGCAGAAGACTTACTTCCAGCACTTGCAGATGAACTTGAGAAAACATTTGGAGAAGGAGCTGAAAGTGCAATTGACTCTACTCAAGCAAAGATTAATAATTTAAAAACAACTCTCTATGAATTAAAAAAGGATTTAATTAAAGCTGGATTAATTGAAGTGTTTAAAGATATTGCGATTTATTCAGCTAGCTTTGCTAAAAATATGATTATTGGAATTAAAGAGATTCAAAAAATTAAAAAGAATTATTTTCCTAATAAAAAAGATGGAACTCAAAAACCAAAAGGTAGCCTATATGAGCGTTTAGAAAAGTTAAAGAAAGAAAGAGATAATTTAGATTACAATATTAAAAGGCGTAAAAACTATGGACTAATTAATAATGATAAAACGATCTCTTTAAGAAGAACGAGAGCGGGTAAAAATGTTGAGATAGGATTATTAGAAAATAAAATTTCAAAACTAAATTCAATGAGAAGTATGAGTCCTTTTTTGATGAGAGCATTTTTAGAAGGTTCAGGAAAAGAAAATAATAAAGTCTTAAAAAAGACTAGTTCTTCATCTCTTATTCCAAAGGATAGTAATATTTCTTTCAAAAAGAAAATGGAAAGAATCACAAGAGAGAAGGAGGCAATCAAACAACAGGAAAAAGCTAAAAAAGAGGCTCTGGCATTAGATAAAAAACTTTATTCAGAAGCAAATAGGATTATTCTTTCTTATGATACTCAAACAGAGAGGCTACAAAAAAAGAAAGAAAGAATCCAAGAGATATATAAGTTAAATGATACTAAGGGAAATAAGTTTTTATCAGAAAGTAATTATAAAAAAACAATTACAAAAATTGACCTTGAAATAAAAAAAGAAAGTCAGCTATTTAAAAATCAAGAGAAGGCAAAAAAGAAAGCTTTAACATTAGATAAAAAATTACACTCAGAGGCAAATAGAATTGTATCTTCTTATGAAACTCAAGTTCAACAATTACAAAAACAAAAAGATAAGATAAATGAAATATATAAATTAAGAGATAGCAAAGGTAATCCATTTATTTCAGAAGATGATTTTAAAAAAACAATGAATAAAATTGATTCTGAAATGGATAGGTCTACAAATACATGGAAAAGTCATATTAAAAGCTTTGAAGAAATAAGTAAGGACTCTTTTTTAGAAATTAAAAACGGTATTAGCGATATGCTTAAAGAGGGAGAGTTTTCTTTAGGTAAACTTGGAGACCTTTTAAAAAGTACTTTTTTAAATAAAGCGATTGATGCAAGCGTAAATGCTGGTATGGACTCTTTATTTGGTGGTTTATTTAAAAACAGCAGTAAACAAATGGTAACACCAACTTCAAGTAGACCAACAAGAAGTAAATCAAGGACTCAATTTTTAACAAGTCAAGATTCAAATTTAATGTTATCTAGCTCAAAATCAAATTCTGATATTATAATTCATCAAAATATTCATTTAACCCCAAATGTTGAGCAAACAATAGCAGTTCAAATGCAAAGGTACTTACCAACTTTATCAGAACATGCAGTTATGGCAGTTCAAAACGCTCAAGCAAGAGGCATGATCTAATGAGTTATTCATACCCTTTAGATATTTTTGATGATTTAGATATTAAATCAATTACCCGAAAATTAGTAAGAAGACAAGCTTCAACAGTTTCACCAAATACAGGACAACAAAAAATTTTTGATTCTGGTATTGCTTGGTGGGAATCAACAATTACTTTAGCAAAATTAAATAGAGAAAAAGCTCAAAAATTAGAATCTAACTTTTTAAAGTTAAATGGTGTTGTTGGTACTTTTTTATTTGCCTTTAAAGATTCAAAACAATCTTTAGGGACTGTTTCTGGTAGCCCTTTAGTTGGTGGTTTTTCAAATGGAAATAAAACAGTTTCAACAAATGGCTGGACTCCTTCACAAACAGTTTTAAAATCTGGTGATTGGATTAGTTTTTCAAATCATGAACTTAAAAGAGTAGTTGATGATGTTGTATCAGATGTTTCTGGTAATGCCACAATTAACTTTGAGCCAGCTATGAGAAAACTTATTGGTGCAAGTACTGCAATCTTAGTAAATCCAGCAAAAGGAATATTTAGACTCACAGAATCAAACGATCAAATATCTATAGATACTTTTTCACATTATTCTTATTCATTTACAATTCGTGAGGCTTTTTAAATGACTATTTCAGATATTGTAAATCAAGACGTAAATCGTTTTATTATCTTAGTTGATCTTTATTATGACTTAGAAACGGTTTCTTTTTGGTCTGGAATAGGAGACTTTTTATACAACGGAGTCACTTATCAAGGAACTGGAAACTTAGGAAGTATTTCACCAATAAAAGAGACTGATGGCATTGTTGCAAACGGTATTGAAATATCTTTATCTGGTATTGACCCAAGTTCAATTCAAAGAACATTAAACGAACCTCATAGAGAAAGAAAAGTAATTGTTCAATTAGGTTTTTTATCTGAATTAAATACATGGGAGCTTGAACCTTTTATAGTTTTTCAAGGTCGAATGGATAAACCAAACATTGAAAACTCAGTAGATAGCTCAACCATTAGAATTAAATGTGAAAACCGTTTAATTGATATGAAAAGATCTAAGATTTTAAGGTTCACTCATGAAGATCAAAGGGTTAAATATCCAAATGATTTAGGCTTTGAATTTATTTCTTCTTCAGTAGAAAAGCAAATTAAGTGGGGTATGTAATGACCCTTGAAGAAGTAATTTTAAAATACAGAAAAAGAAAATTTAAGTATGGTGATAGTGATTGTTGTTTATTTACTAAAGATTGTATCGAAGCAACCCAAAATATAAAAATATCTCATCCAAAATATGATGGTAGTTTTAAAACTTTAAGAGATAATTTTAAAGCTCAAAATGCTAAAAACATTAATCAATTTATAGAAGGTATTTTACTTGATAATGGGTTTATTGAAGTGAATGAAAAAGCCTTACCCAATGATGTATTGCTCGTCAAAAATAAGAATAAAGTTTTAGCGGCTTTTCAAGTAGATCGCTTTTGCGTATCTGTTTCAACAAATGGAATTATTCAAATAGACCCTAGTTCTATTTTAAGAGTATTTAGATTTAAAGGAAAATCAACATGCCATCAGTAGCAATCGCAGCAGTTTTTGGAGCAATAGGTGTAGCTAGTGGAACGATTATATTTGGTCAAGCTGTTCTTGGAACAATTGCAGCATATTATTCTTATAATGAACAAAAAAAAGCAAAGAAAGCAGCTCTTTCACAATTAGCACAAAATGAAATATCTGGTATTACCCAGATGATTAGAGAAGCGGCTACTACTAAAAAGATTATTTATGGCAAAGATATTAAATACTCAGGGTCTGTTTTATTTGCTCATCAATCAGAATCAAATAAAAATGTAGTTTATTTAATTTTAGGAGTAAGCCCTCATGATATGGGTGATATTAAATCACTTTATATTCAAGATGATAAATTAAAATTCTCAACAACTAAAACAGAAGGTTCTTATTCTTGGGATGTATTTGATGATGTGGATAATTTAGTTAATAAAAATTATGGTGATACAGTTCAGTCGAGATACTCAAACTCATCAAGTAAATGGGGTGTTGTAGATCAAGCTTTTTTAGCGGAAATACCCGAACTTTGGACAGTTGACCATAAGCTACAAGGCAACTCTTGTTTGTATTTAAAATTAACTTATAATCAGGGTTTATTTCCTTATGGTATTCCAAATACTGCTATTGTTTCAGATGGTAAAACTATACTTGATGTTGATGATTTAATTACTAAAAGTAGATTTTCAGACCCAGCCAATATTTTATATGATTATTTAACAAATCTTGATTATGGTCTTGGTATTGATGCAAATAGTATTGATCTATTTTCTTTTAGGGTAGCTAAGACAATTTGTAATCAAATAGTAGATGGTGAAAAAAGGTATGAATTTAATGGTTATTTAGATACAGCAAGTACACCTCAAACAAATATTCAAAAGATTTTAGATACTTGTGCTGGTCGTTTAGTTTTTGATAAACAATGGCGATTGTTATTAGGGTATCAGATACCTATTGTTACTTTAGATGAGTCAAATTTAACAGGCTCAATTGAAGTAGAACCAGAGCTTTCAAGAGCAGATATTTTTAACGTAGTAAAAGGAATTTATACAAATGAAGATTATCAGCCAGATGAATATACCCAAGTAACAAATCAAGCTTATCAAGATATAGATGGTGAAGCTATTCCAGCTGAATTTGATTTCCCAGCCATTAGATCAAATAGGCAAGCTCAAAGGGTAGCAAATATCATTTTAGAGAAATCCAGAAATGAAATGACTGTTAAATATCCATGTAATCTTAAAATCTTAGAAATAAGAATAGGTGATACTATTTTTGTAGATAATGATCGTATGGGATGGAATGCTAAAACTTTTGAAGTCAGAGCAAAGTCTTTGAGTTTTAGTGATGGTTCTATACATGGAGTATTGACTTTAAAATCTACTCAAGCTAGTGACTATGATGATATTGTTACCTCTCCAGCTTTACAGTTATCAAAAACAAATTTACCCGATTTTACAAAAGTAATTAATCCATCAAATTTACTTGTTACAGAATCTCAAAAGAGTTTAGGAACAACTTCTCAAACTTGGGTTAATTTCTCCTGGCAAAAAGAAGATGAGATTTATACAAAAGAGTATAGAGTAAGATATAAAAAAGTAGGTGGTGAATATATTTCACAAGGTAGTTTTGAATCAAACTCTATTGATTTTCCAATAGCTACTGAAGGAGATTATTTATTTGAAGTTCAAAGTGTAAATTCAAGAGGAAATCTATCTGCTTATACTCAAATATCAAAAACAATTTCAGGGCTAATAGTTAAACCTGATGATGTAACTTTTGGTACTTGTTCTTATTCAAAAAATTTAGATTTAAATTGGAGTCAAGATACAAAGCCATATTTTGATTATACAGAGATAAGGTTTGATCAAAACTTTGGTACAAATGATTCAAATTTACTGTATAAAGGGATAGATCATTCATTTAGTATTGATGGTTCACTCATTGCAAATAAAATAGGATTAAGAGGTATAACAATTTATGCAAAACACTTTAATTCAAAAGCTTTAAGTTCTTTAAACATAAGTTCAAAAGCCCTATCAAACACAAAACCATCTATCCCAACAATCACATCAAAATTAGACAACAATAAAGTCTACTTTGAAATAGATAGATCAAGTTTAGCTGATGATACATTAGGTTTTAGATTGTACAWRYCTRCTNAMTTNTSRTGGARYRNTTTASMWRRKTMTCMKAMNTMKNTWCWTTTACATCTACAATTAGTTATGTTATTCCTTTTGATTCGTCAGAATGGGATGGAAAAGAAAGTATAAACAAGTTTTTCAAAGTCTCATCTTTTGATATTTTAACCGATATTAAAAACGATGAATCTCAATCAACTACAAATGAGATATCTATAGTTTTTACTTATTTAGATCAACAAGCTTTAAGCGTATCGTCTTTAGCTGATTTAAGAAATATTCAACTTTTTAGACTTGAAAATTGGGAAGTACCAGGAATAAAATTATTAGCTCAAATTGATTTTGATTCTACTAAAACTCACTTTCAATTATTGACTTTAGAAAAAACAAAAACCTACTCAATTTCATGGAATGTTTTAGCTGGTTCTCCTACTCTTACATTTACATCTAATTCGATAAATTATCAATTAGATTCAAGTACAAAATATATTCGTTTTGTTGTTGGTGCTAGTGATGAAGATATTACATTTTCAATAAATGGTAATAACTTAGATTCAGTTAATCAGATTATGATAAATGAGGGTAGAAACTCTTTTCCATACGATTTACATAGAGACGATCAACCAATTCAATCAAAAACAAGAAGTTCATTAAATATTTTAACTTCACAAATTGGTGATGTTTTAAAACTGATAAATGCTTTAGATGATAAAGTATCAGAGCAAGGTTCAACAATCACTCAACAAGATTATGAGATATCTTTAAAAGTGAAAAAGGGTAATATTGTTAGTGAGATTGCTTTGAACGATCAAGGTGCTAAGATATCTGGTAAAAGCATTATAATTGATGGCTTTACAAGGTTTATAAACTCTCAAAAAATAGCTTATGGAGAAGTTAAAAAAATAAATGGTTCTAGTATAATTGTTTCAACTGGAAGTGTTAAAAAGTTAGAAAATAGTGGAACTTTATATCAAGATGAATCTAGTTTTACTTATTCAGAAAAATCAATAGATAGAGATACTGGAGATATTACTTTAACTATATCAAGTGGTACTCCTAAACTTGGTTTTTACGCATCAGACAATATTAATTCAACATCAATTGATGGTGACATGATTAAAACTGGTTCAATTCATGCAAGCAAAATAGTATCAAAATCAATTGGTACAGATTTATTAAAAGCGGATGAAATATTTACAGATAGATTAGAAGTTACAGGAAATCAAAATATAATAATTTCAGGTGATGATGGAATTTTAGTATTTTCAAATGATG
>NVVD01000043.1 GCA_002402105.1 Candidatus Cloacimonadota bacterium
GTCTTCTTCTGTGTCGTGATTTTTTAATTTTAATTTCATAACTAAACATATCGTCAACTACTTATTAAAATCTAATCTTTAACTGGGATTGGTATTAGATTTCGTTTGTAAGTTAGAGAGATAATCATATAATGGTTTTATCATAGCAAAAATAGAGTTTCCCTTATTGAAATCTGCTTTCTCAGCCTCTAATATTGGAAGCATCATTCCAGAATATTTTGCAACAGTTCTAATTTCTCCAATAAACGTATTGGCATTAGATAGTTCTAGCCCACTATTTACTTGGCACTGCATCCATTGAAGAAAAGTACCTAGTGTAGATTTACCGCTTCCAGSYTCTCCATAAAATGACATRAATGGAAAARACAACAGTTTCTTCTTAATAGTTGGACAGAATAAACTAGCTACCATAAAAGATATTGCTGTAAGAGCCTTACCTCCATAAGCTTCAAGTAGATCTTCAAGTAGTCCAACATCAAACTTATTGTTACTTGGACTTAATGAAGCTCGTTTATCAGACTTTAAGAAGTTATTATGTCCCATCTTATAATAGCCCTCTTTAGGGATCTTTAAGAATTTACCCTGTGTAGTTACGGCAAACTTTTCGTATACATGAGAATCTGTATCTTTGTCATATCCTGTATATTTTAGCTTTCTTACATCTGGTTTATTCTTAGCTTCAATTATTGCACCTACTATCCAATCAAATGGAGAAGTCTTACCAAGCCATGATAATTTATGGTTAATCATTTTTTCTTTAAAAGCAGAATTACTTTTTAGTTCTTTGCTAGTTAAAGTTAAATCAATGGGTTTACCTACACTTGGTGTAAATGTTAAATGGTATTCAGTATACTCTTCTCCAGATAGGTACTCACCTCTAATAAAATAATTTACATTAAAAGAGAAATTAGAAATAGCAACAATGGCGACCATGTTTTCATTTTTACTATCTCTTTTAACTTGATAAATCTTGTTATCAAACTGAAAGAAAGTTAAATAAGGCATATTCTTAACTTTAAAATAATCTTCTGGTGTTTTAGCTACAGCCAGATTAAATACTTTATTATGCCTCTCTCTGACCTTTGATAGACTTAAGAGCTTGTTAGCTATCAGATCATCATTCCAATCCATATTGTTTTTAAGTGGTAGTACCCCCTTACAATTGAATAGGTTGTACCACTTTATAGAAGCTTCTATTCCAGCATTATCTCTATCAAATGCTAAAACAATTGTATTAACATCTATACCATACTTTTTAAAGATATCTTTAGTAGGAGTAAATGAAGCAGATAGTATAGCTACAGCATTAATACCTTTCTCTATAAGAGATAGTGCATTAATGATGCCTTCTACTACAAATATCTCCTTTGAGCCTTTATAATCAATGTTTTGATTAATCCATATTTTGTTGGATGGGCTTCCTTCAAATCTATACGAATTTGGATGTTTAGGATGAATGATTTTAATACAAGTTGTGCTTTCATCAATCTTAAACTCAATCACAGGAGAACGATCTTGTCCAGAGTACTTACAGGCAAAGTCTAATCCTTCGATTGATTTTTTAAGTCCTCTAAACGCAAGGTAATCTAAGCCATATTGATGCCATTCTTCTTTAGACATAGAGTTACTTTTTGGTTGTTTGAATTTATCTAAGTTTGGGAATATATCTGTTAATGGTGTTTTATAGTTACACTTGCTTTTATGATTACAAGCCAAATACTTAATTGCAGCTTTTAAATTAATCCATGCATTTAGTTCCCTACAGCTGATACACTTTAGCTTCTCAATTGCATTACTTTTTTCAGATACTTGAGAGACTCCTTCAATCCAAACTTCTGATTCTTTCACTTCGTTTATAATGTTTTTATTAGTATTCATGATACTTTCCTTTGTTGTTTTCTTTAATTTATTATTTGTTTTGTGCTATATCAATTTTTGTATGACTAGCTATTGGCGGTACTCTAAAAGTGAGTAAAACCACAGGTTTATATATTTGTTATGTATTGAGAGTTATAATTTAAAAATTATATATATTATGTGTAATTACCATCATTTAATGTAAATTAGCTTAATTACTAACTTATAAAAAATGATGGAGTTACATTTAGAAAGTTCTTTATTCCACTAAATGAATTGAATATGTCATTATTTTCTCCTTAATTAAAATTAAATTAAGAAAGCAAATTAGCAACGTATGATATAATGAAAATACGGGGCTTTGCTTTCATAGTCCTTGTGTGAATACTTTAAAAAACTTACATCTATCTAATAAGTTTGTCGGCTTCTGAATGGATGTTGTTTTTTAGGGTGATTTGTTACCCTTTTTGTTTCTCCTCCTTTTATATAATTAGTTTTCTCTTTTCTGTTTTTTCTTTCGATGGGTATAAAGTACTCTATTCTTGAAGAATAATAAATATATTTTTTTAGGCTACCTTTCATTTGTTTATAGGGGTTGTAGAGGATTTAAAAATAGGAACAGTTTTTAATTTGAATTTTTGGGGGTTGACGTTTTCTTGAAGTTTATTATACTAAGTCAAAACTTTTGACTTAGTAACTTAAGAATTAATTTAACGCAACTTTTATTAAAAATGAAAGTAATTAAGAGCTATTAAGAGTAAAAAAAATACTGGGGTAAACTTAAACGGAATATCACTATTTTTTGCGTAAAATCTCACTAATTTTTATGAATATTGACTAGAGATAAAGAGAGATTGTAGCAATATCACGACAGCTCCATATCGAGACCTAAGCAATGTTTTAGTATCTTGAATTGATATTTTATGAGTTTTATTTGGTAGTTTTTATTAATTTTTGAGTAAAATCGTTAAATTTTCACTTTTAAAATGAATGATTTCCCTATTGCTGTAGAAAATTCCTCAGTTTTGAAGAGTGGTTAGACCAATCGCATTAGCTAAGTAGAAATGTTTTTGAACTTTCCGTTTAAACTTCCTACATTTTTAATGACTGATGATGAGCTAAGAACTTTTACACTAAATTAAAATGGCTTGGTCTTTTACAGCTCTTTTATTTAATCTTAAAAGTTTTGAATAGATATAATTTTAAGAGTTACTATTCATATACTTGAATCTCAACCGTTCGGTTACTACTCATTTTATACAGATTAGGCAATCTTTAGGACTCTTTTACAGATATGTGTAATACTTGTTTTAGTGAATGGATTACTATTTCGGTTTGTATATCCCTTAGTATTTAAGCTGTTTGCAATCTTTCGATGTGATAGCCCTTGTAGTCTCTTGTCTTGTATAAATGTAAGTATTTCCATTTCTTTATCGTTTTGTATAAGAGTTTGGTTGTCTGTAGTTGATACAGAATACCCGAATGGGATAGTACCTATTCTTTTACCTTGTTGCTTCTTTAAGGCTAGAGCATCTTTGGTTCTTTCGGATATAATGTTTCTCTCTAGCTCTGCCATAGCAGAAATTTGAGTAATAAAGAATTTACCGAATGCTGAACTAGTATCTAGCCTTTCTTGAATACTATGAAATCCTGCTCCTGACTTAGCTAACAGGTCTATAGTCTGTAAAGACTCGATGGTATTTCTAAACATACGATCTAACTTATATACTACAATTCCGAGCTGTTCTTCTTTAGCTCTATTGAGCATATCTATAGCTTGAGGTCTTTTCTTTAAACTCTTTGCAGAGAGTCCTTCATCTCGAATGATATCTATTAACTCTAAATTATTTAATGAACAATACTGTTTTATCTTTTCTTCTTGATTCTCTAGGCTTATGCCATGTTCAGCTTGTCCTATAGTACTGACTCTAATATATCCGATTACTTTGTCTAAGTTCATAGTTATTCTCCTTGTGTTATGAGTAGCTTCATAAATTTTGAACAATAACTGTGCATGTTGTAAACCATTATATGAGAAATATTTTAAAACCTCTGAGATGAGGGGAGACTCAAACAACTAGATAGACCATTCTCATAGCTTCATTGATATTTTAGCACTACTAGAGACCATAGCTAAAATTATGAACTTTAGAGAATTATGATGGGATTATATCTGTATTGCTGTTGATGTACTTCATAATGGGATAAATTAGAGAAGGGTTTTCTACAGTTGATAAGACCATTTTAATTTGCTAAAAAGTTGAACTTGATTATATCAACTCTTTACTAACAGATTATATGATCTTGCTGTGTACTTGGTATGTGGCTATACGAACTTAATGAGCTTATGGAGTTACTTTTTAATCCAGATTCCTGAGTTTGGTAAAATAGTAGTTAGTAATGATTTACCTTGGCTAATTAGTAAGTCTCTATTCTCTACATCAATAGTATAAAACTTCCATTCTCCATTTTGGTGTGACCATACTATTGAGGTATTGTTAAATATATCTAAATCAGAGAAGCCTGCTTTTGTACCTGTTAAAGTCCAACCAATTTGGAAATCATTTAAGATAGAAGGGTTAAACCTTTCTCCTTCTATTTTTGCTTTGGATATCTTTTCTGCAATTGTAAGATCTTCTACTATTATAGATTTTGAAAATATGGCTATTTCTCCAAAGTTATCGGTAACTTTTGCTGATATAGTTTTAGTTCCAAAACTTGTAAATAAGAAATTATTAGTTGATAAAACAGGGACATAGACACCTGTTCCATAATCCATTTCATAACTTACGATGATATGTGTTTCAGATGGAGATGCAATTATTGAGAAGGTGATAGATTGTTCTATTTTAATATTATTAGATATAGTTAAATCACTTATAGTTGGATTTGTATCACCAAATTCGAATGCTCCTAAATCAATAGAAGCTCCTTTAATTCTTGGATTACCGATTTTATCTGTAGTAGGGAAACTTATACCTGTTAATTGACTGATTCCTTTATCTATAAACATAGAATTTTGTTTTAATGAAAAGTTTTTGTTAAATTCGTTATTGATATCAACATGACCTGTATAGAAGTTATCTTTATTAAAGCCATCAAAGTTAATCTTTGTTTCATCTAAATAGTTATTATTGGTTGAAACTAACGTACCATTTTTTGGAGCCTCTATTAATATTGATGAATTGTCATCAAATACTGAGTTCACTATATAATTTTGTTCTCCTTGAGCAATGTAAATTAGTGAGGATCCTTGTGTCGTGCAATTATTGTTTAATATTAGAGAATTAACTAACTTAAATCTAAAAAGTAGATCTGTACCAGAATGGAAGACACATCCTGTTTTTATTGAGGATGTATTTGCAGAAAGTATGGAGTTGACAATATTACCAATGTATATTGCTGATCCGTAACCATTTGATGTATTATTTGAAATTACAGAGTTGATACTTATAATTCGAGAGAGTCCACCCCCATTTCCATTGGCTGTATTGTAGGATATAGTTGAGCTTGTTACATATGATGTATAAATTCCTCCTCCATCTAGTCCTGCAGTATTTGAAGATATTTTGCTATTATGCACAGCAAATGCATTTGCTATTGCTCCACCATATTGTATAGCTTTATTGTAATTGAATGTACTGTTGAAAATAGTAAATGCGCCATTAACAGCTCCCCCATTGCCGTTGGTTTCATTAGACAAAAACAAAGTATTTTCTATGTGAAGAATACCTGTTTGGTCTGGAAAACGAGATGTATCTGTACTAGCTCCTCCACCATCATTTTGAGCAAAATTAGAGGTTATGGTTGAACTTGTAATCTTAAGATAACTACCTACAGAGGTATATCTATTATTGTAAATTTTAATTCCACCTCCAGAAGAGTTCGAACTGTTAGAGGTGATAAGTGTATTTGAAATGGATACTATATTACCATTTATTCCTCCTCCGTTACCGTTAAGTCCGTTAGAAGAAGTTGACAGATTGGAGGAAATTGTAGAGTCATAAATAGATATATTTGTTCCATATATACCACCACCTCCCATATCCTTACTTGTATTAGAAGAGATTACGCTTTTATAAATTGAAGCCATAGCTGTAAATACTCCTCCTCCTTTTTCATTAGAGGAGTTTGAAGATATATTAGAATCATTTGATTCTAATTTAGAGCAAGATATTCCACCACCACTACTTTTTGAGGTATTTGATAGGATATCGGAGTTTGTAATGGATAAAGTATTAGCACTGATACCTCCGCCAGAAAAGTCCGCAGTGTTATTAATGATTTGTGTGTTTACTAAATGAAGTTGAACTGTATCAGAATGTAATCCTCCTCCAGCAGTAATAGAATTGCCATTTTGTATAGTTAAACTCTTAAAAGTAACTATAGGAGATGAACTAATATTTTTGAGGTTTGAAACCTGATCTACATTATCACCGTCTAAAAATACACTGTGTTTTGAAGTTCCACTAATGGTTAATCCATAATCTTCATTGTCTAAATATGTAAAAGTACCTTGTCCATCCTCTGTTGTTTTATAAATTCCATCTGCAAGATTAATTGTATCGGTTTGTCCATTTCCTGCTGATTGAGATAAGGCATTTCTAAATTCTGTAACAGTTGAAACATTGAATACTTCTGTATAACTGGAATTTATTAACATTAATAACAAGATAAATTTAAACATAATTATCTCCTAGATAATTCAACGCCCTAAAACTGGTACAAATAGTCAATGGTACATTTAGTCCTAGTATAATAAGTTTGTCCTATATGGACAAGTTATTTAAGAAAGAATTAAAAGGATTAGGTCAGCACTTGAGAGGTTTGCGCAAACAAGCAGGCYTTACACAAGAAAAAATGGCTGAAYTWMTKGMGATRGMTWYRNACTATTTATCTAAAATTGAATGTGGTATGAGAAGTCCTGCATTAAAAACTTTGTTTAGATTCTCTACAGTCCTTAAAATACAGAAATCAGATTTATTGGATTATCAGCTTTAAACTCTTTTTATTTTCTTTCTAAAATTAACACTCTACAACATACCCCATATATGGGGTAGTGGTAAAATCTTAGAATACTATACTTGCATGAAAGAATGCAATGAACTAGACTCACATTTATTAGCTTTTGGTAAAAACATTAAGAGATTGAGAATGGACTTAGGTCTATCTCAGCTTCAACTTGCTGAACGACTAGATTGTAAACAGACATATATTTCTAAATTAGAAATGGGGCAGCGATCACCGAACCTGAGAATACTAATTCTTGTATCTAAGGCATTAGAGGTTGAGCTTCCACAGGTTTTGGAATATCAGAGGCATTTACTTTAAATGAATTAATTTAAAGTAATTATAAGGTTTCGATGAGTTGTTCTATGTTAGAATAGTACTATCTATGAAATTATCTTTAAATAGTAGAAATATTATGAAGAACCAAAAGGGCTTCAATATAGGTATACCCTTTGGGTTGGAACTCGTTTACCATGCTGTTTTTAGCCTTGTTTGTTTTCCTCTATTTTTTATTTCAATTGTAATAAATAGGAAATACTTAAATAAATATCTGAATAGAAAGCACTTAGGGCTTGTATGTATTTCGTGTTTGACAACGTCGTTTTTATGTATGTCTTTATGGACTACTCTATCCGACTTTAGCGTAACACATTGTTTTATATACTCTATGATAGGGGGAGATCCATTTCATTGGCATCTCTTATATATTCCAGCGATTAATATAGGGCTATACTGTGTTATGCCATCATTATTTGTAAGAGTGTTAAACTATAAGAATGCTTCTAAAGACGTTTAACTTAAATCCATAATCCTACCTAATTTATCTACAGCCTCCTGTAAATGAGTATTAGTTAAATGAGCATACCTTCTAGTCTGCGATATATTCTTATGACCTAGAATCTCAGCAATATCTAATAATGAAGCTCCTGACATAGCTAGGTATGATGCGGCAGTATGTCGTAAATCGTGGAATTTAAAGTCTTTGATATTTGCTCTATTTAAAGCCGTTTTAAACGATCTTCTTACACAAAACTGTACGGACTTTAAAGGTGGGTAAAGAAGACCTGATTCTTGCTCTCTAGCTAGTAATAACTCTCTTATTTCTGTTGCTATAGGTACAAATCTATCACTACCATTTTTTGTTTCTTTAAAGCAAAAGCGACTACTCTCAAAATCTACATCTTCCCACATAAGACCCATTATTTCACCTCGTCTTGCTCCTGTAGTTAATGCAAATAGGACTACTTCATAAAGCTTACTTTGTTTAGATTCTTTACAGGCTTTGAGTAAGTCATTAACTTCTTGTTTAGACAGAAATCTAGTTCTGGAATTTCCTGTTTTAAGTGTCTTTATTCTTCGCATTGGACTAACTGTTATAAGCTCCCAATCTATAGCTTTGTTAAATACAGCTGAGATTAAAGTAAAGTATTTATTGACGTTGCTAGGACTATGAATCACACCTCTTTTATTTTTGCTCTTTCTCATATTAATTCTGATGTTATCTAAAACATTATGAGTTACATCTACAAGCTTTAAATCTCCGATTTGACTAGACCACCAATTTATTAAGTAGATTTGATTACCGCCATTGTTTTTTCTGTATGAAAGTACATCTAATTTATATTTGTCGATTAGATCATCTACAGTCATTTTTAATGGTTCTTTATAAGTGCCTGATAAAAGAGCCGTTTCTAGCTCTTTAGCCCAATCGGAAGCTTCTGACTTTAATCGAAATGTTTTGGACTGAGAAGGGTGTCCTTTTAAGTTTATAAAGGCTCTCCATTTTCGATTCTTACCACCAGATATTTTTTGTAAATAGCTCATATATTACCTCATCATTTGCTAGTTTCTGCTACGTTTGAATCAGTTATACTCTAGTAATGGCCAGTGTTACAACCATTTTATGAATATAGAAAAAGAACTGATAAGCGTGAGGTCGGTGGTTCGAGTCCACTTACCCCTATATACTGGGTGGTTAGCTCAGCTGGGAGAGCGCCTGCCTTGCACGCAGGAGGTCAGGAGTTCGATCCTCCTACTATCCATATTAAAAAACTCTGGTACATTGGTATCAGAGTTTTTTTGCGTTATGGCGCTTTTACTCTACATCTACAGACCATATTATACACCTCCACACGCAATCTGGCGTGCGCTCAAACCAGCAATTTAAGGGCTGTAAATAGATGATCTTTTTGTTGTGATGCTATGGAGTGTCTTGTGGTTTTTAGGGATGAAATAGGTGAGTTATTTCATTGCTTTTTGGGGATGGGGAGATTTGTTGATTTTGGGGGTTTTGCTCATTGAGGGGTTCATTTAACTTTAATGAACCTTTAGATGAGCCAGATGATAATTAATCCTGTTTATTAAAATCTGTGTATCCTAAAATTATTGGTTTGTATGCCAGAGCTTTTTCTATTATTTCTTCAGCAGAAAGTTCTATCCCATTGGGAGGGTAATATATGTAATCAACAAAATTAGGATCAGGTAGTTCGTTCTCTAGCAGGCTTTCGATATCATCTAGCTCATCTTCAGTACCGTTTACATTTATTAGCCTATTTACGAGTGCAATTAGTTTATCTTTACTTAACATAGTCATGTAGTTCCTTTAGCTAGGGTTTTCTCTATTTTACGATCCATTGCTCTAGGTCTAAAAGTAAAATAAATTATGCTTAAAATACACAATGGTAATTGTGCAATTATCATTGCTATGTTTTCAGGTATTCCATTATTACTTAACGACATAGCAACTGATACAGCACCTATAGTAAATATTCCAGAAAACATAAATAATAGTAAAATATACTCCCATGTAGCTTTGTTTAAAGCTGTAGATGATGGGGTATGCTTTAGATACTTGATACTCAAAATCTGTCCGACTTTTCGTAAAGTGTAAAAAAATAGAAATAATATTAAGTATCCGTGCATGATAATTCTAGTCTGTAGAGTGTTTATTCAAAATAATCTTAACTCTTAAATAGTTTATCTCAGATAAGTTACTTTTCAAAATAGATTTAGTTTCTTCTATACGATCTTTATAGTTAGTTACATGATAAAATACATCTAACCATCGAGTAATAGCTCCAAACTTTAACTCATTATCATTAACATCTTTTAGGTAAATCTTAATATTACACTTTAAAACTGTTTCTTCATCAATAGTAAGCCAATTTCCAGATAATAGTTTAGTAAATGATTTTGTAACGTGTTCATCAGAGTTTAAAGAGACTTCTCTATTTTTTCGGATTTCTTTAATTCTTGGTTCTAGGTGCTTTGCATATTTTTCTAAATTATCAAATAGCTTACCTTGTGTTGTAGATTCCACAGTATCTGTAGCTAGATAGTTACTTTTACTAAACTCCATTTCTAATAATTCAGATGTTCTGCTTTTCCAACTAGAAGTAAATCTATCCTTAAAATCTGGTGCGAGTCCTTTAAATTGTTCAATAATATAGTGGCAGTTTTCAATTCCACTATGAATTAGAGGATTCTTATCGGATTTTTCCAAAATTTCTAGTATGTTTTCTGCAATGGGTGCAATAGGCTTTAAGCTAAACATAAGGTCATCTTTTATATGTTGATAAAAGTCTAGTAAATTTGTATTTTTAGTTATGGTAGTAGTGATAGAACTAGTCCATTCTATAATACTAGTAACAAGTTTTTCTTTGTCTATTACTACTCTATACATAAAATATTGTATTGCATATTCTTTTAATTTCTTAGGGCCAATATTTGTAATGAGTTTTTCTAAGTGGTAAGGTATTGTCGGTTCTTTAGTTTCTTTGTCTTTTAATTTACTCTCTTTTTGTAGTCCTCTAATAAAATAAAAGTCATCACTTAATAGCTCATTATAATTACCATCAGGATATTGAGATATCACAAGTTCAACTGTAAAAAGTCCATGTAGAAAGTTTGTTAATATCTCTGTATTTGTAACTCTTTCATCATTAAGAAATGTAAACTCTTTAATAATTCGGATTATTTTAAAGATTAGGCGCAAGTTTGTAATTTTCAGTTTAGTTATATAGCTAGTTAATATTAAATAAAGTGGGGGGGTAATATTTGTTTTAATAGTCTCAAGAATATCATTATTAGTGGGGAAGAATTTAATGTCATAATCAATTAACTTTTCTTTAAATTCTGCATAAACACTCTTTTTATGATTTTCCTCTTTTAATAGATATCCTTCATTTGCAATAATAACGAAAGAAGATTTTTGCTCATCTTTTATATTAGATATCCATCCCATTAACTCTTCTATTTGTATTTTAGGTGATAACCTTTCTAAGTCATCTATGCAAATACAAGTATTTTTCATTTTGTTAATGTCAAAATTATTAAAAAATGATTTAAATATGTCTGTTGTATTAAGACCAGAAGCTCCAGAGAATGTAGAGATAAGTTTGTTTACTCCAAACAGTTTTGCTTTATCTGCTCCATCTATAGCCATTTTTGCAAATGTAGATAGAGAAATTATAATTTCGGCTTTAACTTCAGCTAGAGTTTGTTTACCGAATAGGCTTATATAAATAAGGTCTTTCTTATTAGTTTCTTTGTTTTTATCAGAGTTATAATTTGTACAAAATGTATTCTTCCAAAAGTAGGTTTTACCTGTACCCCATTTTCCATTTAATAAGGTTATTGTTGGGGTATCATCATTAATTATTTTAGTTAGAGATTCTTCGATTAAATCTATCGAAGAAGGGGTTTTATCATTATTCATAGTTTTATCTTGTAATTGTTTATTTTTACTTTTAGAATTAATTGGTGTGTACTTAACAGATGCTATCATCATTTTTACTGTAGTTAAACTGTCTAGGGTAAGTATCTTTATTATTGTAATATTTACTCTAATTTAGGTGGTGATTTTTAGTTTTTTAATTGCTTTAGGTGCATTTATCTTGTGTAGTATTCGAGCAGTAAATAGTGTGCTTTATTTCAAGGTTTGTTTAAATATAATCATTGTTTGCAGTAGATTAGTTTTGTGAGTTGTTGTATTATTATGAAATTAGTGTAGTACTGCTAACTTCAAATGGAGATATAAATGAGAGAGCTTACCGAAGATGAGGCAAAAGTTGATATTATATATAAATATGTGGGTACAGAAAACTTTAGAACAAAAATCTTTGATGATAGAAAAGTACGGTTTAGTTCACCAACAGTTTTAAATGATCCTTTTGAACTATCTTCTAAATTAGAGGAATTATCAGATGATGATATAAGAAAACTATATTATCAGAATGCAGAAAAAGAGATGGAAAACTATTATGATGACCTTACAGACTGTGAAAAAAGTAAAAGATCCTTAAAAACCTATAAAGAAAATGGATGGGCTAGTTATAAATTGAATGAGGAAAAATCTATAAAAGAGGAGAGACCAAAGATTCAAAAAATTGCAGAAGGTTCTTTCGAGAGGGTTAAAAGAGTTTGCGGGATTTTATCACTAAGTAGTTCTGATAAAAGTCTATTGATGTGGGCTCATTATGCACAGAATTATGAAGGTTTTTTAGTGGGATTTGATATTAAGAATAAGTTTTTTAAAAAAGATTTACGTCCTGTAAAATATCATGAACATGATAACTTGCCTCCCTATAATATTATGACAGCCATTACAGCTGACTTTTTGTTTATAAAAAGTTCTGAATGGGGATATGAAAAAGAATGGAGAATGATTAATATTTTAAAGGAAGAGAAAAATAGATGTATTAGCTGTGATGAATTATTCGAGATACCTGCAAGTGCTTTTAAAGAAGTCATTTTTGGGTGTAGATGCAAGGATGAAACTATTTCTAAAATAGTAAATAAGATTGAAGCTAACCCTGACTTAAAAGGAAAGATAAAGTTTTTTAAAGCCACATTATCGAGAGAAAAGTACGAGCTGAATATAGATTCCTTTATTTGTTTTTAGATGCTTTTTAATGTAATTAATTCATTTTAAGGTATAGAGTTAATTTTTGATTAGATTTATTTAGGACAATTACCTCAACTGATTTTTGGAGCAGTTTTTAAAAGTTTTGTAATAGCCTCTATTGTTGTTGCTGGGTTGTCTTCTTTTAACATAGCGCCTGTACTAGGTCTAAATAGAGTATTCAAAATGATAGTTTTATGTTCTTTATCTATCGCATCAGTTTTGCTTCTTAACAGAGCTAAATATGTATTAATCATAGTTACTCTTTCATTTGCATCAGTCTTTAAGTAATCATTTGATGTATACATATGTACTAGAGTTTTGGTTATCCAAATACAAAATAAAGAACTAGCAATTACTATACTTAAATGCCAGATAACTAGTTTAGAAAAAGTTACGTTTAAATATTTACTAGAAAAATACCAAAATAGAAATACTGTAAGGATGGCTGAGATGATAGAGCAGATTCCATATATCCAGCAAGAAAGGTTATATCTTTTAGTTTGATTTTTCCAGTATCTAACAGAGGATTGTAAGGATAGTTTTTCGTTGTATACCTCTGTTAAGTCCTCTAATTTGGATGTAGTATCATTTATTAGGGTTTCTATTGTTGAAGCTTGTAATTTGTTATTTTTTTCATTTGTTTGTTTCAATTTACTAATTTGCTTAATAAGGTCATCATTTGTATTGGATAATGTATCGAGTTCACTTTTGTATTTTTCTCCTAAATTATCAAGAGTTTTATCCCATGATTTAAGTAGATTTCCCATTTGTTCAGGTTTATTATCAATGGTGAGATATTCTTTATTTTCGATCAATGAGCCAATAACAGAACCATCGAAACTACCAAGGGTAATAATTGGGAGATGGGTACTTTTTTGAACGATAAAGTATGCTAAAAAACCTGTAGCGACTGTAGAATCTTTGATGGCTATTTCTTGGGATATGAGACCAATTTTAGATTGGCTGAAAATAATTTGATTGTGCTGATTGGGGTTTGTTAGCAAATTAATAATGGATTTTTTACAGTTTTCTAGTTGCTGAGGAGAGTCCAAATACTGCTTTAAGTTATTTATTAATGGATCTAGCTGTTGTTTAAATCTAATATAATTTTGTTGAACAATGAAATTAGGACTTTTTGGGTGCGGTGCTTGAATATTTTGTAGCCAATCCCATTGTTGTAATTCTTTTATTGCCCACGTTTCAAACTCCTCTGGGGTGTTGAAGGTATGTGTAATATCATTAATTTTAACTTTTAAGTTTAATTTATTCATTATTTATTTTCGTAATATTAATGGGGGTTCTTTTTCTCAAAGTTTACTTGAATAGTTTAGTAATACTTATTGTTAAATTATGACTAAGATGTCTACTTCTGTATTTTACAAAGTTATGTAAAAGTTCATTATTTTGTGAATACTAGGGATAAAAATCCCTTATCCCTAGTAGATGATTTAGCCCTTGAATTTCCACTTTTGCACTGCTTTTAAATATAGATCCATATTGTGGTCTTTTATTCCATCAATTCCAAAATTAGCCAAATCGCTGACTACTCCATCTACAGCATCAAGGAATTTAAACCAAAAACCAGGATCTGTATGAATAGTCTTTTCTTCGGAAATATATAGATAAGTACCTACATGACTAAATCCAGCTAATCTAGGTGGCACTCTAGTAACAATATCATTATTATTTTGAAAGCGAAAATATCGCTCTTTAGCTTCAGTGTTAAGAATTCTGCAAGCAGTTCTATCTACAGCACGAGGTTGTCCGAACGTATATACAGATGTGAATGGTAAATCATCATATACAAGTTTAGCAGTGGCAATAGTAGCAAGTGCGCCTCCTAAACTGTGACCAGTTAAAAATAGTGGTCTCTTCTTTTGAGATAATAGTTTTTTGTAATGTTTCCACATACTATCCCATAAGTCTAGGGTGGAGTTCCAAAAGCCCTTATGGAACTTTCCAAATAATTGTTTTTCTGATCTGATATCAGCATTATCAAGCCAATCTACTAATTCATCAGTGCCTCGGAATGCAAAACAGATATAATTATTATGTTCGATTATAACAGCCTGTGCACTATTTATATTGAAGCCTTTAACAGTTAAAAATTCAATATCATCTTTTCGTAAGTTTTCTAAGATTTCTTCTTCATTAGGGAAAGGGTCAGATTCAGATTTACACCTATAAGCTAAACTAGCCAGACGAGCCATCCAATAAGCATTTCCTGAGTCTATTTTAGTTTTATATGGGGATACTTCTTGTTCTATCATTTTTAACTCCTAATCTATTATTAATTACATAAAATCATTGTAATAGACAAAGGGAATATTAGCAATTGAATATGTGATATTTATATATTCTCATTCTATTCAAATTCATCCTCCCCCTTACACCCCCTTAGTTCATACAGGGAGAAAAGAAAAAGAAAAATGGGGAAGTACTGATTATGAGTGAATCATTGTCTATTACAATTTCCGAATTTAGATGAATATTGCTGTAGGCAATATGAATATCTAAATGATGAAATTGAGATAAATAATTATGAATGAGTTTTGCTTTTTTAGAATTTAGTTAGTTTGTTAGTAAGTTAGTAAATTATATATATCTTAAAAAAAAATATATATATTATATATANAWATRAAWANNAYGAAANNRAATKTNWAWSTYCTWWARMTWTTWMWKARARMWYAAWWKWTRWRAMWWTWSWYWYTRWYRWWSTWRYKRKAGTTGTAGTATCTATCTAATTTAACAGGTTTTTGAGTTTATATACTCGTTAGTTATTATGTTAGTGTTACATCCTTGTATTCATTTTCTTCTTTTAATTTATTTAAAAAGTCTTCCCCCCATATCTTAACAGCTTTGAATGAATGACAGCTTCTAGTAATTTTATTTAGTTTTGTGCCTGTTCCTGTTTTGATGAATGAAGGGTGTTTTACTATATCTTTACCAATATCCTTTCTCTCCCATTTAAAATCTGCTAAATCTTCATGTTTGAGCATTTCAGTTAAATTGATGTATAAAGTATTATCTATTAATCTGAAATAGCTTTCGTCTGTACATCCAAATTGAAGTCTTCCCCAAATGATATCCCATACTCGATTAGACATGTTGTCAGGAGTTTCCTGAGAGCTAACTTCTTTTTGCTTTGCTAAGTCTGCAATAAATGCAGTATTTGAATAATCTAACTCAAACTGTTCACAGATTAAATTGGAGAAGGCAAGCATTAAAGCATGAATCTCTCTAATCCTTGGGCTGGAGACTCCAAGCTCTTCTAGCTCCTTATCAGCACTTTCATAGTATGAGTGCCAGTTATCTAAATATAACTTTCGATTACATAATACAGACGGTAAAAAGTGAGATAGCTCATTTTTCATATCTTTCAACTTGTTTGATATGGGCTTAGAGTTTACTGTAAAATCAGCTTTATCAAAAGGAATGGATACAACTCGCTCCTTTGCAGCTCCATCAAGAAATGGGTCTAAATTATGTATGAATAACAAAGTACATAAAAACTTTAACTCTAAAACATCATCCTCAGTATCTTTGTTATACCAATCGTGTGTCCAGCAATCTGTATTTAAGATGAGGGTAGGTCCCTCGAAGCCATTGTACAGACGAAGGCTTCAAACCACCAAATGCTGCTGCAG
>NVVD01000044.1 GCA_002402105.1 Candidatus Cloacimonadota bacterium
TGATAGTATTGAATACTCTAAAGATTAGTTGAATCGCATGAGAGAAGTTTTGGTTAATACCAAGGCACTTTAAGAGATGGTAAAACGCTAAGGCTCCGATTTGATTTCGGGAATGCTTTCAAAGCTTAAAAAAACCCCTCAAATTATTTATTTAATTTGAGGGGTTTTTTATTTTATATCAAAGTATTTAATAATTAACCAAACTTTTTAAACTATACTGCGTATAAACTCTTATACACTTAAAATATATAAGGATTATAATGACTACTTTTCGATCTATTTTACGAAAACTTGCAGTATCTAGTGCATGTACATTGATGTGTTTATCTAATATAAATGCGGAGATTAATGAAAACTTTTCGACTTATGATGAGTTAATTCAAAAAAGAGATACTTTAAACTGGTTTTCTCAATCAAAAAATCAAGATTTATTTAAAGAGCTTGTTTTAGGTATGGATGAAAAAACAGCAGGATATTTACAAAATAATATTTATGGTGATTATAAAAATGAAATTTTAGCTAACTATAAATTAAAGCAAGAGGAGTTAAATCACTCTATACTTCAAGATATATTTGAAGATGAATCTGCTTTAAAAACTCTTTTAGAAAAAGTACAAAATAGTGATGAAGCTTTTCAATCATCTTTTATTGATTTATTAAAATTTATTGAAAAGTCTTTAAAGTTTCAGGCTATGGATCATCCTATTGATGGTTTATCTGAGTTTGTAAAACTTAGGCTTGAGGTTGAAAAAAACTCTAAAAATATAAATCATTTAGAGCAATTAAATGACTTTTATTCTTCAATGGATAAAATGGATATTCCTATTTGGTGGTATGATGATAAAAATTATCAAATTTTATATCAAACAAAATTAGCCCAAAGTAAAGACTTAAACCAATTAAACTTAAATAGTGCAAGTGCAAAAAGTTTATCTGAGATAGAAGGCATTACTTTATCTCAAGCACAACAATTAGTTGAATTTAGAGAAACAGTTCAGACTTTTGAAAATATTAGAGAAATCATTGAAATTTTATCTCTAACAGAAGAGGCTTTTGACTCTATTAAAAGCTTTGTAAAAGTAGAAACAGGTCAATCAGATAAAAAGAAATGGACGGTAATGGTTTATATTACTGCTTCTAATGACTTAGAAAGATTTGGCTTGAGTGATGTAAATGAGATGGAGCGTATCGGCTCGTCTAAAGATGTAAATATTGTTGTCCAATTAGATAGAATTGATGGCAAAGATTTTCATCCATCACAAGCAGGGTCTGATTTTATTGGTGAAGGCAATTGGAGTAAAACAAGAAGATACTACGTCACTAAAGATAATAACCCAAGAAAAATTCAATCACAGGTCCTAGAAGAAATAGATTCTGTTGACATGGGTGACCCAAAAAGTTTATCTGATTTTGCTAAGTTTTCAGTAGATAAATATCCAGCAGAAAAATATATGTTAGTTATCTGGAATCACGGAGCAGGTTGGCCAGGTATTGCTTATGATGATGAATCAGGTAATGGTATTTCGATGCCTCAATTATTAAATTCAATTTCTGATATTTCAAATCATTTAAGTGAAACTCAAAATAAGAGTAAACTTGATATTGTAAACATGGATGCTTGTTTAATGGCAATGCTTGAAGTTGGATATCAATTAAAAGATCATGTTAACTTTTTAGTTGGTTCACAAGAGGTAGAGCCAGGTGCTGGAATGCCATATGGTGATTATTTGGGCCCATTAGTTAATCATCCTGAGATGAATGCAAATGCATTGAGTCGTAATATGGTAGATAAATTTGTGAAATCTTATACAACAAAAGGTTCACAATCTAATAGACATTGGGGTGGAAGCTCTGTAACTCAGTCTGTTCTTGATTTATCTAAAATAACTCCAGTAAAAGAAAGCTTAGATTTATTGGCTGACTTATTAATAGAAGAAGAAAGTGCTTGGAAATCTTTAATCTTAGGTTATAACTATGGTGTGATTGATTCAAAAAGGTATGCTACTGAAAGTTTTACTGACTTGTTTGATTTTATGGATCAAATTTTAAAAAATAATGAGATGAGTAAAGAAATCAAAACTGCTGCAAGAAATGTACAGTTATCTATGGGTGTTCCTGACAGAATAAGACATAAAACAGATCAAGTAGTTAAATTGGTTAGAGATAAGCCAGGTTATGTAGTTTGGGGAGTTAATGATTGGAAAACTCCATCAGATAGTGTTTGGCCTCGTGGGACAAGTTTATATAGATCACGTTATGCAATAACTCCTTTTCAAAAAAAGGAAGATAAGTATGTAGCTTACTTTAGTCCTTTCTCTAGAATGAAAACAAGAGATACAAATAAGCCATTTTTTGCAAACGAGTTTAATTATAAGTTTTTAGATGAAAACAAAAAAAAGGTAATGATAGTCAAAGAAGGAAAAGAAGATAGAACTAGTAATACAATAAAGTCTAACTCTGAGTACCGAATCACCCAACATTATAAAAAGAATTCTCCTATTGTAATTGAAGGTCATACGCAAGGGCATAATCGTTCTTATGGTATGTCTATTTATTTACCTACAAATCCAAAAAAGTTTGATATGACTTATAAAGACTTAGACTTCTCAAAAGAAAGCTCTTGGGATGAGTTAATCAGTTCTACCCCTATATTTACTCGTAAAAATGAAGTTTTAATTAGTGACTCTGTGGTAAAAACTTTCAAATCATTTCAAGCTCGTACTGTGATTGATACGATTAAAGAGATTAAGGGTGATGTTGATTTAGTTTTGGACTCTCAAATTTATGAAGGTGGTTATCGTAATATATTTCAACAATATCAAAAAGATGGAATTATTTTTACTGGTAGACCAGGACAAGATTTATCTATAGACCATTTAAAAGAGGTACTAGATGCTGGTGCGAAAGTAATTTTATATTCTCCTTCTATGATTAAAGAGGGTATCTATAATGATTTCTTTAAAAAATATTTAGGTGCTGAATACGGAAATATTAGTGAAGACTTTATAAATGAGCAAGCTAGTAGAGAGATATCATTAAGTGATGGTACAAAATTAAAAATGTCTATGTCTGACTTACCAACACTTAAAGTAAATCAAGGTAAGAGTTTTATTAATGGTGAAAATGGTGAAAGTTATGGAGTTAGTTATAAAGGTAAACATCAACTGGTTTACTTAACGATTCCTTTTTGGTCTCTTGAAGCAGAAGCACAAAAAACACTTATGAAAGAAGTATTTGCTCAATTTGAGTAGAGAAGCAAAAAAGCCCCAAGTAAATTTATTTTACTTGGGGCTTTTTTTGGTTTTAAAAGGTTTAATAATCATCCCAAAACATAGCAACGATAAAACCAAAAACACCAGCAGCTCCACTTGCTACAGGACTACCATGATCAGAAAGATATCTCTTTGGTCCAAATTCATTATGATCGTATCCAAGACCCATGCCCTCTTCTTCAGCAGGTGAACAGTCCATTAAAGGTCTTTGGACTCCGCCTTTGGCAAAAACTCTGACATTTTTGAGTTGTTCAGCTTTTTTAGCCTTAGTTTCAATTTCAGAAGCCACCATTAAAGATATTTTTTCAAACTCTCCACCATCTAACCAGATACCACCACAAGACATACAGCGATCAATTTCAATATCACCTTTTTCTTTGATAGACATTTTAAATTTACAATTAGGGCAGTTTCGGATTCTTTTTTTGATATCTATTTTTGCTTTACTGGCATTGGCCATTTTTTGTTGAATATTTTTATTGGTAGAAACTTTTTCAAGCTCTTTGGGATCAAAAAAATAGCCATTACAGGTTCTACAACAATCAATTAAATTGCCACCTACATTTTTTTCAACTAGGTTTACATTACATTCAGGACAAAGTCTCATATTTTCCCTTTTTTTAAAGTGAAGTATTTACACTCATGATACTTTATTTAGAAAAAGATTTGTATTAAATGAAAACTAAATTATTGGAGCAGGGATTTAAACTCTTGTTGTAATTGTTTTTGATCAAACTCTTTTTGAATAAAATGTACAACTTCGTTATTTTTGGTAGAGGCTATGATGGCGGGGTAGGCTTCCCATCCATATAAATATTTAAACTTTTTCATGGTTTTATAAAAGTTATCCCATTGAGGTTTTGTTTTATAATTGTTCATGTTTATTTCTGTTATATTTGGTTTATTTTTAAGGCTTGAAATATATTTAGAGAAATGTTTTTTTGTAGCTTGGCAAAACTTTAAAGTGTTGTCACAAATATAATATAGTCTATCAATTTGCATATTTTGTAACTTTTTAAACTTTTCTAATCCATCTTTAACAATTTTTAAAAACTCTTGTTTGGGTATATAGCCTTTACCGTAAGATAATAAATCTAAGTTTTTATTTACGAGTAAAAAAGTGGGAGTAAATCTTAAATCAAGTTTTTGAAAAAAGTGTTTTAATAGTTTACTTCTTTCTTTAGACCTTTTTTTAAAGACGACTATATTTAAATTACTTTTATAGAGTCTTTTAATATCATTTATAATTGGCTCCATCATAATACAAGGGCGGCAGTTTTTTTGAGAAATTACGTAGAGTGTTGGTAATAAATCATT
The DNA here is from genome assembly GCA_002402105.1 of Candidatus Cloacimonadota bacterium. GTDB lineage: Bacteria > Muiribacteriota > UBA6191 > UBA6191 > UBA6191. Next base: position 4,590 of record NVVD01000044.1, read on the forward strand.
TTGTTTTGTTTGAGTAAATAGTTGAGTTGAGACTAGAAAAAAGAATAATGATTTAAAAATTGTTTGGGTCAAAGCTTTCTCCATAGAGGTATTATTTGTATTTAGTAAAACTATACCAAAGAGAGCCAATGGATTCAATGGAAAAAGGTAGATCAATTTACTTAAATCTGTACTGATTTGGTCCAGTTTTAAATGAAGAATCATGAAACTTTAACTATTTTGATATGATTCGTTTTAATTAGTGATTTTAAAATTTTAAGGAACCTCAATGTCAGGATATGATTCATTTTTACACTTAGTTAGTAAACCAGCACGATATATAAGCATAGAAAAAAACTCTATTGTAAAAGATAAAGATACTTTACATACTTCTATTTTGCTTTGTTTCCCAGAAGTTTATGAAATTGGTATGGCTCATCAAGGTATGAAAATTTTGTATCATTTATTAAATACTACAGATGGTATTTCATGTGAAAGATGTTTTGCTCCATGGTTTGACATGGAAGAACAACTAAGAAAACATAAACAAGAGTTATTGAGTTTAGAGTCTCAAACTCCGTTAAAAGAGTTTGATTTTGTTGGTTTTTCATTACAGTCAGAGCTTACTTTTACAAATATAATTAATATTTTAGATATATCTAATATACCGATTTTTTCAAAAGATAGAGGTGAAAATGACCCTATTGTTTTAGCTGGTGGCCCAGTTACTTCAAACCCTGAGCCATGTGCAGACTTTATTGATGCTTTTTTAATTGGAGATGGTGAAGAAGCTTTAATTGAGCTTGCAGATTATAATAGAAGAGCTAAAGAGAAAGGTTTATCAAGAGAAAGACGATTAATTGGTATTGCTAATATTGAGGGCTTTTATGTACCTAAATTTTACCAAGAGCAATTTTCTGAGGATGATAATAAATATATAGGGACTGTTGCAATTAGTGATGAAGTCCCAAAAAGGGTTACAAGACGTTTTATTGAAGAGTTAAAAATAGAAAACTATACAAAAACTCCCTTAATTCCACAAATAGCTACCATACAAGATAGGCATGTAGTAGAGGTAGTAAGAGGCTGTACCCAAGGGTGCAGATTTTGCCAAGCAGGCTATATTTATAGACCTATTAGAGAGTTATCTATTGCAGATATAACTGAACTGACTAAAGATGGGTTAGATGCTACTGGTTATTCTGAAGTTGGTTTAGTTTCTTTATCTACTGCTGATTATTCTGATGTTACTAAAATGGTAAAAGATGTTTCTAAATTAACAACACCAAAACAAGTTGCTATTTCGTTACCATCATTAAGAGCTGATAGAATGTCTGTTCAGTTAGCAGATAGTGTAAAACAGATAAAGCAAACAGGCTTTACTTTTGCTCCAGAAGCTGGGTCAAAACGTCTTAGAAGAGTAATTAATAAAAATATTACGAATGAAGAATTGCTAGCCTCTAGTGAAATGGTTTTTGCAAGAGGCTGGAACACGATAAAACTTTATTTTATGGTGGGTTTGCCAACAGAAACTTATGAAGACTTAGATGAAACAGTTCAATTAATTAAAGATATTGAGATGATTGCAAAACGCTCAGGTGGCAAAAGAAAAATAAATGTAAGTTTTGGGCCATTTATTCCAAAAAGTCATACCCCTTTTCAGTGGGATAAATATGTTGGAGTTGAAGAAATACAAAAACGTATTTTTTATTTAAAAGATAGAGTATCAAGTCGTATTGTAAGGTTTAAGTGGGCAGATCCAGAGATAGCTCACTTTGAAGCAATTGTATCAAAGGGTGGACGTAATATTGCCCAAGGTTTATACAATGCTTTTAAAAAGGGACTTAGATTTGAAGGATGGAGCGAGCATTTTCATTATGATAAAATGATGGAAGCTTTTATTGAGGCTGATATTGATATTATAAAAGGAATAGAAGAAAGAGCACTAGATGATGCTTTACCATGGGATCATATAGATTCTTTAATCAAAAAAAAGTTTCTAACTTTTGAGCGAAAAAAAGCTTTTAGAGATAATCATGTCACTACAACAGACTGCCGTTTTGGAGACTGTCATTATTGTGGTATTCCTACCCCAAAAGATGATATTAAATTAAAAGCAGAAAAACCAAATGAAGAAGAACTAAAAAAACGTCAACTAGAAGCAGAGCTAGAAAAACCAATTAGCTACCAAGATGATTATAGTAGACTAAACTCTTATCGATATAGATTATCTTATACAAAAAAAGGACAAGCACGCTTTTTATCTCACTCAGATGTTATTAGATTATTTCAAATGGCTATTAAAGCTTGTAATTTTCCTCTTTTATATACTAAAGGTTTTAATAGAAAAGCTGTTATGCAATTTGGACCAGTATTACCCCTTGGCATTGAGTCTAAATTTGAAATAATGGACTTATGGTTAGTCGAAGAAAAAAAAGACACCTATATTGAGACTTTAAATCATTATTTGCCAGCAGGAGTAAGGATAAGTAGTTTTGAATTTGCAGACGATGGGAGCAACTCTTTAACAAGCTTGTTTCCTTATGCTTTATATTCATTTTCGGATAAAAACCTAAGTGAGAAAGTACAGTTGGGTCTGAAAAACCTTGATGAAAGTGAAAGCTACTTAGTAGATCATAGAAAAAAGCAAATAGATTTGAAAAAAGCTATTTGCTCAATTAAAAAATCAGGAAACCGTTTTAACTTATGTGTTTCTATTGGAGCTCAAGATGGACAAAATGCTAACCCGATTATGGTAATGGAAAAGTTATTTAATATTTCTTTAGAAGAGCTTCCATTAATAGAGATGATGAAAGAAAGTCCCTTAAGAGAAGCGATATATTAATTAATTGTAATAAATATACTTAAAAACTCTTTACAATATCTGATATACGGCATATATTAATACTTGAATATAGAATATATCAAGGAGAAGTAAATGGAACCATCAAATAAATTAAGTGAATTTTCAATAAATAGCCCAAAATTAACAATCAGTTTGATTTGTATTGTAGCAATTGTTTTAGGTATTATTACTGCTTTACCTAGTATTTGGCCTGAAAAATATCCATCTATGTATGGGCTTAAAATTGATACAGACCCTGAAAATATGTTATCAAAAGATGAGCCAATTCGTTTATTTCATAATAAAATGAAAAAAGAATTTAATCTTTATGACATGATTGTTGTAGGGGTAGAAAATACTAAACATAAAAATGGGGTTTTTAATTCAAAATCATTGAATCATATTTATCAATTAAGCGAGTATGCAAAGACTTTGCAATGGATTGACCCTAAAAATAAAGATAAAAAAATAGGAGTTATTTCAAAAAATATAGTAGCTCCATCAACTGTTGAAAATATTAAGTCTTTAAAAGAAGGTGAAATTTTATTTGAATGGTTGATGTCAAAGCCAAATGTTAGTGAAAAAGAAGCTTTAATTATTAGAGATAAAGCTTTAAGGATTCCATTTTTAAATGATACTATGGTTTCAAAAGATGGTAAAGCATTAGCTATTTATCTACCAATTAGCTCAAAAGATATGAGTTATAAAATATCACAAGCTTTAGAAAATAAAATTAAAGAGTTTAGCGGAGATGATGAGTTTCATATTACTGGTTTACCAGTAGCCAATGATACTTTTGGTGTTGAGATGTTTAAACAAATGTTTTCAACAGGGCCAATGGCAATGGTCATGATTTTTATTTTATTATTTTGGTTTTTTAAAAAGTTTATACTGATTTTATCTCCGATGATATTAGCTGGTATATCAGTTACTTATGCTATGTCTTTATTAATAATCTCTGGTAATACAGTTCATATTATGAGCTCTATGATTCCTATTTTTATTATGCCAATTGCTGTTTTAGATTCGGTACATTTATTATCTGAATTTTTTGATAAATATCCAAATATCAAAGATAAAAAACAAACTTTAAAAGAAGTTTTAAAAGAGCTTTATTGGCCAATGCTTTATACATCTTTAACTTCTACTGCTGGTTTCGCCTCACTTGCTTTAACTCCTATCCCTCCTGTTCAAGTATTTGGTATTTTTGTCGGAATTGGAGTCATGCTAGCTTGGTTCTTTACGATTACTTTTATCCCAGCTTATATTATGTTGATTCCACAAAGTATGTTAGAAAACTTTGGGGCAAAAACATCAAGTGATAATAAAAATGAAAGTTTTGGGTCAATATTAAAATGGTTAAATCAATTTACATATCATAAAACTAAAACTATTTTTACAGTAGCTATTGTCATGATGATAGTTGCAGTTTACGGAATCACAAAAATTCAAATTAATGATAACCCTGTTTTATGGTTTAATTATGATCATAAAATTAGAAAGGCTGATAGAGTTTTAAATAGTCACTTTGGTGGAACCTATATGGCTTATCTGACTTTAGAATCAACAAAAGAAAATACTGTAGCTCAATTTGGAATAGATGTTAAAAACTCTTGGAATAAAAGCTTGGTTCATTTTAATGGTATCAGACCAATTTTGAAAACATTAAATGAAAATTGGTCAAGCTACATTAAACAAAACTCTTTAATGACTAAATCTCAGTTAGTAGATGGCTTTATTGAAAATTATTTAGAAAAACAACTAGATCAAGCAGATGATGATAGCTATGAAATATTTGATGAAGCTTTGAGCCTTTTAGAACTTGAAAAAAGTAAAGAAGACACATTTAAACAACCAGAAATTTTAAACTTTATGTCTGATTTACAAAGTTATCTTTTAACTACTGGTATTGTAGGTAAGTCAAACTCCATATCTGACATTGTAAAAACGATTCATAGAGAGTTAAGAAATAGTGATGATAAAGAGTATAAGATTCCAAAAAGCTCTTTGGCTGTTGCTCAATGTTTAATTACATATCAAAATAGTCATAGACCTCAAGATTTATGGCATTTAGTAACACCAGACTATAAACGGACAAGTATTTGGTTACAACTCAATAGTGGAAATAATAAAGATATGGTAAAAGTGTCTAAAGCTGTTGATGAGTTTATGGCAAAAAATGCAAAAAAATATCATTTAAAGCATAATTGGTTTGGCTTAACTTATATCAATGTAATGTGGCAAGATAAAATGGTATCAGGGATGTTACAAGCATTTTTAGGAAGTTTTTTAGTTGTCTTTATTATGATGAGTGTATTGTTTAGATCAACACTTTGGGGAATTTTGTCTATGATTCCTCTTAGTATAACAATTGCTTTTATCTATGGAATGGTTGGCTTACTTGGAAAAGATTATGATATGCCAATTGCTTTATTATCATCTTTAACCCTTGGACTTGCTGTTGATTTTGCAATTCATTTTTTAGTTAGAGCTCGTGAGACAGTTATACATTATGGCAGTTGGAAACTTGCTAAACAAGAAATGTTTCAAGAGCCAACAAGGGCCATTATCAGAAATTTAATTGTTGTTGCTGTTGGGTTTACTCCACTTTTAACAGCTACATTGATACCTTATCAAACAGTTGGAGTATTTTTAGCAACTATTTTAACCATTGCAGGTATATCTACTTTGGTATTTATACCAGCTTTAATTAAAGTTTTAGAGCCAAAGTTATTTTTTAATAAAAACTCTAAAAAAATGACTTATAGCTCTCATGTAGTGATTATTTTATCTAGTGTTTCTTTAGTTGTAATTAACTTACATCAATTATTAGAAATATCATTTATGGCGATGATGCCACAAGCTATGATAGCTACTTTCGTATTACTAATGATTTCTTATTTTATATCAAAAAAAGGGAGAAACTAATGTTTCGTTTATTTATTATTTTTATAACTTTGTTAAACACTTCTTTTACAAAAGGAGTTACAGTTCAAGAGATCATTAAAAGAGCAAATTTAGCTTCATATTATCAAGCGAATGATGGTAAGTCACATGTAAAAATGAAAATTGTTGACTCTCAAAAAAGAGTAAGAAAAAGAGAGTTTGTTATTTTGCGTCGTAATATAAAAAAAGGTGGAGACCAACAATATTATGTTTATTTTAGTAGACCTACTGATGTTAGAAAAATGGTTTTTTTAGTACATAAACATATCAAAAAAGATGATGATCGATGGTTATATTTACCTGCTCTTGATTTAGTTAAACGTATTGCTGCTACTGATAAACGTACAAGTTTTGTAGGGTCTGACTTTTTATATGAAGATGTATCGGGACGAGGTATAAAAGCAGATCATCATACTTTATTAAAAGAAGATGAAAAATATTATATTATTTCAAGCACACCTAAAAATCAAAAATCAGTAGAGTTTTCAAAATATATGTTGTGGATAGATAAAAAGAGCTTTTTACCAATGAAAACAGAGTATTTTGATAAAAGTGGTAAAAAGTATCGTTTGGTTGAAGCTTTAGAGGTAAAAGATTTTAATGGATTTTTAACAATTACAAAATCTAAGGTACATAATTTAGATACAGGTGGCTTTACAGAACTTGAGTTTCATAAAGTTAAGTATAATTTAAAAATAAAATCAAAAGTTTTTACAGAGCGTTACTTACGAAGGACACCAAAAGAAGTAAGAAGATGAAAAAGTTATTACTTGTTACTAGTTTATTGTTTATAAACTTACAAGCATTTGAAACACCGTTTGGTATTCATGGCTTTTTAGAAACTAGATTTGGAAAACGTACGCAAGGGGCAACAAGTCAAAATACAAAAACACTTTCTGAAATAAGATTACAACTTGATTACTCTTTGCAAAAAGATGAATATGAATTTACCTTTAGGTCTGATTTTTTATTAGATGATGTAGCTTTAAGTCAAAAAAATGACTTTGAAGAGGGTCAAGGATGGTTTGACCCAAGAGAGTTGAATATTTTATTTTTTCCTAGTGAGGACATTGATGTTAAAGTTGGTCGTCAAATTTTAACTTGGGGTACTGGAGATATGTTATTTATTAATGACTTATTTCCAAAAGACTGGAACTCTTTTTTTATTGGTCGTAATGATGAGTATCTAAAAGCTCCATCTGATGCTATAAAAACGAGTTGGTTTCATGACATAGCTAATGTAGACTTTGTTTATGTACCAAGGTTTGACTCTGATCGTTGGATTACAGGAGATAGGCTTTCGTATTGGAACCACCATTCAAAAACAATTAGTGGACAAAATGCTATTACCCCATCTATAAAACCAAATGATTGGTTTGATGATAGTGAGCTATCTTTAAGAGTTCATAAAAATATTGATGGTAAAGAGCTAGCATTTTATATGTATGATGGTTTTTATAAAAGCCCTGCTGGAGATGACCCTAGTGGTAAATTTGCTATATTTCCAAAGTTACGTGTAACAGGGCTTAGTATTAGATCAAACTTTAAAAAAGGGATTGCAAACCTAGAGTTTGGTTTATATCAATCAAGAGATGATAAATCAGGTACAAATCCAAATATTATAAATAGTGAGTACAAATTTCTACTTGGCTACGAACAAGAAATTGCAAGAAACTTTACAGCATCTGTTCAATATTATATTGAATCAATGATTAATTATGATAGCTATGTTAAAAATGTTTTTTTAAATACTAGATTAAAAGATAGAACAAGACATGTAACGACCTTACGATTAAGTAAATTGCTAATGAATCAAGATTTGCGAGTTTCTATGTTTACATATTTTTCACCATCAGATGATGATTTATATATTAGACCAAATGTGTCCTATAAATTAAACGATCAAAAAACGATTGAGCTTGGTGCTAACTTATTTGTCAGAAAAAATGAACATACTTTTTTTGGACAATTTAACTCAAATAATAATGTATATGTAGCCATGCGATATAGTTTTTAGTTAAGCGTTTAAAAATATTACCATGGAACCAATCAAAAGTTTGTTGTTCTAAATAAAGGAAAAAGAGTGAAAAAGAGAATTTTAGTTATTGGTGGAGTTGCAGGTGGTGCATCTGCTGCTGCAAAAGCAAGAAGAGAATCAGAAGATTGTGAAATTTTAGTATTTGAAAGAGGGCCATTTATTTCATTTGCAAATTGTGGTTTACCGTACTATATAGGAAAAGAAATTTTATCAAGAGATTCTTTGTTACTTGCTTCGCCTGAGTCTTTTAAAATTAAATATAATATTGATGTTCATGTTGAACATGAAGTTACATCTATTAACTCAAGTGAAAAATTTATTATAGTGAAGGGTCCTAATGGTGAGCGTCAAGAGAGCTATGATAAATTGATTGTTTCTCAGGGAGCTAGTCCTTTGGTTCCTCCATTTAAGGGTGTAGATAAAAGTCATGTTTTTACTCTTAGAAATATCCCCGATATGGATAAAATCTTTAACTTTTCTGATAAAAATCAACCTAAAACAGCTGTTGTTATTGGTGGAGGATTTATTGGGCTTGAAATGGCAGAAGCTTTTTCACATAGAGGATTAAAAGTTTCAGTTATTGAAAAAGCATCTCATATTTTACCACTTTTAGATGAGGATATAGCAACAGAATTACAAGAAAATGTTTTACAAAATGAAGGAGTATCTCTATATACAGGTCTTGGTGCAACTGAAATTTTAGATGATAGCGTTTTACTTGAAGATGGACAAAAAGTAGATGCAGATATAGTTTTGATTAGTATTGGTGTTAAGCCAGAATTAAACTTGGTGAAAGATGCTGGTATTAAAATTGGGCTTACAGGTGGAGTTGTTACTAATTCAAAAATGCAAAGTTCTGATTTAGATATTTATGCAGTTGGTGATATGGCTGAAACTTTTCATCAAATTACGGGCCAAAAACTTAGAATACCTTTAGCTGGGCCTGCTAATAAACAGGGTCGCATTGCTGGAGCTAATGCAGTTGGTGGTCATATGAGCTATACAGGTGCTCTTGGTACATCAATTGTAAGAATATTTGATCAAGTAGTAGCAACAACAGGTTTAAATAGTAAGCAAGCTAGCGACTTTGGTTTTACTTTTTTTACGAGTATTACAAGAGATTGGGATCATGCTAGTTATTATCCTGGTGCTAATATGATAGCTACTAAAATATTAGTTCAAGAAGGTACTGCAAAAATACTAGGCGCTCAAGTACTTGGAAAAACTGGTGTAGATAAAAGAATAGATATTTTGGCTACTGCAATTACTGGTGGTATGAGTGTATTTGATCTTGAAAATTTAGATTTAGCTTATGCACCTCCTTTTGGTTCAGCAAATGACCCTATCAATATGGCTGGTTTTGTAGCATCTAATATGGAAACAGGTAAACATCAATATGTTTCAGTAAGTGAGATGATTGATTTTGATGGTATTATAATTGATGTTAGAGAAGAGCATGAACTTTTAAATCAAGGTAAACTTAAAGGAGCGATTCATATTGCTCTTGGAGACTTAAGAAATAAACTATCTGATATTGATAGGACCAAAAAAATAGTTGTTTATTGCCAAAAAGGACAAAGAGCATATTTAGCCTATCGTATTTTAAAATTAAATGGGTTTAAGGTTAAAAACTTAAAAGGTGGCTTTTTTGAGGCTAAATATAATAATTTAGATATGGAGTGCCTTTAAAGCAACAGTTGTTTTTAAAAAGTGTTTGATTTAGAGCATCATGCAGATTTTAGTAACAGCTTTATAGGGTTTTAAACTTGGCACGCTTCTTTCTATATACATTGATGAAGACAAAGATACTAAACTTAAAAACTTGAATTGTTTTCAAACTAGAGATAAACAAAAAGACTTGAATTAACTGCAAAGCTTACTTAATTTTTGACAGCGACCTTACTTAAAACTTTGTTTATCAACTGCTTGAATAAAAATACCTCTGATTTTCCCCCCAATACAATATAGAAATCAGAGGTTTTTTTTATACCTATTTTTAGTCACTATAGACTAATTGCATTTGTCTACCAGAGCCATATACTTCTAAAGTACTTTCAGCAATTGCATAATTCAAAAATTCTATGTTTAAAAATTGGGAAATTTCTCTTAGGTTTACTTTAATTTCAAAAAAAGCATCTTTGTAAAAGTCGCTTAATTGTATAAAGTCTCCATCTATAGTCACTGCAATAGCTTGATATTCCCACCAGCTATTACTTTTATCAGAGCATTTTTTACCTTGTACGGCAAAAGCTTTAATATATCTATGGGGTGCTAAATCAATAAGGTTGATTGTAGTACCTAATTGTCGGTGATTGATTAGCTTCTTTTTTTTGTTGTCATATAATATATAGTCATCTGTTATAGAAGATAAATATACAGCACCAACAATAGCTGCAAAACAAATAAAAGCGATAATAAATTGTGTTTGAAAAGCAAAAAATAAGAAAGCTATAACACTGAAACAGCCGATTCCTGAAAACATACTTTCTCTAGTAGAAGTAATTTCAAACTTGATAGAGTTGGCATCAAGAAAAGTAATATTATCAGAAAATGGACATGAACTAAGAGAAGGAACTAATTGATTTTGTGTATCAGATGAACTTTCTTTTACTTGTTTTTCTTTTTTAGGTGGAGCCTGAATTACTGAGTTAGCAATTAATAAAAACTTTTCTTTTAGCTTTTCTTGGATAGCCAGAGGTAGCTCAGAGTATTGCGTAAGGTGTTTATCACTCATAGCAAGAAATATGTCCATTAATGGGTCGTCTTTATTCATATTTTTTTACTTTAATATACTCAGTTAGTGTGTAAAATCATGCAATTTTACCACTTGATGGCTGTAAATTATAGTTTCCGTTGAAAATGTTTTAAATCATAAAACTTTGATTTAATTTTAATAAAATTTTCAGTAGTTTTTTTGTAATTAAAATTAAAGCCTTCAAGTAATTTTATAGAAGCAATATTTGTAGATAAAACTGTTGCTTCTAATTTGTAAATATTAAGCTTATTTTTAGAAAATTTTAAAATTAACTGAAGAGCTTCTTTAGTATAGGATAATCCTCTAAACTTTTTAGTCAGCCAATAACCTATAAAGGGCTTATCAGAGTGAATATTATACAATGACATAACTCCGATAATTTGGTTACTATCATAATGCTCAATACCAAACTCTACATGATTTTTATTAGAGTTGGACTTTATTATATATTCAATAGCATTTTTTAAACTAAAAGGAAATACAATAGGAGTATTAAAGTCTATTTCTTGATCTTGAATATTATGATAAATATCGGATTGATCTTGAAAGCTTAATTGTCGTAATTTTATACGTTTTCCGTAGATTATACTTTTAGTTGAATCAAAAAAATATATCATTTTAATGTGTTGACCAATATTTGAAATATTAAAGATACTCCCAGACTCTAAAAAGCCTAAATTTTTATAAAAAGAAAGGGCTATAATTCGAGCATTACACCAAAGTGATTTATACTTTTTTTCATTTTTCATTTTATTTAAAGCAAAGTTTAATAATTTAGAGCCAAGTCCCATTTTTTGATATTTTAAATCAATAGCCATACCTCTTAGGCGTAAGTCATTTGATTTTTCTTTAAGTATAGATAATATTCCGATGAGCTTTTTATCATCAAAAATACCCAGATGAAAACTTTCTTTATGATTATCTCCTTCATAAATAATAAACTTTTCATTTTGAAAGGGTCGTAAAATAGACTTTCTTAAGGGGGATGTTTCAATACTTTTAATTAATTTAATTTTAAACATATAGTGATAATTTAATAAACTTTTAGCTTGTTTTATACTTTTAAGGTTGAGTGATTATATTATTGTTGATTTAATAAAGTCAAATAAACTATAAATATTTTAAAATAGTTCTTGACATACGTTATCAATTTGTGGCATTCTGTACGGCTCTTGAAAACACCCGAGAGCAACGAGCTAAGTCATCTGCCTCGCAAGAGAAAGAAGATAAGCTCAAAAGGTTACATTGGGA
>NVVD01000019.1 GCA_002402105.1 Candidatus Cloacimonadota bacterium
TGAAGATTTTGTAATGAAATTGGAGAAAAGGGATGGCCTTGTTTAGTCTTTATTGTATTTACACCCAATTAATTTTGGTAGGATTGTACTATAAAGACAAGGTATTTTTAGGTAGTTATTTGGCTGTTTTAAGAATATTGAACATAGAAGAGCTGTATGAAGTGAGAGCTTCACGTACGGTTCTGTGAGAGCCTTGGGGGGGAAGTACTCCTTGGCTACTCGACAGAACATATGAAGTATATGGCTATATATAGCACATGGCTTTGCAAAGATTTTTCCTTTTAGATGGTAGATTTAGTGATGCTCTAGCCCTTTCAATTGAGACGTTAAATCCTAGGACTATTTCTTTTGTAAAGTTGCCAAAAAAATATCCTTCGATGAGTTTTTAATTGTTGTTCAACTTATTGGATCTACTGTTATTTTGATTCTTTTTTCAAGAAGTTACTAATAAATAGCTTATGATTTCATCATTTCTATTTTATTGGTCAATTTTTTTTATAAATAAACTTTCTATGTCCAAGGTCAACAATCAGAATAATAAGTTCATCATTTTGTAAGTCACATATGATTCGGTAATCTCCAATTCTATATGACCAATACGAACCTAACTTTCCTTTTAATTGTTTAGCAATAGTTCTTGGATCATCTAAAGTACCTATTCGGTTGTCTATGAAATCTACAATTTTATTTGATGTAGATTTATCCATTTTTTTTAATTTACGTAAACTAGATTCAGTATAATTAACTATCCAAGCCAAGTTCTTTTTTCATTTCTTTTGAAGAGTAAATTTTCTCTTTTCCTTTGTGAACTTTTTCCATGATGCTATCTGCTAAATAGCAATCCTCTAAATCATCAAGTCCATTTTCAATTAACTCTCTTAAATAATAAGCTTTTGTTCTACCTGTAGCTAAAGCTAGATGATTTAATCTGTTTTCTATGTCTGATTTTAAGCGTATTGAAGTTGCCATATTAGTTCCTTTTTGAATACATGTATTCATTGTATCACAAGTTGTAAGTTAATTAAATTATGTAATAATATCAGATTTATTGAGAATGTATTAATTTTACAAATTAATTTAGTGAAAACTTTATGTTAATCTTTTACTTATAAAGCTTTAGGCTATTTAGTCTTTTTTTGATATGTGCTTTTTATATCGTATAATAACAAGTTAAATCCTGGGATTATTGGATTTAGTAAAGTTGCCAAAAACATATCCTTTGTTGGTATTTTGGTTTTGATTTCATCACATAGGATGTACTCTTGATTTGGTTCCTCTTTCCTCTGGTAGGCGACAGATTTCCAATGCGAGAGACGTTATTGTAAAATTATTGCTTTGTTGATACTAATTTCAAGAGATAGCTTATAAACAACTCACGATTTCATCAATTTCTCCCTGTTGGTTAAATTTTTGAAATTATTCAGATTTGCATACTATTTTTTTGTATCTATAAATCCAATTGTAAGCTTTTTTAATGCTGTAGCACCTTTTTGTAAAATTATTGCTCTGATGGCAAACTATTCAAGAGGTTACTTTTTTCATGTTCACATTTTGAGAGTTTATTCAAAAATAAGATATTCTGACTTTGTTGATAGTTTTTTCATATTGATATCCCCTTCTTAAAAGCTAGTTTTATTTGTGTTCTAAAATTTGGTTTGTATTTGTAGCAATCATCAATTACAATTTGGTTCAAATTACAAATATGATGCTTCATCATTTAGAGGTTTTTGTTTCTATAAATTCTAGTTGGTAGTTTTTATCCCAAGCAAAGTCACTTTCAGTCTAGCTACCATTATCTAAATTTGTAAGCCTTACGTGCCTGCAATTGTCGGTCTTTTCGCAGTTCCAATCTAACACAGCGCTTGATAGGAACGTGAACATATCAAGTATATAGCTATATGGGACACATGGCTTTGCAAAAATTTTTCCTTTTAGATGAGAGCTTTAGTGATGTCCCCGCCCTTTCAGCTTAGACGTTAAATCCTAGGATTATTTCTTTTGTTAGATTGCCAAAAATATATCCTTTGTCGGTATTTTAGTTTTGATTTCATCACATAAGATTTACTGTCTTTATGGATCAAATTTCAAAAGGCGGCGACAGATTTCAATTATGACAGACGTGATTGTAAAGTTGTTGCTTTGTTGTCACTAATTTCAGGAGGTAGTCAATAAGCTATTCACGATTTTATCATTTTTTCTCTGTTGGTTAAATTTTTGAAGTCATCCTAATTTGCATACTGTTTTTTGCATCCATAAATCCAATTGTAAATAATTTTAATGCTGTAGTACTTTTTGTAAAATTATCGCTCTGATGATAAATTATTCAAACAGTTACTTTTTTCAAGACATTTTGAAAGCATATTAAAAAATAATGATCTACTCTTTGTTGATAGTTTTTTATATTGAGACTTATTCTTAAAAGTCAGTTTCATTTTGTTCTAAACTTTGGTTTGTTTTTGTAGCAATCATTAATTGTTATTTGTATCAAATTTCAGATATGATAATTATATTATTCAATTTGTAGTTCAAAATGACTTTCATAGCTATCAGATTCAGTGTCAAGCTCGTCTTTGGTAAAGACCATGAATTTTTTGAGTATTTTTTTTGAAGCAAGATTATCTTTAGCTACAGCAGCATGTATTTTATGAATTTTTTTATTTTGTTTAAGGTAACTTATTAATCCTTCTGTGACTTCGGTTCCAAAGCCTCTTTTCCAATATTCTGTTAAAAAGCGATAACCGATACTTCTTGAATGTGAATCAGTACTAATTATTGCACAAAGTCCAATAAATTTATTATTTTCTAAAAGAGAAACTCCATACACTCTTAGACGATGATCTTTTACCTTGTAAGCACTTAAAATTCTATTCAATTCCTGTCTACTAGCATCAAAATTTAGTATAGGGGCAGGAATTGGATTCATAACCTGTGGGTCACTATGAAGTTGAAAAAAGGGTTCAAATTCATCAATGGTTAACTTTTTTATACAAAGTCTAGAAGTTTGAAATATCATTGTTAACCTTTAATCAAAAACAAATTATTGAATAACAATGTTATATGAAATATTAAAAACTACTCAATAATTATCACAAGTAATATCTTAACATTTACTTTTATTTGGTTCAAATTTTAGACATGATAATTTATCATTTAGAGGGTTATGATTCCAATAACTAGTTTTTATCCCAAGCAAAGACACTTTCAGTCTAGCTACCATTATCTAAAGTTGTAAATTTTACGTGTCTGCAATTGTCGAGCTTTTCGCTGTGCCAATCTAACAAACAATTCGACAGGAACGTGAACATACAAAGTATCGAGCTATATGGGGCAGATGGCTTTGCAAAATTATTTCCTTTCAGATGAGAGCTTTAGTGATGCTCCCGCCCTTTCAGCTTAGACGTTAGGCCCTGAGCCGAAATGGCTGTTGATGCCAGATATGAAAGTACTGTTCTTTGATGATAAATTTTATTGAATTTATCTTATTCGTGGCATGTATAAATTTGAATAAATCACGACTTTTTGAAAACTAGAAACTTGTGAAAGGTACGGTTTCCAGCCATTTGCTCTTTAATAATCTCTTTTTTTTAAGGTTACAATACTTGTATTTGATACTCCCTCGCTAAGTCTAGCATAGGCAACACACTGTACCTCCACTACCAGATAAATAAGGCTCTTGTTTTTATTGATGAAATTCTTGTAAAACTAACTTTTATTTCTTATGCAGTTTAATTTGAATTTGTAGCTAACCTATTTTCATTTTTTAATCAAATTTCAATTGAGGTCATTTTTATTTGAGGACTATTTTATACCTATAATTCAACAGCAAACTAAATTTAGAAATTTACATCATAATATCACTTGTGCTATCATTGATAAATGACTAAAAAAGATAAATTATACAAAAAGCTACAAGCGTCAACTATAAATGCATCCGAAATCCGTACACTATTAGGACATTTTGGTTGGACTAAAAATAGGACAAAAGGAAGTCATGAACAATGGACAGATGGATCCAAAGTAATAACTTTAGCAACACACAATAACGAATTAAAAACATACATAATCAAGCAAATTAAAAAGGCTTTAAAATAGGACTAATGATGTATAAATATAAAATTGAAGTAAATTGGAGTGAAGAAGATCAAGTCTATATAGCAAATGTTCCTGAACTAGAAGGCTGTATGACTCATGGAGAAACTACAGAACAGGCAATCGAAATGGCAAATGAAGCTATAGAAGGTTATTTAGAAACTTTACTTGATATAGGTAAGCCAATTCCAGAGCCACTTTCAGTTAAAAACTGTTCGGGTAAAATTTCTTTAAGAATCCCAAGTAATTTACATCGAGATCTACTAAATCAGGCTAGTGTTGCGGGTAAAAGCTTAAATGAGTATCTTATCAAAAAGCTAAGTTCAGAAAACAGAGTGTAATTTAATACGCATACTTCTATTTTCAATAAACAAATTATCATTAAATTTGTTGGTTTTTCATGTTTGAAACACATGGCCTTGCATTATTTCCCCCTTTGATATTAGCGATGTGATACCTGATCCCCCTGACTTCAAACGTTAAATAGCTATATATACAGCATACGAAAATGATATACTTTGATGATAAACTATTTTGAATTTATCTTATTCGTCGCATGTATAAATTTGAATGTATTAGGATTTTTTGAAAACTAGAAACCTATGAAAGGTATGGTTTCGAGCTATTTGTTCTTTGATAATCTACCTTTCCTGAGGTTACAATATTTCTATTTGTCACCACCTCTCTCTTCTGTCATAGGCAACACACTGTACCTCCACTACCAGACGTGAAAAGTCTATGTGCTTTGTTGATGAAATATTTTGTAAAATTAACTTTTATTTGAATCTGTAGTCAGCCTATTCTCCTTTTTTGATAAAATTTCAATAGTGGTCATTTTTGTTTGAGGATTATTTTATACTTATAATTGAACAACCAACTTCTTTCAAATACCAAATCAATCCTTACATTTAATTTATCTACTTGTCAAATGATACTATACTAAGTATCATTAATGTATTAGTAAAATAGAAAAACTACTAAAAAAAATGAGATCCAATCCAAAAGATTGGAAAATTGAACAAATAGAGACCTTGGCTAACAGGTTTGGAATTCAAGTTCGTAAAACAGGAGGAAGCCATTTTGTGTTTTATCATGAGCTTTCAAACATTGCTGTTACTATTCCATTCAAAAGACCAATAAAATCTATTTACATCAATCAGTTTTTAATTTTAGTTGATGATATAAAGGATAAATTATGAGTTCTATTAAATACCCTTTTGATATGAGACCCCTTACAAGTGATGAAGGTGGGGGATGGTTAATTTCATTTCCTGATTTGCCTGGTTGCATATCTGATGGTGAAACACCAGAAGAAGCAATAGAAAATGGTGCTGAAGCTATGGAATCATGGCTCGAAAAATGTGAACATATTGGAAGACCTATTCCATTAGCTGGTGAAACTTCAAGTGGTAAGTTTATGACAAGAATTCCAAAAACTCTACACACTCGTTTAGTATTAAGAGCTAAACAAGAGGGCGTAAGTATGAATTCCTTAGTTTCAGTATTTATAGCAGAATCTTTAACTCGTCGAGATTTACAAATTGATAATTAGTCCATTTACTATATTATAATAGATTCCTAGCGTACCTATTTTTGATAAACTTATCATCATTAAAATTTGCTGGTTTTTCATCTCTGTACTTTCAAATTCCCTGATATCAAACGTTAAAGCATAAGCCAATGGTCTAGTAGAGTCCATATAATCTATCACATCTAAATGATGATTAACTCTCAAATGACAATAATATGATGGCCGAATGAAATGATTTAATGGCTTGTGAAGTGGAGTTAACTCGCCACTTTAGCTAGGGCTCCATTGATTGAATTTACTTCTTTAAAATATAACCCTGACATTGCTGTCCACCACTTTTTCTAACTACATACATTGGTATGATTTTACTTTTAAAAGAAAAAAGTGTACAGGCGTGCGGTCTTTCTGGCTCCCAAGTGACTTTATAATATTTACATTTTATACAGTTAATACGTTTTTTGTTCATATGAAATTTTAGTCTAAAGTTTATTAAATTTATCGACTTTAACTTTATACAAAAACTTAGTAAAAAACTAGTTTTTTGTACTAAAATCCACAAATATAACTACATTTAGTCGATAGTTAAAAGTAACTTAACCATAAAAAAAACTACTTATAGATGTAAATGAAAAAAAATAAAACAAAAATATACTCTTACCTTTATTATTTAATCCTCATTTTTTTTATAACAGGTTGTGGGGCAAAAGTTGAAGAGTCAAATGCTTCAATAAAGGCTACAAAATTATTTGTTAGTGGCACATTGAGTTTTCCTAGTTCAACTTTACCTTCTATTTCAAGGTCAATTTCAAAAAGTACAGCCAGTATAACAGTAGCTTCGGCTAAGCTAAGTGTATTTTTATTTGATGATTTTTTATTTTCTAATGATCTTTTAAGAAAAGATGTAAATGTAATAACAAATAATCAAGGTCAATTTATTTTAAATGAAGAAGACTTTGTAAATGTGCCATCAGGCAATTTAGTATTTAGATTTAAATTTGATGATAAAGAAATATTTAGTTTACATAATTCTACTAGGTCTAATGTTATTTCAATTGATGTAAATTCAGATGGTGCTTATAGGTTTATAAAAGAAGAATTGTTTTTTAGAATTGGAGGAGGAGATAATTTAACTTTAAGTAGTGATATTAAATCTCAAATTAAACCTTTAATAGATAGGGTAATAGATTTACAACTAAAATATTCTGACTTAACTTTTTCAAATATAAAAAGTAGTGACTTTTTAGTGAATAGAGATCAAAGATTGGCAGGTCGTGGTAAAGCATGGTTTGATAAAGCAACTTCTTTAGATAAAACAGATATCATTATTTCAGACTTTTTAGAAATAAAATCAAGAATAGAAGACGATTTATCTCAAAAAAATAACTTTTCTCCCGTTAGAAAAAACGTTCAACTTTTATTATCTTTACTTGATTTAGGCTACTTTGTTGTACTACCAGATTCAACTATCTTGGTTATGGATAGATGGGGTAAGTTAGATAATGGAAATACGATACAATTAAAAAGTTATTTAAGTTTAGAAGAAATATTGCTGAAAATAAACTTACAGATTTCAGAGAATGAAAAATCAATTTTAAGGTCTCCAAATAAAGTTATTAATTTGTCTTTGAATGATTTTTTGATTTTATCAAATAAAAGCCCAAACCATAAAATAGTGGTTTATGGCATATTAAAAGATAGTTTGAATTTTCCTTGGATTAACTTAAATGTTATAGAAGAGTTTTCTAAAATAAATAGTTTGCCTTCTATAAGTATAAATACACTCTATGAAAAGTCTTCTATTCATCTTACAAGTACTTTATTATCTGGAGAGTTTGCAAAAAATGAAAAAGGTGACTTGTCTTATTTTTTTCCATTTGACTCTTATAAGTCTGTAGGGTTTACCAAAGGTTTAAGTGCTAGTTTAGGGCTACGAAAAAATATTAGACAAAACTTAAGTTTTGGCTCATCTAACTTTAGAGATTTTCTTTCTCAAGATGAGGTTTATTTATTTTATTTAGAAAACGCATTGAGACAAAAACACAAAGATGTTTTAGAGAAAAATTTTAATACTAAACTTCATGGACATTTATTTTTTGCCCCATTATCTAAATTAGCTACTCAAAATTTAATATATAAAAACTTTTCAGATTCTTTGATTTATGAAAATGAGTATATTAGTAGAAATGTATCTTTTACTAAGAAGTTTTTTCTTTGGAATAGAAATAAGATCGATAATAATCAAGTATTATTAAATACTACGACTTTAACTACGATGGATTTTTTTTACGAATTGTTATTTGAAGGTTTTTTAATTTTTCCAAAAGAAGGGAACTTATTTGTAAGTGAAAATTTTACAAAGAAACCAAATTATTTAAATATTTTAAGCTTACAAAGAAAAATTAAAAATAGCATTTTGTTTTATAATCAAGTTTTAAATAAAAATATGCCTACAGATACATTTTTTACTTTATGGGAAGATAAGATAAAAGAGCTTCTTTTAAGTTTTAAAAATGACTTTAGTATTGGTAGTTCAAATGAAATAATGAGTATACAAGGTCGTTTATTGAGTTCATTTCAAACTAAATCTCCTTTAGAGGGTTTTAAACTATTATTAAAAAATAGCAATCAACAAATAATGCAAACAACTCATACAAATGGTTTTGGAGAGTTTTTATTTTCAAATATACAAGCACCTAAAAGTTTAAGCCTTGAAATAGAGTTAAACTCTTTTTCAGGCTCAAGTTCACAAATATTGACATTGAGTGAAGCCTTTAATATTTATGGTTGGGAAATTAATAAAACTTTACCTGATTATTATTTATTAGATGAAATAAATTCAAGTCAATCTGAAACCATTTTATCGACTCAGATTACAAAGGGTAATCAATCTCCTATTTTACGGATAGTATCTAATAAGCAATTAACAAAATCATTGCTTGAGATTTCTGTTGAATATAGTGATTTTGAATCATCGATTTTATCTTTATTTATGAAACATTCTATTTTAAATAATTCTCAAACTACTAGTAGTTTAAAACTATCACTTAATGAAACTGCTACAAAAAACCCACTTTTATTAAACTCTACAAAAGAAACAAAAAGAGTGACTTTTTATTGGGACTTACAAAGAGATTTAAATAGTTCTTCTGCAATATCTTCTAGTTTATTAAGTATTGGGTTAAGAGAGTTCGATAATGCTGACGTTGGTTCTTTGATAGCTAGTATTGGTCAAAAGTTAGACTTTTTAGAGCCCGTTGTCAGTTTTTTATCTCCGCTTCCAAATTCGACTGTAAATTCAGATGTTTTAACAAAAGTAGATATAAAGGTTAGTGATTTGAGTGGAGTTAGTTTTGTAAATTTACGTAATTTAAGTTCTAATAGTCTAGCTTTGAATGGGGTTCAAGACTTAAGTGATTCAAAAATCTGGCATTTTTCAAATTTAAAATTGAATGTTGGGCTTTCAAATTTAATTGAAATAGAAACTCAGGATATATTTTCTAATGAAGCCTCGTTTCGTAGTACGATGCTTATAAATTCTTTAGATGTAATTGGCCCCAGACTATGGTTGCAAGAGCTATCAATATTTAAATCTCAGCATGAGCCAACACTAAAAGTAATTAAATCTTTTTCTGTGAATGGCTCAAGTTTATTGACTCAAGAAATAGCTGTAAATCCTATTATTATTGGAGATAGTTTAAAATATACTTTAGCCCAAAGTTGGACACGTTTTGAAAGGGGAGTTAAATCAATAAAAATAGAGATCGATGCATTGACAACATCTTCAATGCAATACACTTTAAATATTACAGATGAAAATAATATAAGCTTATATGAAGTTGATAAAAAAAGGTTTTTTCCTCCACAAAATAATCAAATTACAATCAATGATCGAATTACTTTTTTACAAGAGCAAAAAAACTACCAATTAGACTTTAAGGCTTTTGATTTACGAAGCCAAGAGTCTAAAATTTCATTAGAAATAAAAATTTTAGATTTTCAAGGGCCTTCTATATTTGTATCTTCTCCATCAATAAATAGTTTGACAACTATTTTTACAAAAAATCAGTCTATTAGTGGACTGTCTGTAGATACATCAATAATTTCAAGTGTTATGGGATGTATTTTATCAGAATGTGTTAGTACAAAATCAACTAGTAACCAATTTACATGGGTTTTAACGGGTTTGCCTTTTGTAGAGGGTACTAGTAATATTGTTAATATTTCAGCAATAGATATATTAGGTAATATTACAACTTTATCTCCTTTTACTTTTGAGCTAGATGATGTAACAAACCCTAGTTTAGTAGTTACTTCTATAAATTCTATTGATAAATTAATTATCGTTACAGATGGATTTAATATTGTAGATGAGGTTTTTGATTTATCAATTTGTAATACTTCAATATGCGAAATAAATATATCTGGTTTCATTGAAGATCAATCAGGTTTTTCTTTTGTAAGAAATAATACTGATCAGTTTGATTCTTTTAAAATGACCATAGCTCAGAGTTTATCTTTAGTACTTTCTCCAACAGTAAATATAGTTAATAGCGTTAGTCATCATGCAATTGTCACAATTGTTGACCAAAATTCAAAAGTTGCACAGTTTCAAATGACAGCTACAATTGTTAATGATGGAATCTGGCCTCTTAGAATATTTGTAGAAGATAATTATTTTGGGAAGTATACAAATTTTATAAAAAAAGCTTTATCTAAGAATGAAATTTTATATATAAAAAAAGATCAGACTCCACCAAAAGTTTTAGAGTTTCAATTAGATACGAGTAATTTAACTTTAGGAGGGCAATTTAAAATAAGAGGAAAAATAGAAGATGATTTAAGTGCTATTAATCAGCTTAAAATTAATGGAGAAAATGTTTCTTTTATTAGTACATCTTCTTTAAGTTTATGGAATCAAGTGAAGGTATTACCATTAAACTCTTCGATTCAATTTGAAAAAATATTAACGGCAGTATCTGGTATTAATACGGTAAACTTGACCTCTTCTGATAGTTTTGGAAATATTATAACAGGGAGTTTAAGTTTTGAAATATTTCCAATTTTTGATTCATTAAAAAATTCTTTTAAAAATATCTTCACATCACCTAGTGATTTAGCTTTTACAGGTGCTGGTTTATCTTCTATTTTAATTTCACAAGAAAACAACCCATCTTTAAGCTTAATTGGAATCAACTTTCAAAGTGTAATTGGAGCAGTAGGAGCTACAAATAGTGAGTATTCTAAATTAATAAAACTCAATAATTTTTCAAGCTTTACAAGTTTAGATAATGGAAACAATAAACAATCAATTTTAATTAATGGACAATTTGAAGGAAGTTTTTCAGATGTTAACAGGACGATTCATTTAGAAAGAAATTTAGATATAAACTCAAGCACTTTTTTGTCATATATTAGTTTAGGAGAAGGAAAATCAAGTACAGAGCATCAGGTTTATAGAGATGTAGCAAAAGTTTCGGGAAATTTTCTAAATCTGACTACTTCTACTTTATTAAGTTATACTCCTTTTCTTCCAAGTGTGACATATACTTATAGTTCTACAAATACTAGTTCAACTAGTCAGTTACAAAGGTTCGTAAATGGACAAGCAAAAGATATTAATCCAAATACACCTTTAGCTAAATCTTTGGGTGGATCTCCTTCTTCTACAGGTTTTTTAGGTTTATTAGATTACCAGTTACCATCTACAATATCATCGATTAGATTGACTCAGAGTTTTAAAATTAATTCAGGAAACTCAAATATACTAGATGAAGGTAGCGAGGTGGTACACTTATTAGATTCAAATAGTAATAAAATTTATCGACAAGAGTTTGATAGTAAAACAATTCAGTCATTTAAATCTTTAAGTATTTTGACCTTTGTTTATAACCCTGTTGCTTTTGATATTGATATTAATGGCAAATATTTTTATGTAGCAGATAACAAATTACAAATTCATAAATATAAAAGWGACTCAAATGATTCAATGACTTTAGTTACAAGTTTTGGGAAATTTGGTTTAAGAGACGGACAATTTCAATCAATTACATCTATTAGAGGCTTACAAAGAACATCGACTAGTGGAATCGAGGAGATATGGGTAGTTGATAAAAAATCTTCTCGTATATCTTCGTTCACTAGTGACGGAATTTTTAAGTCTCATTATTTACAAAACCCAAGTCAATTAGGAGCACAACAAAATATTATAGATTTAGGTTTTACTCCTGATGGAGAGTTGTTTTTAGTAGATGAAGAGTTATCATCGATTGATTTTTATCGTCAAAATTTACAAACTCATTATCGAATAAACCTAGAAAGTGCAAATCAAGGCCTTTTACAAACAAAGATACATATAGGTTTTACTAAATGGAGCCAAACTTTATTTAATCAAGCGATTATAAATCAAAATGATGTATTATATTTTAATTCATCACTTGAAAAGTTAAATGCTTCAACACGAATAATTTATATTTTTGATTTGGGTAAAAAGAGCTTATATTCAATGAAAGAAACATCAGATACATCTTTTAAATCTTCACTAGTTAATGGGCAAAGAAACTTAGAATATGATACAAGTCGAAATTTTAGCTTTGTATCAACTACTTTTGCATTTAGTTCAAATTTTGATGATGTAGTTGATATGGATTTAAGTTTTGATGAAAGAAATCACCTTTTATTACTTGAAAACAGAAGCAATTTAAAATCAAAAATTCAATATAGAGATTTAAATAATTTAACAAATAGCCAAACTAGTTTAAATTTACAACAAGATTCAATAGCTTTTTGTCGTTTTGATAAAGGTATTGTAACCATTGGTAAAGTTCCTTTAAATAAAGTAGATATATATTTATTTCAATCAAACAAAGGGTTAAATAATAATGGTAGTATATCTTCTGTAGATATTTTCGATTTATCTTCAAATTTAACAAGCTTGAGTGACCCTAAAGCTATCTCTTGTTATCAAAATAAAATGGCAATTATTGATGGAGATGTAATTAAGATTTTCACTATTTTGGTAGAAAATAATAATCAAATAACAATTCAACAAAAATCAGAATTAAATTATTATATAGATGGTTTAGTATCTAAAAAATTAAGCTCTTTAAAGTCATTAGCTATGGATGAAAAGTCTTTATTTGTAATTGGTTTAGGTAATAAGCTTTTAAAATATCGTTTAAAATAACAACTTTTTATGTGCTTTTTGTACTAATAATATTAGAAGACTCTTTCTTCATGTTAAATTAAAGTAACAAAATAACGATAATAACATCTATAAATGTCTACACTTATCTTATTACCTACTTAAATTGTAGAAAATAGAAATTATGAATAAAAAATATTTTTGGAATTGTACGCGAATAATTATTATTACAGCGTTTGGTATTATTTTATCTGGCTGTGGTGGCTTTAGCGAAGAAGCTATTTCTGGTTCAAGTTCAACAGCAAGTATTTTTTTACAAGGTAAGGTAAACTTTCCTAGTGTAAACTCATCTATATCAAAAATAGCTAGTATATCAAAATCAGTTTCAAACTCTTTAATAGGCTCTCCTGTTGGACAAGGACGAGTTTTTTTATATAAAGCATCAGATATTTTTTTTCAAGATAACTTATTGAAATCTGGGTCAGAAGTGTTAACAAACCCAGATGGTAGTTTTGCGATAACAAGTGATCAAATTCGTTCAGGTATATTTTCAAGCAATAAAGAGTCTTTAATTATTAGGGTATTATTTGGTGATAAAGAGTTAATATCTTTAGCTCAACTAAAAAAAAATACAACGATTATATCTGAAAATTTGAGTGTTAATTTATTGTCAGATAGTGCTTTTAGATATGTAAAAGAAGAAATTTCGGCTAAAATAGGTGGAGTAGTAAATCAAAGCTCTCCAACTTATTCAAAAATATTAGAAGAAATGAATATTTTATTAGATGACTTATCTCAAAATATTTCTAGTATACAAAATGACTTTACATTTTTATCAAGTGATTTTAATTCTTCTGATTATATTGTTGGTAAAATTGTTAGCACTGGTAATTCGGGTTCTGTTTTTTCAAAACAACTTAAAGTTTTAGCTCAAACAAATCAGATATGGAAAGACTCTTATGAAATATCAGATAATCTAAAGGCTAAAGTTTTTGTAGAAAGCTCGTTACCTTTAAGTTCTATAGTACAGACTAAAAGGAGAAAGCTACAATTATTTTATACATTTTTGAATGCAGGGTTTTTTATTTCAGATGGTCTAGGAAACTTTTTTGTAAAAGATAAATGGAAAAGTGTAAACTTAGGAAATCCACCTAGCATCAAAACATATTTAATTTCAAATGATTTAATTGCTTTTTTTGATGGGACTTTAATTAGTAGTGATTTTGATTTATTACCCTTACCAAATGATTTGTTGAGGTTAAATATAAATGAATTGATAAATTATTCTATTGGTGGAACAGCATCAAAAGAAAAGGTTGTGAGACTAGCTAGAGATGCGAGAGAATACCCGTGGGTAAGTAAGTCAATCATTGAGGGTTTAAGTCAAAAAGATACTCAATTTTTTGTAAGCTTTAACACTTTAATTGACAATCTATCCGAATTTTTTATTCAAAAGCGTTTTTCTATTGAAAGAGTACAAAAAAACTTAGCCTCAGAAGGACTCATTTTATTTGGTGAAGATCATTTAGTACCTGCAGAATTTACCTCTTTTTCAAAATTAAAAAGTGAAATCAAAGCTTACTGGGCAAGTAAGAGCTTTTCTAGCACTAATTTAATAGAGTTTGAAAAATTAATGAGAGAACCAGAAAACTATTTTTCATATTTTAAAAAAATATTTCAGGCAGACTTTGGAGAGTTATCAAAAACAAATTTTAGTATTACAGCAAGTAATAATGGTTATCCAGACGCATTATCAGAAGTAGCTACCCAAAATTTTATTTTTAGAAAAATATCAAATCAAAGAGTTGTATCAAATAATTGGATAAAGTCTTATATAGAAGTTTTAGAAAAAAACTTTTCAGTCTTATATAGACAAAAAACTATAAGTAATAAATTACCTATGGATAATAAAGTATCATTGAGAGAATTAATTAGTTTTATTCCCTTAATTTACAAACAAAGTTTTTCATTAGATAAATCAAAATCTTATTTTAAAGATATTTTAACTCCGATTGTGGCAAAAACTCCACGATTAGACAATATAAAATTTTTTAATTTAGACCCAGTTAAGATGGATAGTTTATGGACAAATTTAATAACAAGTTCATCAATAGTAATCAACTTTACAACAGATACTTCTATTAATTTATTATCTCAAAAACTTAAAACTTTAGAGACAAGTGTATTAGCCGACTATGAAGTTCCTAAAAGCCTTAATACATCTATTAATGTTTCAGGGAAGATTTTTAGAGGCTTAGGTGGTAATAAAGTTCCCGCAGGTTTTTATAGTATCTTTGCACAAAATAAATTTGGAATCAGRTTTTTATCACAAACTGATGCTGAAGGAAACTTTAACTTTTTTAATAATAAGCTATCTGGTGATCAAAGTTATAAATTTGGCTTGGAGTTAAAGCATTTAGTGAATGGTTCATTAGCGTCTTCTAATGTTGTTACTGTTGCTTTTGATTATTATGTTTTGGGTTTTGAAAACGAGCTAACTTTGCCCGACTTTTCAATTTCAGAGGATTATCATAAATTAATACCTCAAAGTGAAGGAAAAATACTTGATATACAAATTTTAAATACTGCTCCTCAGATTTCTTTTGTTAAAAATATAACTAAGACTTTGCAGGGTGTTATACCAATTGATGTAAATTTAATTGATGGAGAATCAGACTTAATTGATGTGTTTTTTTCTTATACTTTGGGGCAAAATTTATTGAGAGTTCCATCAGAACCTAAAATTTCTTTGAGCTCTTCACAAAATGCTATTTTTTTTACTTCTGGTATAGCTATCAATTTACCATCAAGTCCAGCTGGGCTAATAACTACAATATATTGGCATTCAGATAAAGAAATATTAGATGAAGATACAACTGGTCTTGGTGATCAAGACGATGTGCAAGTTACAATGAAAGTTGTGGAGTCATCTAATAAAGTTATTTTTGGAAATGAGATAAAAACAGGTTTTTTATTAATGGATAACAGTTCACCAGAACTTGAAATTACTTTTCCATTAGACAACGGAATAGCGTTAGGATTAAATAGTGTAACTATTTTAGGAAAATCTATAGATATATCTGGARTAACTAGTATATGGGTATCAAATACAAGTTTAGAGACATTGCCCATTACTAGTATTTTTGCAAATAATACAGGTATAAGTTTTAATACTTTTGAAATTGTTGGAGTACCAGTAGAAGCAGGTATTAAAAATAAGTTAGAATTTTTTGCTATAGATACTTTGGGTAATATTAATAAAATAGCTAAGAAAACAGAGTTTTCATCTTTAGATGTAGTTCCTCCAAATCTACACTTAACAAAAATAGAAGTTTTAGGAGTTAAGATAGCACCTACTTTAACTAGTACAGACCTTTCAAAGGTATTAAGCGTAAACTCTACTATAACTCAGGTAGATTTATTGCATGAAAATATCACTTATAATATTAATACTGAATCAAAAACTTTACAATTAGACATAATTACAACAAACTCTATTGTGTTAACAGCTATCGCTACAGATAGAAATTTAATTAGTTTGGTTAAAGTAGCTAATTCTGTTGAAAATGTGAGCTCACCAACGTCTATTTATAATTTTCAAAAAGTAATTATTTTAACAGAAGGAAATAACTTTGATTTGGTATTGTCAGCTTCTGATGATAAAAATAATAATAGCGGGACAACTGACCCAAATCAGCAAATTAAAACAAGATCTGCTATTCATTTAAAGATTTCGACTATAGATTTTTCGCCCCCTCAAGTAGCTATTACTAATTTAGAACTTGGTTCATTAGAGCAGCTAGTTACTACAAATATAGTTGAAATTAAAGGTGCTGCTACAGACTTATCAAAAATAACAACTTTAACTCTTTGTAGTGAAATTAAATGTGAAAGTATTACTTCAAATTTTTTAGATTGGTCGGTTAATTTACCAATATCAGAAGCAAAATCAAATGCTATAACGGGTTTTATTAGTGATGAACATGGTTTTATAAAACAATTTACTAATAATGATTTTTTTACGAAGCTAAATTTAAATGATATCACTAAACCAAGAGCAACAATTACGAGTGTAAATGACTTTACTTTAAATTCTTTACCTTATTTAATTAGTACTAGTAGGTCACTTTATAATACTGAAATATTAGATCTAAATTGTACATCTTTAAATTGTACCGGCCAATTTACAGGCTTTATTGAAGATGAAAGTGGGTTTTTATTGTCTCGACCAAGTATAGGTACAGATACTCGTACATTTAATGAATTTAGTTTTCGTTTTGCAGATTTATCTATTTTTTCTCCTCAAAATGGTGATAGTAACCAACTACTAGGTAAATCCTTAAGTTTTTCAACTAAAAAAAACTATATATTATTAAACTTTACTCCTAATATAAATAGCACAAAAATTTCGTTTCAAGCAACAATTGTATTAGGAGATGATGGAGTTTGGCCTATGAAGCTAGATTTGAAGGATAATTCAATAAACTTATTTGGAGAAAGTAATTTTACAAGTAAATCTTTGAATCAAAGAGGTATTTTATACTTTAGAAAAGATAAAACACCTCCTCAAATTACAGTATCAAATATTATACAGTTTACAGATAATAAAAGTGGTAAATATAAAATAACCGGAAACGTTAAAGATGAACTATCAAGAATAGCTAATATATCTGTGAATGGAGTTAATATTACGACATTTACAGCTTTTACAATTGATAGTCCCTGGAAAAACCTAGTTTCTTTAGATCCATTAGTTTCAGTACAATTTAGTGCAGAGTTAACCTTATCTAGTGGAAATAATCAGCAAATAGTAATTGTAGCTCAAGACATACATGGTAATGCTTCTTCTGTAACTACTAGTATCAATGTATTTCCATTATTTAATAAAACTATTAGTAGAAAAGATTTGTTTCAAGAACCGATTCAAGTTGGTTTTGGGGGTACAAATTTAGATAAAGTATTTGTTGCTGATAAAAAAGCTAAGAATGTTAGAGAGTTTTCAATAGGTGGAGATGCTCGAACAACTTTTGTTGGTAATATAATTACTAGTTCTATATTTTTTAGTAAAATAGATAGGCTTGACTCTTTTGATATGTTTTATGATAAGGGTAAAAACCTAGAGTCTATTTTAATGTCAGGTAAATATTTGGGTCGAACAGTAGATGATAAAACGGCTGAAATTGCTCATTTTCCAAAAGTAGAAAATAGTGAGCAAAATCAAATAACTAGACCAGATGTAATCGGAAAATTTGCTCTTTCTAGCAATCAAATAAAAGGTGATAAGTATCATATTTTTAGAGAAAATGATATTTCAACTTCCGCTGATACATTTATATCTACTTCTGTTATTCGTTATACTCCTCTTTTAGAGTCAGTTGTTTATGTTGCCGCTCAAACAAATACAGGACAAAATAAATATCTCCGACGATATGTTAAGAGCTTTTCAAAAAATGTTGACCCCTTAACGAATGAAGTTTTTACTGCGGCCTCAGAGGGAGGATTTTCAAAATCAACAGGGACTATATTAGATTTTCCATCTATTGTTACATCAATAACATTAACTCAAGTTCATACTTTAAATAATCTTTTACCTGGTGGAATAAGTGATTCAAAAGAGTACATATATCTTGCTATGCCAAAAGAAAAATCAATTGTTAGATATAAATTTATAAATAGTAATTTAGAGGTTTCATCTGCTTTTACAAAAATAGCTACTTGGACTTTTACAGATATTAAACCTTATCAAATTGAAATAGATAGAGACGGCAAATTTATTTACGTATCAGATCAAGATAGTCTTAAACTTTATAAATATTCAATTACTGCATCTGATACTTTAACAGTCGTTGGTAGTTTTGGTGAAGGTAAGGGTTTTATAGGTGGGTTAGGGTTTAAAGATGAAAATTTTCGTTCAATAACTGGAATTAGAGGTTTTATTCCTTTAAATCAAGATAAATTTTTAACCCTTTATATTACAGATTCAATTTCAAAACGAGTAAGTGTTTATACTACAGATGGTAGTTTTATTAAATACTTTGCAGATAATCCATATGGTTTAGGTGGAATAGAAGACTCGGCTTTATTAGCTGAATATAAAAATGATGAATGGCTACTTTTAGATAAACAATTTGATGCATATGATGTTTATAACAGCGTGGATACGGCTTACAAAAGGGTTTCAGCCAAATCATTAGGAATCGTAAGTTATACGACTCAAATTCAAGAGATTTTATTTGCAAAAGAAAAAATAATAGAAAATAAAACAAATTTGTTAGATACAAACTACTTTACAAACTCTAAAGAAGAATATAAAACTACAAGTAATACCCTATATTTTATTGAATCTCAAAATAATGAATTATATGTAATTAAAAATTCAACTTCTATTTCATTTACGGCAATATTAACAAGTGTAGTACAAGGAGAGAATGCAATCTGTACTTCAGTTGTCCCTTCTGTAGCATGGACAGATACTTGTACTACTTTACCTGAATTTGTTCCAAATATTGTTCTTAATCAACGTGTAGTTACTCAGCATAGTACTACCATACAAGACCCGCGTTCTCATTTATTAGCCCGAGATTTATTTGGACAAAATAACTATAAATTAAAAGCCATAGACTTGATAGAAGAAAACAACCATCAAAGATTAATGATTTTAGAGTCTGGTGGAAACAATGTGTCAGATAGAGTTCAAATGTTTTCAGAAAAAGAAATTCATTTAAGTTCTACTAATACAGGGCAAACAAGTGGGATTGGTATTTGTGATATGGGTACATATTTGATAATTGCTGGAAACTCTCCATCTAATTCATTTAGTGTAGCAATTTACCCGTCTGGCTCTAAGAAAATTCAAAATGATATTTTCTTTTCGTCATATCCTGTATATGACTTAGATGGTGTAACAGTTCATAGTTTAAATAATGCTATGGATATGCAATGTAGTCCAGATAAAATTGCTATTGCTGATAGTACTGGTGTTAAAATATTTGCAGCTCCAAGTGATCCAACTCAAGGTTTCCCAATGTTACAATATATTCAAACAAGCGATGATACATTAGCTTCAAGTGATCCTTTAAGAAGGTTAAGTGGTACATTAGATGTAATGATACGAAATTCAGACCTATTTGTTTTAGAAAAAGAAAGAAAACGAGTTCATAAGTATAAAATTAAGTAAATTTAAGGCTATTTTGAAGTGGTATGTTACTAATCAGCTTTATCGAAAACTCAAGTTTACATTTTATAAACTGAATCAGTATTAGACTTAGATAATCTTTGGGCGAGCAATCTAGAAATTAAGATTAAGTAATTAGGATATTTCTTAATTACTTTAATAAATGACTTTTTAGATAATTTAATTAAGCTAGCAGGGGTTGTTGCAATAACGGTTGCTGTACGTTTTTGATTGAGTAAAAAACTCATTTCTCCAACAAACAGATCACTTGCTTTTAAAGATCCTAATTTTTTATCGTTACTAAAGACATCAAATTCACCAGATAGAATATAATAAAGGTGAGAAGAAAATTCGCCTTCTTTGAAGACCTCTTCACCTATTCTAAAAAATATTTGCTCTTCTTTACGAAAACCAACAGGGATAGAGATTTGTGCTTCATAGCTATGATAGCAAGTTAAGGTAGCAATGTTACCTTTGTCATTATATTTAAGCTTATCACTACAGCTTCGTGCCATAACAATACCACGGCCATGAGATAATAATAATCTTTCAGGGTCAGCTTCAATAAAGTCGTTATGATTGAAACCTTCTCCTTCATCGGTTATTTTCCAGACAGAGTAGTCAAGATGAATTTCATAGTCTAATCGTACTCTTTTTTTGTTGATAATAAGGTCATTTTTTGCAAGTTCTTTGACATAATCAACCATGTTGATTTCTTTTTCAAGAAGTTTGGTTTTACAATCAAAGGTGAGTCCACAATTACCATGTTCAACAGCATTGATAATTAATTCAGATAGGCCCATATTAATGCTATAAAACTTTTTCCGATCAATACGTCCTGTTTCAAATAAGAATGAAGCTACCATATTTGCAGTGCTCTCTGCTTCTTCAATATCATTATTTATAATGATAGTACCTTTAGGGTTTTCTTTAAACTGAGTAAATGTGTTTGAGTCTTTAACAAGGTCCCATTTTCTTAGAAGTAAGTCTAGAATTTTATGAAAGTCTTTTGGTTTATCTTTGTTAACTATGGTTAGAAGATTCCAGTCTCTGGCTTTTTCAATATAAGAGGCTTTAATATCAGATTGAGTTACTAATATAACACCAGTATTAGCTAACCATTGATCTGTTTTCAGATATTTTTGAATTTCTTGGAGACTATCAATAGGAGTAGATATATCAATTATAAGTATGTTTGGTAGTTCATAATCAATAAACTCTTTAGCAGAGTGATGGTTGTCGCAATATGTAGTGCTAAATGACTGATTATCTAAGGTGGAAAAAATAGACTTTAAATGCTCAATAAACTTTTTATCCTTAGCAAAGATACCAAGAGTTTTATGTAATGTGGATAGTTCGTTCATTTAAATCTATAAGTTCGTTAATAAAAGTAAAAAGCTAAAATGTATTATAATTTGATAACTTTAACATTTTAGCTTTTTTTCTACTCTGACACAAGAGTTGAATTTATTTATTATTCATTTTATTTATAAACTTAACATTATATTTGTTTAGAGAGTGTGTGAAATAACTTTTTCAGAGACTTTTAAATAAAGCATTAACTGGTGAAATACGATTTGTATAATTACTTATTTTATATGAATAAACTGGTTTTGTTTCTTTGTGGAGACTTTTATTTAGAGTTTTGGGAGTCTGATAGTGTAGATGATTGAAATGTGTTTTTTGTCCTTTTAGCATTTTTAATAATTGGTTAGAATGACAGACCTTCATAATAGATGGTTTCTCCTCGGCAAGATTATTCACGTTGATATCTCCTAGTGTCGATAGACATATTAGTAAGTATTTACACAATAAATGTGATTTACTGACTTTTGATTAACTGTGGGCGCTTAAAGATTATTTATTAATCTCATAAAATTATACTAACAAAAAATGTCAATTCTGTATAGTTTTTGTATGACTTTGTAAAAAAAAAGACAAATAAATGTAAAGTTTTTGTCAAAAGTGCCGAGGACTTAAAATAATTAACAAGGAGATATTATGTCAACATCTAAATTAATGAGTGCTGTAGTAGATTCTATTCGTGCTAGAAGTGCTATTATTGATGCTATTAGAGAAGATAGTGTGAAAGTAGAAAAAGTAGAAATAGCCTCACCTAGAAAAAATACTCAAACATTAGGTCCTGCTGGGGGACAATTAGACTTTTTTTCTTAGTATATTTATCCCTATTTTATTACTAATACATTACAAAAGGATTTACCGTGGCAAAACAGGTTGGAGTTTTAGTTCCATTATTTTCATTACCCGGAGAGTACGGCATTGGTGACATTGATTCATTGTATAAATTTGTAGATAAAATGGCTAATTTGAATGTACAAATTATTCAGTTATTACCTATGAATGCCGTTTCAGAAGGAGAAACGAGTCCTTATTCAAGTATTTCTTCATTTGCTATTAATCCTTTGTATATCTCTTTAGATCGTTTACCTTTTGTTGCTAAAAATATTGAAAAGGCTATTATTATTGATAAGGTGGACTATAAAGCTGCATATCGTATTAAATTTCAAGTATTTAATGAAAGTTGGCAAGGGTTTTTGTCAAAAGCTAGTCAATTACAAAAAAATCAATTTAAAAAGTTCAAAAAAGATTTTAAAAAATGGTTAGAGCCTTATACAATTTTTCATTGTTTAATGAGTCAAAATAAGAAAGCTTTTTGGGATTGGGATGAAAGTGTTCAAAATCTTATCGGTGGGCAAGAGTGGTACAAAGAAAACTCTCTATCGGTTGATTTTTTTGCTTATTTACAGTGGATAACATTTACTCAATGGAAAGATTTAAAATCTTACGCCCAAGAAAAAAAAGTAAAGTTAATGGGTGATTTACCTTTGTATGTTTCAAAAAACTCAAGTGATTATTGGTCCCGTCCTAAGTTATTTAAAAAAGGAGTTCATGCTGGTGTTCCACCTGATATGTATTCAGAAGATGGTCAAGATTGGGGTAATCCAATTTATGACTGGGAAGTCATGAAAAAAGATAAATTTTTGTGGTGGAAAGAACGCATAACTTGGATGAAAGAATTTTTTGATTTAGTTCGTATCGATCATGTAAGAGGTTTATATTCTTATTGGGAGGTTCCAGATGGTTCATTACCAAAAGATGTTAAAGATTGGACACCAGGCCCTGGTGCTGCTTTGTTTGAATCTTTAAAAGAGACAGGTATGGAGCTCATCGGAGAAGATTTAGGAGATATTCCCAAAGAAGTAGAAGAATGGATGAAAAAAATAAAATTGCCTGGTTATAAGGTGTTTTTATTTGGTTGGGGAGAATATAAAGCAGATAATTATAGATTTATTGAAAACTATCCAAAAAATACTCTAGCTTGTACTTCTACTCATGATTCAGAGTCATACTGGGAGTTTTTAGAGGCTCTTACTGATGAACAAGTCTATGAACTAGGTACTTATTTAGGTATAAAATCAGATGAGCGATTTACCTTAGAAGACATAAGAAAAAGAAGTATTAAAAAGCTTTTAAACTCTAAGAGCGATTACGTGATTATTCCGTTGCAAGATATTTTAGCGAAAGGAATCAGAATTAATCTACCAGGTAGTATTAGTGATGAAAACTGGAGTAAATTAATTACAATTGAAGATTCAGATAAAGAAAAACTCAATGAATTTAGTCAGTGGATTACGGAGATTAATTAAAAATGTTAGAACAAATAGATGTTATTTTTCCTGTTATAATATTGATAGGGGGGCTTTATGGATTTATTAAGGGTCCTTTTTCACTGGTATTGCCTTTTATTAGTTCTTTTTTTATGTTTCCTTTTTTGATGTATGTAAAACCTCATTTATTTGTATTTTTGCAAAATAGTGAAAATCTAAAAATTTATCATCTAATATATTATCCTATTTTTGGTTTTTTTTGCTTTGCCCTTGTTGGAATGCTTGCAAGAAAACTGGATAGTAAAGTGAAAAAATATATTCCTGGTGGTAAAGGCTTATGGGGCTTTATTATTGGTGTTTTTATATCAAGTTTTGTTTGTATTGCATTGATGCTTTTTAGTTTGCCATTATTAATACAATTTGCTCCTAATTTAATAGCAAAGTCGTGGACTATGTCATCATTACTCGTTTGGTTTGAACAACACCCCAATCAGTTTTCTAAGTTAGAGGAATTTTTACATATGGACTCCATGAAAGAAGCAATTCAAAAAGTGAAACAAATTAGAAGTGGGGCTTTAGAGTTAAATTCTGGTGAAAAGGCTAACGAGCCTTCATCAAACACGAGTACGAATACAAGTTCAAAAAAATTACCTGATGAAAAGCTTTTCAATGAGGCTTTAAAAAAATCTCTTATAGGCGATACTTTAAAAGCTCCTGTTGATATGTTTGATGGACAGGTACTTGATGAAGCTTTAAAGAAAAAGATTATGGGTGAGACTTTAAAGGAAAGTATCTAGGAGATTTAATGAATAACTTTATGCTAATGGATCCCACAAATCAAACTTTTCAAGAGCTTTTAAGCAATGGTGTAAAGTATAAAGTTCCTAAGTTTCAAAGAGACTACTCTTGGGATATTGAGCAATGGGAAGACCTCTGGAATGATATTAAAGACTTAGGCAAAGATGATTATCATTATATGGGGTATATTGTACTTCAAAAAAAATCTGAAAATGAGTTTGAGATCATTGATGGTCAACAAAGATTAATAACAATTTCTTTAATCATTTTAGTTGCTTTAAAAAAATTACGAGGCTTAATTAAAGCAGATGATGATGAGGTTGATAATAACCAAGAACGAGAAGATCTAATGAGAAGTGGTTTTATTGGATTTAAAGATATGGTCTCGTTAAAGGTTGATAGTAAATTAACTTTAAATAGGAATAATAATACTTATTATAAAAATATTTGCTCGAAACTAGAGTCTCCCAATTTAATTGGTATGACAAAAACAAATAAACTTTTGAAAAAAGCATTTAATTTTTTTGCTCTAAAAAACTTTGGAGAATCTGGAAATAAAATAAGCCAATTTATAAAACAATTTACTTCCCATTTTGTTTTTACAAAAATAGTAGTTCAAGATAGTTTAAATGCCTATAAAGTTTTTGAAACATTAAATGCTAGAGGAGTACAACTATCAACACCAGATTTATTAAAAAATTATATATTTTCTATTGTTACAAAAAATGATGATGTATTAGATGATGTACTAGATGAATTAGATGAGGATTGGTCATTGTTAGTGACTCAACTAGGAGAGCGTAGTTTTACAGACTTTATACGGTATCATCATAATATTCAAAATAAATTATCAACTAAAAAGGTGCTTTTTAAATCTATTAGGGAGTTATATACAAAGCCTAAAGATGCTTATTCTTATTTAAATTCTTTAGGCGAATATGCATCAATTTACAGTGCTTTATTAAATCCTTATGATGAGTGGTGGAAAAGCAATAATGGTAATTATGAAAACACTAAATATTATTTAGAAGGATTAAAGTTATTTAATATAAAGCAACCTTTTACAGTTTTAATGGTGGCTTTAAAATATTTTAGTGATAAAGAGTTCCTTATGACTTTAAAATATATTTATAATTTCACTATTCGTTACAATGTAATTTGTCACTTTTCACCAAATGAGCAAGAAAAGCTTTATAATCAAATAGCAATTAAAATATTTAACGGAGAGTTTAAAAGAGCAAGTGCAATTAAAAATAGTCCTGAATTTAAAAAGTTATACCCAGATGATAATACCTTTGAAAATGCTTTTGAATTTTATAAATTGCCTAGTCGAGCATCAGCAAAAAAAATAAGATTTTTACTGTCTGAAATAGAAAATAATTTAGGAAAAAAGGTAGATTATTTAAATGTAGTACTTGAGCATGTATGTCCTTATAACTCAGGAGAAAATTGGTTCAAAACCTTTGGAATAGGTATTAGTGATATACAAGATAGATTAGGAAATATGCTTCTTTTAGAAAAAGATGAATTAAAGCGAGATAGTTTTATTGAAAAAAAGAAGCTTTATTCAAAAACAGATTTTAATTTGGCAAAAAAAATAGCAGAATATGAAACTTGGGATTTACAAAATGTTAATCGATACCAAAAATGGTTAGCAAAGCAAGCAGTAAAAACTTGGGGGATTGATTGGGAGTGAGCACTAAAGAGGTTTGACTCATTAAATTTAAAAAAAGACTGTAATCTGGGAATAGATCTTTAGCCCTATTAAAAATGATTTTATCATTCTACGGGTTCTTTATTGAAATAAATTCCGATGCCCATATAGTTTTAATTATATTTTTCTATTACTTTGGTAAAACCTAAAATATCATTTTTTTTTCAATTTGTTTAAAAAATAGATGAGATAATATTAAAGCAGGAAGAGTAATATAAAAATCCATTGGATAGGTTAAAGCCCACAATATAAAAAAGAGATAAACCAAATCTCTTTTTTGCTTATAAGATTGATAGCGTTTTTGTGATTTTTTAGAACGATGATCCATGCACAGATTTTAATGCTTATGGTCAATTGAATGCAAGTTTTATCTAAAATTTAACTTTTTGTAATTGAAAACAAATGTTGGTGTTCACTCACAAAAATACAACTTGTTATTAAGGATTATTTCTTGACCAAAACAAAGGCTTATCTTAGTATGTAACTGATTAGTTAATTAGCTAAATTTATAATGTGCGCAGTATTTGCGTATAAATAGAGGATATCAGTGTCACAAGAGCGCCTTCAACAATGTAATACAATGAAAGATTTGATGAATCAAGTAGTTTTTACGCATTCTAATGAAAAGCTGTTAAATACTAGAAAAAATGATACTTGGAAGTCCTATTCATCAAAAGATATTGAAAAAGAAGTTTCTAATTTAAGTTGTGGTTTAGCTAAGTTAGGTATTAAAAGTGGAGATAGAGTTGCTTTATTAATCCCATCTTCTGCCTATTGGGTTTTCTTTGATTTAGCTTTATTATCAATAGGTGCTATAAGTATTCCTGTTTTCACTAATGTTTCACAAGAAGTTTTAGATCACCAAATTACTCATGCTGAAGTTTCTTATTTAGTGATTGAAAATGAGATTTTTTTTGAACAATTTTCTTTAGCTCCCTCTGGTTTAAATAAACTAATTAGTCTAAATGAAGTTTCTGCAAAAGAAAATTTAGAAATAACTAGTTATTCTGATTTAATTCAACAAGGTGAWAAAATATTATCTCAAAACTTAAATGCTTATAAAGAGCTTTTGACTGATGGTGATGCTGATGATTTATTAACTATTATTTATACAAGTGGTTCAACAGGTCTTCCAAAAGGTGTTGAGCTAACTCATAAAAATTTACTCCATCAAATTAAAGCGGTTTCAAGCTTGCTAACAGATGACTTAATTCTTAAAACGGCTGTTTCTTGTTTACCAATAGCACATACCTTTGAACGTATGATTATATATTTTTATTTATCTATGAATATCAGCGTATATATTTCAGATGATGTAAAAAAAACAGCACAATATGCCCAAGAGATARAACCTCATATGATGACTATGGTTCCTAGATTACTTGAAAAAATCTATGAAGCCATGGAAAAAAAGCTTAGAGCTAAAAAAGGTTTTCAAGCAAAAATAGCTCGTTTAGCATTTTTATTAGCATATCATAGAGTAAACCCCTTTTATTATTTGTTTTTTCCTGTTTTTGATCGTTTAATTTATAAAAAGCTAAGAGCGGCATTGGGTGGCGAGTTAGAGGCATTAGTATCTGGAGGAGCTGCTTTAAATCCAAGGATCTGTAATTTTTTCTTGAAAATAGGTGTTCCTATTCTCCAAGGTTATGGCTTAACAGAGTCATCTCCTGTTATTACAAGTTCTTCTCCAAAATTTAATAAAGTTGGTTTTGTTGGTAAAGCTATTGCAGGCACGCAAATAAAATTGAGTAAAGATAAAGAAGTTTTAACAAAATCAGATAGTGTTATGCGTGGTTATCATAAAAATATAAGTGCAACTAAAGATGTATTAAGCGAAGATGGATGGTTACGTACTGGTGATAAAGGTGAAATAGATAAAGATGGTTTCTTACGAATTATTGGTCGTATCAAAGAAATTTTTAAAACATCTAATGGTAAATATATCGCACCAATATCCATTGAAAGACATCTAACAAAAAGTAAATATATAGAGTCTGCAATGCTTGTGGCAGAGGGTAGAAAGTTTCCTTCTTGCTTACTTTTTATGGACTTAGAAGAACTTCAAAAATTAAAAATAAAAAAACAGATGGAAGATCATAACGATAGTGATTTTGCATCTAGTCAATATTTAAAGACTAAGATTCAACAATATATAGAAAACTTGAATCGTGGTTTATCTCATTGGGAACAAATAAGAAAATTTCATTTGATTATCGACCCTTTGACTATAGAAGGTGGAGAGTTAACTCCCACCATGAAAATGAAAAGATTTGTAATAGAAGAAAAATATAAAGATTTAATCGAATCAATGTATTCAGAAGCAAACTAGATGAAACTAATGGTGGTTTTGATGTTTGTTTTGATACAGATAGATCGTAGCTAGGAGATTTAAAATGGCAGAACGAATTGCAATTATTGATGGAGTAAGAACTCCATTTTGCAAATCAACCAATCCAAAAGTACCTGGAGTACTTGGAGAGATGCAAGCAGATGATTTAGGGGCACATGTAGTAAGAGAGTTATTAGCAAAAACAGGTTTTGATGCAAATTTATTAGACGAGGTAATTTTTGGAAATGTTATTCAACCACCTCAATCTACTAATTTAACCAGAATACTTGCTATAAAAGCTGGAGTACCAGAGAGTATTCCATCTTATACGGTTAACAGAAATTGTGCTTCTGGCATGGAGTCTGTAACAACTGGAATGAACAAAATTTTAGCTGGTTATGCTGATGTGATTTTAGCTGGTGGTTGTGAGTCGATGAGTAATGTTCCAATTTTATTTGGTAAAAAAATGATCGATATTTTTATGGGACTTGGTAAGGCTAAATCTTTGAGTGCTAAGTTAGACGTTATATCTAAATTTAGACCAGCATTTTTAACACCAGTGATTCCGGGGTTATTAGACCCATTATGTAGTTTACAAATGGGGCAAACAGCAGAGTTAATTTCTAAAGATTTCTCTATCTCAAGACTTGATCAAGATGAGTTTGCTATGATGAGTCAAAATAGAGCAGAAGCTGCAAGAGAAAATGGCTTATTTGATGATGAAATCGTACCGATTCCTGTAGGGCCAAAATATAAAATAGTTCAAACTCAAGATGATGGAATCAGAAACGGTACCGATTTAAAAGGTCTTCAAAAACTTAGACCTTGTTTTGATCGTTTAGCTGGTACTGTTACTCCTGCTAATTGTTCTCAAATTACTGATGGAGCAGCTGCTTTAATCATCATGAAAGAATCAAAAGCAAAATCAATGGGTTTAACCCCAATTGGTTATTTAACTGATTATACATATGCTGGATTAGCTCCAGACAGAATGGGTCTTGGGCCTGTTTATGCTATTTCTAAGATTCTTGAAAGATCAGGTAAAAAATTATCTGACTTTGATTTAATTGAGCTTAATGAGGCATTTGCAGCACAAGTAATTGGTTGTGAAAGAGCAATGGCTTCTAAAGAATATTGTCAAAAACACTTAGGAAGAGCAGAAGCAATTGGTGAAATAGATAGATCAATTTTAAATGTAAATGGTGGAGCAATTTCACTTGGTCATCCAGTTGGAGCAACAGGAACAAGATTAATTGTTCATACTCTAAAAGAATTAAAAAGAAGAGGAAAACAACATGGTTTAGTTTCTCTTTGTATTGGTGGAGGGCAAGGAAACGCTCTTACTTTGGAGGTTGAATAATGTCAGCTTTTAAAATTGAATTAAATGATAATGGTGTTGCAAAATTAATATTTGATTTGCCTGGTGAAAAAGTAAATAAATTTTCAAAAGCTGTAATGATAGAGCTTGGTGAAAAAATAGCTGAGTTAAAATCTAATACATCTATTAAAGCCTTATTAATAATGAGTCCAAAACCTGGTATTTTTATAGCTGGTGCTGATGTTTCTGAGATTCAAGCAATGCTTGAAAAAGATGGAGATCAATCTCAAGAAGCAAGAGATTTAATCACACGTGGAGTCAATACTTTTTGTGATCTTGAAAACTTGCCTTTTCCAACTGTTGCTGTGATTGATGGTGCTTGTATGGGTGGAGGCTTAGAATTGTCTTTAGCTTGTACTTATAGAGTAGTAACAGACAGCAAAAAAACGTCTCTTGGTTTACCAGAAGTTATGCTTGGTATTTTACCTGGTTGGGGTGGTACTCAAAGATTACCAAAATTAATTGGTCTTATTAATGCAATGCCTTTAATTTTAACAGGTAAAAAAATAGATGCTAAAAAAGCATTTAAATTAAAAATTGCAGATGCAATTATTGCTTCTGAGTTTATCGATGAAAAATTAGAAGAATTTGTAACAGCTATTTTAGATGATAAACAAAAAAAGAAAATCATAGAAAAGCGTGATACAACAAAAGGCTTTATGGGAGCAACAACAAGTTTTTTACTAGAAGGTAATCCACTTGGTAAAAATGTAGTTTTTAGCAAAGCTCGTGAAGGTGTAATGAAAGCAAGTAAAGGGCATTATCCAGCTCCACTTGCAATACTTGATTTACTTCATGATACATATGGTATGTCTTTAAAAGACGGCTTAAAAAGAGAAACAGAAGCTTTTATTAAGCTTGTAACAAAGCATAAGAGTGTTGTTAAATCTTTGGTTCATATCTTTTTTACAGACGATGCTGTCAAAAAAGATGTCGGTGTAAAAATGCCAGATGGTTATAAAGCTCCAAAGATTGAAAAATCGGCCGTTTTGGGTGCTGGTGTAATGGGTGGAGGAATCGCTTGGTTATTTTCATATAAGGATATTCCAACTCGTTTAAAAGATGTTAATTGGGATGGAGTTTCTAAAGGTTTTGAGGCAGCTCAAGATATATACAAGGTTTTACAAAAGAAACGAAAATTAAAACCTACTCAAGTAACTATGAAAATGCACAAAATTTCAGGTACTTTAGATTACTCTGGTTTTAAAGATACAGATGTTGTTGTTGAAGCTATTGTTGAAAACATGAATATCAAAAAAGCAGTTATTAAAGAGCTTGAAAATGAGATATCAAGTGATGCTTTAATCTGTTCAAATACTTCTGCATTATCAATTTCTGAGATGCAATCAGTAATGAAACACCCTGAGCGTTTTATTGGGATGCATTTTTTTAACCCTGTTAACAGAATGCCTTTAGTTGAAGTTATTCGTGGTGAAAAAACAAGTGATGAGTCAGTAGCTAAACTAGTTGCTTTAGTAAAAAGACTTGGTAAAACACCGATTGTTGTTGGAGATTGTGCTGGTTTTTTAGTAAATCGTATTTTAATTCCTTCAATGAATGAGGGTATGTACTTACTTGAAGAAGGTTGTGACTTAGAAACTATTGATGAAACAATTTTTAAATTTGGTATGCCAATGGGGCCTTTTGTTTTAGCCGATGAAGTTGGTTTAGATGTAGGTTATAAAGTAGCTAAACTACTTGAAGAAGCTTACGGTGACCGAATGAGAGTTCCGGAGTTTTTAGGAAAAATCGTTGAAGGTGGACTTCTTGGTAAAAAAATGGGTAAAGGTATTTATATCCATAAAGGTAAAATAAGAACTTTTAACGAAGGTGTTAAAAAGTATTTACCAGCTAAAAAAGCAAATTCAATCACCAAAGCAGAAATGGTAGACAGATTTGTATTTACTATGGTTAACGAAGCAGCTAGATGTCTTGAAGAAAAAGTAATTGAAAAACCTGCTTATTTAGATTTAGCAATGATTTACGGTACTGGTTTCCCTCCATTTCATGGTGGTTTATTAAAGTATGCTGATAGCTTAGGTATCACTAATGTTGTTGAAAAAATGAATGTATTAGCTCAAAAATATGGTAAAAGATTTGAGCCATGTGAGTTATTAAAAGGTTTAGCAAAAGACGGTAAGTCTTTTTACGATCTGTAAAAATCTTGCATTTGAGAGAATAGGGCTTTTTTTAATTTAAAAGCCTCTATTCATTATTAAAATTATAAAATAGAGGAAATATAATGAGTGAAGAAAAAAAACATAATGAAGAAGATGTTGAATTAGTAATGGATACTACCAAGATGAATGCTGAGCAAATTTCATCAATGGAAGTTGCAGAGTCTGCTAGAGAAACTGAGTGGACTAAGCCTAGTTTTGCTAGTAAATTGTTTATGGGAGACTTTGATACATCTTTTTTGTATCCTTTTCCTGAGCAAAGCGCAGAAGAGAAAAAAATTGGAGATGATTTTTTAGTAAAACTTGAAAAAGTATTAAAAATGATCGACCCAGAAGAAGTAGATAGAACAGGCGAGCTTCCAGAAGAATACCGAACAGCATTATTTGAAGTAGGGGCTTTTGGAATGAAAGTACCAAAAGAATATGGTGGACTTGGTTTTACTCAGGTTAATTATAATAGAGCAGCTCAATTAATAGCATCTTATGATGGAGCTACAGCTACTTTAATTTCTGCTCACCAATCTATTGGAGTTCCAAATCCATTAAAAATGTTTGGTACACCAGAGCAAAAGAAAAAGTATTTCCCAAGGCTAGCAACAAGGTCAATTTCTGCATTTGCATTAACTGAGCCAGATGTTGGATCTGATCCATCAAAAATGACAACTACAGCAGAACCTATAGAAGATGGTGAGTATTTTTTAATCAATGGTATTAAATTATGGTGTACTAATGGTCCAGTTGCTGAGTTAATCGTTGTTATGACTCAAACAAAACCAAAAATTGTTAGAGGTAGAGAGCGTAAACAAATCACAGCTTTTATTGTAGAAGTAAAAAAAGACGGCGAATATCTAGAAGGTGTTGAGTGTTTATATAGATGTGACTTTATGGGTCTTAGAGGAATCTATAATGGCTTAATGAAATTTACAAATGTAAAAGTACATAAATCAGATATTTTATGGGCAGAGGGTCGTGGACTTGCTCTTGCTCTTAGAACATTAAACGCTGGTAGATTAACATTACCTGCTGCGAGTGCTGGTTTGGCTAAGCAATGTTTATATATGTGTACTAAATGGGGAAAAGAAAGAGAGCAATGGGGCCGACCTATTGGAGAGCACGAAGAAGGTCGTCAAAAGTTAGCTTATATT
Source organism: Candidatus Cloacimonadota bacterium (assembly GCA_002402105.1). Lineage (GTDB taxonomy): Bacteria > Muiribacteriota > UBA6191 > UBA6191 > UBA6191. Next base: position 33,109 of record NVVD01000019.1, read on the forward strand.
GCTAGTATGACTTTTGCTTTAGATGCAGTAACTAAATCAACTTCTCATTGGACAGATCAAGGTGAAGCTGATTTACGTATCGAAGCTGCTATGGCTAAATTATTCTCAACAGAAGTAGCTTGGAAAGTAATTGATACTACTATGCAATTTCGTGGTGGTAGAGGTTATGAAAGAGCAGACTCTTTACGAGCTCGTGGAGAAGATGTATTTCCTGTAGAAAGAGCTATGAGAGATTGTCGTATTAACATGATTTTAGAAGGGTCTTCTGAAATTATGAAATTATTTTTAGCTCGTGAAGCAATGGATCCACATATCAGAATCGCTGGGCCAATGATGAAAGCTAGCTCAACTTTTAGTGATAAAATGGGAGCAGTTGGTAAAATTTTAGGTTTTTATTCAACATGGTTACCAAAACAATATATAGCTCCATTATTTGTTGGTGGACATTCAAACATGGGACCACTTGCAAGACATTATAAATTTGTTGACAAAGCATCTCATAAGTTGGCTAGATCATTTATCTATTATATGGCAATGTATCAAGATAAGTTAGAGAAAAAGCAAATGATATTAGGTCGTTTAGTTGATATTGGTACTGAGTTATTTGTTATGTCTGTAACTTGTGCTTATGCAAAAAGCATGATGGATAAAGATAGATCAAACAAAGAGCCTTATAAATTAGCAAATCATTTTTGTGAACTTGCTCGTACAAGAGTAAATGGTTACTTTAAATCTTTATCTTGTAATCATGATGAGTTATCAAACAAAATGGCAGATTCAGTTATTGCTGGTAATTTAGAGTGGTTAGAAGAAGGAATTATAAAAGCTGGATTAGCTGATAAAAAACCTCTAGGAACAGAATAAAACCAATTGAATAATTAATTGAAAAAAAATCCCAAGTTAAAATTTTTAACTTGGGATTTTTTGTATTAAAGATAAGTTATTTATTTCTTTTTTAATTGCTTTTTCTTAAATAAAGAAATTTCTTTCATCATTTTAACTCTGTATTTTCTTTTACGAGTAAAATCATATAAATTATTAGGTAACTCACCCTTGAGTTGAATATCTAATTTATTTAAAATTGAATAAATCATTTTTTGAACCATGTATTTATCTCTAGGATTTTTCATTTTGTTTGTTAATGAAATTCTTTCATCAATAAAGTGTTGGAATTTTTTTTGGTCCTTTTTAATTCTATTCCATTCTTTAGAAAACTTAGTGGTAATAAGTTTTGATATTTGTCGGTCATTACTAGGAGTAAAACTTTTGATAAATGCTAAATCAATTAGTCCTTTTTTATCTTTTTCATTCCAGTAGTTTTCAAAGTTATGATTCTTTAAAACTAATGATAGTTGGTACTTCGCCCTACCTATTGGTTTACATTTGTTAAGTTGTTTAACAAATTTTTTGTTATTTTTATTTTGTCCGAGTAATACTTTTATTGAATCTATTTCAATAGGAAAAGGAGTTCTAGGTTTACCATTGTAAGTAAAAGAATATATATTTTTAATCATTTTATTAATCTGTGTACTAGACATAGGGCTAGACCAGCAATCTTCTCTAATTATAGCAGGCATTTCATACCTTTTTTTGAGTTCTTTATCAGATAGGCTTTTCTCTTTATGATTTGTTCCTGCAATAAAAGTTGAAGTAGTTAATATAAATGTTATAGCTAATAATGTTTTATGCTTCATAGATTTCCTTTTTGATAAACGAGAGAATATTTAATTTAAACTTAAGGGTTAAATAATTACAAGTTTTTTCAAAGACATGGTTCAAATACTTGATATGACCATTTTTAAGTGTTAGATTGATACTTGAGTCTTTAAGTCTCTAAATTGGGTGGTTAGCTCAGCTGGGAGAGCGCCTGCCTTGCACGCAGGAGGTCAGGAGTTCGATCCTCCTACTATCCATTATTAAAACTCTGGTACATTTGTATCAGAGTTTTTTTTAGTTTAAAGTGTAAATTAATTTATTATTTTTGGTGCTTTAAAATAAAGACCATTTCTTTGTGGTTTTCCGTTTGATTAAATTCTTCTTTATCCCAATCTCCATATAGTTTATCTATACAAAGATTAGATTGATGGATAAGTTTTTTAATTTCAATATGAGATGAAAAACGTATTTTACTTTCAGAAGTAAGAATTTTGTGAGAAAACTTATATGTATGAACAAAACTCATAATATTATTTTCTAAGCTTAAAAATCTCCTAGAAATATGAACATTTTTGTTATTTGTCTTTTGGATATTATCTGTATCCCAGTTTTTTTGCCAATCAACCATTGGGTTTCGAGTTTCAAAAGCAATTCTCCCCTTTGGATTTAGATGCTTCTTCATATTGGTGAGTGCTTCTAGTATATCTTTATTTTTTAATAAAACTTGAAAAGCATTTCCAGTCATAATTATAAGATCAAAAGATTGATTTAATTTAAATGATTGTGCTGAAGATCTGATCCAAGTAACTTTATCTCCAAAAGGTGAATTTTTTCCAACCTTTAACATAGATAGAGAAGGGTCAATAGCAGTTACTAAATATCCTTTTTTAGTAAGAGCTCTAGCTATTAGACCTGTACCACTTCCAATATCAAGAATACTTTTAGTATTTGAGTTAGGAAGAGAGAAGTAAAACTCTCTTTCGTTATTCCAAGGAGAACCCATATCGTAAAGTTGTGCTAGCTTAATATTTTCGTAGTGATTATCTGGCATATATAAAAGTTAGACTAATTTTCATATTTATGTGTTTTTTGGTATTCATTAAATTCTTTTCTTCTTTTGATTTTTTCGCTTTTTATACGATAGTGAGTATAAAACTTTTCGGGTATTTGTCCTTTTAGATGTTTATTTAAAATACTGATACATTCAAAGATCATTCTTTGAACCATATATTTATCTCTTGGGTCTTTTAACTTTTCTGAGAGAGTGATTTTTTTTTCAACAACTTTTTTAAATTCAATAAAGTTTTTATTACTTTTATTCCATTCTATTAGTAACTTACTGGCAACAAAGTGAGAAATTTTACTTTTGTAAAGAGGTGTAAATGTATTAAGAAAGGCAATTTTTTTTAAGGACTCTTCATCATTATTAGTCCAGTATTTTTCTACATTATGANTATGCTGAGTGAGGCTTAATCTAAATTTATTTCGACCAACAGGTTTACATTTTTTTACAAATTGAGTTAGTGATTGATTAACTTGTTTTTGACCAAGTAAAGCTTTGATTACATCGAGTTGCTTTTGATTTGGAGTCAACTGACGATTTCTAAAAGAAAACATGGGGGTGATTAATCTAGATATTGAAGTTCCCGTCATAGGGGTATTCCCACAGTTTTGCTTTAAAAGACTCATTGTGAAAGAAAGCTTAATCTCTGGTGTAAAGATTAATTTTCTTTCTGGGTTTTGTTTGGTAAAATTTTGTTGGTTTAATAATATAAGTAAAAGTAGGTATAGTTTCACTTTTATCCTTTGATATATAAAAAATGTATCAAGGTTTCGTCTTGATTATTATGCTTTATGAGCTTCGTCATTGGCTAGTTGATCGACCTCTTCATTGTATTTATTACCATTATGGGCTTTAACCCAATGGTAATTCATTTTATGTTGTTCACGGAGTTTATCTAACTCTATCCATAGGTCTTTATTTTTGACCTCTTCTTTTTTAGAATTTTTCCAAGAGTTTTTTTTCCAAGATTTCATCCATGTTTTGAGTCCATTGAGTACGTATTGACTGTCTGAGTAGAGTTCAATTTCACAGGGTTCTTTAATAGATCTAAGACTTTCAATAACTGCCATGAGTTCCATTTGATTATTAGTGGTTTTTTTGACTCTACCTTTAATTATTTTTTTATGTTGATTAAAAAATAAGATAGCAGCATAACCACCACGGCCTGGATTTTTTAGGCAGCTGCCGTCAGTGTATATAATAATTTTTTTCATTTTATGTTCACACGAAGTAGGGTAAATATTATTGAATGCAATAAATAACAAATAGACATTAACATATTTTATTAATTTTCTATAGTATTTGTAATACTAACACTTGCCAATATAGGTAAATGATATTAGAATAATTGAAACTTTATGCTAATTTCATCGTATAATTAGTGTAGATTATATACTTAGGGAGACTTTCTATGCCAAAACAACTTTTAAAAACGATATTTATTTCTAATCTAGTATTGCCTTTTGCAATTTTGAGTATTACTCCAACAGTACAATTACCAAGTAGACTTCATGCTAGTGAGGCATTTTTTGATACATTAAATGATGAGGGAGATGCTTTTGTAGAAGACGAAGAAAATCAAGAGATCGAAGAAAACGAAAGTGGCGACGAGCAATCAAGAGAAGCAGATAAAACTAAATATAGTGGTGGTTCATACGATTCTTCAAAAAAATACTCAGACTTTAATAAAGATGAACTAAAAAAATTACAAGCTACAAAATTATCTGATGAAGATTATAAAGCTCCTAAAAACCTTGGTATTAAAGGTACAAAAAAATGGAATGAAATCATTGAAAAAATGTCTTCTTTATTGGGGCAGGTATCAAAAATTCAAACTCTTAATAAAAAAGCAAGTGGAGAGTTGTTTGGTATTGGTTATAAGGGCATTAGTAAACAAAACATAGAGCTTGGAGAACTTGAAGAAGCGAGTTCAATAGCATCATTTCAATTATTAAAAGATTTCAAAGAATTAAAAAAGAAAATGAATGAAGGTAATAGTAGCCTAGAGTTAATGGATAAATTTGAAATAGGCTTAAGTGAGACAAAAAAAGCATTAGGTTCTCATCTACAAAATATTTCTGATATGGGCTCTGATGAGGCTAATAAACCCGATGAAGAGTTTAAAGAATTAATGACTTCATTGTTTCAAGAAAAAGACTCAACAACTGCTTTAAAGCTGAGTGAAGAAGGTAAATACTCAGAGTTAATTGGTACAAGAGTAACGGTTTTTAAAGGAACCCCTAAGGTTAATTTAAGAATTAAAACATATTCAAGTATAGCGGTTCCTAAAAAAGGAGCAAAAGCAAAAGAGTTTACTCAATATCGTAAAAGTTTGGCATCTTCAAAATCTCTAAAACCTCCTTATACAAAAGATCATACTCAAAAAAGATATATGGTTCGTAAAGTATTAACAGATACATCTGGTAAAGTAGTAGCATTAGTGGTTACTGTTAATAAAAATTCAGATAATGCATATGTTATCCCAGTAGATACAAATAAAAGATATTTTAAAAAAGCTATTTTAGTAGCTAAAATAACAAATGCAAGTGCAGCTAAAGTTTCTAGTTTTGCAGCATTTCAATCTTTATTAAAACCTGTACAAAACTTGACTGTAAGTAGAGAAAGCCCTATTACAAGTTTTGAATCAGAGTATACTAACTTTAGTATAGAAGAGGCGAAACAGTTAAGAGATACAGCTTATAAATTTTATATAGATTCTTTAGCTAATCAAGACCTTTTGCTTGGACAAAGTTTTGAGGCTTTAAGAAGTCTTTATATGTCTTTAGATGAGATACAAAACTTTTTATTATCTCTTGGTAGTCAGTTTGAAATTAATAATGGTAAAAGTGGTAGTTCTGACGGCAAGGCTAATCAGTTATTTTATATTGGTAGTTCTCAAAATTTACTTGCTGCTGTAGTTAGTATTATTTGCCAAAAATATCAATTTGATTCATCAGGTAAAGTTGTTGATGGACAAACAATTAAAAATGAATATAAAATTAATAATGTAATTACAACTGAATACGCTGTTGTAAAGCAATCAAGATTAGGTAATTTTTACTCAGTTGGTACAAATAATTCAGATGAAATCAAAGCTTTTGATAATATTCATCGTGGTCAGTACTCTATGAATACTTTTATTTATACGGGGCCAGGTAAAGCAAAAATTGGTTTACAATATGTTGGTTTAAACTATTCAATTAATCATTCAAATACTTATAAAGTTTATATTTTAAACCCAAAGCATGCAAATTATCGTGATTTGTTAAAAGAACTTTCTAAAATGAGTCCAGATCAAAGTGCTCTTGGAGAAACAGTCTACTTTAAATTACCTCTTTCAGAGACAGAAACCTTTAAAACTCACCCAGATATAGCAATTGCTACTCGTGAGGTTAAATCTAAAACAACAAAAGCAGATTTTGTAGTAGATTTTAATGGTAAGGTACAAAAAGGTGAGCCTTATGTAGTTTATCAAGAGGCAAGTGGTCTTAGAGCTAATAGTAAAAACGAATGGGTTGATTATGATGAGGTCTTAACTCAAATTTTTGCATGGAACTCTCGTGCTTATGAGCCAATTGATAAAGATAGCTTTCGTATTATTATTGATGGCTCTGGCACAATGAAAAAATTATTTAGTCCTGTTAAAATTGCTCTTGAAAAAGAATTTAATAAATTAGGTATGGGTAGTTTTTTAAAGCAAGGTTCAAAACTAAAGCCGCTTTATTATTTTGGAGGAGAGAAGGCTGTAAAATCTCCTTATAACTTGAATACTCTTTCTGGTTCTGTTCAAGCTGGTGGTTCAAGTCCGATTAACAATGCGGTTAAGCAACTTGTTTGTCCAGAGACTTCTGGTAGATGTTCAACTAAAAATATTCCTTCAAAACCATGGACTCTTTTAGTGATAAGTGATTTTGATAGTAGAGATAAGCACTTTAGAAAAAGTAGTTGGGCAACTTCTGTAGAGAAAGAAAGTAGTAAGGGCTTAACTCAAACTAAGGTAGCTGTATCTGGTATGATGATTAATGATGAATCAGGAAACTATCGTGTTCAGTCAACTTCGGGCAATAAAGGTTGGAGAAATTTACAAGCAATTAATTTAATTGGTGTAGGTCCTTTTCTTGGTCCAATCAAAACACAAAATAAAACAATTAATTTAAAAGCTAAACCATGGTTATCAGATAATGCTTCATTAAAAAGTGGTTCTTATGGAGTTAAATTTACAGAGGTTCAAGATGGGGATCAAACTGCTCTTGGGCAAGCAATTGAAGACTTTTTAAAGCCAATATCTGATTCTATCAAAATGTACAATGACCAACAACCTAAAAAAGCTGATTGGTAAAACTTTAATTTACTAATTTTAAAAGTCTCTTAGAGAGTATGTGAGAAACATTTTCTATGAGATTTTTTTTATATCTGTTAAATTAATACTATGACTATTTCTCGTGTAAATTTATATGTTGATTTAAAAAAAATACAAGAAAACTTTAGAGAGATTTCTAAAAAATGCTCACCTTGTTCTATAATGCCAATTTTAAAAGCAAATGCCTATGGTTTAGGGGTAGTAGAAATTACAAATGCATTGGTTCAGGTAGGAGCTAAGTATTTTGGAGTCGCAGATTTAAATGAAGCAAATCAAATTTGTAAAAAAGTTGATAAAGTTTTGCTTTTAGGTGAAATGCTACCTCAAGAGCTATGTTTATTTAATGATAATATTGTTCCAAGTATTTGTTCTTTAAAAAGTGCATTTGCTTTTAATAAACTTGCAAAATTTAATAACTCAATAATAAAAGTACATTTATTAATAGATTCAGGAATGGGTAGATTAGGCATTCCGATTGAAAATGCTTTTAATGAAATTTTAAAAATTAAAGATTTAAAAAACCTAAAATTAGAAGGGATTTTTTCTCATTTATCTTCAGCTAATTGTGATGAAAACTACTCTTTGAAACAGATTCAAACATTTAATGCTTTAATTTTAAAATTAAAAAATAACTCACTTACTTTTAATATATATCATATTGCAAATAGTGATGGTATAAATAATATTAAAATTTCATATAAAGCTCCATTCAATCTAGTAAGAAGCGGTATTAACTTATTTGGTGTGTTTGATCAATTAGGCAAGAAAGACTTAAATTTACAATCAGTATTAAAGCTTACAAGTAAATTAGTTTCAAAACGATTCCTAAAAAAAGGAAGTGCCATTGGTTATTCACAATCTTATATTCTATCAGAAGATACTTGGGTAGGTACTGTACCTATTGGTTATGCTGATGGGGTACCACAAAACCTTTCAAACCAAGCATTTTTTTATAAAGATGAATTTTCTTATAAGGTCATAGGAAAAATATCTATGGACTATACAACTATTGATTTGGGTAAAACTGATTCAATAAGTGTTGGGGATGAAATAACGGTTTTAAAAGGTACAGAAGATATTATTAAATGGGCTGAAATTAAAGGGACTATACCCTATGATATTATTTGTTCTATTGGAAACAGAGTAAAGCGTGTTTATTTATAAATTTAATATCCCATTTCATTTAGGTATTTGTTAAAAATAGCTAAGGGTACATAGCCACCTATTGTTTCCATTATATCTTTTGTAGAATCAACAAATACAGATCTTGGAGTACCACCTTTAGAGTTTAATAAAGTAGAAAATACTTCTCCAGCAGGGCTTTGAACATCTACATGAACTTTAATCATATCTTTTAATCTAATATTGACTTCTTTTGTAGATAAAACTTGGTCTTTATATACTTTACAATATCCACAATAGATAGAATCAAAAACAACTAATAAGCTTTTCTTTTTTAGTGCTTTTAAAGCTAAAATAGCATCTTTTGGTGTGCTCAAGGTATACCAACCATCTTTATCTAATTTATGGCTGAGACTTGAGATTTTGTCTTTTGGGTAGTAGCTTTGAAAAGTATCACTTTTTCTAAACAATTCATGTTTATACTTTTCATCACTTTCTTTTTTTAGTTTAAGTGTAAAATTACTCATATAAACTATATCTGAGATAATAGATTGAAGAAAGGGGTCTTTCTTTTTTTCTTTTGCGTTTATAGAAAAAATAATAGATAAAAATAGTATAATTTGATGTATTTGTTTCATAAAAAATTGAACCCCTATAAGAACTTTGATTTAAATATTAAATAAAAAATCAGTTTACAGTAGTATACTAACTTTTTTTTTTAGAAAAAAATAGGGATTTAAAATAACTTTATGATTTCAAGCAAAGATTATAATACTCTTTGATTCTGTTATGAAATAAATGACAAATAGGCTGGTATTCTTTTGGATTTATGAAATAGCTTAAATGAAAGGGGAGTCTGACCTCAAAAATGACTTGTCGTTTGTTTTGATGAAATTTTTTTTCAAGTAATTTGAGCTCATAAGATAGGGATGTATATTTTGAAGTACAACTTGATATTTCTAATAATAATAAAGAGTCGACCTCAAAAATAATAGACGCGTTATGTAGTCTAGAATAAACCGTAGCTGATTGAATTAATTCGTGGTCTAAAAATATATCACTAATTAAACTTAAATTTGAAGATAAAGAGTTTTTATCTGAATCATTTGATGTAGCTAAACACATTTAATTTTTTTTCATTAAAAGGCTGTCAATTGTTTCTTGTAAATTACTACAAAATTTTTGAATAGATTCAGTTTCAATAAGCCCATTAATTCTGATATAGCTTCCAGCAGAGATAACTCCAACATTATGTTTTAGACCAATTTGATGAATATCCATTGTAGTAATGCCAGCAGAAACTAATACTTCATCTAATTGATACGATGCAAAAAATCCTCCACAAGCATCTTCTGTTTGTTGCACTCGTTTAAGATGAGAAATCTGGTCTAAAAAAGATATAGAATGATTCATACACTCTTGCATATACTGAATAGAGTCTGACTCAGATTTTAAATAATCTTGTGATATTTCTAGGTCATGAGGGCTTTTAAGTGCTACTAGTGGATCTTGTGATAGCGATCTTGCTAATAAATATTGATTGATTGAATTTGAAAAAGAAAAACATCCTCTAAAATATCCCGCAAGCAAGTTATTTTCAATTTCATTGATTGTATCTTTTTCAATATCATGAGCTAATAGAATAATTAAATCAGAGTGTCTAAAACCATACATACCATCTCTTTTTGTTCCGTTGATGGTAGCAAAAGTAATAATATTTTTGTTATATAGAGGTTGTAAATAAGCTGAAATAGGACTTTTAATAGCTTGTTTTCCTCTAACAAAAGGAAAGTATGGTTCATCACAAACGTTAATAATTTGAAAATTTTCACAGGCATGTTTTTGTATAATTTTAGAAAGAGATAGAGCTTGTTTTTTACTTAAAACAACACCTGATGGGTTATGTGGAAAATTAAAATATAGACAAACTTTATGAAAGCCTTTTTCTTTTAAAGTATTTAAGGTCTCCTCTAATTTGTTTAAGTGTACATCACCATTTATATCTATGTAATCTGACTTGATTTTAAGTAAGCCTTTTTGATCGGAAATTAAGTTCATGTTGCCCCAGTATGTACTAGGAAAAACAATTGGTGTACCAGCTCCTCCAAACATATCAAGTACAGAGTTAAGGCCTGATGTGCCGCCAAAAACTGGAATAGGGGATATGGATAGGCTTTTTTCAATTGTAAGATATAAATCTTTATTTTTAATGTCTAAGAGGTATCTGCTTTTTGCTAAATGACGATACCAAGGAGCACCCAGTCCATTATTATACTTAAATAAAGATTGAGTAAGTTTTAGCCAATTTTGCTCACTTACAGATTGAGGCTTTAAATAGTCTATTGTTTCTTGTAATTTAGAGTTGATTAATATTTGCGACTTTGAATTTTTAGCTATTCCGATTCCGGCATTCATGTTAGGGCTAACATGAGTTGAAATTGACTTACTTTGAGCTGGAATACCTGATTTAGGAAAGGAGCTAAAATAGGCAGAGGTATTTTCAATCATTTTTAGAAACTCAGGGAAGGTCTTTTTTAATGATTGGTGTAGCTCTAATGAAGCATTTGAACAAAAGTAGTCAGGTATTAACTGTCTTAGAATAGAACTAGCCTGACTTGTAGTTAAACCTTTTAGTAGTTTTATCCAAGATTTTGAATTAGAGACTTTGTATTGGTTTAATAGTTTTTCATAATCATAATAATTGCTCATAAAATCTCCTCATAAATAGTTTAAGGACATCTTATATATTTTTTTAATTCATGGCAATAAAATATTAAAATTGTTAATTAGTATTTTCCAAAGTTTTAAAATGATTATTATCAATAGAGGCTGCTGTACTTTCTATTTCAGACTCTTTTGTGCTTTTTTGTAAGTTATCACAAGCTTTTGTAACAACTTGGTTTTCATTTCCTTGAATATTTGCAATTAAAAGATTTCTTTCACATTCCCATGCATTAGGTGGGTCAGATTTTGCCCATGATTTAAGCATTTTTTCAAGATTTTTATTTAAATCAAAATACTTACCATAGGCTTGGTCCATATAAAAATAAGTTCTAGCTACTTCACCTCTAGTACTTGGGGCAGGCTCAAACTTTTGTGAGAAAATTTCTACGTCACATTTGCCGAACTCCATGACTTCACCAGGGATTATAGCAACTTGATAATCTCTTCTATACCCGTTAATTTCTCCAATAGAAGGGTAGAGGTTATGCATATCAGCTTGCATATATTTATATTGTGGTACTACTTTTTGGACACAACGTCTTCCTTTATATTTTTTGCCTTTGGCAGTAATACAGTCTTTGTGTCCGTTTTTCCAAATGTCATCCCATGCATGGGCTAAATGGTGAGCAGGTACGACGTGTTCCCATTCGATTCGATTTGCACGTAAACCAGAACCTTTAATTTCATATCCACATGATGGTAAGTCTGGCTTTACATGTAGTTTTTTACGGGTTACTTGAATTTCATCATAACAAATCTCCTGATACGAATCTTCTTTACATTCAACTTCAATCTTTTTGAGTTTAACAACAAAAGTTTCAATAATTTTATAGTCACATCCACAATAAATAGATTTTTGATGCGATGGGTAAACTTCATGTAAGAGTTTCTTTTTGGCCGTACCAAATGATGACTGTTTTAGATTGCTAGGTATACTGCCAACAAGAGGTTTGATTTCATTACTGGATAGACTTGAGATTATAAGTAAAAAAAATAAGTATTTCATAACAAAAACTACGAAAAAAAAACTATTTTGTTTCAAAGTATTTTTCATGTACCATAAATTAAAATACTTAAGGATATATTATGTTGAACCATTTTTTACAATTATTATTTAGAATAGCTATTTTAGCTTCGTTAATTATGACAGCTAAAATATTTGTAGATCATTTAAATAAACAAAGTGTGACAAAAAATGAAATGAAAGTTACAAAGATTATTATGATGAGCTTGCCTATGGCAATCGAAAAATATAAAGAGAGTCATAATCAATATCCAAATGATATTAATCAATTAATTCCAGAGTTATTTGAAAAAATTCCTGGTGTAAACTATATAAATAAGATTCCTCAAAAAATAAAAAAAACTAAGTTGATTTCAAAAAGTGTAAAAGAGTTTCCAGGCATAGAATTTGAATATAGTTTGGATATGTGGAATGGTGATTTTTGTAAAGTAGTCTATGATAAAACAGAGGGGCTTTATAAGGAACTTGGCGATAAACCATTTTGTCATAATGATGATTTATTTAGCATGAAGAAAAAATAAAAAAGCCCTAAGTTTTTACACTAGTAGGGCTTTATTAATTTTAATTTAAGCTTCTTTTTTGATATGAATATCTTGTTGTGGATAAGGTATACATATGCCTTTAGAATCAAATTCAATTTTAATTTTCTCTAAGAGATCAAATTTAACTCCCCAATAATCAGCACTTTTAACCCAAGGTCTAACTACCAAATTTACTGAACTATCAGCAAGTTCAGCAACAGCTATTTGAGTTTCAATATCTTTTAAAACTCTTGATTCATCTAAGATAATTTTTTTAAGAGTACTTTTCACTAAAGATAGGTCATCGTCATAAGAAACCCCAATAACTAAATCAATTCTTCTAGTATCTTTAGTTGAGTAATTGATTAAGTTACCACTTGAAATTGAAGCATTTGGAATAAAAATAGTTTTATTGTCTGGTGTTTTTAATTGAGTATTTAGCATATGCATTTCTTCAACAACTCCAGCAACTCCAGCACATTCAATAAAATCTCCAATTTTAAATGGCCTTAATACTAGTAGTAGAACTCCAGCGGAAAAGTTAGAAAGTGAGCCCTGTAATGCAAGGCCAATGGCTAAACCAGCAGACCCTAAAATGGCTAAAAAGGAGGTAGTTTGTACTCCTAATTTAGATAGTGAAGATAATAAAACAATTACCATTAAGACTGTGTAAATTAGTTTACAGGCAAAACCAATGACAGTTTGATCTATTTGACTTTTAGTTAAAATCTTTCTACAGATATGAACAATAAATTTACTAATAATTTGTCCAATAATTAAAATAGCAACGGCTGCTATGAAGTTCCAGCCAAATAGACTAAGTATTTTTTCGCCTTGTTCTATAAATTCTTTTGGTATAACGATATCTGACATTATTTAATCCTTTTTAAATGTGTTAATTTTAAATCATATAAGCTGATTTATAGAAAAAAATCAAGATAGTCTTTTTTGTTAAATCATTAATTCCTGTCTAATAATAGAATTGACGAAAATCTTATGATAATATATTAATCAATTAGTGTTTTAGATGAAAAATATACGAATCAATTAAAACTTGAACACATCATAATTTAGTTAAAGATACCTACAAGGAAAAATATGAAATTATTAGGAACCCCGTTATCACCATTTGTAAGAAAGGTACTTTTTGTATTAGAAGAAAATGAAATTACTTATGAAAGTGACCCTAGTGTTTCACCAATGTCAATAACTGAAAAGTACAAAGAAAAATATCATCCATTGGGTAAAATACCAGCACTTGAAGATGGAGATTTTTGTTTAGCAGATTCTTCGGTTATCATTTCTTATTTAAATGACAAATTTTTAGATAAAAATATTTATCCAAAAGATATTCAACAAAAAGCTAAAGCTCAATGGTTTGAAGAATACTGTGATACTAAAGTAATGTCTGAGTTAACAGGAGTTATTTTTTATCAAAGAGTAGTTGTTGTTAAACTTTTAAAACAAGAGTGTGATGAAGAGCTTGTAAATCAAGCAATTGAAAATTCAGCACCTCCTATATTTGATTATTTAAACTCTATTCTTAAAAAAAGTAAGTATTTAGTAGGAGACGAATATTCAACTGCTGATATGGCTTTATTATGTCAAATAATAGCACTATCTTATGCTGAATTTAATGTTGATTCAATGCAATGGCCTGAGTTAGCAGCCTACATTGAAGATTTAAAAAGTATTGCCTCTGTACAAAAAGTTTTAGCAGCTGAGATGCAGGTTCTTGCTGAACTTATGTAAAGCTGGTAAAAACTAAATGAATTTATTGAAGCTACTTTCAACAACTCAAAAAGGATTTCCAGGCGATTATTTATTAGCCTTGTATTCTTGGTTATTAAACCCAAAAATGGATCATGGTTTAAATTGTGTTCCATTGGCATCATTTATTCGTCAGATTCAAAGCGAACATACTGAACTATTAGAGTTGGTACAAGACTTAGAAGATTTTCCCTATAGGTTTTTGCCAAATATTAATATCCAGATGCATAAAATTATAAACCCAGACTCACCAAATCCAGTTATGGTTGATTTAAATATTCAGGTAGGGTCTTGGAACTTTATTATATTAAATACAATAGACCTAGGACAAAACTATGATAGAACTTGGCTAAAGGGAGTCTATCAAGCTGGTAAATCTCATTTTAAAGAGCACAAAATTGGACTTATTTTATTAACTCAAGTTGGGTTGTTGCATTATAAACACCCTGCAAAATCATCATATAATGAGTTAAACATGATTAGCCATCATGACTTTAAAGCTATTATGGGTTGGGAACCTTCTGAAAAATCTATTTATAACTCTATTCAAACCATAGCAGATTATTTTGTAAATGAACTACCTGTATCAACTCAATCGGTACTATTTATGTTTGATGAATATTTAGCTCATCATATGATTGGGTACCAAGAAGATAAATATAGTTTTTTATATGGAAGTGAAAAAATTCCAGTTAGACAGCTTAGAATCAAAGAAATTTTACATTTATCAAATGGATGGGTAAAAATACCTAATGGATTATCTGGTATGTTACGTATGAGACCAGAACACCTTGAAGTATATAACTTTTCTTATACAGTAAACTGTATGCAACGTAAAAGGTTTTGGATTGAAATAGATGTTTTAAAAGAGTTTGTTCAATGGTATTTAGATGAGTCCAAACCAGTTCAAATAAATAGTCAATTTATTTTATTGAATACTAAAAACTTAAAAAGCCTAATAGATAGTTTACAAGCTAAAATTTTTATTCATATTGAGGAGGGACTTTTAAGTTTTAGAAAAAGCTCTTTAAAAGAGATTAAAAATAGAGTATGGGAAGTCTCTTACACTAAATTAACTAAAAAAGATAAATCTAAATGGATTAATGGTTTACAATTAACTAAAGAGATAGAAAAAGTAAAGCTTTAATTTTTATCGAGATCCAAATTTTTCTTTCATTTTTTCAAGATCAGCATTTACAGGCTGTTGCATCATTTGTAAAATAATAGGATTATTAAAAGGGCTCTTAGCTTTTTGAATCTGTACTTCTTCTTCGTTTAATAGGCTTTCAGCAACTAAAAAGCTAAGAAAAGTAACTACACAGACCATAGATATCATCATAAGATTACCTGAAAAAGAAGTTTTACTTTCAAAATCTTTTTTATAATCAGAATGATGTTCTTCATGGGTAGAGCGAAAAATTAATTTACCGAGCAATTGTGCTAATACATGTAATTCAAAGGGTTTTTTAAGAACCTTATATGCACCTTCATCAAGTAACTCTTTTTCTTTTTCTTTGTTGCCGAACCAATCCATACCACAGACAAAGGTTTCATTATTGTAGCTTTTAATTTTTTTTAATAATTCAATTGCTGGAAGGCCTTTAATATCTACATCCATTAAGACTAAATCAAATTGACTTTCACTGAGTATTTTATCGATAGTTGATGGTTTTGTTACCGCTATAATTTCATAGCCGAATTGTTCTAAGAAAGTTTTGAGAAGCTTTACAAGGTTGACCTCTTGGTCAACAATTAATATTTTACCTTCATAGTAATGTCTATCTTTTTCTTCGACATATTTAAGCGCTAATACTTTATAAACCAATCCATGTAAATTATCAGGTAAAAACTCTGCTGGAATAAAACACTTTACTCCCGAATAAACGATGTGTTCGAGGTGTTCTGCACTACCTTTAGAGTTAAAAATAACAACCTTAGCATCAGGAAAAATCTTTTTAAAACCATATAAAAAATGTTGGGTTGAATAATCGGGACACGAAGAATCTAAGAATAAAAGAGCAACATTATCGAGTTTACCTATTAAACTTTTAAATTCAAGTAACATAGTTGGACAGTGAAACTCAATATCTCCTATATCTCCTTCAATAATAGTGGATAGACTTCTTTGTTTGGCAGGTTCAAACTCGTAATAGACTATATTTAAAGAACTCATGATTTCCTATGGTAATTAGCAATTATATATAGTTTAACTAAAATTCTTTAATTTTAAAATGCTTTATCCTAATTATTTTATATAATAATTARGTKYYYTTKAWATARMWYYNCTTMWTTTNNNTTKTAANAAYTWAWKWWAWWTRWTANATMTTTARYWAKTRRTYMMMYARWAAYWSNCTMMWAAKWYTWARMMRWWWRWARCWMAGCTTTTAGTAATTACAAAGATTAAAAAGGATTTACCTATCGTGTGCGTTGCCAGTACAATTGTTGAAATTATTGAAGAATTAAACCCTAGCTTTAAAACTCTAGATGAAGCTGAAAGATTAGAGTATTATAACTCTTTAACAGATAAGCAACGCTATAAAATTAATATAACAACTTTAAAGCGAATAGGAAAAGGTCAAAATAAAATACTATGCTATGAGCCAGATAGAATGGACTCTAATCAGAAACTTTTAGAGTATAAAAATATTTTAGAGTTTGACCAAGAAGGTAGAGAGTTACATAAACAACATCAATTAAAATATATAAAAACTCATCCTATTAGTGAAGAAATCTCAAACGAAGAAAGACTTGTTTTAGAAAAAAGTTTTAAATCTGTTCAACTTGATTTACCTGGTGAGTGGTTTCGATTTATAGAAAACGATAAATTAGTCTACTCAGAAATTCAATCTTTAAGAGCCTATTTAAGAGATACTATTGATGATACTTTAGAGGATTTAATAGCAGAATATTTAAGTATAGATTTACCCGAAAATATGGATGATAATGATACAATTTCAATTTCTTTACCAAATGTAAGTAGTTCCAATATTCAAGAGTCAGTTCGTGCTGAAGTGGCTCAATATGAATTAAATGAACTACCAACAGTAGTTAATCAATTACTAGATGGTAAATGTTTATTTAATAAAGGTTTTAGATTAGATGATTTTGAAGACCTTGATGAGCCTTTCTCACTTTTTATATTTTGTGAACTAAATTCTGCTAAGTCTGTTACTTTTGAAAATTTTGTTGAAGATTTTAAAAAAATAGAGCAACCCAGAGAAATTTTAGATGAAATATCTCAGAAATTTCAAGAAAAAGTAGAAAAAGACCTTAGAGCTATAATATCAAGAGTTAGATATCGTTAATTGATTGTTTTCTAAATAATCTATAAATATGTTCGTCATTCTTTCAATTTGATTACTTTGTATTTTAGCTATTGACATCCTAATAGCATTATTTTTTCCAAAATCAATTCCGGGCCAAACAATGATTCCTGTTTGCTTTGCTAAATTTAAACAAAATGTTTGTGTATCATTTATATTTAAAACTAGAAATAAATAAAAGCCCCCCATAGGGCAAACAATATTTATATCTCTTTTAGAAAAAGCTTTGCAAACCATATCTAATTTATTTAGAAAATTATTTTTAATTGTAATTGAATAATCAAGTTCAGGAGACTTTAGGTACTTTTGTAATGCTCTTTGCATAACAGGATTTAAGGGATTAAAAAAAGATAATTGTATCTGAGATATCTTTTCAATAAGTGTTTTACTTGCGATGATATAAGCGATTCTCCAACCACAAATAGCTAGTTCTTTTGAAAAGGTTCTTAAAACTATTAAATGATCGTCATACTCAAAGTCTAATAAATCATTTTTTAATATATTATTATAAATAAAATTTCTGTAAGCTTCGTCAATTATTAATGAAGCATTTAATTCTTTTGTTAGTTTTGATAGCTTTTGTAATTGAATTTTTGAAAAAGTGTATCCATCTGGGTTATTGGGGCTTGTTAATATAACAAGTATAGGTTGAGTATCTTTAATAACATCAAGATAGTTTTCAGAGCTTTCTAAATAAGTTATCTGGCTTTCAAAGTCAATTAATAAAGATAGGTAAGCTGGATAAAAAGGACGAAAGATACAGACTTTATCTCCTTTTTCTAAAAGTAATTTAAGAGTCAGAAAAGCTAAGGTTTTAGATCCATTTCCAATCATTATATTATCAGAGTCAGCTTTTAGATTATCATGTTTAATAATAGTATCTATTAATAGTAAATCACCTTTAGCAGAGCTATATCCATGAGATTTTCCATAAATACTGTTTTCAAGAGATGTTAATAGTTTTTTTGGAGGATTAAAATTAGGGTCACCAACAAGAAGATTATATAAAATTAAAGAGTTTTTTTCTCTGTTATCTACAATTTTAAATAATTTATAGACAGTATCTAATGGTTTTTTCAATTAAAATGCACCAGATATTTTAAAGCCAGTTTCTGAATATCCTATTTGATTTCCCCTGATAATGAATAAATCAATAGCTGAATTATTCATGACATGTCGGATACCGCCATTGACACTTAAATCTCTGACATTAGACTCATAGTCTTCATATTTAATTTCGGCTAAAAAATGGGTTTTTTTAGATAACTTAGTATCAAATCCAGCAAGAAATGTCATCCAGGTGTTATTGGTGTTAAATTTTTTATCTGTACTACTTCTTTTTAAAACAAAGTGTGACTCTGTGCGATAAGTAAAATTACTAGTCATAGACAAGTAAAGGGTTTTGAAGTTTTCAAAGTCTTGATCAATAATCATTTTTCGAGATTGACTTGCTATATTTGTATTTAAAAATCCAATTGCAAATTCATTACTTTTATATTTTTGATGGGCTTTTATGCCTATTGTTAATTCAGGAAAACCAGCAATAGAAGAATTGTATTTATTATTTGCTGAAGTAGTAATTGTTCTTGAAGTTTTCATAACTTTTAAATTTAATTCAAAGTTATCACTATAACCATAGTTGATTAAAAAATTAGCATCATTAGCATTAAAAGAATTGGTATTTTTAAATAGGTTAGTTTGTTTTATTTCTGTTTTAGTATTGATATACGCTCCAGAAATTTTACCTTCTGGAAGTCCTCGAGCTGATATAACATTAAAAAGGCCTGTTGGACCAGAGTTAGATGGCATGAGTCTAGAAAAGTCTAAGACTTTCTTTTTTTTGTGATATCGCTTACCAGAGCTTAATTTATCTATCCCGCTAAATTGAACTAACTCATTAGAAAAATTTGATACATCCATAGCTGAATTAATTCGTATATCTTCTTTTTGGGTTGTATTAGATTTTAGGATATCTAATGGTCTATATCGTTCAAAGAAGTCATCTTGTTCAATAATTGCTTTTTCATGAATTGGCTCAGAAAGAAAATCGTCTTGATGATCGATCTCAAGCTTTTGAGCATAGTTGAATTGAATAACTGTTAAAAATAAAAATGATAAATATAATTTATTGTACCGAAACATATTTAAATTTCAGTCCTTTTTTGCTTTAGAATCATATACATGATAGTACATGGTTTTGTTGAATTGATTTTATTTGTTAGACTACATTTATTTTTCGACATTAATTAATAACGAGTTAACATAAAGCTTATGAAAATCATATTATGTGTACTTATTGCGATTGTTTCTTTTCTTTATTTAAGTTCTTTAAATAAAAGTTCAGAGACCTTTAAATACCTTACTACTGGCACAATTGATATTGAAGGTTTAGAAATTTCAAACAAAGAAACTTCTACTCAATTTTATTTTTTCTTGTACATTATATTTATTATTAATATAAGTATTTGGCTAGGGGCTTATTATTTGCATTATAAAAACCTTGCAATGACTGGAGCATCTCTATCTTTTTTAGACTTTATAGCTAATAATGAGATTTATGGTTATTTAAAAGTAAAGACTTTTTCTGAAAAAACAGCAAATAAGATTATTAAACTTTTTTATATAATTGTAGTTGCAATGTTGACTTGCTTACTTTTACTCTTTGTAAATCTCATATAATTAGATGATTTTTACTTAATTACTAAAATTTTCTAAAAAAGGACAAATTATGTTTATTGATGAAGTTACCGTTAAAATTCGGGGTGGTTCTGGCGGCAACGGAATGGTCAGTTATATAAAATCAAGACATAAAGCTTTTAAAGGACCAGACGGGGGAACAGGTGGAAAAGGTGGAGATGTATATATTTTTACAAAAGCTACTATTAACAGCCTTTCTCGATTTAGATATTCAAAACAGAAATACGGACAAAATGGTGAAGCGGGTAAAAAAAGAGCTGATGGTAGAGGTGCTATTGATTTAATTTTAGAAGTACCAACTGGTACTTGTATTTTTGATTTAAATGGTAAAGTTCTAGCTGATCTTCATTCTGATGGAATGAAAATTTTACTAGCTAAAGGCGGAGTTGGTGGTAAAGGCAATAGAGCTTTAATTACTAAAAATAACACTTACCCACAATATTGTGAGAAAGGTCAACCTGGCGAAGAACTTGAAGTTAGGTTTGAACTTAAAATGTGTGCTGATGTTGGTATTATTGGTTTTCCTAATGTTGGTAAATCGACTTTTATTGCAAAAGTATCTAATGCCAAACCAAAAATAGCGAATTATCCTTTTACAACTCTTATTCCTAATCTTGGTATGGTTCCGATTAATGATTTAGACTCTATTTTAATGGCAGATATTCCTGGAATTATCGAAGGAGCTCATAATGGGCATGGTTTAGGTCATCAGTTTTTGAGACATATAGAAAGGACAGGTTTTTTACTTCATGTGATTGACCTTTTTCCTTATGATGGGGTCGAAGCTTTTGAGAGCTTTGAAAAAGTAAATCAAGAGTTACAAAAGTATTCAGAAAAACTATCAATAAAAAAACAAATTATAGCTTTAAATAAATCTGATATGCCAGAGGCCGAAGAGTCTTATGAAAAGTTTAAAAAACAACTCAAAAAAGGCGGCTATAAAGAAGAAATTCATTTAATCTCTGCTTTAACAGGCAAGGGAACAAAAGAGCTCGTTTATCGTATTGCAGAGTTGTTAAAAGAATTTCCACCTAAACAAGAAGTTTACCAAGTTAAATATGAAAAGCCTGGTGATCGACCATTAAAAATAGAAATGGATTTAGATGAGGGTTGGTTTTTATCTGGTACTAATATTGAAAGAGTTGTTTCTATGACTAACTTTGAACAAGAACAAAGTGTTCAAAGATTACAAGCTATCATGAATGGCATGGGTATTGTTGATTATTTAAAAGAGCATAAAGCTGAAAATGGAGATCCTATTTTTGTTGGAGATATTTGTTTTCATTTTACTGATGATTCTTTTGAAAGTAAATTTGCAGAATATGAAGGTTACAAATACCAAGAAAATATTGAAGATGAAAATGAAGATGAAGATGAAAAAGAATAATGGTTAATATATTATCCATTGAAAAAGTCTCTAAACAATATGGTGTAACAAAAGTTTTAGATGAAATAAATTTTGGATTAGTTGAAAACCAAAAAATAGCTTTAATTGGTTCAAATGGCTCTGGTAAATCTACTCTGATGAAAATTGTCATGGGTGATGAAACTGCAGACTCAGGTAATATTCATAAAAATAAAAACTTTAAATTTGCTTATTTATCTCAAAACCCTAAATTAACAGCAGGTAATACAATTTTTGAAGAAGTTTTACAAGATAATCAAAAAGAATTAAGACTTTTAGAAAAATTTGAAAAAATAACTTTAGAAATATCCTCAAATTCGACTGATAAATTAATTCAACAATTAGCAAATATTCAAGATGAAATGGATGCCTTAGATGTTTGGAGTATTGATAATAAAGTAAGACAATATCTTCATCAAATAGGCATTGATGATCATACTGCTAAGGTAGACTCTTTAAGTGGTGGAGAAATAAAAAAAGTTGCTTTAGCTAAAATATTTTTACAACAAGCTGACTGTTTATTTTTAGATGAGCCAACCAACCATTTGGATACTTATTCTATTGAGTGGTTAGAACAGATGTTAATAGATTATAAAGGGGCTTTATTATTGGTTACTCACGATAGATATTTTTTAACAAATGTCATTGATACTATCGTAAATTTAGATCGTGGAACGTTAAAAGTATATGAAGGTAATTACGATAAATTTTTAGAAAGTAGGGCTTTAGAAGCAGAAGTTGAAGATAAAACTAATAAAAATAAGTCATCATTTTTAAAAAGAGAACTCGTTTGGATTAATAAACAACCAAGAGCAAGAGGAACAAAAGCAAAATATCGAGTTGATCAATTTGAAGATATTTCGGCAAGTTTATCTTATCGTCCAGATCCAATGGGAGAATTTCGTTTTGGTTTATCAAGAAAGCTTGGTAACACTATTTTAGAGTGGAGTCAGTTAGGTAAAAAGTATGATAAATGGTTATTTAAAAACTCGGTACATAAAGTACTAGAGGGCGAAAAAATTGGTATCATTGGTAAAAATGGTGCAGGTAAGTCAACTTTCATCAAGATTTTATTAGATCAAGTTAAAGCCGATGAAGGCAGAGTAATTGTTGGTCAAAATACTCATTTTTGCTATTTAGATCAAAATAGAGCCTTTTTAAATGAAGAGGATACAGTTTTAGAATCTATGTCTGAATTTGGAGAGTTTTTGAGTTTTCAAGGTAAGACAATTCATGTAAATTCTTTTTTAGATAGATTTCATTTTTATACAGACTCCCATAGTAAAAAAATTAAATTACTTTCTGGTGGCGAAAGAGCTAGATTACTATTAGCAAGAATGATGGCTACTGAGGGTAACTTCTTGATCTTAGATGAGCCAACCAATGATTTAGATTTATTAACTTTAAGACTTCTTGAAGAGGCTGTACTTGCCTATGAAGGTTGTGCTTTTATCATCTCTCATGATCGTTATTTTTTAGATAGAGTTTGTACTTCTGTTATTGAAATTGGAGAAGAGGTTACTCCTTTTTATACCCCAGGTAATTTTACTATATTTAAGCTTCTAAAAGAAAAGAGAGCTCTTGAGAGTTTTGAATTAAAGCAAAAACAAGAATTAACTCAAAAGACAGAAAAATCCAAAAGAAAAGTTAAAAAGTTTGGATATAAAGAGCAAAATGAGTTAAAAAAAGTTTTACTAAAAATAGATGAGCTAGAAGCACAAAAAGAGTCTTTAGATGAGCAAATAGTAAATCTTGTTAATTATGATAAATATAATGATTTAGCCCAAAGTTTAAAAACTATAAAGCATGATTTAGAGTCAATTTATCAAAGATGGGAAGACCTCGAAGAGCTAAAAGAAGCACAGTAAACTTTATTCTGCATTTATAAACTCTTGGACCATTTCTTTTTGCACTTTAGTAGCAATTTTTGTAGCGATTGGAATAAGTCTTTCGGATAAAAGTTTTTGGGATTTAGAGACAAACTTTGGGGCTAGTTTAATAATCTTCATACCAGCTTTTGTATTATAAAAATTTAAGAGTGTTTTTAACTCACTTAAAGTAAAGGCTTTATTATATAGATGAAAATTTACTTTTAAGATTAATTGAAATATATCAATTTCATTTATAAATTGTACCTTTAGTTTTTTTAAAGATTTTCTCTCAAGTTGTTTAAAGAAAGTATACTTTTCTTGTAAATTAGTGATGTCCTTTTCCCATTCCATGAGATCATCAAATAGGAGTTCGTTTCCTTTTTGAATATTGGACTCTATCTGTGTAAAGAGTTGCTCTTGTTGTTTTTTGATACTCTTTTTTTTATAAAGTTTTTTAAGAATTTTTGTAATATAAATCTTTTTTTGAGAGGCTGAATTAGATATATTTAAAAATAGAAGAAGCAATAATAAATGTTTCATTTTAAGTCCAATGAGTAAATTGGGATACTGATTGCATAACTATCGATGAAAAATATTAAATTTACAAGTAGTTTTTGTAATATATTCACCTAAAATGCAACAACTTTTAAAAAAATCCGTATAATGTATAGAATCAGTACTTTTTTATTAGATAATTACAATTACTAAGGCACTTTTATGTTCTTACCAAAACGAAGCACCATATTATTTTTTAGTTTATTTTATATTTTTAGTATATTATTTCCTATTATTACTTTTGCTTCTGAGCAGATGGAAAACTTAGATCCTGATAGGCTAGAAGCTATTATTCAAGGTCAAAAAGAAAAAAGTAAGCTAGCAGAAAAAAGTAAAAAAGATTTAGAGAAAATGGTAGAAGAAGACTATAATATGTCATTACAGTTTTTGGCATATCGTGGAGCAAAAGTTTTCACTGAAAGTTATTTAAAAGAGGTTAGCTCTTCTTTTAATCTTCAAAAACAAACTGGTGGTATGCAAGCAGAATATAATCTTCGCATGGCTATGAGTGTTTATAAAAATTTAAGTAAGAGAAAAACTGAAGAACTCTCTAAAATAGTAAAGTCTTTAGGTTACGAAGAAACTTTAAATGTTTTTTTTGCAATGATTTTACTTCATAAAGAGTATAACTTTGGCTCTAATTGGTGGCAGGAGAGAGCTGAAGATGGTAACTCAACTCAAAGAATTTTAAAAATTAACAATATAGAAGGTATAACTAAAGAAAATATTGGTATAATTGGTTTAATAGCTGCAATGTATAATTCGGGTACTTACAAGAGAGTGGCTCGTGGGGTAGAAAAAAGTAACTATCAAGATAGTATTATTGCTTTGATTCCATATTATGCTAAAAATGGGCAAGAGCAAATGAATCTCTCTCATATAGAAGATACTAACCATAAAATATTATTTGCATCAAACTATTCTATCTTTAAAAAAAGCTTATTAGCTGATGCGGTATTTTTACAATACTTTGGTCTGATTTTATATAACCCAAAAACTAAAGATGGAAAAACAATTTTAGAATCAATTGGTTACCATAAAGACTATTATAAGAAAAAAGTTGGTATTAAACTAGCTACTATAGTTTTAGAAGAAATATACGATGGAAAATTAGGTAAATCTGGCTCTATTGTTAATGAAATTGGTACAAGTGTAAAGGGTTTACCCACAACAGCAAAGCGTTTAGGAACAGCTTTGGTTAAATCTAAGGGTCTAAGAGTGGCCTTTATGAAGAGTTTAAGACTTATATCTAGAAGTGAAATTGTTGCAAATGTTGTTCATCATTCTAAAAGTGCCTTAACTGGTCGTGGACTTGGCCATATGCTTAAACACACGGTTAAAGGAACTATTTTTGGGGTAATTGCCGAAGTATTAATTGAATCAGCTATCGTTTTAGTTATGGGGCAAAAACAAGAGCATGTTGAGGTTGGTGATAAATCTTTAACTTATAAAAGCCAACGAACAAATGGTCAAGAGACTGAAAAAAGTTTTATAAAAGATCGAAAATTTGGCTTTTTAGATGCCATGGATGATTATGCCGATAATAAAGAAGCAAAACTTGGGGGAGCTGCTGGTGGTGCTCTTGCTATTGCATTGATGGGAGCTTCTTTTCCTGCTGTTTTAGTAGCAGCAGCTGTTGGTTATGTAGCTTATATTGGAGTTAAAAAATTAATGAAGGCCGAATGGGTTCAAAATTGGAAGAACTCAAAATTAATTGAAAAATTAAAAGGAATGATGCAAAAAATGGTGAGTATTAAAGATAAATACTCGGATGATAAACTTGAAACTATGGCTGAAGCTAGAGCCCGTAATATGATGAAACGAAAAAAATATGCAAAACAAAGCTTAAGGCGTATTTATTTAGTTGATGAACTTGAGTCTATTCAATTTTATGAGCATGGTTCTCTTTGGTATTTAAAAAATGAAAGTAAAGACTTTGGAGATAAATTTGATATGGAAGCTCACGCAAGATATGACTTTATTGATATCCATGGTAAAAGAGGTATCTATGACGTGGTCTTACAGAAAAACTTAGTTATGGTCGGATCTTTAGAAAAATCTAGCGGTCTTGATGTCCAAATAATAAAATCAGATTCAACTTTTGCTTTTAGTGGAAACTTATTAAAAAGTAAACAGGGCAGTAATTTTCGGGTGTTATCTAACGGAATGGTTATGACTAGACGTGATGATGATAAAGAAAAGTGGATGATTAGGGCACTTATTAATAATACTGATTTAGCATTTAGTGATGGAAAGGGTAGCTTTCATTATAATGTTGAAGAAACAGCCTATAAAAAACAAGATGAAAGTTATGTTGTAAAACCAAGAGAAGATGAAAAAGAAGAAAAGCCTTCTATTGATATCTCTGAAACTTTTGTTGTTGCTCCTGATAATCATGCAACTACTGTTTCAAATGAAGAATGTAGACCACCATTACAATGTGCTTCTTCTGCTCCTGTTGCTCAAAATGAAAATGCTTTTAGTCCATTAGATGCAATGAGTCCAAACTTTGATAATACTGATGTATTTCCTGTGGTTGATGGTCAATAATCACTATTCTTTTATTAGGCTATTATTATCAGTATGCTCAAAAGAGCGTCCATAAATTTCTAATGATGTAGTTTGTGTGTAAGATAGCTGATTATTTCTAATATGTAATTTTTGAGAAAATGCTATTGTCTTGGCATTTTTTTGCATAAATGGAGATTGAATAATTCCCCAGTTTTTATCGTTTACTTTTGCATTAACTTCAAGAGTTACTTCACTATTTTCGGATAGCTTTTCATTGACTAAGCCACCTGCTAGAATAGCAACACCTCTAGGAATGGTAAAAGAATGCATTACAGTTTTTGTATTAGAATTCCACATCCAATAACCTGTTTGGTCGTGAAATATTTTGTTATTTGATTTACGTTGGACAATTTGACGATAATGAAGAAATGTAAGTAGCTCTGATTCTGCATTTTCAACGTCTTCACAAGCAGTAAAAACTATAGTTTCATAATAGGGGTTTTTTTCAGTGCCACCAGGCTCAGGTGCAATATCAAGTCCTTTATCTCCTGTCCATGTTCCAATTAGTTTTTGAAGGGGGCCATAATCAATAATGTCTATCATTTTATTCTCCTATTTGATTGTTAATTTTACGATATTATAATATGAGCTCCATTGCAAGTTCACACCTTTGGTATTTACAGTCAGATTGTATGGCTACATTTTGAAATCCAAATTTTCGATATAAATTTATAGCTATCTCACATTTATAACTAGTTTCTAAGTAAATTGATTTAGCGTTCATTTTTTTACATTTTTCAATTGATGCTATCATTAATTTTTTACCGACTTTTTGACCTTTAGCTTTTGATAAAACCCCCATTTTAGTAAGCTCGTAACGATCATTGTTTAATTTGATAAGAGCACAACATCCAACAATTTCTTTTTGGTATTTAGCAAAAATTATCTTTCCTCCTTTGTCTAGAATACAAACTTGAGGATTGGCAAATATCTTTTTATCGCTCTCTTCCATATAAAACATATTGTTTATCCATGATTTGCTAATGTTATAAAAGTCTTTTTGATAAACCTTTTGATATTCAATAATTTCAATAGAGTTTAACTTTCGTTTTTCTTGAGATTTTTTGATTAAGCTATATAGATCATTCTGTTTTATTGTTTCTTCTATTTTAAATAAAAGTTCATTTAAGTCTACTCCTGAAAGTTCCCCGATTTTTACTAAGCATGATTGTATGTCTTCCCATATAGGACAAAGTTCAATGGATAAATCTGCACCTTCTTTGGTTAATCGTAATTGAGAAACTCTGTTATCTTTAACAGATTTAGATTTACTAATTAATTTTGCTTGAATCATTTGTTTAGATATTTTAGAAATAAAAACGTGACTTTGATTTAATAATTTGGCTGCCTCACCAACTGATATACTATCTTCTTTTAAAATTAAAGTGAAAAGTGGAAACCATCTTGATTCAAAATTAATATTTAACTCGTTGTAAAACTGAGTAGTATCACTTAATAAAACTTCACTAATTCGTTTTAATCTATTGCCAAAGGCCAAAAGACCTAAATTAGACATATGATCCATTTTAACTCCGTTATGTCATTACGTAACTAAATTACATAATATTGTATTTGTTATTTGTAGTCAATGATAGTAGCCTTTTTATACCAACTCCAGTTAAAAATTTTATATTTATAAGTGATTTGGAAATGGAACTTTATTCCTATTAAAACTTTCAATCTTCACTAATACTAATTACAATTAAGAAGCTTAGATTTATAATAATTTTGGAGATGGGACTTTAGTCCCATAAAAGGTCTCACTTTTCATTAAGCTAACACCATTGGAATAAATTTCAATCGCCAACTTTGGTAAAGAAATTGAAGATCCTAAAATCATTTTTTAATTAAGATTGGTATAGAGACTTCATTGCTCCGATTTAAGTAAACACTTATTTATAAGTAAATAATTTCGTTTGTAATCAAGAACTTTAATAAGTTTAAAACTCTAGGGATAATAAAAAACCCTCTTAAAGTAAATTAAGAGGGTTTTTAACTTCTAAGATTTAGAATATATATATCTAATAATTAGATAAACAATGGTGCACATACAAGTGACACGATTGAAACTAATTTAATGAAGATATTGATAGATGGACCTGAAGTATCTTTAAACGGATCTCCAACTGTATCACCAGTAACAGCAGCACTGTGTGCATCTGTACCTTTTTGTACAAAGTTTCCATTTTTATCTTTAAACGTACCTGATTCGATTAGTTTTTTAGCATTATCCCATGCACCACCAGCGTTTGACATCATGATAGCAAGTAAAACACCAGTTACAAGAGTACCAGCAAGCATTCCACCAAGAGCAGTAACACCAACAAACTTTCCAACAACAACAGGTATAACAACAGCAACAACACCAGGTAACATCATTTCTCTAAGTGATGACTCAGTAGAAATAGTTACACATCTGTTATAGTCAGGAGTTGATGTACCAGCCATGATTCCTGGATCTTCTCTGAACTGTCGTCTAACTTCTTCAATCATATCTTCTGCAGAACGTCCAACAGCTTTCATTGTTTGAGCTGAGAAAAAGAAAGGTAAGATTCCACCAATGAATAATCCAATAACAACCGTTGGGTCAATAATGTTAATCATTGTGATATTTGTTGCAGCAGCAAAAGCAGCAAACAAAGATAATGAAGTCAATGCAGCAGAACCAATAGCAAAACCTTTTCCGATAGCAGCAGTTGTATTTCCAACAGCATCTAACTTATCAGTAATTTCACGAACTTCAGGTGGCAATTTTGCCATTTCAGCAATTCCACCGGCATTATCAGCAATTGGACCATAAGCATCAATAGCAACAGTGATTGCAGTAGTTGCAAGCATTCCAACAGCAGACATAGCAATTCCGTACATTCCAGCATATTTAA
This sequence comes from Candidatus Cloacimonadota bacterium, assembly GCA_002402105.1. GTDB lineage: Bacteria > Muiribacteriota > UBA6191 > UBA6191 > UBA6191. The sequence continues at coordinate 62,653 of NVVD01000019.1, forward strand.
AAGATACAAAGATAGCTCCACAAATAAATCCAACAGGTAAAACTGTTGATTCCATTCCGATAGCTAAACCAGAAATAATAACAGTAGCAGGTCCAGTAATTGTAGATTTAGCAATTTCATGAACTGGCTTATGATCTGTACCTGTATAGTATTCAGTAATTTTACCAATTGCAACACCAGCAACTAAACCAGCAACAACTGCATAAAAGATACCAATTGATGTGTATCCATTAGTAAAAAATGGAAGACTAGCATTTGCAGCAGCATACTCAGCTCCAGCAAACTTATTAGTTGCCCAATAAACACCAGCGATTGTAATTACAGAAGCAACTAAAACTCCAAATTCAAGAGCTTTATGAATTTTTGACTCATCTTTTGCTGAAACAAATTGCATACCGATCATAGAAGAAATAATACCAATAGTAACAATTACTAATGGCAAAATAACTCCAACATTTCCAAGTGCAACATAACCAAGAGCACAAGCAGCGATAATTGAACCTACATAAGATTCAAAAAGGTCTGCTCCCATTCCAGCAACGTCACCAACATTGTCTCCAACGTTATCAGCAATAACAGCAGGATTTCTAGCATCATCTTCAGGGATTCCTGCTTCAACCTTACCAACTAAGTCAGCACCAACGTCAGCAGCCTTAGTAAAAATTCCTCCACCAACACGAGCAAATAATGCGATTGATGAAGCACCTAAACCAAAACCAGAAATAGCAGATAAAATAGCAGTAACTTTTGCTGCACCAACTAATTCAGCAGGGATAAAATTACCTAATGAATATAAAAGACCAGAAAAACCAATTAATGCAAGACCTGTTACACAAAGTCCCATTACTGATCCACCTTTAAAAGCAATCATAAGAGCTTCTGATAAACCAGACTCTTTAGCAGCCCATGCAGTTCTTGAGTTAGAAGCAGTAGCTGTTTCCATACCAAGTTTACCAGCAAGCATTGAACAAACAGCACCTACGATAAAAGAAATACCTGTCGCTTTACCAATGGCATACCATAAAACAGCTGTTAAAACTAAAACAAATACTGTTAAGATTTTATACTCAGCAGCGATAAACGCTCTAGCACCTTCACGAATATAACCAGCGAGCTTTACCATCTCCTCGTTACCCTCATTTTGAGATTTAATTTGACCTTGTAAAACAAAAGCAAAGATTAAGGCGATAACACCCGCTCCTCCAGCATACTGAATGTACTGATGAAAATGTTCCATTTATTTCCCTTCCCTTTATAATATAGCTTTTCAGATACATTATAGTTGATACCCAAAGGTGATTAGACATTTTGTCTAAAACTTTATTACTATAAAGTCTACTTTTGAGATAATATTAATTAATTTATAATCTAAAGTTCTTATTTTTTATAATATATTATATTCTAAAAAATAAAGCTTGGGATAATATCAGAATCAAGGCGAACAGACAAATATTTTCACTAATTATTGTCAAATTAAAGACGCTATTCTAAATACAGGCGTTTTTAGAGATTTAATTTTTAGTTAAAAATTAAGCTAACTTTTAAATTTAAAGGTTTGAATAAATTCAAGAAACTCTCTATTAAGAAAGTTTGCCGCAACTTTAGGACATTCAAGAGTATCGAGTAAAGGAAAACTTGTTGCATCTAAATATTTCCAAGTATTATCTTTTTGATGGATTAAACTTTTATTATCTACTGTTGTCATATGAAAACCAGATTTTAATGTTCCATCTTTTTCAATCTGATTGCATAGGGACTCAAGAACAAGTGATATTTTATCAATAGGAAGTAATATATCTCTATAATTTGCCCATTTATTTAAAAAACTTAAAATTCTTAGGCTATCTAACTCATAAAATCTAGGAAAACCTAGTTTTAGCCAATTTTCATTAATAACTGTATTTGAATTTGATTTACAAACCAGATTTCGATCAAGAAAATAATGAGCTCCTTTATCAAGTAACTTAAGCATTTGATTTTTTTTGATGTCTTGAAAAGATTCGGTATCTTGTAAAAGTATTAAAAGAGACTCGAGCATTGGCAGAGTAGATACTAAAGATGATTTAGGGTGTTTTTTATGATAACTTTCATCATCACAATTGTAACCACCATCTTGTATTTGATATTTAATAAACCAGTTTTTAATCCATTCGGGTAAAATAAAGTCTTTTTGCGTTAAAATTAATATTTTGATATAAGTACCTAATTGGCAATGACAGATAATGTTACGATAGGGGTCGATATTTTTTGGAAGTTCACTTTCAGTAAGTGGAAAATATTGTAGATTATTTTTGTGAATGCTTTTTTGGATAAGTTGAATAGATTTATCAGGGATTAAAGAGTATTGTCCTATTTCAATTAAGGCTAAAATATGCCACCATGCTCCATCCCATTTTGGCCAATAAGGGTTTAACATTATATTGTCATGAGTTTTTTTAGAGTTTAAAAAATCTAAAGATTGATGAACACTATTATCAAATTGTAAAGCAAGATTAAACTTTAAATGACTATTTAATTTATTTTGAATACTTGCTAGTTTTGTAGTTAGTTCTTTCATGTTATTTAGATAATCTTTCGATAAGAGTTTTAGCTTCTTGTTGTTTTTTAATCATTGCTAAAATTTCAGTTTTAATTTGTATTAAAGAAGCAGGTTTAGCTAGGTACCCATCAGCACCAGACTCAATTGCTCTACTCTGTATAATTAATGTATCATAAGCTGTTAAAACTAAAATAGGAACAAACTCATATTGCTCGTTATTTCTTAGTTCTAAGATTAACTTTTCTCCGCCTCCATTAGGCATATTCCAGTCAATGATGATTCCATCGGGCATAAAGTTTTTTAAGATAAATTGAGCTTTATTTATTTCATTGCTAGTTTCTATTTCAAAATCACTTGATAGATGAGTTTTTAATAGTTCTAGGAGTTTTTCTTCATCATCAATAATTAGTAGTTTCATGGTCTCGATATTTTTAATTTAGTAGATGTTTGTTAAGTTATTAATCTGAATAGTTACGATTATATATTAAATTTAGACAATATGCACAGTTTATAGATTCTTTTGTAAATCATAAATAAAAAGAACTTTTGTACTTGTAAACAAAAGATAAAATAGTCTATATTTTTGTCGAAATTACTGAGTAATCATTAAAAATTAAAAGGCTATTTTATGAAAAAATTTATCTTAGTATTTGTAGGGCTATGTTTAATTCCAGACTCTTTTTCAAGGGATAACTATTTTAGGGCAAAAAAGCACGGTTATGGTATATTGTATGGGGATGATAGAAGCAATGTTCCAATGACTAGATATTACCATAAAAAAGGAGATATTCATGATTTATGGTTTGACCCAAAATGGGAGCCTCTAAGAGAAGTGACTTTTCCAAAATGGGAATATGAAGCTCCGTTGTTTGAAACTGCGAGCTTAGACTGTCAAAGAGTTTATAAAAGAAAAAAGTCTGTTCATAGAAATGCTCCAAAAATAATACATAACCAAAGAAAAGAACCAATATGTGGCTATAAGCAAGCCCCTGAGTCAGTTTATGAATACGAAGAATATACAAAACCTACAAGAGTCCGAAGAAAACCTCTTAAAAAACATTTCTCAAGAAGAAATATCAATAGATTTACCCAATATAGAAACTATTGAAAAAAATATTAAAAAAGAGCATTTAGAAAAATCTAATTTAGTTCCTAAAAGCTTGGGAGTTAAAAATCAAAAAGAGATTTCAGATTATTTAAAAAATATTAAATAAACTTAAATTATTTTTTGTAAAATTTAAAAAATCTTGACGACCCTTATTGCATCCGAAATGAGGCTCTGTACGATAAGACATCACAATAGGAAAGTTTGCGCTTAAACTTTTCTCATTAAAGTATTTAATATTATTTTTATGCTCAAGGGGAATAGAACATTCAGATAAAAGAGAAATGTAGTCAGTGTCTTTCATTAAATTGGCTATAGTTTTAGGGTTATTTGTCAAAGCAATAGCGTTTAATTTTATAGAGTTATTTTTAATTTGTGTTTGAATCGCTTTTTTAGTGTGTTTCGATAATATCATTGGGTATTCAAGTAAATTTTCTAAATAGCAGTTTTTATTTTTAAATTCATGGTGGTTTTTATCAGCACAAAGTCCTATTTTATCGTCAAATAAAAAAAGAGAATTATGCTCAAAAGAGCTTGTAGGGATTCTGTCTTCTGCTTCAAAATGAATACCAAAAATTATATCGTAATTTCCTTCAGAAAACTTTTTTCTGATAATATCCCCATCCCAAGATTCGATAGATAGTTCATAAGAAATAGATTTTTTTAAAAAAAGGTTAATAAATTTACTGACTTTTTCTTCATAGTTTTGACTGATCCCAATTTTTAATTGTGGCTTTTTAATTTTAGGGGCATGTAGCTTTTTTTGTAAAATTTCAAAGTCATCTATATATTTTTGTGCAAAAACATATAAATCTTTACCTTCTTCTGTGAGTTCAAAGTAATTATTATAACGAATCAATAAGTTTGTATCTAAAGAAATTTCAAGACTTTTAATAGCTTGAGAAATTGCAGATTGAGTTTTATGGCAAATTTGTCCAGCCTTTTTACTAGAGTTTTCTTTTACTGTCCAATAAAAATACTTGAGATAGTTTCCATTTATCATGATTGGTTCCTTAACAACTCAAGTTGAGCTAGTATAGAATAAGTAGCAATTTCAACTCTTAAAATAGAATCTGAAATTTTAATTGGTACAAAGTTTAATTTTTGAAAGTATTGTTCTTCTTGTTTTGTAAAACCTCTTTCACTTCCAATAGCAACAGTAATATCTTGAGTAAAGTCTATCATTTTAGGTTTTAACCAATTCTTTGAACTAGGACAAAGTATAAAGCGATTTATTTTGTTTTTTTGATTGAGTTTTTTATCTAAGTTGTTGAATTTATTTATTAATTGAAAACTTGGCTTTTGATAATATTTAACCGATTGACTAAGTCCTAAATTTAGTAATTGATCAACTGAACTTTCTTTAAATACTTTAGATTCTAAAAAAGATTTTTCAGAGAGTTTGGTATTTGTGACTATAAAACTATTTACCCCCATACAGGTGGCATGTTCTAAAATTTTTTTAATACTAGGAGGACGACTTAAACCAATAATTAGCTTAAGATTTAAATTAGGTGTTTTGATTATTTCATCGTATTTAAAATGTATAGATTGATTAGAAATAGAAATAGTTTTTAAATCAATATGACCTTGATTAAGAATACAGGCTTTCAATTGGTCTTTAGGTTTTAATTTAAGGACTTTAATTAAGTGTTGATAGCGATTATCATTATTTGAAATGAAAACTTCTTGGTCTTTAATTTCAGACTCTAATATTACAATTTGGTTCAAGCTATGTCTCACTTTTTGAAAGATGATTACATTTAAATACAAGGATTTTTTTGATTTTACTTACAGTAAAATATTATACTTGTGCTTTTTGTTTAGTTCAATTATTTTTAATATAATATTTTAATGACTCATATCAATTAAAATATTACAAAAATAGCATAAATAGCTTAAAATATGTTGTCTCTATTGAGAGAATGTATATTATATAGTAAATAAGGATTTTATATGAGAAAAAAAGGAATAAAACAGGACCTATCATCAATTATTAATTTATTTGAGCAGTTTAGCTTAAATGATGATGATGTAAATTCTTTTTATTCTTGGAGAGAGTTAGTAGATAAGTATTTAAAGGCTTCTCAAAGTCAGATTATCGAAGAGGATATTATATTTGCTAAATTTTACGATACTTTATATAAGCAATTATTTATTGTTCCTTCTCGTTGGAGTAGTGAGAAAAAAAGCATTAAAACTAGATTGCATTGGGTGCTTGAAGATCTTGAGGGGCTTTCTGTTCCTTCTATTTTAAGAGTTATTCGTAAATTTTTTTCTAAAAGTGATACTTATGAAAATAAAAAAGCAAAAGATTTAGACTATACTCCTCAAGTAATTTTATCTAGTTATATTCCCAGCGGAATAAACAAATCAATAGATACTATTACAGATACAAAGTTAACTTTTAAAACTCGTTTTCGTGCTTGTGAAAGTCAAGAAGACTATGTAGATTTCTCTCATAGTGTCTGGAATCAATATTGGGATATATTTCAGACTAAAGATCCCCAAAAAATATATCACTTTGTCGATAAAATTTGCGAAATATATCCAAGCATTGTAAAAAAAGTTAATAATAATGATCTTTTAGTAGCTTTTATGGATACCTTTCCATATTTATTGCAATATGCCCATCAAGCTCCTTACAATTTAAAATTTATAGAATTAGCAAGGTTTATTCAAAAAAAATCAGTAGAAATCATCAATAATAAAGACCTAAATTTTAAAGGTCATTATCATCAAAACATGGATGAATTGATTCAATATTATTTTCAGAGTATGTTTTCTTTTTTTCAAAAAGGCTCTTTAACCGCTTTTATTGATTTATATAAATTTACATTAGATATCTTAGAAAATTATGATAAATTTGAGTTTAAATACTTTTATTTACCTGTTGTATCTGAATTATATTATTGGATACCCGAAGCATACATTCAAAAAATTGGCCCAATTATGTTGGATGAAGTAAGACTAAGAATTAAAAAAAATAAAAATTCTAACCTACGTTCTTTGCTTGGTTTGTCAAAAGTAGGCTCAGGAGCAAACTTCGATAGATATATGATAGTTTCTGAATTTTTAAAAGAAATTTATAAAGATAGAAATGTATCAGATGAAGAAAGACTCTTAATAAAAAAAGCAAGTGCGGCTTTTCAAATTCCTACTGCTGCATATAGAAGAATGCTCAGAGAGGTTTTTAGAGAATTAAGACAAAATAAAATTGTTGAAAATGAAGGTTTAAATTCATCTCAGTTAATGGCACGATTGATAAGAATGGCTCAAGTAGATGGTAAAATAGATGCTGAAAAAGGGCAACTATTGTATACATCGGCAAAAATACTGGGTATTGACCCAAGTAAACTGGGTGAGATAACTAAGCATACCCAAAAATTTGAAAACTTTAACGATGACCCATTGATTAAAGGTTTTAGAAGACTTGGGTGGGAAAAAACACCCTCAACTTTAATGAAAAATTTAGAAATATATAAATGGAGTCAAACAAGATTAGAGTCATTTCAAAGATTTTTCTCAGATTTTTTAGCTAACAATACTTTTATTGCAGGTCAATCTACAATTAAGTTGAGTGGAGAAATTAAGAAAAACTTTGATTTAATCTCAGGGGAATTTAAAATAGCAAAATTTGATCAAAATGCATCGTCAAAAGAAGAGCTAGCAATTTTTTTATACTCTGATAGAAAGTCTTTAAGAAAGTGGTTTGAGATTATATCTCAAATTGATTATATTATTTTTGATTCTCAAAAAAACACTTTTTCAATTGATATTAGTCTTTTAAATATTGCAGGTAAAATTAATATAAAAAGAAATGAAGCAATTTTGAGTAACAAAGCACTAGAGAAAATTTTAGAGTTAAACCATAGTCGTTATCGTTTATTTTTAGTAGATGGAGAAAGTAATAATATTGTTTACTCCCTTAAAACAAGTAGTTATTTGCATAGTAGACAAAAAGTTGGTTCTTTATTTGATGCATTTGAAAGCGGAAACTCTATTTCAGTAAAAGTTTTATCTCAAATGGGACAAAAAAAAGAACCAGAAGAAGCAATTTACTATCATGCTCAAATTGAAAATATTTTATTTTTATCTACTGGCAATAAAAACTATGATGAACTTAAAACTTTATGTAAAAAACTAATCAAAGAAAAATTTCCAGATGACTATAGAATTTTTTATTATTTAGCTTATATTTGCTTTGAAACAAATGAAACTAACGATGCTTTTATTTATCTTTTAGAATGCTTAAAAAGACAAAATAACTATAAAGAGGCTATGTTTCTTTATGCCGAAAAAAAATTAAATATAAATGTTTTAGACCCTAGAGCTCTTGGTTATCTTAAACAGCTTGATTTAGGATTATATGATGAAGAAAAACTATCTTCTTTATATAAATTTTTAGAAAAGCAGCACACTATTCAACTTAGGCCCTTACTTGCTAAAAGTAGGCTTTTGTTTTCATCTCAAAATAATTAGGAAAAACATGGAACTTGGACAAATTGAACCAAAAACTATTCAACTTAACAGAAATACTTTATTAGAAAAACGCATTGATTTATTAGATGACTTAAAAGAAGAAGAGGCTAAAAAGAAAAATAACTATATTGTTGTTTTAGTTTTATTTGTTTTTGTATCTATGATTGACAATAAAGAGGCTATGTTAACTGCTGTTGGTTTTGTTGGTCTGATTGGAGCAGGGGTTTATGCATATGATCCTGCTTCAATGCTTGAAGTAAAAAAAGAGCTAGAAGAAATAAATGAGTACTTAAGACTCTTTGAGGAAAGGGATGCTCAACAAGCCCTAGAAAAAAAAGAAAACTCTCAAGATTAATTGAGAGTTTAAATTTTAAACCTTTTGGATCCATCCTTCAGGGGCCTTGATTGTCCCTGTTTGTATTCCTGTTAAGGTGTCATAGAGCTTTTGAGTGACAGGACCGATTTTACCATTTCCTACGATGTACTCTTTTCCGCTTTCTAAGATATAAGAACCAACGGGGCTAACGCCTGCTGCTGTTCCAAAACCACCACATTCAACAATATCACCATTTTCAATACCATTGATAAAGTGCTTGAAACCGATAAACTCTTGTCTAACTGTTATACCATCTAAATTTAAGTCTAGCATAGAGCATGAAGTGATTGATTTTAATATAGTATCTGTAAAATGAGGAATAATGACTTCGTTGTTTTTAGTAACATGAAAGTGGTTCATGGCACCAGCTTCTTCTAAAAACATATTGTTTGAATCTAAATATAACACTTGAGAAGCCTCAAATTTATGTGCAAATTCAATAGACCGCATAGAGCAACCGTAATTACCACCAGTTTTAGCAGCTCCGCTTCCTCCAGAAACAGCACGGTGAAATCGACTTGTGATTAATAATCTAATAGGGTCACTAAAACCAGCTTTGTAGTATGGGCCGCTTGGAGAAAGAAAAATGCAATAGGTATAGGTTTTACTTGGTTTTACTCCAAGTGAGTCACTTGTACCAAACATGAAAGGACGTAAATACATGGAGGCTCCTTTTTGTTCAGGGAACCATAATCTTTCTAAGTCCATTAACGCATGCATAGCTTGAAGTTGAATATCTACATCAATTTCTGGCATAATCATAATTTTTGCAGATTCGTTGAGGCGTTTTGCATTTTCATCCCAGCGAAAACCATAAATTTCACCATCATCATGTTTAAATGATTTACAACCTTCAAAAATTTCTTGTCCATAATGTAATACAACAGCACCAGGAGCAATGGATAAATTACCATAAGGAACGATTCGAGCGTTTTGCCAACTCTCTCCATCATAATCCATTAAAAACATATGATCGGTTCTTTTTTTACCAAAAACTAATTGCTCAGTAGGACGAAAGATTTCTGTTCTTTTGTTTGATTTAAGTGTGTATTCAATATGCATTGTAACTCCATTAAGAATTTGACCAAATAAAACTAATCTATTACTGATAATTTGATAAGTAATTTGGATTAAAATATTTAAGAAAAATATATAATATTTAGGGTGAAATTACTAGGTTTTATTGAATAAAATCAGGGTAATTTGTATCTAATTTTAAGCGAATTAAAGTTTTAATTTTTTTATAGTCTGGATTATTTGGATGTAACTCTAAATATAAAAAATATTCTTCCATTATACCAAATTTAGTCCAAGAATAATTAGATTTATTTTTAGAAATGTAATTGCCAAGCAATATAGAAAAGACTTTATCTTTTTGAGATGCTGCTTTAAATAAGATATCTGAATAGTCTTCAATTCTTTTAATTTTTAAAAATTGAACATATTGGTAAGTAAAAAGTAGACAAAGAAAAGCTAAAAAAAATTTAAACTTTTTAGTTTTTACCATGAGTGGCAATAACTGTAGTGGTTAAACCACCTCGAACTAAAAACTTTGCTTTTATTTGTAAATATCTAGGTTGAATCTTATCAATGATGTGGTCACAAATTTCATTTGTAACGGCTTCATGAAAAACACCTCGATCTCTAAAGCTCCAAAAATACATTTTGAGGCTTTTTAGCTCTACGCATAATTTATCTGGTATATATAAAATAGAAATTTCAGCAAAATCAGGTTGAGAGGTTAGGGGACATAAACAAGTAAACTCTGGAGTATCTATGATAATTTTATAGTTTCTTTCAGGGTTTGGATTTTCAAAGGTGTCGATATAATTTTGTGGTAATGTACTCATAATGTTTAGTAACTTATCAAAAAATGATAGAAAATCAAGAAAAAACGAAACTGGAAGAATATAGTTTTAAATAATCTGGGATTTAAAGTTTTATTATGAACCATAAAAGAGTCAAATTAAATTTGTTTGAGTATAATTGTTTATATATAATTTAAAGGGTGAATATTATGGAAATGATGATAAAAAAGATAGTATTAAAAAAAGGACTAAAAGATGAACTTTTAAATAGTTTATTAAAGCTAAATGATACAATGAGACTAGCATCAGGCTTTATTTCAGCTATTTTATTAGATTCAAAAGTAGATAAAAACTCTATTTATCTATTTTCGATGTGGATGGATAATGACTCATTACTCGCTTTTGAAAAAACTTTTAATAATAAAAAAATAAGTTTTGAAAGTTATTGTGAATCAATTAGTTCTGAGCCTTTAGATGTTTTATTATCTATTACTACTGAGGGGGATTTTAAGCCCGTAGTGAATTGAAACTATTTCTTTTTTTATTGTTTTTATTTCAAAACCAGCTTATAGCAATAACTTTTTTTGAAGTTAAAAAAGATCATTTATTTTTAAATAACTCAAAACTTTTGGAGTATAAAAATAAAGATATAAATAATAAATTTGAAGTAGATTCAATAGAGGTTGACCCCTCAAAATTAATTTCTCCTAATGATATACATATTGTTCAAAACAAATTTGCGATTTCTGTTCAAAAACTTTCTACAATAAGAGGAATCTCTCTCAATAAAGAGTTCTGTTCGGGACATTGTGCTTTTGATTTAGAAATATATATAGAAGATGATTTAGAAGTAGATGATTTACTATTTTTATATTCGTCAAAAGCTCCTCAAGAAAGAGATACTCCAAAATTAGTAAATTTAAAAAATATACAAAAAGGAAAGTGGGTTCACTTAGAAGTTTGGGTGCAAGATTATTCACCTATGCTTGGCAAAAGTTTTGACTTTCAAGTAACAAATCCAACTCTTTTAAAAAAAGTGGATAAATCTTCTCTTTTACGACCAGTGTATAGACTTGAACTTTTAAAATTACAAAGTTTAAGTTCTCAAAAAAATATTTTTATACATTCTATTTCTATTAAAAAATCTGATGTAAATGTTTTAAACTTTAAAGAAAAAGAAATAATTCAAAAAGCTTTCAAACTGTTTCCTTCACATTTTGAGAATGTAAAATCAATGGGTTTTTTAACTTTGTTTTTTCTATTCTTTTTACTTTTTGTAATAGTAAGAATTAAAAAAAAAATAGGCATTCAAATTCTTTTAGGTTTTTTTATTCCGATTTTCTTTGCCATTATTTTTTTAAGCATTCAAGGTTTAAATGGTTTTTTATTTTCTATAGAAACTAGTGAATTGTATGAAGTTCAAAAAAAAATGCATAAAGAAATATTACGAGTTAACCAACTTGGAGAAATGATTGAGATTGATTTCACTTATAATATAGAAAAAAAACTAGTGCCTAAATTAAAAAAAGTTATTAAAAAATTTAGAGAAAAGAAAATAGATCTATCAAAAAATCATTACGTTAATTATAGAAAGAGTAAAACAAGTTATAGTAAAAGTCCAAAAACTTTTGTAAGAGATAATACTTTAGATTTACAATTAAGTGAAATTTGCAAACCTTTAGATTTAAATATTATGCTGGCAAATAAAACTACAACTTTTTATTCTAAAAACTCTTATTCAACTCAATCAATTAGGCATATAGCTTTAATTTTCCAAAATTACCTTCAACTTGAAATGGATAAGGAATCTCAAGAGATTACAACTAATAATGATGCAAGAGAAACGCTCAAAATGATTAAAAATATTGTTTCCACTGCATTAAATGATACTAAAATAATAGAGCAATTAATGACTACTCCATCTCAATTAATTCATTTTAAATCAAAAAGTCTATCCTTAAATGAAGCTATATCGAAACTATTTTGGACATCTTTTATTGAAAAAAAAGAAGAGAAAAAAATAGTATGGTTTGTTTTTGGGGGAATAAGCAGAACTTCACTTTTAAAAAATCTATATAGACATTTAGATAAAATTTTTAATTCAAAGAATCATTTTTCAGATGATTACTTCTTTTTAGGAGATTATTTATTAAGAAGTTTCTCTTCTTTGGATAAAATAGACAATCAACTGCTTGAAATTGCTGCATTATCTAAAAAAAATATTAGTACTCCATTTTTTCCAAAAATAGATAGAGGAGAACTTTATTTTTACTCCTATCATTTATATGAGCCTTTTCTAGGATATTCTTTTGTTTTAAAAAAATCAGGAAAAGATTATTTACAAAGAGTACAACAAAGTAAAAATAATATTTATTATGGAATATACTTTTTATTTTTTATAATATATTTTTGTTCGTACTTACTTTCATATATCGTTACAAAACCTCTTTATCTTCTTTCAGAAGGAATGATTAAAATAAAAGATGGAAATCTTGAAAATGATTTAAAAAGTATTGGTAAAGATCAATTTAATGAAGTAACTTATTTATTAAATAATGTTTTAGTTTCATTAAGAGAAAAAGAACATTTATCAAAGTTTTTATCAAATACGATGTTAAATTCTTTAGATTCTAGGAGTTTAGAATCTATAAGAAAAGAACAATATATTATGTTTTGTGGCATACAAAACTTAAAAGAATTAGAACAATCTATTGGACTTGAAAAAGTTGTTAATTTAATAGATTTATTTTTACAACAAGTACAAAAATCTATTATAAAACATGAAGGTAGAATTGATAAATTTACAGGTAAATCTTCTTTAAGCATGTTTGATACTGATATTGATAAACAAAAAATAGTTGATTTATTAATAGAATTAAAAAGAAAACTATTAAATTTTGATTTATTAAATAAAGTTAAATTTGGAATAGGTCTAGCTAGAGGATCAGTTATTTTAGGAAATGTAGGTTCAAAGCAAAGAAAAGATTTTACAGTAATTGGGAGTACAGTAAATAAAGCCGCTAGATTAGAAGCATTAGCATCAAAAACCCAAGACCTTGTAAATATTTATTTTGATCAAGAATGTTTAGATAGTTTTGGTAAAGTTGATAACTTAGAATATTTTAATTGTGATTCAGTTTATTTAAAAGGTTATGAAAAGGAGCAGGCAGTTTATGAACTATTATAAGTTACAAAGTTTCTTTTTTATTATTTTTTTATTATTTTATTTTATAGTAACCCAAATTTCATATCAAGTAGAAAATCAACTTAGATTTCAAAAAGAAAACTCAGTTTTTTTAAATATTTTAAATGAAAAGAATAATTTATTTCAAGATTTGAAAATTAAAAAAGATGAAATTTTTGCCAGTTATCCAAAGAAATTAAAAGTAATAGATATTACCAGTCAATTATTTCTTCAAAAAGTTTCAAAATTAATGAAAGAAAAGAAATGGAAAAAAAAGATAAAACTATTAACTATACCTTTTGGAGAAAAATCCTGTTTAATTATAGGGAAAAAAGGAAAATTTCTTTATAAAAAAGGTCATAGTATGAATGATTTATTTTATAAAAATTGGGAAAAAAAAGTTTTTTTAGGTTTAAATAATAAGAAAACAATGTTTTCTCATTTAGCAGTATTATATCGCTATATAATTACTATTAAAGACTTTCAAAATAACTTTCAAAAGTTTCAAGTTTTATATCATAAAAACAATGAATTTGTTTATCGCTTTTATACAAAAATTAGAAAGTATGATTTTTTTTATTTTGTAAGGTTAAATTTGATTGAAAAAAAGCATCTTGAAAGTGCTATTTTGAGATTTTTTGAAAATTCGTATAAAGAAGTTAAAAAATCAAAAAATGATTCGATTATTTGGGGGAGTAAGGAAATAATACTTTCAAAAAATGCCAAAGGATTAAGCTATAAAAGTAGTAAATATAAATCTTATATAACTTATATATTTAGTTTAAAATATTTTAATCTATTATATTTATTCATTTTTCTTTTATTATATCATTTTGGAGGGTATCGAGTTGTTGCTATTCATTTTCAGTTTAAATTTTTTATACTTTATTTATTTTTTATCTATTTATTATCATTAGTATTTATTGAAAGTTTTGATTATTTAAAAAATAATAGGAAAGAAAATTTGAAAAGAAAAATCGAAAAAAAGTGGACTTTCCATTTAAAATCTGTTGAAAATTCTTTTTTTCAATATAAAGTAAAATTACAGAAACAAATTTTGAATGAGTTTGATAATGATAAATTATACAGTAATAGCTATTGGAAAGAAAATCTATATGGCATGCATTCTAAAAAAGGAAAAACAAAAGTATCAAAAAATGATATGACTGATTTTAATTATTCATGGTTGGCTAAATCTATGCCAAGTCTAGCTAGTAGACAAAAAGATTTTGCTTTGTATCATCAAGAAAAAGAAATAATAAAAAAGCATTTAAAAATAAAAAAAATAGAAGCTCATGGAACTATAAAAATGGTACTTGGATATAAAACTCACGAATCTTTTTTTGATGGAGGTAGAATGTTTTCTCCAAATTCATTTAGGTCTTTTCAATCTATCCCTATATTAAATCAGTCTATTGAGGTGTTATTTGCTAAAAAAGGAAAGGGTGAAAACCTTGAATTTTTTCTTTTAAAAACAACAATATCTACTTTACAGTCTATTTTTTTTAAAAAATTTAAGCCCTCAGGATTATTTCCAAACCTAATTATAAAGTCATCTAATGAGCTTTCTGATTATTATCCTTTTTTAAATGAAAAAAAAATTTCTCCTCAAGAGTTTAATGCATTATATACAAGGTTTTTAAATAAAAAAGGAGAAATTTTTGAGTTTAGAAAAGATGAACAAGACTATTTTGCTTTGTTTTTAAAATCAAATATCTTTAAGCACTATGATGCTTTATTTATGATAAAAAAAGGGACTTTATTTTCTTCTATAGAAGATATGGAAAAAGATCTGCATTCATTTTTTTGGTTTTTTTATTTATTGGTCATTATTATTTCATATATTTTAACTCGGCTAATTTTATACCAATCCCAGTTAAAATATGGACAGACCGCATTGCTCAAGGTCCTGTTGATTTCCATATGATTCCATAGTTTTTATACCAACCTCAATTAAT
>NVVD01000003.1 GCA_002402105.1 Candidatus Cloacimonadota bacterium
TCTCGCTGTCTCGTGACACCCTCTCGGTTGAGAGGAGCTACATACTACGCTCACATCAATACAAAGTCAATAAGTATTTTAAATTTATTTACTTTATTTACTTTATTTTAAAAGATTGCTCTAATCTTTGTAAAGCCCCTGTAAACATCAGTCTTTTTATTCTAAAAGTTTTTTTCTTAGATCAAGTAAATCTCTCCAACGAGATAATTGTCTCACTACAGATGGATGTAACTCAGTCTTTTTTAATAAAGTTTTACAATATTCTAAAGACTCATCAATAAAACAGTCAGGAAACAGACTAGAAAAGTATCTTTTTTGAAAGATATTCCCTTTTTCATTCATTATCTCAAGAATAAAATCAAAATATTTCGATACATATTTTTTTGAACTCTCATCTTTTTGAAAAAAGCCCCCCATTGCTTCACCCTTTATATAATCAGAAATACCATTATCTTCAATAAGATAACCCCATGATTTTTCTTTGTCTTTTTCAGATTTTATTTTTAGCTTTTCATAAAATTGTTTTCCTGAGTCACTTTTATCCTGAAAACAAGTATCTATAATCTCTTTATTAAACTTTGATTTACATAATTTAAAATACAATCTCTTTAAATCACTTTTATTTAACCAATCTAACGTTTTTAAGTCCCACAATCTTTCATAATCTTTTTTTGAAGAAACTTGTACCAATGAAGCAAAAATTACTCTTCTTAAATCTAAATCATTTTCTGTAAGTTTTTTTAATAAAGCCTCTTTTAATAAAATCTTTTTCTCTTCTAACAAACCCCAATTCATAAACTGAACCAGATTAGTTAAAGCAGAAACCGATAATTTAGGGTATTTTGAAGATTCCAACAAAGACATAACCAAACTATAATAGTTATTTAAACTCATTTTTCTATCTAAAGTCATTTGGTATAAAGAATTATGTAATAATATGGCAAAAGTTGAATCATCTATTTTTGATAAATTTAAAATTAAATAATCAACAGAGTTTTCATCTAAAACTGTTCTTACATAATCAAAATCACCTACATTAGAGTAAAAAAAGTCTTTATGCCCTACTTTTAAGTTTATTTGCTTCTCTTTTAAATATTGAGTTTGTTTATTTTTATCGTTAAAATTATCTTTTTTAGAAAAAGAACAAAACTGAAATTTTCTTGGTCTTACTTCTAAATCTCCACCATAATTTTGCACCAAAGAGTAACCATCACTATTTTTTGTTACTTCTAAACTATTTGTACCACAAGTCTCTAACCAAGATTTACTAAACTCTTGTAAATCTGCATCAAACTCCTGTAAAAAGTCTTGTAAACAAGTATTTTTAAATGAGTATTTAAAAAAGTATTTAGATAAGCCTTGCTTGAAACCATCTTCTCCAATAAAAAATACAAGCTGTTTTAATATGCTTGCTCCTTTTAAGTATGTAATAGCATCAAAGTTTAAAAAAGCACTATCTGTATCTTCACAATTTACAACTACAGGATGAGTTGTAGACAATGCATCTTCAAACATAGCCCCCTGTTTAACCTCTTCTGAAAAATACTCAAATGAATCTGGGTATAAACCTGTCCTCTCTAAACACAAATATGCCATGTAAGTTGCAAAACTCTCATTTAGCCACAGGTCATCCCACCATTTCATAGTCACTAAATTTCCAAACCACATATGAGCTAACTCATGAACTAAAGTATTTGCTCTTGAAAACCTTTCTGATTTTTTTGGAGTTTCTTCAAATAACATTTCTTCTCTTATAACCACTGCACCGATATTTTCCATTGCTCCCCAGTTAAACTCAGGCACAAATATTTGATCGTATTTAGGAAAAGGAAACTTACATGAAAAAAAGTCTTCATAAAAGTCCATCGCAGTTTTAATCAGATGAAAAATTCGATCGTCATCTACAAATTTTTCTTTTTCTTTTCTGTACAAGATACTCATAGGAATCTTACTTGATTTACATTCTATTTTTTTATAATCACCAAAACAAACATTAAATAAGTAAGTACTAAATTTTTGACTTTTATCAAACTCTACAATTTGATAATCTTCTATTATTTCTTTAGACTTTTTTGGATAGTTTGCAACAATATTATAGCGTTTCAAACATTTTACTTTTAGTTCAAAAGATGCTTTTAAATCTGGTTGGTCAAAACAAGGAAATATCCTATGAGCATCACAAGGACAAAGATTTGAATAATAAAAGTTTTCTTTACTATTTTGATCATAATAATGATGAATACCAACACCCATATTAGTAAACTTAGATATAAAGTCTATCTCTATTTTTATAAAACCTTTTTTTAAATTACTTATATATATACGGTCATTTTTTATCTTAAATAAAAGTTTTTTACCATTTACCAATAAACTTTCTATTTTTTCGCCCCAATAATCTAACCATAAATCATTGCTATCTTTTGATAAGTTAAATATAACTTCAATTTGCCCCTTATAATATTTTGCTCCATCTTCTATATCTAAAAATACTTTATAATTTAAATCGCCCTCAATTAATTTTGATCTTAAATCTGCTTCTTTTTTCAATAAATTATTTGCCATATATTTACTCCCTATATATTAATTTTTATACTTGTTAAAATCTTGTAACAAAACCTCAGTTAGCTCTGGCAACTCGGGCAGAAATGAGTTCCACGACTTGCTATTTTCTCTTTTTTTATGATTGTTTGGCATTCAAAACATTCTAGTTTCTCTCGTCTAAAAACTTTTAATCTTTGCTGATTTTTTCCTCTTCTACCAGATACACTTAAATAATTTGTTTCACCTGTACCAAGAGATGTCCCCATATTATCAAGACCATCTTGCAAAACTTTTTGTATTGAAACCCTTAATAGTTTTCTTTCTTTTTTACTTACATTACAAACGAGTCTGATTGGTAAAATTTTAGCCAAAAATAAGGCTTCATCTACATATATATTACCCAAACCCGCTATAACTTTTTGATTTAAAAGTCGTGATTTTATATTTCCTTTAGTATTTCCAAGAGCTTTATCAAAAACTAAATCTGTAAAGCCCTTTTCTAAAGGCTCTGGCCCAATTTCTTTGAAATGTTTTTCTAAGTTTTCTACTAATGTGAATTTTCCAAATTTTCTTGTATCTTTATACACTAACCATCGATTATCATTAAATTTTATGTGTATATGTTCATGATCTTTTTTTTCATATTGAGTTTTAGGTTTTGTAAATTGTCCTGTCATTCTTAAATGTACAATTAAATTTTTTGAATTTTCAAATTCAAAAATTAAATACTTTGCTCTTCTTGATATAT
Source organism: Candidatus Cloacimonadota bacterium (assembly GCA_002402105.1). GTDB lineage: Bacteria > Muiribacteriota > UBA6191 > UBA6191 > UBA6191. The sequence goes on from NVVD01000003.1 coordinate 3,290, forward strand.
TTAATAGTTTATTATTCAATAAATATTTTCTAAATTTATCTTCTGAGCCATTTTCTAAAATATTTTCCCAATGGCATTTAAAATCTATTACTCTTTTATTAAGAAATCCTGCATTTAATAGTTCTTTTCTTATCGTTTCAACTTCTGGTAGTTCGGGCATTTTTCCTCTTATTTATAGATAAAGCTGTTTCTTTTCTGACCACTCTATGAATATTTATTTTAAAATAGATTAAAATGCATCATAACATAGGAAATCCTTTCAAAAAGCAAAAATAATCATGACCAATAAAAACACCAACTCAAAAGAATCTAATACAATTCAAGAAATTCTTGATCTTCGTGGTCGGCCAATTAAAGACCTCAGAATATCAGTTATTGATGCCTGTAATTTTCGTTGTACATATTGCATGCCAAACACTAAAAGCTATTCTTTCATGACTCCAGATGAAAGGCTTACGGCTGATGAAATCATTAGGTTAGCTAAAATTTTTACCCAACTTGGAGTTGATAAAGTTAGACTAACTGGTGGAGAACCACTTCTTCGTAAGGACCTCTTTCAAATTATTTCAGGACTCTCTTCAATCAAAGAAATTAAAGATATTGCACTTACAACAAATGCTTTTTATTTAAAACAACAAGCTAAAATGCTAAAAGATAGTGGCTTAACTCGTATCACTGTAAGTTTAGACAGCTTAGACCCTAAAACAAATACTCTTATGTCTGGGGTTACTTCTGAGCTCAACAGAGTCATCGATGGCATTCGCTATGCTCAAGAGCTAGGCTTCAATCCTATAAAAATGAATACTGTTGTTAAAAAAGGAATGAACGATCAAGACATTAAAGACTTGGTTCAATTCTCTTTAAATAATAATATTATTCTTCGTATGATTGAATATATGGACGTAGGAAATCAAAATGATTGGAAACTAGAAAGCGTTATACCAAGTAAAGTACTCGTTGAACAAATCTCTAAATATGCACCACTTGAGGTAATTGAACCCAATTATCATGGTGAAGTTGCAACTAGATACAGGTTTAAAGAATCAAAAGGTGAAATTGGCTTTATTAGCTCAGTTACTCAAGCTTTTTGTGGCTCTTGTAATCGAGGACGAATTTCAGCATCGGGTAAATTTTATAAATGTCTTTTTAGCACAGAAGAATTAGATTTAAGAGCCCTTCTTAGAGCAAATCATAGTGACCAAGAAATCACAAAAAAAATTGTAGAAACTTGGACTCAAAGAAACGATAATTATTCTGAAACAAGAACAGAGCAAACCAAAAAAAGAAAAAAAATAGAAATGTATGAAATGGGTGGCTAAACAGCCATATTCTTAAAACCTTATTTCAGCTATAAATCTATCTTAATGAATATATTCTCTTTGATTGTAAATTGTTTCTATGTTTCTAATCATTCCTCTTAATAGAAAAATAACCCGAATATACATTCCTTGGCAAATATTGTCTAAATCTTTAGACAAAACCTTTGTTTGAAGATCTTCAAAATTAATGTCTATGGACTGTAGTTCTGTTTGTGGAATAGAGGCCCTAGAAATCTGAATACTTATAATACTTAAACATTTATCTATTTCTTCTTTGATGTCCTCATTACCTTCTGAACATAAAATTTCTTCACTTATTTTATCATTATATAAAGAGCCCAATTCAATCACTTGGCTCAATAAAGAACTCCAAGCTGATATAAATAGTTTCATTGAAAAAATTCTTTCTTTTTTGACTCCAAAAATTTTTGATTTTCTTTTTCCCATGGAATTATAGCTTCCAATTTCTAAAGCAAGTTGCCTCACTTGTAAAGATATAGAGCGTAGATAAGAAAGTTCTTTTTGTAAATCTTTACGGTTTTTTCTACATGCTTCAATGAGAGGAACCATATACATAATTAAAATTGACACACACCTTTTAAACCTTGCGGAGTAAATTTTATGATGTCTTAAAAAAGAAAATATATAATTTATTAAAGTTGCTATCGCAATGCCCAAAGTAACAGCCTGCAATCTTACTATAAATGTATGCTCTAAATTATTTTCAATAATTAAAATGTGCATATATAAAACAGTAAAAAAAGCAGAGGTTAAAATAGAAGACCAACCCAAGTAATAACAAATAAAAAAAGTTAAACCAATTGCAAATGCTGTAGATAAAGCCACCACACCAAAAAATTTTGCAAAAACATATCCAATAACAACGCCAAGAACTGCACCAAATAATTGCTGAAAACCTCTTTTAAAGTTTCCTAGAATATCCGGGGATATACAAATTAAAGCGCAAAAAATAGGTGACAATTTATCAGAAAGGTGGATAAAGTCTGTAATTTCTAAGCAAAGAAAAGAGACTATCATCGCTTTAATTAATAAAATATGAATATTATAAAGTATCATTCGTTTGGTCCTAAGACACGATAACAAAAAACTATTTTTTGCTCAAAAAATGAGCAAAAATAGTTCAATTATTAACAATCAAATGAAATTATTTTTTTTCAATAATTATAAATATTTCTGAAGTAGATGTCTTACAAACTGTAAACTTGCTATTTTAAAGTCGAGATTTAAAATTACTTCTTTTTTACTTTTTTTTATTTTCACCATTTTACCCTACTTTTTTGAATTAAAATTAAATTATGATATATTGAAAATTATATAGCAATTTAGTATTGTTACACTCTAAAAAGTTACAAATTATTATCTTATCGGAGTCTTTATGACTTTAGTTCCTTCAACTTTTGAACTACAAATTGGTGCTTCGGCACCTGATTTTCAATTGTTAAATACTAAAAACCAAATTATCACAAGAGACCATTTTAAAAATCATCCTTTATTGGTCATATTTTTAAGTAATCACTGCCCATATGTTAAACATATAGCGCCCCAATTGTCTTCTGTTGTTAAAGTTTACCAAAACAAAGGCATTAAAGTCGTTGCTATTAATTCAAATGATATTGAAAAGTATCCTGATGATAGCCCCGCTAAAATGAAAGAAGAAGTCGAGATACAAAAGTATAGTTTTTCTTATTTATTTGACGAATCACAAGATATTGCAAAAGCTTACAAAGCAGCTTGCACTCCTGACTTTTTCTTATTTGATAAAAATTTCAAACTCTACTATATGGGACAATTTGATGACTCTCGACCAGGTAATAATATCCCTGTAACTGGTAAAGATTTAGTAGCAGCAATGAATTCATTACTCAGAAATGAAACTCCTCCTATAAATTCTAAACCAGCTACTGGCTGTAACATCAAATGGCAAGCAGGCAATAATCCTCCATGGTTTGGATAAAATAAAACCCTCTATAGACAAAAGTACTAGCAATTTATAGTTTTTTGAAAAATTTCTCTCATTTTGAAACATTTTATTCTTATTTACGTAATATGAGTTATGAATATATTAAAAAAAATTATACAAACTACCCTAATCACTAGTATCGCTTTAAGTTCTATTTCTCAACACTCATTTGCAGCTAATAGAAAAGATATTTTCAATAAGTTGTATCAATCAGAAAAAACCGTCTTAAATGATATATTACCTGATAGATACAAAAACCTCGAAGGTCTAGAAGGTCGAGATTTATATGTTGAATTACACCAAATAACTGGTCGTGGTTATAAAACAAAAGAATACAAAGCAGCTAAACAGCATCTATATGATGTAGTAGAGCATCAAAATAAAAAAGTCTTTGCCGTTTACTCAGACTCCTTTGGAATCCAAAATGGTCGTAGATACTACGAAGAAAAAGACAGTAATGGAGATGGTAAATCTAGCGATTTCATCAATTGTGAACATGTTTGGCCACAATCTAAATTTGGTAAAATTAAACCTATGGTGAGTGATTTACATCATTTATATCCTTCTTTTTCAGTCCCTAACAATAGACGAAGCTCCCTTCCTTTTGGTGATGTATCTAAAGCTAAGTACTCCACAAGTGCTGGTAGTAAAATGGGGCAAGGTAACTTTGAACCTCGTGACGCTGTTAAAGGTGATATAGCAAGAGCTATGCTATACTTTATCACAAGATATTATGACCGAAGCATCTATCGAAATACTGATAAAAATAGATTTTTTAACAGTAGAGTCAAGATGTTTATTAAATGGCATAACAACGATCTTCCTGATGAAAGAGAAATCAGAAGAAACAATCTAATTCATAAATATCAAGGTAACAGAAACCCATACATTGATGCCCCTCAACTAGTAAATAAAGTTGGAGCCGCTGCTTTTGCTAGTAATCCTGGAGGTTCACGATTTGAATCCTCACGTAGCTATCAAGGCCAAATAGGAACCGAACTATTTAACACTCTTCATAATGAAACTGGTGAAAACTACAAAACATTTGGCTATAAAAACTCTAAACAACATCTGTATGATGTAGTTGAAAATCACAATAAAAAAGTTTTTGTTGTTTATTCAAAAGAAGCTGGCTTCTCTAGAACAGGTAAAGGTAAATTTTACGAAAAAGATGACTCTAATGGAGACGGAAACAGTCGTGATTTTGTTAATTGTGAACATATTTGGCCACAATCTAAATTTGGAAAATCTTTACCAATGAGAAGTGATCTTCATCACCTATATCCAAGCTATTCTTACCCAAACAACAGAAGAAGCCATTACGCTTTTGCTTATGTTAGTGACCCTATTTATCAAACAAATGCTGGCAGTAAACTTGGATACGAAGAATTTGAACCAAGAGATATAGTGAAAGGCGATGTAGCTAGATCAATGTTATATTTTGTCACAAGATATTATGATCGAAACATCTTTTCAAAAACAGATAGATACAACTTTTTTATCAACCGTATTGATATGTTTTTAAAGTGGAATAGAGAAGATCCACCAGATGAAAGAGAAACCTTAAGAAACGAACGCATCCAAAAATGGCAAGGAAATAGAAACCCTTTTATTGATGACTTTAATCTAGCTGATCGAATTGGCTCAGAAGCTTTTACTAGATATTTAAGAAACTAAATTTAATATTAAATTTTAAAAGTACACTTTCATTTTTGGAAGTGTACTTTTTTTATTCCTCTTAAACTAAATCTATTGTATCTTGTTTTTAAATTAACCTAACAAAAGCCTTTTTATTATGCCTATTTTTACTAATCTTACAATTAAACCTAGTGACTCTCTTGAACAAATTATCTTAAACTTAGACCCTCAAATGAAATCTTTTCGAGTTTTAAAAAAGTCTGTAGATGCTCGTAAAAAATCAAATATCTCTTTGGTCTATACCATCGAAACCTTTGAAAGCGATGAAGTCCCTAAATTTGAATATCAAAGTTTAGAAAGTATAAAGCTAAATAAGCCCTCTAAAATTGGAATTGTAGGAGCTGGCCCTGCTGGTATGTTTGCTGCTCTTAGACTTATTGAACGCGGCACTTCTTGTATACTATTTGAACGTGGTAAAAGAGTACAAGAGCGTATGAAAGATATTGCTAGATTTTGGAGATATGGAGAGCTCTTACCTGATTCTAACGTTTGTTATGGAGAAGGAGGAGCTGGTACGTTTTCTGATGGGAAATTAATTACTCGAATCAAAAGCCCATATATCCAATGGGTTAAAGAACAACTCGTCAGATTTGGTGCTCCCGAAGAAATCTTATATTTATCTAATCCACACGTAGGTTCAAATAAAATTAGACAAGTCATTGCAAAACTGCATGAGTATCTTGCAAATAATGGTTGTCAGCTAAACTTTCAATGTAAAATCAATCAAATCAAAACAAAAAACAATCAAATTATTTCTGTTATAGATAGAGAGAAAAATGAATATAATTTAGATTATCTTATACTAGCAACAGGACATTCCGCTAAAGAAATGTACTATCATCTCAATGATATAAATGTAACACTAGAACCAAAATCTTTTGCTCTTGGAGTCCGAGTTGAACACACTCAAAAATGGGTCGACCAAACTCAATACGGCAATCTCTGGGACCATGAAAACCTCCCTACAGCCAATTATAAACTCGCGGATCATAATCATGAAACAGGTATCGGAGTCTATAGTTTTTGTATGTGTCCTGGTGGCTTTATTCTAAAGTCAAATACAGAAAGCGATACCCTTTGTGTTAATGGAATGAGCAACTATCAACGAGGAAGTAAACATGCTAATGCTGCTATTGTTGTATCTATTGACCATACAAAATGGTTTGCGAATGATTTATTTGGAGGAATTAAATTACAAGAAAAAATTGAAAAAAAAGCTCTTCAATGGGTAATTGACCAAAAACAGCCCCTAGGTGTACCCGCCCAACGAATGACTGATTATTTAAGTTATCGGTTAGGTAACTTACCTAAAGAAACCTCTTCTATATCCCCTCTTGTAGCTGCAAATTTTCATGAAATATTTCCAAAAGAAATTAATGACTCTTTAGTTAAATCTCTAAAGGTTTTTCAAAAAAAGATGAAAGGCTTTTGCAACCATGATGCCGTAATGGTTGGAGTCGAAACAAGAACATCATCTCCACTCAGAATCGTAAGAGATAATAAAACTCTTTTTAGTACTTCACATAATAATTTATATCCTTGTGGAGAAGGAGCTGGTTATGCTGGTGGAATAACCTCTGCTGCCGTTGATGGCGTTAAAATTGTTGAAAAAATATTAGAAACAATTAATCAACTTTAGATCTTCTAAGAAGTAAAAATTTTAGAAACTTTCTTATTATAATCCTAGGAACAAAACGCACTGATAAACACATCAATTTATTAAACAAACCTGGTACAATAATTACAGAAGAGCTATCAACTCCATCTAAAGTAATTTTAGCTACCGAACTTGCACTCATACTAGGTAAAGGCGAAGCTTCTAAGTCCATAGCTTCTGCTATATCAAAAAACTCTGTTTTAGTCGTGCCTGGACATAAAGCAGAACATTTAACCCCAAATGACGAAAGTTCTTCGTTTAAGCCCTCGCTAAAATGAAGTACAAAAGCTTTTGAAGCAAAATATGTGTTCATACCAGGGCCAGGCTGAAAAGCCGCTACTGATGCTACGTTTATAATATGACCTTTTGATTTTTTTACCATTTCTTGAGAAAATATATGACACATTTTCATCAATGCTTTAATATTTAAATCAATCATATTTAACTCTTTATCTAAGTTTAATTTATGAAAATAGCCTGATGAGCCAAAACCTGCATTATTTATTAATAAAGATACAAATAGATTTTCTTTAATTATCTTGTTTTGTAACATTAAGAGCTTATCATTTACTGTAATATCCATAGCATAGACATAAACTTTAACTTTATATTTTTTTTCTATTTCTTTTTTCAAATCAAGAAGTTTAGATTCTCTTCTTGCGATAACAACTAAATCCCAAGACCTTTTGGCTAGCTCAATAGCTATATTATAACCGATTCCAGAGGATGCCCCCGTTATTAATGCTACTTCATTCATTTTTTTAAAACCTCATAACTAAAAAAAGCCCTTTAAAAGGGCTTTTTTTCTTAATTAAATAATCTATTGCATATCTGATCTACAGTAAAACCATAGGCCTCTTGTATCTCTTTTAAAGGAGCAGACATCCCAAATTTATCAACAGAAATTATTTCACCATCATAACCTACAAAACGATGCCAACCCATGCTCACTTGAGCTTCGATTGCTACCCTATTTTTGGCTTGCTTACATAACACATCATTTTTATAGTCAGTCGTTTGCTCTTCAAATAATTCAAAACATGGTACTGAATATACACAGACACCAAGTCCTTTTTCATCTGCTTTTTTTGCGACTTCTAAAGTCAAACTTAACTCTGAACCACTAGAATAAAATACAAAATCAACCACATCTTTATGATTGTCAAAAACTTTATAAGCACCTTTTGATACTCCATCAGCTACTGATTTTTGAGTCTCACTTAAATGAGGTAAGTTTTGTCTTGATAATAAAAAACAAGATGGCCCTTGATGCTTTAAAGCACACAACCATGAAGCCTTTGTCTCATTGCCATCAGCAGGTCTAAAAACCTGTGTATTTGGAATCGCTCTAAGTGCCGCTGCATGCTCAACAGGTTGATGAGTTGGTCCATCTTCTCCAAGAAAAATACTATCGTGAGTAAATTGATAATTTACATTTAAGCCAACTAAGGCTGTTAACCTAATTGCTGGACGTATATAGTCAGAAAAATTTAAAAATGTACCAACATATGGATGAAAAAAGCCACTCAATGCTAAACCATTAGCAATAGCACCCATAGCAAACTCTCTAACACCATACTTTATATTTGCACCATTGTAATTTTGTTTTGTCACAATGCTTTTTGCTTTTAATAAAGTAGCATCCGAACAAGATAAATCAGCTGACCCTCCTAAAAGTGAAGGCAAGTTTTCACCCAAAACCTGTAAACACTCCTGTGAACTTTTACGTCCAGCTAAAGTATCCCCAACCTTAAATGTAGGCATTTTTGCTTCAAGTTCATCTAAATTAAGGGATTGCATCTTTAAATACTCTTCATACAACTCTGGGTTTTTATTTTTCCAGCCATCAAAAGTATTTGACCACTCATCATAAAGAGAGTTCATTTTATCATTTGTAGCTTTTGCATAAGATAAGCCCTGCTCTCCCATATAAAACGATTGATCTTTTTGTAACCCTAAGTTAAGACGAGTAGCTTCTATTTCAGAATCTCCAAGAGGTGATCCATGTACTGAGCTTGTTCCCTCTTTACTTGGAGAACCTTTACCAATTGTTGTTTTACAAACAATTAATTTAGGCTTAGAGTTTTTATTTTTTGCAAACTCTAATGCTTTTGTTAAAGCCTCAAAACTGTGACCATCAATTTGAATCGTATCAAAACCATAAGCTTCATATCTTTTTGCTACATCTTCTGAAAAACAATCCTCTAAGTCACCATCTAATGAAATATCATTTGAATCATACAAAACAACTAAATTATCTAAAGCGTAATGACCAGCAAACGAAGAAGCTTCATGAGAGATGCCCTCCATGATACAACCATCTCCAGCTAGAGTATAAACTGTATGATCAAAAACTTTATGCTCATCTGTATTAAATTTATCTGCCAAAATCTTAGCTGATAATGCCATACCAACAGCTGTTGCCAAACCTTGACCAAGTGGCCCAGTTGTCATTTCAACGCCTTTGGTTTCAAAAACTTCAGGATGTCCTGGTGTAATAGAACCTTTTTGGCGAAAAGATTTAATATCATCAAGGCTTACACCTCTATCAAATAAACAAAGTAATGAATATAAGAACATAGAACCATGTCCAGCTGACAATACAAAACGATCTCTATTTACCCATTGAGGATTTTTATTTGAATATTTCAAAAAATCACCAAACAAACTTGCACCAATTTCAGCACACCCTAATGGCAAACCAGGGTGACCTGAATTTGCTTTTTGTATTGCATCCATTGATAAACTTCTGATTGACAAAGCTAAATCTTTTAATTGAGTTTCATTGTTCATGGTATCCCCTGTACTATTTTGTAATAATTTATTTTATAAAAACAATATACTAAAGACATCAATCAAACTCAATCGTATTAATACTTTTCACTACTTAAAAAAACATGATAAAATCATAAATCAATCATTTACATTCATTAAAGTAAACTTATTATGACTACTACCAACCAATGCCTATATCATTTTGATAAAAATCAATGTTCATTAGAGCCAGACTACCCTTATCATTATTGTATTTTACATAATACTTTCACAAAAAAAGACAAGTTATATAAAGCCTTACAAAAAGCTCTATCTCAAACAGGTGAAATACACAATGGATACATATTAAATGATTTACTTGTTCCTAAAGAAGATTCTATCCAAATTAAAAACAAAAAGTTTGAAGATATCCACATAGAAGCTTCGTTAATTGATAGGCTTTTTGTACTCAGCTCTAATTTAAATAATATAAACTGTTTAGAAGATAACTTTAATCATTTAGTTTTAGATGATCTACTTTTAAATCATTTAAATATTGATAAAATAAACTCTTATCGTTCTAATATAGTTTCTTGTGATATTGAAAACTCTATTTTTCAGCAATGTAATTTTATGGAAGGCATTATCAATGATAGCTCTTTTATAAAAGTTAGTTTTAAAAACTGTACTTTAGATAATTTTAAAATAAGTAAAAGTCAATTTATAGACTGTAATTTTACAAATTATAGTTTCATCAATACAACATTCATTAACTGTTTATTTGAAGGGTGCGAAGGATTAGATAAAATAAAATTTAGAGATTGCTTTATCGATAAAGAAACTAAAAAATATTTAAACTATTCTTGAAGGATCTTTTTCTTACAAAATGAAATTCGTGTATTTAAGCCAGAGATTTTTGATTTTATTTTCTTAGCTTTTAAATAGTAATTCAAAGCATTTACATATTTTTTTTGTCGATAACTTATATTTCCTAGTTCAAAAAGTGTCCATGCACTATTAGCTTTTAAAAACAGCACCCTTTTTAAAGCTATCATAGCCATCAAGTCTTTTTTCATTAAAATTAATAGTATGGCTCTATCATAATGAATCCACCAAATTTTATTATTGACTTCAAGAGCCTTATCATAACTTTCTAAAGCTTCGTTTGGTTTTTTCATACTTTTTAAAAGCGATGCCCTATTGTACCAAGCATCTCTAAACTTTGGAAATCTCTGCACCAAGTCATTAAAATAAAATAAAGATTGAGTATAATTTTTTAATTTTAAATAAGAATAAGATCTTTTATAGAGTAAGTCCTTATAACTTTTTCTGCCGTCTCTATCTTCAAAATAAAAATCGATTAAGTTAATACATTTTTTGTATTGTTTTTTTTTAAATAATCTTTGTATTTTATTTTTAATCTCTAAATTTGTTTTATAAACATCTCTCCAAGTTTGTTTTGGCACTTCAACATTTGGCATTTTCAAATTATTTGAAAAACTCAAATTAATAAACATCATCATAAAAAAAATATGCATATAATCCCTTTTGAATAACGAAAGTAAAAAATTTAGTAGTAAAAAATAAATCAGTCGACTTTTAAACAAAAATAATATATAAAACTATTTAGTATTTAACAATGAAATAAAAACTTGGAGTTACAATGACAATTGCATTTGAAACTGAAATAGATGCAGATAAGTATGCTACTTTTCAACTAATGACTGAGGAGCAAGAGCTTGACCCAAAAGAAGTATTCGTAGATCATTTTGAAGAGTATATAAAAGAATTAAAAGAAGAAGTTGAAGGATAATTTCGTAAACAAATTTTATCCAAGACTAAAAAAATAAAAAAGCCTACTATTTTAAATTAGTAGGCTTTTTTAATTGATCTAAAGTTTTAATTTATTTTAAATTTCTCTTTTAACACATCTGATTCCGGCGTTACCAAAGGTCACTTCTTTATCACCTATAAATCTTTTTTGAATTGTAGAGTTTTCTGCCTTATCTGTAAAAGAGCCACCTTTCATAATTTTTAAACGGCTCACAAGACCTTTAATTCCACCTTTTGCATCTTTTAAATCATCACTTACCCATTGCCTGACATTTCCGATTAAATCAGAAACTCCAATGTGAGAGATATTTTGAGGGTAACTTCCAATTTCTATTAGGCCTAAACCTGACTCAGATGTATTTGCATGGGCTTTAGTAAACGTTTGACCCCATGGATAAGGAGCTTTTGAAGAACTTGCTGCATTCATCCATTCCTGTTCACTAGGCAAAGATTTTCCTTCCCACTTACAAAAAGCATCTGCATCTTTCCATGATACATAAGTGACTGGTTTTAATCCTGTTTTATCAAAATGCTTGTAAGTCCCTTTTTCCCAGTTAAAAGGAGTATTATGTTTAGTTTTCTGAATAAATGACCAATACTCTTTGTTGCTCACAGGAAATTTATCCATCAATACTTTTGAGTTTTCTCCTAAAGATATCATTTTAAATAAATCTTCATCTTTAATTTGTAGTTTTTCAAAACTAGGTAACTCTATTTCTTTTTCTTGGAAATTAACTTTTTTATCTATTGTAGCTAAAGCCTCTACCTCTAAAGTTTCAGTGTAACTTGGGGTAAAAGTTTCTTTTTTTACTTGAACTTGCTCAATTAACATAGATACATTTTCAACAGGATCTACTTTTAGTTTTGCTATCATTATTATTTCTTGTTCAGTTTTACTTTCTTTTTTAGAATCATTTTGCACCATAAAAAAAGCAAATGAAGCTGTAACTAACAATCCATAATTAATATAGTTTCTCTTTATATTATTTAAAATGTTATCCATTACAGAATAACTAGGCAAAGCAATGTCTAAATCTAAAGAGTCATTTCCATTTATTTTCATTTGGAATTTTTCCCAGCCATTTTCAGGTGGTATTTTACTTTCTAAATTTAAATTTCTTAGTTCGACTTCAAAACTTTGAGCATCATTTAAAACATTTTGACAAGTTTCACATTCTAAAAAATGGCTTTCATAATTTTTATATTGCTGATCTGATAACTCTTGATCAATAAATAAATAAATATTTTGATAACACTCATCACAATCTATTTTTGTAACATTCATAATCTACCTTTAAAAGATATTTAACTCAACTTTAAGAAATAACACACGAGTATCTATCTTTTAGTATTAACTATATAAATAAAGTTTCATCTTTATTTATATTTTTGAAATTTTTTTTTAAAAGTTTGTCTTGCCCGAAACAATCTTCCCTTAATAACGGTTATACTTTCACCAATTATTTCTGAAATTTCTTGATAAGAATGACCTAAAATCGGGCCTAAAATCATGACTTGTTTTTGATCCTCAGGCAGACCAGAAACCACCTGAGACACCTGTGAGTTGTGTTCTTTTTTTAAAATAGAAACTGAAGGGTCAATATCATCTGGACCCTTAAATATTTCATCTATTTTTTCAATGGAGCTACTTTTTAAACGAGAGTCTTTTTTTATTGCAACGCTACAAGTATTAAACGTTACCCTATACAACCAAGTATAAAAGCTTGATTGAAATTTAAAACGAGATAAACTTTGATAGGTTTGTAAAAAAGTTTCTTGCGTTGCCTCTTCTGCTAAATTTTCATCACCATTACAAAAACGATAACACAAATTATAGACTTTTTTATAGTAGCGTTTGAATAAAACTTCAAAAACACTTTCATCGCCATCCATAAAAATCTTGATTAATTCTTCATCTTTTAAATCATCCATCGTAATTAAAAGTCTTTATTTTCTAAGAAGAACTATTATCTGAATCATCATCAGAAATATCAAAACCAAATTGTTGAAGTCTCTCACTTACAACCTCTTGTACAACTTGATTGTATTTTTCTAAGATTTCTTCTTCTGCGATAATATTTCTATCATATAATACTTGTAATAAAGTACGAAAATTTACTTCGTTAGTAAAAACTTGACGAATATTTGCCTCTGGATCATTGATTACTTTTTCTACTAAATCCAGCTCTTCTTCTATCTCTTCTAGCTCTTTTTCTTTCTTTTTTGAAGCCAACGAAGAAATTTTACCTATTTTATCTGACATTACCCCTACTTTCCTAGATGCTGTATAAAAGTTTGCATAAAATCTTTTGCACCGCTCTGTTCCATATTACCTTCGTCAATTAATCGAAACTTTATCATAGAATCACGTGAATTTTGACTTTCTTTTGAATTATATCCAAATCCTGTTGTAAATAGTTTAAATACTCCTGGAGAAAAATAGTTAGCATTGTTTCTACCACTCAAAGTTTCAAAAAAGACTTCTAACTCTAAATTTCTATATTTACCATCTTTATGTAGATTAGGGCTAGCATACTTTATTTTTACATCACTTTTTAAATTTCTTGCGATTAATTGGTAAAGATCGGTCAACTGATTAATAGAAGGTGCATAATAAAAAGAGCCGTTAGATAAACGGGAAAAATCTTTTAACTCTTGTCTATTAATAAGTCTACCTAAACCAATTGTATAAATTGGAATATTTTTATGAACAGCCTTTGTTACAGCATCAATAGCACTATAATTAGATATTCTGCCTGTATTTCTTTTGTTTTGATCTACACCATCTGAAAGTAATACAATAGCTGTTTTTTCAAATTCTGGTAAGATTTCAGCTGCTTTATAAATTGCATCATATAAAGAGGTCGCCCCATATCCATTTAAATTTCTTAAAGATTTTAATAGTTTCTTTTTATCACTTGTCGGCCCAGATAAAACACGAACCGTATCTGAGAAAGCAACTATTGTACATAAATCATTTGGTTTTAGTAAACGAATAAATTTTCGTATCCCTTTAATTAATGGCTTTAAATAGTTATGCATTGAACCAGAGTCATCCACTACTAATACTATCTCACTAGGGTCTTTACTAATTTGCATAAAATAATTTTCAATTTTAGTACCATTCTCATAAAGTCTTATATTTTTTCTTTCTAGTTTTGAAACAACTTTACCCGTTCTGTCTACTATACGAAATTGCATTTCTAAGTCAGGAAAATCTTTTATGTCAATGCTAGAGATTTCGACTCTCAAACCCTCTGAAAATAAAGAACTCACCAAAAGAACAAAACATATTATATTTTTAAGATAATACATGCCCTTCTAACTCCACTATTTTTTCTGCCATTGTAATCCATTGTTGTAACTCTATTGCTTCTGGCCTAATTGTTTTTAATAAAATTGCGGCTTCAAAAGCTTTTTCTAAAATTGTTTCATCCATTGTTTTTTTTATTATATTAAAAGCCATTTTTCTTCGTTGAGAAAAGGCTATTTTTGATACTTTAAACAATGTTTTTGTCACTTCTAAAGAAGGTAAGGTTTTTTTTCTTTCTAATCTAACAAACATAGAGTCTACATTAGGAGCTGGCTGAAAACAGCCTCTTTTGACATCTATTACTTTTTTTGCCTTTGCATAATATTGACACATTAAACTCAATCTTGAATATTGTTTTGTTTTTGGTTTTGCGTAAATACGTTGTCCAACTTCTTTTTGAACCATAATGTACAAAACCGACCACTTATTGTATTTGAGCAATAATTGTTCCAAAATTGGAGTAGTTATGTAATAGGGTAGATTTCCTATAATTAAATACTCTTTATCTAGGTTTGTTAGTATTTCTTCTTCTGAAATATTTAAAATAGAATCCATGATTAAATTATTTTTAGAAGAGCTTAATACGTCTTCTAAATTTAACTGTAAGTCTTGATCTAGTTCAACTCCAAGAACTGGACAGTCTAACTTTATCAAATGTTTTGTAATACAGCCTGTTCCGCAACCAATTTCTAAAATAGAAGATGGTGACTCTGACTCGATTAAAGATAAAATTTTTGACTGTATACCAGCATCGTGTAAAAAGTTTTGACCTAAACTTTTTTTTGCTCTGGGGTAAGATTTTTTATTCATAATTATACCTAATAAAAAGCTCAATAATGAAAAGCTTATTCTTCTTCTGGTAGTATCTCTTTATTTGGGAACCATGATTGTTTTGCATAAAATGTATTTAAATATCTAGAGCCTACACTATGTAAAACAGTGATAGTTTTTGAAGGGTTTTTTTTCCCTTTAGATATATTAAATTTCAATCGAACAAATGACTTACCCAATAACTTATATGATTTAAATTGAACATTATTAAATAAATCAGTATTGATGACCTCATAAGAACCATATTTTCCAATTAATTTATGTTCTTCATTATTAAAACTATATTCTACGTCTCTTGTTTTTGGAGTAACACCTTTTTCTCCAGCTACATTTAAAAATTTAGTGAATTTTAAACTATCGCTATAACTATCACTACTTTTTGGAAGTTCTACAGATTCTCTAAGAGAGTCTTTTAATATTTCTGTGACTATTTGAAGTCTTTGGAAAGATGCTAACTTTTCACTCCCAGAACCTGCTTGACGCATTCCTGAAACAAAAAAGAAATACATACCACCCATCATTACAACCATTAATGATACAGCAATAATTATTTCTACTAAAGTATAACCCTTTTTATCTCTAATACTCATAGTCTTCTGTTGGATATAATTTCTTATCAACATCAGACATAAAAGCTTTTACTCCCTGCATCATTACTTGAGATACATACGCATAGCGTTTAACGTGTTTTGGAGTAAAATCATCAATGATTCCCATCATATCGTGAAACATTAACAATTGACCATCAACATCTCTTCCAGCACCAATTCCGATAACCGGTATCTCTAAGTCAGCAGTAATTGTTTTACCTAAACTTGCTGGGATTGTTCTTAATAGAACAGAAAAACAGCCTGCATTTTCAAGAGTTTTTGCACAGTTTCTGATTTCTTCGTACTCTTCTTTTGGATTAGAACTATTACTCGAATAAAACCCAAGAGTTTTAATTTTTTCGCTATCCATACCAAGTAAACCCATTACTGGAATACCAGCATCTACAATAGCTTTTACGACTTCTTCTCTATGTCTTCCTTCAACCTGAACACCATCAGCACAACCTTCATTTACTAAAAGTTTTGCATTTTTAACAGCATCTTCTGGAGTTTCATAGGTACCATATGGCATATCAGCAACTACAAACGCCCTTTTAACTCCACGAGTCACAATTCTGGTGTGATACATCATATCAGTTACAGTTACTGACTTGTCATCACAATCACCCTGAACCATTCTACCTAAGCTATCCCCAACAAGAATAACATCTACTCCATTTTGATCGCAAATAACTGATGTATGATAGTTATACGCTGTTAACATAGTTATTTTAATTCTTTCTTTTTTACTATGTTTAAAGCTGTTTAAAGTAAATTTAGCCATGGTTCCTGCCCTTTAAGATAATTTATTCTACTGCAATGCCAACCAGAAAATGCCAATGTCAAATTAAAACATCATTTAAAGAATAATACTATACTACGCCGATAATATTCGGAAATATTGATGAACACAAGGATTGCTCCAAATATATACCCAACTTGAGTTTATATTCAATTCATTTCTTTAAATGAAAAACAAGTTTTTATTTATATTTACTCTCTAACGCTATCTGATGAAATACCGATATAATTCATATATTGACAGCTTCAAAAGTTTAAACCAGGTAAATTATGTTAATAAAAATTGTTCTAATTCTTTTTTTCTTTCCGATCTCTTTCTCTGATGAAAACGAATCTTTTATAGACCCGATTGTATATAAAAAAATTGATATAAAAAAACTTCAATCTAAAAACAGTTTTTATACGTCTATGGTTTTATTTCTTTCTCAAATTCATGAATATGTTTATACTTCAAAACATAAAAAACTAGAAATATTGTTAAAAAAAAATCGTATATTAACAAGAACAAATTATGACACTCTCACTCTATATCATCTTTCTAAGTTTTACTTATATCTTAATGAAAATGAAGAACTAAGAGCATATAATCAGGGGCTTGCTGTCCTTAAAAGCAGTCTTTTTAATTATATGAATCCACCTGATATAGAATACTTTCTTTTTAATCTCAATCAGATTTCGGCTAAAAACAAATATTTTTTATCTTATAAGTTTAAATTTGAGATGAAAGAATGGTTTGTATTAAATAATTTTGAACTATTACAACTTTCTCGCTCTTTTTCAAGGCAAAAACTACAAACATTACAAATAAAACAACTTGATAAAATGAGCAATTATTTTAAAAAATCTCCTTTTATTTTTTTACTTAAATCATACCTACAAATGAGCAAAGACCCCATACAAATACCAGAAGAACAGTTAAAGTTCAAACACTCATCTCGTTGGAAAAGAAGAAATAGAAAAAATAAAGCCATACCCTATTCAAAAGCAATTTTACTTACAAAAAAAGCAATTCAATCTAGTTTTTCCAACTTTCAAAAAAGTTTTATATATCATCATCTATTGTTTCTAAATAAGTATAATAATAACTCTAAAAATTATATAAAAAACTTACACAAATTAAAAAGAATTCATGCTGACTCTGGAGTCTACAACCTACTTTCTACATTTTATAAACAACAAAAAAACTGGAAGTTAATGCATTTTTTTAACTCTAAGGCCAAACAAGTTAATAATAATGCTTTTACTATTTCAGGACCTCTCCCATCTACAATAAAGATAGTTACTAAAGCTAAATAGTTTTACTATTTTCTCAACCTGTACCTCTTGGTACAAATTTCTTCGGTCTAAGCTTTGCGATATAAATATTGATGAAAAACTATTTATATCCCTTATATCAATTACTAAGTAAAAACCTAGTAACCCTTTTTTTGCTATGCCCTTTACTGACATACAATTTTTCTCTTGAAGAAGAACTTTTTGGAAACGCTATCAACTTTCAAGGGTTCTTAGTAGATGAAAAAGGTGTTCCTTTTGGTACAGCTCAAGAACCAGCCATCTTTCCAATGCGCTTTTACATCACCTCACTTGAAGATGGTGGAGTCATTTTATGGCCACTCCATAAAACCAATGACTCCATTGATGTCTTCTTTGAAAGAAAAGTWGCCGTACAAAACGGAGTATTTGCCGTTCGTATCGGTAAATTCACCAAAGACCAARATATTATTCCACTAGATCAAAACGTCTTTACTGGTAACGACACCGAAGATAAAAAAAGATTCCTACTCCTTGAAATATTTGATGATAATTCTAACAAATGGTACCCATTCTCCAAAAAATCAATCGATGATACACTCCTTGGAAACGATGTAAAAGCACATATACCAGTCCCTGGTGTACCCTTTATTATCTCAAGCGTAAGAGTCATTGGTGATGATATAAAATCTGGTAAACTAAGACTCTCTCATGACCCCGAAGCCCTAACCCATACAGACCCTAATCTAACAATCTATGCAACTGGACCGCTTCATGGCATAAAAATCATTCAAAACAAAAACCTAGCTCTATCTATTTTCCAAACATCAGGAGATCTAAAAGACGCTATCGTTGCGAACGGAAACATCAAAATCAAAGGCTCTTTAATCGCTAAAGGCTCACAAAGAGCAGAACTTTTACTACATTCTGATCTAACATCTACTAAAAAAGACTTTGGTAAAATGAGCTTTAATAACCAAAACCTTAAACCAGAGCTCGTTTTAGATGCAGGAGATATACAAGTACCCATTATTACAAACCAATTTGACCAAGATAACCTTTGTAAACAAACATCTACCTCCTACCAAGCCTGTGTCACACAAACACTCGTTTTACATGGACTACAAATTTTAGACCATAAAGATATAATAAACTCTTTTCCCAGAGTCGTAGAAGTTAATTCTAATAGCCTAACCGAAATTAATTTAGACCAAGGCTCTAATATAAATCTAAGCTCTCAATCTTTTCTACACCTTGGTGGCATATTCCCATCAACTATCTCTATATTAGACCAAGACAAATACATAGAAGCACTCGGCTTTTACGATACTTCTCAACCTCTTGATCTTAGATACCCCTACCAAGTCATACCCCACGCTTTATCTATTTTTAATAAAATACAATTTGGTGACTCTAAAATATTTAATTATCAAAGACTAAATGCCCTCATCGGAATCAAACAAAAAAATCAAAACAGCGGTATTTACGATTGGCAACAACTCAAAAAAGAAGCCTACATCGATCCAGAAACTGGACTAAAACTACACAAGCACGATCTAAGAACCGGTTCTGACTCTGATGAAATGATTAACAAACTTAACTTAGTCACAAATGACAGAATCATCAAAAGAAGAGTCTCACCTGATTTAGCATACCTTGATGAAGAAAACTATTTTGTAAGCCAAAATAAGTTTATTTCTAGTGAAAGCTTTTCTGTATTTACTAACTATTCTTTAATTACAAAATATAACTCACTCAATGTCTTTTTAGCTGGAGTCAAAGATACTACAAATTACATTTCTATTGGTGTAAGGTATCCAGGTTTATTAGACTTTAAATTTATCCAATGTATTAACTCTAATGAAAAATGTGAAGATGAAGCACCTTTTTTAGACATCTTAGCTAATAACTTAAGTCTATCTAAAGACTTATTGGTTGATGTTGGTATAGACAAAAACCAAGAAGCTCTAAATATTAAAGGTAATTTAATCTTTACAAAAAACCCCTCTGGCTCCCAAGTTTTTAAATCACAAAACTCTATTGATTATGGCTTAAGTAATTTTAGTGGTTTTAGTGGCCAAAGTGCTCGTTATCATGTATTTCAAAATAAAGTCATTGTTGCTAAAAGCCTTAAATTACATAAATCACCCTTTATAAATACTCAAATTGTTTTAAGCTCAGCAAACTCTTTAATAACAAGTGTATTTGCTTACAAATTTGTAGATGCTCAAGACCCAAACTTTTATCTTGATCCATCAGGAATCAGCGTCGTAAACGAGCTTTCTTTAAAGGGATCTTTTATTGTTTCATCAGATGCAGAAGGAGCTACATTAGATAACATAAACAATACTCTTATTGAATCTAGCCTAAGGGCCAAAAAATACCTAACAGCCAGTATCTTTTATGATATTAAAGACTCTCCTCCTCCCTTAAAAGACAGACCACTCTCTACTTTTTTTGTATTAAATCCCTACCATGGTGGAGTACAACAAAAAACAAAACTTCGTACACTACTCATAGACAATGATCTTTTCTTACAAAAAAAACTCTCTATTACAAGAGACCTCATTTCTAGCTCTCCTCTTTTAATAACTAAAAATGTATTTGTAGATAATAACTTAGTAACAAACAATAAAATCATTGGAGATTTTTTTATAGATAAAGATAGCTCTTCTTATTTTATTAACCTAAATACCACATCTGATCTTTTAAACCTTAATTTAAACTCTCATTTAGATATTTTAGGGACAAACGGCCTTTTATCTACAGATACATCAAAAACACTCTCCATCTCACAAAATATTATTGCTAATAATTTAGAGGTTAAAAAAGGTATGACCCTACAAAAGTTTTATGATACTGACCCAAACTTTTTTATTGATCTAAATCAAGAAAGTAATTTTAATAATTTATTATTAAATTCACTAAATTCTAATCAAATACTAGTCACAAAAAGCGCACAAATATATGAAACCCTCACAGTCTCACAAGATATTACCTTTTCAAAAACTCTTAGTTTTTTACAATCGGCTCTACACAAAGGTTCACTTGAAATTAAACAAGGAGGACCTAGTGGAATATCTAGATTTTTAGTTTCAAAACAAGGAGCTATAACAAATGCTAAAAAACTAATCTTAGAAGAAGATTTTCGTTTAGACTCTCCCTCTAGTTTTATTAAAATATCTCAAGGCTTATACCAAAACTCAACCAGTGGTATAAATATCTTGTCAGATACTACAATAGATAAAAATGTTTATTTACTATCATCTTCTTTTGAAATCTCAAACAAACAGTTTTTTATCTCAACTACTGGTCTTATCCACTCTAGTGGAGCTATGCATTTTAAAAAAGAAATCATAGCATCTAGTGGCTCTTTAGACTCAATGATTAAAAAAACAAATCAGCTTTTAATTTTTTCATCTAATGCTCCACTTTTTACTCTTAGTAATACCATTTTAAATACACCTTTAAACCTTCAAGTGAAAAATACTAATATTTTAAATCAAATAATCACACAAAATAAATTAGTCACACCTATAATATATGATAAAAATTCAAGCTTTTATCAAATAGACCCAAATCAAACAACTCGTTTTAATCATCTAAAAATGATCAAAAACCAATCCAATCTTGGTGGAGGTTTAACGCTAAAAGGCCCTCTTCACTTTGAGTCTATAAAAGACACTAATCTTTTAACACTTTCTTTAGACCCATCTAAATTTACAACCCTACAAGATATTAAAATTAGAAAGCTAAATACAAAAATGGGTATTTATTTAAATTCAAAACAAGATAACCTTGTTTTGAATGCTTATGATTCAAATACTTCTCATACTGTTTTAACAATGCAAAACGGTTCTTTTTCGATTTCTGCAAATCATACTCTTTACTCAACAGGTCATTTAGATATTAGTGGTAAATTTCAAATCGATTCTTTAAATGGCCTTGTCTTTACTAAAATTGGAGACTCTAACCCTAGTATTAACCTTACGTCTAATACCTTATATAAACTTGTTGGTAAACAAAATCAAAATGCTGATTCTTTACATCAACACTCTGTTATACAAGGGCATTCATTAACAGATTTACTAAGAAGAGATGTTAATAACACTCTTAGTGAAAGAAATACTTTTATTGCTAGTGGCAATAATATTATGTTATGGCCAGAAATAGATACTACAAACCCTTTATTTGTTCAAAAAGGCCCTTCTGGAGTTGACAAAATTATTCTTTATGGGGATGGTAAAATACAAGCTGTTAAGTTTACTGGTGATGGTACTTTTTTAAAGCAGGTTCTTGGTGAAGATATTATTGATCAAAGTATTGAAAAGTACGACTTTAAAACAAATACCATTGACCAAAATAAACTAGCCTTACAAACTCTTAAATCCAGACATTTTCAAAACTTTTTCATCTCTCAAAATAAGATTTTTGCTCAAACTATAGAAGCAAATAAAATTAAAAACAAAACTCTACAATCTAGGCATCTTGTTTTATCTTCTTTACTCAATGAACACTTTAAAAAAGATGTTTTAAATCAAAATCACTTAGCAAGAAAATCTCTTCTTGCCTCTAAAATTAAAACTAAAACACTAGCACTACAAAAAGTCGCTTATCTTTCTATTACAAATGATAAAATTAAAACTGACTCGATTACTTTTAATAAAATACTCTCTGATCAAATCAGAATTTATCATATTAAAGATAACTCAATTACTGCCATTGAAATTAAAACGAACTCTTTACTTAACGAAGACTTTGCAAATCTCTCGATTGGATATGATGAAATTAAAACAGGATCCATTGATTCTTTTATTATAAATACTTCTGCTATTACAAACATTAAAATCAATACATCTGCTATTACAGCTTCAAAAATTGTTTCTAAAAACCTACTAGATGAAGACTTTAAAACTATTTCTATCACTTTAGATAAAATAAGCCCCCTGTCTATTACATCAAGAGAGTTTTTAGACTATAGTTTACAAAATGAAGACTTTCAAAGCTTGTCTATCACTAAAAATAAACTCGCCCTAGACTCCATACAAAGAAGACACTTTCAAACATCTTCTATTTCACAAACAAAGATTAAAACTAAAAATATACTACAAGAGCATATAAAATTTTATACTATAAAAACATCCGAGTTTTTAGACAATTCTATAAAGGCCATAGACTTTAGATCAAATACCATAAACCCTCAAAACTTAGATATTAATTCTATTTTATCTCTTCATATAAAAACAGATGCCATCACAAGAGATAAAATAGCAAATTCAGGTATTTCTTTTTCAAGATTTCAACCCTTTGCTTTTGATACAAATACACTAGCATCAAACATTGTTACAAACTCTCATATTTTAGATTCTCAAATTTTGTCACTACACATTAAAGATGGCTCTATTACAAGTACAGATATAGCTAGTTTAAGTATTTCTGGAGATAAAATTAGAGACTTTGCTATTAGCTCTGTCAATATAGATGACTTTTCTATTACCACTAATGATATTTTAGCAAACTCTGTTTTAAGTGATAAGTTTGTAACAGAGTCTATAAGATCTCAAGATATAGCATCTGAGACTTTTACAAAAGACAGAATCAAAGACTTTGCTATTAATTCAGACCATCTGATTGATTTAACGATTTTAACTCAAAATTATCATGATAATTCTGTTATTAAAGATAAGTTTTTTAATGATAGTATTGATCAAACAAAAATTATATCTCTTGATTTAGAGCATGATAATTTTGGCCTTTCATCTATTACAAATATTAAAATTGAATCAGAAACTATACAAAGTCTACAGTTAAAAGATAAGGATATCTTATCTATAGATATTGATGAGTCTCAAATATTATCTGTACATATTCAAATTAAGTCTGTATCTGAGGATAAAATTAAAACAAATACTCTTTTATCTAAAGTATTTAAAACAAATACTATTTCAAGCGATAAAATATTTTTAGAAACTTTAGTCAATATTAATTTTAAAACATCAAGTATAGACACAAGTAATATTAAGTCACTACATATAGATAGTCGTATTATTAAAGATGAGTCTATATTTGCCATAGATATTGCTAGCTACCAGATCTCATCAARAGCAATTTTTGCTCAAACTATTACTTCAAGGTCTATTCAGTTATATCAGCTGACCTCAAGAGTTTTAGATGATAGACAAATTACAGATGCAAAGATTTTTGCAAACTCTTTAAAAACTAGATCTATTAAAGATAGTGCTATTAGAAGTTCACTTATTTTAAACAACTCTATTTATCCCATTGATATACAATCTCACTCTATTTTTTCAGATCAAATACAAAGTGGTGCTATTACTGCCTCTAAACTAAAGGGAGATATTGTTACTACTGGTAACATTATAAGTAAGGCCATCAGAAGCTCTCACTTAATTACATCTATTGTTTTAACAAGAATGATTTCAGACGATGCTATTATCTCATCAAAAATTGCAACGGAGACTATTTTAAGTGAAAATATCTTTTTAAATACCCTCACAAATAACAAATTTGATCTTGGTATTTTTAAAAACAGGCATTTAAAAAACTTGTCTATTACTAACAATGAAATTTTCCCTAATTTAACAAAGAGTGTTTTTCAAGAAAAATCACTTTCGGGTGATATTRTTGAAAACCTTGCTATTACAAAAAGTAAGATTATATCTTTCACTATAGCCGCCCATCATATTAAAAGTAATGCTATCACTCAAACAAAAGTAATGAGTCAAGCTTTATATGAACGTCACTTTGAAGACGGATCTATTATTACAGCAAAAGTTAAAAATGAAAACATTGAAAATCATCATCTTTTAAATCAGGTTATACGATCGATTCATGTCATTGATGGTTCATTAAAATCAGAAGATGTGAAAACAAACTCTTTAYCTGGTACTAAGTTTGTTAGCTCATCGGTTGAGTCATCCAATATTTTGAGTGGTCATATTTTAACAACTCATATTGCTGAYTTTGCTATTGTTGGAAAAAACTTTTTAGATAATAGTATTGAATCTAAYAAACTACAAACAGGATTTTTAGTGAGTAGTTTATTGCAAGGTTTTACTTTATCTAGCAATGCCGTTTTAGCTAATACTATAACAGCTTCAAAACTTGATTCTCACTTTTTTTTAGGTGGAAATATTATAGCTAATGATGCTTTTGATAGAAACTCTATTACTACTGGTGCTATTCATCCTCATCATTTTTCGGAGTCTTTAACTTTAAGTGAAATATCTTCTGTTGGAGGCACTAAGTTTCAAGACTTTGCTATTGATACATCACAAATTAAAGATAATACTGCTACTGGTACGCATATACAAACATCTACTATTGGTGCTATTGACTTTAATATTATTTATAAAGCAAATAATGCAATTMATAAGGTTTCTCAAGATGCATCAGCTTCTTTGAGTTGGACTACTGATACTTTTGATACAAATACTGTTACTCTCTCTTTGAATGCTTCTAAGGATAARTTTTCTTTTACATCTGGGACGGCTTTGTATTTAGCTGCTACTGATACAGGGGCTATTGAAAAAGAGGTTTTTGATGTGACTGAACGTTTTCTTGAGCGTCAGGGTCATAAAGTTATTAATTACCAAGGAAAACTTTTAGTGATTGGTGGCCAAAATGATAGTACTTCCACTTATTATGATGATGTTTGGGAGTCTAAGGACGGTGTTTTATTTAGACAAATAGCTGTTGGGGCTGCTTTTGGTAAAAAGTCTCGTTTTGAGGTTGTCGTTGTTGGTATTGATATCTTTTTAATTGGTGGGAGAGATAGAAATAATACTCTTTATAATGACATTTATAAATCTGATGATGGAGGTCGTATTTGGACAATTGTTAATTCAGACCCTGCTTTTTCTGCTCGTAAAAACTTTTCTGCTTTTCACTATAGTGGTGACACCTATGTTATTGGTGGAATAGATTCATCGGGTGATTTAAATGATATCTGGAAGTCTTCTGATGGAAGTGATTATAGTAAAGTTTATACAGTCAATCCAGGCGATGCTGAAACTGTTTTATTGATTCATTCTGATAATAATGATGGAGATACAAGTATTTTAGATTATTCTCATAATGAAAAAGAAGTTACAATAACTAATATTGTTACACATGAAACCGATGAACAAAAATTTGGTAAAACATCTCTTTATTTTAATGGAACCAGTCAAAACCTATCTCTTGGTCTAACTACAGATTGGAATTTTCCAACAAATACTTTTTATACTATTGATTTTTGGGTTCAAACTACTGACTTTTCTTTAAATAACTCTCATGATAGAACTATTTTAGAATTTAATAAAGGCGGTGGAAATGGAGACCTTTTAATCCAAATTTTAAATGATGGAGGAATTGGGGAGAATACTGGAAAACTCAATGTTAAAACTGGTAATGGGGACTTAAGATCAGATACTATTATAACTAACCCAGTTTTAGGATTACCTACTTGGCATCACATTGCGCTTGTTCGAAATACTGATAATGAAACAAAACTATATATTAATGGAAAAGAAGAAGCCAGCATACTTATAGAAAGTACAAATATTGATACTAATAGTGGAATAACTATCGGAAAAAGACATCCAACTGTAGGTGGTAAAGGATATTTTCATGGTTATTTAGATGAGATTCGTATCTCAAAAGGAGTTGCTAGATGGACAGCTGATTTTGATACAAACTTACCAAACTCTACATATTACACCCATTTCCCTCCACGGAAATCTCATAAACTCATTACTTATAATGACGGAGGTGGAGAAAAACTTTATTTATTTGGAGGAAAAGAAGGTTCTACAAATCATTTTGATGACGTTTGGGTCACATCAGATAATAAAGTCTGGACAGATATCACTCCAACAACAAGTTACGATCCAAAAGCTTTTTTTGGACTAGCTACTTTTGATGATGGAGGAGGAGAGAAAGTTTATGTACTTGGTGGACAAACTACAGGTAATGGTAATACAGATACTATATACTCTTGGGATGGAACAAATGATTTTGACCCTTTAACTGTTAGTGGGTTTTCTGCTAGACGCTCGTTTTCTACTACTGTATTTAATGGTGAGATTATTACTATTGGTGGTCTAACTGACACAGAACAAAATGATTTATTAAAATCAGGCAATGGTTCAGATTTTACAGCTAATCCAGACTTTAGTAGCTTAGAAGATCAGATCATCACAGGCATTGATCAATATGAAGCCATTGCTATGGATATGAATGATGCTAGATACAAATTATTTACTTATAATGATGCAACAAAAGTAGCTACTTTAAAAAGCCCTAGCGTAGACATTAAAAAGTTCTCTCGTAAAAATACAACAAATTACCTAGCTATCACCTCTGATGATAAACTTATTTACTCTACAAACAATGATTTTAATAACCCGATTAATGTTATAGATAACTCATTTTCTTATCGCTCCCCTATTTTCTCACCAACAGCAAGTGACTTTGTTTATGCTATTAAAGAAGCTACCTTGTCTTCACACAAAATTGTTAAAATAGCTTGGGATGGCTCAGAAACTTTTGGTACTGAAACTGATTTAAACCCTTCGTTTACTAGTGAAAATATAGAGCTCTCTTCTTTATCTTTTTCATCTGATGGTAAAGACCTCTTTTTTACTGGAGATATTTCAACTGGTGTGAAAATGTATAAAATATCTACAAATGGGTCGGGATTAACCACCTTTAATGCACCATCTCCAAAAGGCTCTGCTTTAATTTTAGATGGTGAAAAGTATAATCCATATATTGAAGACTTTTCTATTGTATCTAATGATATTTTAGATGAATCTATCTTTGTTTCTCGTATCGCCCTTGGCACTATCACCGCAGGTGACTTTGTACCTGGTGGCTTAACAGAAGGAAGTTTCACAACAGGAAGTTTAAAAAACAAAAACTTTGCTACAGGTAGTTTAACTTATATTAAATGGATGACAAAAAGCATAGATAACATCTATTTAGCAACAGGTGTTATTACATCACTTAAACTAAATGATGGCTCTTTGATTGACTCTTTAATAAAAGACAATACTTTAGATGATAAAATCATTGAAAATAATACTTTTTCAAGCGCACAAATTGTAGCTAATACTATTACTCATAGTAAAATTTTAGAAAACACAATTGAAAGTGCTAAAATTGCCACAGATTTAATCGGTGCTGACTTTGCTTTAAAGTCTTTACATGGGGCTCATTTTAAAAACCTTACACAAGCTTCTATTAAAGAACAAAGCTTAACATCAACTAAATACCAAAGTGCTATTTTCTTAGATGCTCATTTTAATACAAATCAGATACAAGCAACTCATATTAAAAATAGCTCTTTAAAATCTAGTAACTTTTTAAGTAATCAATTTGAGGGTGATTTAATAGTTGATTTAGATATATCTAACAATAAAATAGCAAACAACACCATTGTTTCGGCTAACTTAGAAAGTGCATCTATTTTAAAAGCAAATATTAAATCACAAACATTACAAAGTAGACATTTTAACCCAGATACTTTTTTAAGTGCTAATATGGCTATTGATGTTGTCACTACAAGAACCCTAACTTTTAACTCAGTCACTTTTGATCAAATTGCAACAAGTAGTTTTAATAAATCTCATTTTAATTTAGATATTGTTAGCTCTTCTTTTATAAAACTTAGTGATATATCTAATTCTAAAATGCAAAGTAAGATTTTTACTGGTAATAGCTTTGCTAGTAGCTCTATTAGTAGTTCATCTTGGATAAAAAATAATGATTTAGATGCTAGTGACTTACCTTTTGATAAAATTACTCAAGATAAATTAATCGATAATTTAGATAATAGTCATTTTAATATAGCCTCTTTTGAAGGTAAAGGTCTCACTCTTTTAAACTCTTCTAAAATTAAAGATGCTAGTGTTAAGGGACAACACTTTAAAACAAATACTATTGCTAGTAGTAAGATAGATAGTTCAAGTATTACTCATCAAAAACTACAAGGGTTTTCTTTGCTTGAGAGACATTTTCAAACCAACAGTATTTTAACCTCTTCTTTTGTTAGTTTATCTGTGTCTGGCACTCATATTAAATCGTATACTCTTACATCTAATGAGATGCAAGATGGTCAAATTACATCTGATGAAATTAAAGACAATAGTTTAGATAGAGATAAAATAACTGACGGAGGGTTAAACTCCTCTAATTTTGCTTACAACTCTATTACTAAAGCTAAAATTAAAGACTTTACGATAACTTTTAATAATATTGCAAGTGATACTATCTTAACTACTCATGTTATAGATGGAGTTTTAACAAGTGCTGAAATTTTGGGCTCACTTACAAATGGAGTCATTGCTACAAATACAATTCAAAATATAGACTTAGCTGATAACACTCTTTTAAATACTAACTTCAAAGAAAGAGACATTGATTCTGTTGATTTAAAGTTAGATTCTTTTTTGGTTACTCCATTTGAAGATAATGCTTTTGAATCTGCTCATTTTAGTGGTTCTATTACAGATGGTAGATTAGATGTAGGTGCTATTACTAATTCAAATTTGATGTCTGATTTAACATCTAATCAGATTGCTTTAAATACTTTATCTAATGATGAAGTTAATACTAATGCTATTACATCCGTTAAAATATTAGATGACTCTTTTACAGGAGATCGATTTATCCCTAGCACAATTACTCAATCTAAACTGAAACTACTTACTTTAACCAATGCTGATTTTGCAAATGATGCTTTTACCAATGCTAAATTTGATACAGGCTCCTCTAACTTTTTAAAYAARACTAGTTTAAATGCTGAAATTACTAGAGATAAAATAACTGATGGTGCTTTACAAGCTGRTGATTTAATTGGACAAATATTAGCTAYTGACCAAAGAGTTTTTGCTAGTGGTATTGTTAATGAYGCTAAATTATCTAATACTYCACTTAATTTTACTGGTGCTAAAGTTAAAGATGGTGAGATTACAGCTATTAAAATTGTAGATAATCAAATCTCYAATTTTTCTGGAGCTTYAATCACAGCTGATAAGTTTGATGAAAACTCTAGTGGTTTAACCTTTAGTGATAAAATCGCAGATGATGCAGCGAGTAATGATAAATTTAAAAATAATTCTATTGGACAAGGACAAATAACTGGATTTTTAATCTCTAATAAAGTTTTAGCTAATAGTATTGAAAGTGAAGCTTTTGCAGATACTTCTATTGATCAAATAGAAAATAACTCTGTYACAAGTRTYAAAATWRAGAGTGTTCCTTTTATGACTCTTGCTAATTTACCTAATTTATCTGCTAATCAGTTTGGGCTTGTATCATCTGATCAGATTGCTGATGGTATTCTTACTAGTGCTTTTTTTAATGATGGATACTTTACCTCAACTCATCTTTATGATTTAGATGGTTCAACTTTTGTTAGTGACACCTTAACTGGTGGACACATTGTTGATGGGTTTTTATCTACTGCACATTTTAAAATTAACACTATAACATCAGATAAAATACTCGATGCTACAATACTCAACTCTAATATTGCTAGTGGTGGTTTAACTGAAGGTAACTTAAAACATAGTATTATACAAAATAAACATATTGCTGATAATACTTTAAAATGGGAAGATTTTGATAGTACTCAGATGGATAGTTTATCTAATGTTGCACCTACCACTATCTCAACTACTATTCATCAACATTCACAGTTTGCTTTTACAAGGACAAATACTAAGTCTGGTGATGGTTATACTCTAATTGATCCTAATACCTATGGTAGAACACAATTTGAATATATATTAAAAAATTCTGCTACTTTTCAAGCAGCTCAAACTAGCTGTTCAAATGATCATGCTCAGGTTTGTGACTTACATCAGCTTATTAGTATTTGTAAAAGTGGTGCTAGTGGCGTTGATTTAAATGATGCCTTTTACTTTGCTTCTAATCCTTATTATAATAAAGTTGACTCACAAGAGTATCTTACTTATCCTATGGTTAAACTAAATAAAGCTGATTGCTTTAACCCTGATGCTCTTGAATATGACTTTATGAAGAGTCAGTTTACTCCGGTTCAAATTACTAAATTTGGTGGTACTATTATAGATATCCACAAAGATAAAGGAAGATATGCTGCTAAATTAGATGGTAGTGTTTGGCAAAGTACTACTGCTTGGATGAAAGGCACAGCAATTACTAACGGAACTGGATTAGATACTTTTGCTCCCCTTATCCAAAATTATAATAACCCAATTATAGGACATTATTATTCTTTTATCTCATTTGCAAATGATAGAACCAAAAGATATCATTTTAACGACAATCAGTTTTATGAAGATACAGGTTTTACAAACATTAAAGATCTAACATTTTTCAATAAAAATACTGATAATGATGAAAGTGTCATTATACATGATACCAATAAAGTTCAGATTCTAAACTATAGGGGAACTATTATTGGGAATAGCGACATCCCACTTGATGCAACAATGAGTGAAGAGTCAACTGATATTGCTAGCCCTGCTAATACTTATCATGGACTTAAATATTTTCTTTCAACTGATGGCGATAGAAGTTACACCGATGCTAAAAATTATTGTAAGGATACCTATGATGGCGGAGGAGGTAGTTTACTTAGTGTTCACTCTCTTGATGAACACCAATTTATATTAGATACTTTTGGAACTGGTAATTTTTGGATTGGATTTCAAGCTCAATCAGATACTGATGCATATTATACTTATGAAGATGGCTCTACTTTTGATTATTATAAATGGAAAAACAACACTTATCCTGACGATATAGCAGAGCGATGTATACGTGCAAAAAATGGAGATAATACATGGGAGGATATCGCTTGTGGAAATATCCAAAGAACAATTTGTAAAAAAGCAGTTTCTAGGTTTGAAAAAAGATATGAACACACTACTATAGTGCATGACTCTAAAATACTAGTTATAGGTGGAAAAAATGGCAGCCATAGTTTTGATGATGTATGGTCATCAAGTGATGGAAATACATGGAGTAAAAAAGCTTACTCTAAAGACCCTTTTTTAAAACTTCAAATAAACTCTAATGATCTTGACGATGCAACTAAGTTTTTTGATACTTCTGGTAATAATCATGTTATAACTAATCATAATACTATTAAACATGAAGATAGTATAAAACCTTATGGGCTAAGTTCTATTAATTTTAATACTGATAATAGATATTTCACTATTCCTGATAGTACCGATTTAACCTTAACAACAACTGACTTTACACTTGAAGTATGGGCATATATTCAATCTTCTGACAGCACACAAAGAGAGCTCTATAGCCATTATCAAGGCTCTAAGGATTTTATACAATTCTATCTTCAAAACGGAAACATATATTTTCAAGCTCAATCTAGCGGTATTGATCAAGTATTTTTTACTACAGTTGCACCTCCAATTAATACCTGGACTCACATTGCACTCATCAAAAAATTAGGTATTTATAATATATATTATGATGGAGTACTGAAAAAAACTCATTCTGATTCTTCTTCACTCCCAGATATCTCTGGACTACTTTATATTGGATGGAATTTTTCAGGATATATGGCTAATTACCGTTTCAGCAAGGGTATAGCTAGATACCAAAACGACTTCATTAAGCCAACTAGAGACCTTGGTCATAACTTCCCAAGAGTGTACTCCCACCAATCCGTATCATTTGACAATAAAATTTGGGTCTTTGGTGGTGTTGACGAAGGTGGCAACAACAATGAAATTTGGTCATCTGATGATACTACTAATTGGACATTTAGAGGTTACGGCCCTTGGGGTAGCATTAGTGAGCACCAAATTACCTCATTTCAAGGTAAGCTATGGTTAGTTGGTGGGCTAGGTAAAAGTGATTTTTTATGGAGTTCACTTGATGGAGTAAAATGGGACCAAGAAACTATTACTGGCACACCCTACGGAAAAAGAGAAGGTCATAGATTAGTTGTGCATCATGACGGAACCAGTGAAAAACTCTTTATGCTTGGTGGACACAACGGTAGCATATACTCTAATGAAGTTTTTTATACTAGTAACGGAACCAATTGGTCCCAATACGCTGATGCCCCTTGGAGTGGAAGAAATAGACATATAGCTATTAGTCTTGATGATGGTGACAACGCTAGAATGTTTGTAATGGGAGGTACTAATGGAAGCTCTGCCAATGCTCAACTAAGATCTAGCTATGATGGTAAAACATGGTATTCACATGGAAGCTCTAGTGGATGGGGAGCTCGTCGAGATGCTAGTGCGGTCGTCTTAAATAATCGTATCTATAATATCGCAGGTCGAACACAAGCAGGTACACCATTTAATGATGTATATAGCTCAAGCTATGAGAACATAAATGTTAGAAAAATTGCAGAAAGAGATTATTTTGATGGGAAAACTAAACCAAAAACCTACTTTATCATGTCACATTCAGCAACAAATGGTGGCGATAATTATACCCATGTTAGATATTATAAGTCTGATAGCGCAGATGTTGAAAAAGGTACTGACTTTAAAGTAGGCTCTGGTGATGTAGGTCAAAACCTACTCTGTCCTGGTCAAGATGCTTGTTATGTAACAACTAGTGGCGGAAACTTCCACTCTATTTATGCCAATACTACTGCAGTTTATGACCCTTCATGGACACTAAATAAAGATGTATCATCAGGTCTTGGACATTTAATATCTACATCAATTATACATATGGCAGCTACAACTTCAAGTGGAGCTAAAACATTATATTTATTAGACACAGATGGACAAGTTTACAGTATAGCACTAAATGCTGATGGTAAAACATCTGGTACTTTAAATCCATTAGATATGGGAATGGCAACCATAGCAACAAATCGCTATAGCTTCGGAAGAGGACGTATTACTTTAATTAATGGAGACGATAGCGAGATTATTATAACAGGACACCCAAACTATATTATTATAAAACGTGATCAGCGCTCAGGTAAATTTGCCTGTTGTACTCAAGGCCTTGAGTAAGAAAAATTAATATTTAAACTTCATAAATTGGAGCTTAACACTATTGTCTTTCTTTTTTGTAAGCTTTGAAATCCACTTAATCTCAACTGTAACTTTTAGTGAGTTAAAACTATTTTCTGGAACCTCAATTGTGATATATCTATGGTAAAGGTCAAATTGCTCTTTTGGTTCATAATCAATATTTAAAAAGCTTGTAACAGGCTCTTCTTTAAACTTTATGATTCCATCTTCTTTTACTCCACCTGGTATAAACTCCTCAGTAAAAGCATGTACAGAGCCTAACTCTTTATAAGGCAGAGCCTTTAACCACTCAGTAGCCTCAGTGGCTAAAGCAAAAGCTACTGTTTCTTCTTCTATGCTAGCAACAGAACGATTTGCTTGGCTTATCATATTTACAATAGGAATCACAGACAAAGCAACGAGTAAAGAAGCAATCACTATTTCAATTAAGGTGAATGCTTTTTTTTTTTGAGAGTTTAAAAACAAATTAATCTTCTTTCAACTTGAAACTTGACTTAAAATCTAATTTATAACCCAACCTACTACCATCACTTACAAATTTTTTATAATCCATTGCTAAATCTGTTCGAGATTCATATCGTAAACTGTGTGATACTTTGCCAGAAACAAAATAACCATTTTCAATATCAAACAACATATCAAAATTTAATTTAACTCGTCCTTCATAATTTATTTTTCTTGTTTTACCAATATCTCCCACAAATTTTCCTATAATTTTGGCATAACCATCAATAATTGAAACTAATTTAAATTTACCAAATACAGATATCTTTTTTCTTTTTCCTAGATTAAAAAAGTAGCTATATTTTGATTTCCAAGTATTACCGCTTCTTAGCTTTTTTTTAGGAAAAACGATATTCATATTCATTAAATCTTCTTTTCTAAAGTCTTTTGAACCAACAACTTGGACATTACCCTTATATTTATCTAATAGATATTCGTAATTACTTGGTTTTTTTAAATTTTCTGAACTAGATTTATCCTCATATCCGTTTAGTTTTATATGTTTAACGACTATTATCTTTTTTATTTTTATTTTACCCTCAAAGTCAGGGTCAACTATTGTTTCAGTAATAATACCGTCTATCAGAGCATGAAGTTTATTTACCTCTGACATACTTGTTGTTATTACTCTATATTCATTTTTATAATCAAAGTCTAAACTATCTGCATTTTGTCTTTTATATTCAAGCCGAACTTCTCTCACAGCAAAAGTAAAAGAATGAACTATAAAAAATAAAATAATGTATCTAACTAAAAACATAAACTTCTCCTATGTCTATTTTAAA
This sequence comes from Candidatus Cloacimonadota bacterium, assembly GCA_002402105.1. Taxonomy (GTDB): domain Bacteria; phylum Muiribacteriota; class UBA6191; order UBA6191; family UBA6191. The sequence goes on from NVVD01000003.1 coordinate 38,635, forward strand.
ACTAAATAATAATATCACACACAAAACTTTAAAGACATACTCAATAAAAAGATTAAGAAAATGTCTGAAAAGTTTATTTCAGCTATAAACCCATCTTAAAATAAAAGTTTTCGTCAATAAATTATCTAAATACTCCAGTATTCTAAATATTTATTATCTAAATTTTCATAATTAACATGAATTTTCGCAAAGAAAACACTTCTCACACAAGTTCTAAATTCCGTCTGGAGATTCTTTCATCATTTTTTGTTTTTCTCTATTATCTACCTTAAAATAGTGAATTGGATAAGCTAAAGATAAATGATAAAACTCTGATGCATAAAATGAATCATATACTAAAGAGCTACCTGCCGGTAAATTATTAACATCAAGCTTGTCTACACTTAAGCCACCATTGATCTTAAAAGGTGTCGAACGAGATTTACCTATTAAACTAACTTTTTGATTGCCAGTACCCAATTTATGACCCATTAAAAATGCATCTACTTCAATATCATTCACCAAAGAAAAAGAGCCCCTTACCCCTCTTGTTACCAAGATAAGTTGGTCATCCATTGATCGTTTTTTTATATTTGAAGCAATATTAATACCCTTTAAAGCTAATAAAACGCCTTTGCCTTCATAGGTAATTTCATGACCTTCTTCAAAGTTAATCTCTCCAACTATTACCATCACACCATCAATTTTCATGACAGTTTTACCATCAATATATTCAATCATTTGCTCTTTTTTAAAGTTTTCCCAAGCACTTATCCCATTTTTTTCTGTGTACACATAAGAATACTGACTACTTTTTCGATAAGGAGTAAATCTTAATTTTTCTTTTTCTTTTGCTGAGGCAATACTACCACTTAAAACATCTGGCATTTTGTCATATAATGGCATAACCATACTACTTGATGGAGATATTGCTGTTCGTTGGTCTGTTTTCCAATTGACCATATAATCACGACTTGGGCTAACTCCATTTATTTCACCAATATATTCATTAGTTGCGTCAAAATTAAACTCTCGTAATACATTACCCTCAAGATTTATTAAATCATCTCTATTGGCTGTAATACCCAAGTTTAAACTATTATTACTATTTGATTTTCTACCAATTTCTAACGAAATTTTAATACTATTTGAATCATCTCTTTTTAAATAATCTCTAACATAAAAGCGTAAATCCCCACGAAAGCGAGCCTTTTGTCTATTATTTAATGAAGCCATACTACCTGATGTTATTAATTTATTTTGAATATTTGGAGCCCACAACAAGCTATCTAAAAATAAAGAAGAATCTATTAATAATTGATCACTATCTCCTATTGTTTGGTTTACATTATTAAGTCTAGCACTATAAGTAAGACTACTATCTTCACTAAAGCCACTTAACTCTAAAAAGGATTTTTCAGCATCACTTAATGCTAAAGGACTTAATGTATGCACTGTTTTTTCCCAGTCTTTATTATCCTCTGTTCCTAGATAAATTCGGCCCGTAGGCCCAGGTTCAATTGTTAAGTTATTTTCAGAGGTAGCTGTAATTGGAGTAGGACTTTGTTTATGTTTTATAAATAAAACATAATTAGTATGGTTAGAGGCTCCTGTTAAATGAATATACTTAAAGTTTCTACGACCAGTGACTTGCCTCGTAGTTGGCCTACCTGAACGAAATCCACCAGCATAAAGTTTACTTGTTACAACAAGTTCGATAACTCCAACCTTTTCATCAGGACTCATAAAATGACTTTCATTTTCTAAGGCTGAATCTATAATAATAGCTTTACCAATCACTTTAATATCTTTTGGCGTTACATTAGATTCAGATATTGAATCTAACTCCATTGAGTCTAAACTAAACGTAATTGCAACAAACTCATTAGGAGAATCAAACATCTGTTTTACTAAATCTGGATTTAACTGCAATTTTAAAAAAGCTTCATCAAGAGCAGATTCAGCTACAAAAAATATCGTTTCACCATAAAACATTCGCCTTGAAGATAATTTACTATGACGGGTTGTATAACTATAGATTGCTGCAATAACAGCAACTATCCCAATAACAAAAACTGCCACAAAAATGACAACGCCTTTGTTAGAGCTTGATTGTTTAAAAAAAATATGTCTTAAACTATTTTGAAGGATTATACACACCTTTAAATAAAGCATTATCTTTTGAAAAAATTAATTGTTCTATTCTGACTTTTGTGTCTTTTTCTATCTGCTTTACTTTTTGATCAATTTTTAATTGTTTAGGTAATTTAWTAYTMATYWMWYWYWKWWAWWWMTGTGGTACTTTCAGATCACCAATAATACATTCAGTAAACTTTAAAACTCTTAATCCTTTGTCGTACTCAAAGTCTGCGGCTAATTTAATGTTAAGCCATTCTGCACTTAATAAGATCTCTTGAATAATCGGATGAAGATCTTTTGGAATATATGGAAACAAAACTTTAGCTTCTACAGAAGCCACTATTTCAAATGCCCCATCAAAAAATTGAATATCATACTTTCTGACTTCCCATTTATAAAATTCGGTCATAAAACCAGATAAAAACTCTTTTTTACTTAATTGAATCAATAAATTTTGATCTTTTTTATTTAAATCTTGGGTAATAGTAGTAAGTTTTATTGATTTTTTTGTGAAACTATCAAATGCATCAGAGTCTAACTCTTGCTCTGGAATATTAAAAGGAAGAGAAGAACTAACTACTCCTACAAGCATTTTTCCACCCGATCGAAAACCATCTTTATGAGCTTCTAAAAATTTTGTTGGATTTTTATAAGCCCCATAACCAACATAACCAATAACTCCTACAAATCCAAAAAATAGGATTGAAGATATAAAAAATAAAATAAATAGAATACCAAAGCATCCTATTCCTGATTTTTTTTTCTTTTTTGCCATTGCTTCCTCTATTTTTATAGTTATTTAACCACTTTTTTATCTCTAGCTATTTCAGCCGTTGATTTTTTCAAATATAAAGGCTGAATCTCTTTTGAAAAATAACCTTTTTCTACAACTACTTTTAAAATTTCTTTATCTAAGTTTTCGATAACTTCAAATAAATCTAAATTATATTTAGTAGCACCCATAAAATACATTTTACAATCACTTTGAAGATCTTGAGCCCTCAAAATTTTATAATCCCATGTAGTATCTATTTTATTTGCTACAAAATAGTCGCCTTGAAAAGCATTTAAAACAAAAGTATTATTTTGATGACTAGAGACATGAGCACACATCAAATCAAAGGTAGTAAAAGAGTATATTTCTACTTCAGCATCAAGTCCAAATGTTGCAGCAGTAACATACCCCATTTTTATTCCTGTGAAAGACCCAGGTCCTCTATTGAAAAAAACTCTCTTAATAACTGAACTTGTCTTAGAACTCTTTTTTAACTGCTCATCAACAATTTTTAACAAAGAATGAGAACAAGACTTATCTTCACTCAAGTAATGAAAATCTTCACTATTTGATATAAGACTTAATCTAAGCCCCTGACTCACCGTATCTATCATTAAATCCATGTAAGTTTAAGCCTTATCTTCGATCTCTTTTTTTATTGTATTAACATCAGATGGAGTTAATCCGAATGCACGTGTAATAAAATCAATATAACCACGTTGTCTATTGTGGGGATTATTTGGTAAAATCTGTAAACCTTGCCTTAAAACATACTTTTTATCTTCATCTGTCATTGCTTTGATATCTTTCATAGCAATTGGATTTATTTCATCTTTTTGAAGCTCTTCATTCCAAGATTTTACTTCTTCTTCACTAAATCCAAAAAACTCTAAATTTGAATCAATGGTATTTTTTTGCTCATCACTAATAGAACTACCCATTTTAACAATATTAATAACCATTTGCATCGTAGTACGATTTGTGACTTCCATGTTAGAAGAAGATTGCCCATGGGTTCTGATAAACTCAGCTTTGTTTTCAAAAAATTTGATTCCCATAGAACCAACACTGCGTGTACCTAAATAATTAACCCCTCCACTTAAAACAATACCAAGACCTGGTATAAAAGAAACCATTTTCTTTCTAAAAAATTTAAGTCCCAATTGTACACCAATTCGGATCATAATTTTTTTTGAAATTTGATCAAATTGAAACTGCTGAATTTCTTCTAAGACTTCTTTTGCAAAAGCATTATTATCTTTATCTCTTGATAAAAACACTAAAAATGAAATCACATCTTTTTTACGTTGTTGTAAGTCTTCATCTTTATCAAACAAAAAAGAAAATTGTAGAAGCATACCTAATTCTTCTCTTAGGGTTAAACAAAAGTCTCCAATTAAGCTAGCTATCATAGCTGCCCAACCAATACCTGGTAGCAAGTCTGGTAATGCTGCTGCTCCACCTATAACCGCTGTATTTTGAGAGGCTTTTTTGATTACTTCATCAGCTAATGCTTTTTCATTTAGACTAGCAAAATTTTTTCTTAAAGTTTTAATTTCTTCTTCTTTGTCATCTATTGTTTCAAAAACTTTTAAAAAAACTTCTCCGACTCTTTCTTCAAGTTGTTTTTCTATTTCATCCCAAGGAATTGATGGTAATTTAAACATAATATCTCCCAATCTTTATTAAAAACTCTCTTTAAATTATGCGATAACAGTCAAAAATAACTCGCATTAAGAATGTTTTAATTTAAATGCTTTTTTCTTATTTTTTTTGATGCTGATAAAAGCTCTACACATTGATAAACATCTGGTCTATATGTACTTAAAAGCTGCCAAAAGTCACTATCTTCACTTAAAACTGTTTTTGATTCAAAAAAACCATAGATCAAACAGTCTAAATCACTAGGTGAAAGTAAACCACATAATTGTAAAGAATATAGTTTGTTTGAAATATCAGGCCCTAACTCATATTGTTCTTGGGCAGTCAAATGACGAAAAACGCATTCTTTGTTTTTAAACTCAGTTTTTTTTCTATTCAATAATAAATTATAAATAATTGTAAATGCTTGTTCTATTTCTGTTTCGCACAAACCTTGGTCTAAAAGCTTTTGAATAAAGCTCTCATCTATTGTTTTTTGAGACTCTAAAATATCTTTAACAAAACAATCTATTATTTTTAAAAACTGAACCATAGATACTCCAAATCAAACGTGTAAATCAAGGTTCATATACACAGGCTATTACAATATTTAAACAAGTCTCACAATATATACATAAATAGCTAATATTTCAATGGATAAAACTATCAAAACCTAGTCTATTAACTTAATAATTTGATTTCCAGGAACTTTCTTTATAATTTCTTTTTTTTCTAATGAATCTAAAACTTTTAATACCCATGATAAAGGCCTTTGACTTTTATATATTATATCATCTATTACTTTTGGTGATTTTGTTAAATAAGGCAATAAATAATCTTCTTCGATTGTTAGTTCATCAACTTCTTTCTCTTGCCAGCTTAAATTTAAATCTGATAAAATATCTGATGGTTTAGAAACTAAAGTAGCACCAGTTCTAATCAATGAATTTGTACCACTAGACATTTCAGAATTTATCGGTCCAGGCAAAGCAAATACTTCTCTTCCTTGTTCTGCTGCAAGTCTAGCTGATATCATACTACCACTACGTTCTTTTGCCTCTACTATAATAGTCGCTAAACAAAGACCAGTGATTATTCTGTTACGCAAAGGAAAGTTTTTTTTATAAGCTGCACTCTTTACTGGAAATTCTGAAATAATTGCTCCTTTGTTTATAATCTCTTGATGAAAACTATATAACTTTGGTTTTATAAACTCTCCTATTCCAGATGCAATTACTGCAATTGTTAATCCATTTTCTGATTTTAAGGCTCCTTTATGAGCCGAACTGTCAATTCCTCTTGCTAGTCCAGATACAACACTAACTCCCTGATCTGCCAAGAATTTTCCTATTTCTTCGGCATTACATCTACCCGCTAAAGTAGAATCTCTTGCACCAACAATTGCAATATGAACAGCATCATTTGGCGGTAAGTTACCTAGATAAAATAAAAGAAGAGGAGGATTATATATTTCTTTTAGTTGATTTGGATAAATCTCATCATCAATAGAGATAACTCCTATATTGTTCTCTAAAATATATTCAATTTCATCATCAATTCTTGATTCTAGTATCGTTTTAAAAACTCTATTTACTTTTTGAACGCTAAAATAACGAAGCCATTTCTCTTTTGGCCAGTTTATTAGCTCAGTAGGAGAACCAGCAATTTCATATACTTCACTTAGTACTAAGCCTACTTTATGCTCAATGAAGTTTAAAAGTATTCTGTCTTTTAGTTCTATTATATTCATAACTTATTTAGTGATTTTAATAGTTTTGAACACCAAAACTTTACATTTACATCAGAAGAGTTTAATTCAGCCTTCAAGTATTCGGTAGCCAATCCACCAAACTCTAGTAATATTTCAGAAGCTACTTTTCTAACAGCAGGATCCTCTCTTTGAAAAGACCTAATTAAACCTGGTATTGCCTGCATACCTAATCGTAAAACTTCACAAGTAAATGTCAATTTTTCGGTCTCATTAGAACAAGTACTTATTATTTTTAAAACCTGATAAAGACCTTCATCTTCATCTAAAGCAGCTAAACAAGATAATAATACCAAGCGTACTGAATCTGAAAAATCCTTCTCTAAAGCAACATGAAACCAAGGTACAGCTTCTTTGTGTTTTAGATGCAATAAAGCTTTAGCAGCGTCTACTATTAGCTCCTCATCATTTGCTAAAAATATTTCTTTAATATTTTTTATTAAATCAAAATATTTTAATTCTGCTGAAAGATAAATACTATTTTTTATTAAAGTTTTATTTACTTTTAAAAAACCCTCTTCAATATAAGGTTTAGCCTGAGATACATATTCATGTACAAGTTCAAGGGCAATTGGATAGTTTTTAAACTCTAAGCTCTCCATTAATCCCCAGATAGCTTTTGAGTCACTATCTGGTATTATTTTATTTAAGCTCCAAATAGAATTTAAAACTAACAAATCATCTTGCTCCATCAAACATTGTTGCAGCGGGACAACAAAATAATTATCATTAATTATACCCATTGCTTTGGCAACAAGGTTATTTGGGAAAGATTTTTTATATAATAGACTTGCTAGTTGCCCATAAATTCGTTTTGGGTAGTTTTTTAAAATTTTTGAAATCCAAAATACTATCTCATCATCTTCAATACTTAAGCTTTCAACAACTTTTTCTAAAGAAATTTCTTCTGCTGATATTAAAGTATCAGAAACCTCTTTTCTTACTATCCAATGAGGACTTTTCAAACAATATAGTAAGTCACTGACCATAGATGGACTAACACGTCCTTTTAAAGCTCCTGCTGCTAAAGAAACATATTGTTTATTTTCTGATCTTAATAAATCTACAATGACTTTTAAACCCGATTGAAAATGCTTTAAAACAGATACATGCCAATACATCGAATTTTCATTCGCACTACTAAGAGCTACTTTCATTCCTGAAACTATTCCTTCATCTTGTGATACCAAGGTTTCCATACATAATTTTTGAATTACCCAATAAGGATCATTTAAACCTTTGATTAAAAACTCTTGTATTTTATTGTCTTTAATTTGAGACATTTGTAAAAATGCAAAAAATCTAATTTGTTTTGGACTATTTTTAGATAGTCTATTTAAAAGTGTCAAACTATCTACACCTACTTTTAATAAAACCTCTTGTAGATTCCACAAAAAATGCTCTGATTTTAAAATCAAAACATCATATAAAGCATTTACTCCGTCTTTCCCTATTTTTAGTAATGTATAAATGTGCCAAAATGTTTTTTGGGGCTTTTTTGATTTAAAAGATTCTATGATTACTTCTATAGATACTTTTCCAATCTGAACTAAAGAGTCAGAAGATCTTTTAGAATGTAAATAGTTTTCTTCATCAAAACATTTAACAAGCATTTTTAATATCTTTAAGTCACCAGATTCTCCTAATGCAGAAGCTATAATAAACTTGAGTTCATCATCTGTTGATTTTAAAATATCATATAAAGATTGTTTTGCTTTATAACCTAATTTACCAAGTAATTTTACACTCCAATATACATAGTCTTCTGAGGATGAAGTTAAGTGTTCTTCTAAGATAGGGATAATTTTATCGTTATATTTTAAAAGAGAATTATAAGCATATTGACGAACAGACCAGTTAGTTTCTCCAAACATTCTTATAAGAGGTCTTACGCTAGATTCTTTTTGAAAATTTCCGAGAGCTTCTATAGCTAATTTTTTACAAATATCATCTTCTTCATTAAGAGCTAATTCGATATGAGAACAAGAACAATCACCCATAGCTATTAATAGTTGTAAGGCCCAATACTTTTGATCATTAGACCCCATTTTTGATAATTGAGATGTTTCTTCTAGTATTGTTTTTCCAAATTTTAATAACTCTTTATAGGCAACTCTTCTAAAGTCATAATTTGGATCATCTAATAAATCAAATAGTATAGGTAAACTTTGCTTACCATTCACTTGAATCATCGACTCAAGCATCTTAATCTTTTCTTCGTTATTCATTTTTCTCAGAATACCATGATATTTTATAGCTTCTTCCATCTAATTTCCTTTACTCATACAAGGTTATACTTGATTTATCTATTCTAAATTGATGCTTTTGAAAAATAACCAAAGCATTTGTTTTTCCTAAAAAAGAGAAATTTATTCCAGCTACATTTTGTTGTTCACAAAATGTCATATCTCCATTCATATATGTAAATAAACCACATCTCTTTTTATCTTTATTTTTAAAAGCCCCAACATATCTTAAATTTTTAAGATCTATTTCACTCATTTTAATCGCTGAAAAAGAATCTGAAACTGTTTTAGTATTTGATTTTTTCTTTAGTTGTAAAATTACATTTTTTAACTCATTTAAAGAATCATCTATTTCTTTTGTTATTTCACTTTGTATTCTATCTTGAGTCTTTCTTGATTGAAACTCACTTGGCTCAAAATATCCTAGTTTACTATCTTTTTTTTCTAAACTTAAAAACAAAAAACAAATAAAAAAAATAAAAACCATCAAAAATTTACCAATTGAAATCAATGGAAAAGAAGAGGTATAATCATACTCAGGAAGCTTCTCCATACCTTCAATTAAAGACTTATAGTAATTATTGTTGATTTTACTTTTAGAAAAACAAGAAAAATCATGTACGGGACCACTCCAAAACTTATTAATCAATACCAATAAATCATCATCTTCAACTCCCATATCAAATAATAAAGGATAGTTTTTTTGATGAATCATTCTATGCTTACTAAAAAGTTGATTCAAGCGATTTATATCAAATTTATCTTGAAAAAGTGTTGAGTCCTTTCTATTCATCATTCCTTTTGCAAATGAATGTGCAATAGCCCTATGCTCTTCTATTCTTAGTATAGAGGCCCCTGAAGGAAATTTATCAAAAACTAATTTACTAATTATAATTGACTCAAATTCAAAAAAACTAAGTTCTATTTCATTTTCATCACAAGCTTTTTTCCAAAAAGAAATTTCTATATTTTTATTCAAAGCAATCAATGTAACTTTTTGTTTTAAAGAATGAGTGATGTTTTGAAAGGATTCTCCAAAATAATCATATTTTTCTTGTAAAAAAAATGAAATTTCTTCTCTATTTGGAGGTTCTTTTACAAAAGGTAACTCAATAAGCTCATTTTCTTCACAAATAATACTCAATTTTTTTACTCGTATTTCTTTCAAAAAGTTCATAACTTCTATATCAGAAATTGATTTATTCCACTTTCGTATAGTCTGAAAGACTTCTTTTTTACTATTTTTATTGTATGAAAAGCATTCTACATCTTTTTTTAAGATAAGAATAACTTGATGTTGCTCGACATTTTTTTCTTTTTTCATAATATACTTTTTCGTCATAATAGAACAAAAAAAGAACTTTTTTTATAAATTATGTTAGAATCATCTAATATACACGCTTGCAAGGGTTGACCCAAAAATGTTATGGGAGTATATTTATAATAGGCTGAAAAGGATTTTAGCCGTTTTTGTTTACTATTACATGGAGGTTAGTACTCATGTCTTTCACAATTTCAAATCTCACTTCAAATCAAGGTGTGGTTAAGAAAAAACTAGAAAGTCTTAGAGTTGCCCACAAAAAGCTGGACAACCAAAGTCAAACCAGCAAAGTTTCTTCTACACCAATCAAACCACGTATTTCAGATACATTACGTTTTGAACTTTCAACTCTTAATCAAAAATCAGTTGAAATGCAAAATGATATATCTAAAGGGTTCTCAACAAATGTTGCGCTTACAAAGCTTTCAAAACAAGTCGACCAACTAAAGTTTCAAGATAGCAATCAAGAACAATCACTAGATGATCTAATAACTAGGCAAACTTTTGAAGGTAAACAAGTTTTAAACCAAAAAGATAACAACTCTTCTAGCAATAATGATATTCAAGCAGTTACAACTAGTAGACCTACTAAAATAGGTTCTTATTCTATATCTATATTTGAAAATTCAAAAAGCTCGGCTAATGAAGTTCAATATACTGTTGATATTTCATCAGGCAGTGATTATAAAAAAAGTGTTACTACTAGTCTTACTCCAGCTACAGGGCTAATATCTGGCATTGAAATTTATTATGATAAAACTGCTATTCAAAAGTCAGATACAAAATCTATTGAAGCTCAAATAGAAGTTAAAGAAAGTAAAGCATTTTCAATCTCAAACTTTAAAGATGATTTACAACGAGTAAAAGAGTCCTCTTCTAAACAAGATTTTGAGGATAAAGTTTCTCAACTATCATCAAAAATTAAAACCAACCAAAATTTGATTACAAAGGATATTGAAAGTATTCAATCTCAATATCAAAGCACTCAAAATATTAGTGAAAATTTAAGTGCATCTGATAACGCTTCATTTGATCTTTCAAAGGCTGCTCAACTAGTAAATCAAACCCAAAAAAGCCTTTTACAGTCACCAGAAACTACAAGTAATCTATTTTATATAGAGCCTTCTGATACTACTGCTAAAGGTTTACTAGAGTAAAATTTATACTAAGTTTTATCAAAGCTAATTTTGATAAAACTTGGATATACAATTAAACCTCTATGCCCAAGAAAGTAAAAACTGATTAGATTTCATCTCTTTTGATAGAGTTGTGCTTTCTCCATGCCCTGTAATAATCTTGTAATCATCACTAATTGACATCAAGTGACTTTTAATAGAATCTTCCATTTGTTTAGAGTCTCCACCTGGTAGATCAGTCCTACCAACAGAGCCTGCAAATAAAGTATCTCCAGAAAACAATATGTTTTTTTCTTTTAAACAAAAGCAACAACTACCAGGTGTATGGCCTGGGGTGTGCAAAACATCAATTTTGTGGTTTCCAAACTCTATTTCATCTTTATGAACAATATTTTTATCTACAACATCTTTTTTAGGAGTTTCTATACCAAACCAACGACCTTGTTCTTCTAACATATCGTATAAAAATGTATCATCTTTATGAAGGAGAATTTCTCCATATCCTTCACGCTTTAGTGGCCCTGCTGCTGAAATATGATCAAAGTGAGCATGGGTATGCAACAGATACTTTACTTTTAAATCATATTTATTTAAAATAGACTTTATTTTTTCAACCTCATCTCCTGGGTCAATAATAATTGCTTCTCTTGTATCTTCACAAGCTAAAATACTACAATTACAGCCCAAAGGTCCTACGGCAAAACTTTCTATAATCATAATTTACCTTTTTTTAAAAAATCGAGTCCTTTATCAGTTAAATTTAATTGATTTTCTGGAATAACTGAATGACTCTCTACGTATTCCATATCATGATTAGGAAGACTTATAAAATCTAGCTTTTCTAATTGATTTACCATTTTCTCATAAGAAGAGTCATCTATTTCATCTTTAAAAAATGTAAAAACTTCTTCTTTTTTTATAGTATTTTTATTCAAAAAAATAAAGGATAAAAACTCTTTTTTTGGTAACTTTATACCATTATAGATTTGAAAAAAAGACATCAAATAAATAAAAGATGCCATCACCACACTAAAAAAACCTACTAACGGAATCGGAAAGTAAAATGGAGAGTCTAACAATACCAACGAAGCTACAATAAAAGTGAAAACCCCTTTTTTACGGGAGTTTCCTCTTTTTTTTAAAACTAAATTTAAATCATCAAATGAATTAATCATTTTACTTTCTTAGTTGCATAGCTTTCTTAATTCTGTTGAAATCACTTAATATTTTCAATTGAGATTTATCAGTCATTTTTAAGTCAGTCCAAAAAGTACCTTCTCCAGAATGAATAATTTGAATAGGTAGTTTATCTTTAGGCAATGCTTCTGTTGCAAAAATATAAGAGTTATAATGCTCAACTCCACCAAATGCATCAATATACAGCTTTTTGACTTCAGCCTCTTTTTGACCTCTAATTCTAATAACATCTGCTTTAGCAGTAGATAAAATATCAATGATTCTAGTTTTAATTTTTTGAGTCTCTAAATCAATTCTTAGAGTTTGTAATCTAGTTGCTGCTTCGTACTCTCCAACTTCTTTTTCTGTTTCTGCTCTAATTGATAAAACTAAAACCTTTGTATCAGCTTTTACTTGTTCTATCTCTTGTTTCACATACTTTTTTTGCTCTTCTAGTTTTGCTTCTATTTTAGATGTTTCTTCAATTTCTCGATTAGTTAACATTTCTTCTTGTTTTAATTGAGCTTGCATAATAGGCAGCTGAATTTTAACAGGAACATAGATTTTTCTTGGTAAAGCTGCAACTATTTTTAAAGGTGCATTTTTAGTGTACTCAGATAAAGTTTTAGTGAAAGTCTCTTGAAACTTTGTTCTTGTATCCCCTTGAATTAAAGCCTTAGCTGTGTACTTAGAACCCTCATTTCTTGCGGCTGAATTTAACATTGGGTTAATAACACGATCATGTAACTCTGTTACATTTCCGTACTTTGTCACAGCAGATATTGCTCGTTTTGGGTCTAGCTCCCATAAAACTGTTACATCAATGCCAGCATTAAATCCATCTTTTGATGGAAACAACATTTCACCACCAGTTATAATGTTTTTATTAGAGTATTCTACAGGGCTTTCTTCATCACGTAACATAGCGTCTGTTATTCTAACTACTTTTTTACTACTTAAAGTATATTCATTGAGCCCTATTGGGACAATCTCTACTTTATATTCTTTAGGATTAATAAAATGAATACCCGCTGGTAAGACTTTATTTTGTTCAACTCCCCCTTTTTGAGAGTTAATTAAAACTCCTACGTTACCAGCAGAAATATAGGTTTGATTTTCTAATGATATGGTATATCCAAAAGGATTTAAACGATAGGTACCTGGCCCTAAAACTCTTTTACGAATCCCAATTTCATTTTCAAGAGCTAAATATCTATCTCCTTTTATTTTTTTACCAAATTTTGCTGTTATAACCCCTATTTTATTAGCAGGAACAACTACTACTGGATATCTTTTTACCTCATACATAAAAGGAGCAATCCAATGATATCCTGCTCCTAAAATATTTTCTCTGATACCTATTTCACCCTCTGATGCTAATACTTTACCGGGTGCTTTTGAGCTTCCAAATTTTGCTGTTATTACCCCTAGTTTAGATGGCGAGATATATACTAGCCCTGAAAAGAAACCAAGTGTTGAAAACAATAAGACGACTACGATTATAATAACTGGTATTAATTTCATTATTTTACTCCATTTTCTTTGCTTGGCATACCAAATTGATTTAACATCATTGCTATTGGTGAATCATCATTAGTAAAAACTTTTTGAATATCTATTTTTTTATTAAATTTAAATTTTGCAAATTCTTTTCCGCTTCCAAAACTTGAAATTTCCATTCTTAAAGCCTCTGCTTCAGCTCTTTTTTTATTAAATTCACTTATCAAATCTGCTTCACCTTTTGCAATTATAGTTTGTTTTTCAACAGCAGCTGTTTTAATATCTACTCTAGCTATGGCTAAATTTTTATTTGATCTTTTTAAAGCAATTGTACGATCACCTTTAACCTTTGTTAATAAGTTTCTTTTCAAAATGATCTCTTCTACTCGAGCTTGAGATTTTTTAATCTCTTCTCTTCTTTTTGCCACTTGAGCATCAGATTTAACTTTTTCAATATCTTTTAAAAGTTTTTCTCTTGTTTCTTTTTCAAGACCTCTTTTGTTAATAACCTCTCTTAAAACAAGAGGAGGAACAATTTTTTTAATTAAAACACTTGAAATTAAAATACCATGCTCACCAGATTTCTCTTTTAACATTTCTTTGAATTTAACTTGAATACTTTGTCTCGCATCACCAGAGATATACTCTCTAGCTAAAGATTTTGCTCCGATAATTCGGCAATATGATCTAGCAAAAGGAATGATAATTTTATTTTCAATATCTTTGAGACTTCCGATTCTTGCGTATACCTCAGATGCCCTACTTTTATCTACTCGCCATTCAACAGTAGCTGTTAGTTTTATTTCATATGAATCATAACTCATAAAACTAATAGCTTTATAGCCATCAAAATCTGTTTTTTGCACTCTAATATTATAGGGTATAACCTTATTAACAAATGGATTAATATAATAAGTACCAGGGCTTTTTGTTTCTTTTCTGATTCCTTTTTGACCTATACTGGCTAAATAATTAAAACCAGAGTGATCATTACCTGTTTTATCAATAATAATACCTACATGACCAGCTGGCACCTCTGAAACCGGAAACTTTACTATCTTGTAAGCATAAGGATTTATATTATACTTACCAGGTTTTAAAACCTCTGCAACTATCCCTCTAGTATCTGTTTCTTTTGCTACATTTAAATCTAATGGACTCGCTAAGACTTTTCCATTCTCTAAAGGCTCACCATATTGTCTTATTAAAACGCCTAATTCTTTTGCTTCAATAATTGTTGCTGGATAAATTTCTCTTTTCCAGATGAATGAAGAATACCAATGCCACCCTTCTGATTTTACATCATATTGAATACCTTTTTGAGATGAATTTAGTGATACAATAGACCCTTGTTTTGGACTTGTACCAAATAGTTTTGTTAAAACCAAAATTTTATTTTGAGGTACATTTATCCTAAAACCTAAAATTAGCCATAATAAAAATGAAGCACCAATTGCAATTGTAAAAAATATTACCACTTTTTTCACTTGTCCAATAGATACTGTATTGAAGTTTGTTTCGTTCATTTTTTAACTCCTATGTTAATAATCTTGAATATTACAAGAAACTACTTATAAAAGCATTAAAAAACTATAATTTTTCTTTCTTAGGAAGTAATATTATCTTAACTCCCATGAATTTCTATTTAATAAAGGTTTAAAACCATGATTCATAAGAAAAAAATTGTCATTTATAGTTTAATAATTCCAATTTTTTGTTATTTTTTAATTTCCCTCATCTTTTTACTTTTTGCCGAAACTCATATCAGATTAGAAAATATATTTTTAGATAGACTATTTATCAATCGTTTTTCACCAAATAAAACAAATAATAAAAATACTATTGTATTATCAAAAGATATTTCTACTTACGGATTTGAACCTATTATCATTGTCACTATAGATAAAAAAACCTTAGAAACAATGCCCCAAATGCAAAAATTTAAAAGTGGTCCATATAAAAATTTTAATACAAAGTCATGGCCCTACGACAGAAGAATAACGGCAATGGCCATTGATAAATTAAAGGAGCTAGGAGCCCTAACCATTGGTATTGATTTATTATTTATTCATGAACGCTCAAAAGAAGAAGACATTGCATTAGCTCAATCCATCAAAAAAGCTAATAATGTAGTTTTAGCCTCACTTTTTGAATCATCTAATAAAAAAACTATTTACAAAGAGCCCCTCCTTCTGTTTAAAAATAGTGCTGCTGGAGTTGGGTTTGTAAATGTTCCTGTAGATACAGATGGTATTTTAAGAAGAATGCTAATTAATTTAAAGGATAAAAACAAAAGTACAGTTTCTTCTTTTTCTCTAAAACTCTGGAAATCATTTCCATTCAATCAAAACTTCTCCCTTAAAGATGCTTCAAAAATAAAGAACCAATGGGTTATTCCAAATAAAATAAAAGGATTCCCTTCAAAAAAAATCAACCTTTCTAGTGATACAACTGATCAAGATAAATTTATTATTAACTATAGAGGACCAGTAAACACATATCCTAACATCAGTTATTGTGATTTATTTGATGATACAAAAACTAAGAGTCTTAAAAAAATATTTAAAGGTAAAATAGTTTTAATTGGTCTAAATCATCCTGGTTTACAAGATATGTATCCCACACCTTTTTATACCTACGACAGAAGGCAAACTAGTGGGGTTGAAATACATGCCAATGCCCTTTTTACTTTACTGAGCGATAAGCTTCCATCTATAAAAAAACTTTCTTTTCTTGAAAGCTTTTTCATCTTTTATTTACTTGCCTGTTTATTAACACTAGGAACAAGTTTTTTATCTATAGTTTACTCTTTACCTCTATTAATAATAGAGCTAATAAGTTACTGGATTTTTGTACATTTTTTATTTCACTCTCACTACGTAACTTCAATTACACCAACTTTAATCGCCATCTGTTTTAGTTATGTTTGTGTCATTACAGCACGTATGATTACTAGAGAAAAAGAAAAGTCAGTTATTAGAAAGGTTTTTAATCAATACGTATCAAATCAAATTGTTGACCAATTATTGGAAAACCCCGAAAATCTTGAAATGGGAGGAGTAAGCCTAGAAATAACAACCCTATTTTCTGATGTTAGGGGTTTTACAACTATGTCTGAAAATAAAAGTCCCGAACAAGTTGTTGCTATTTTAAATACTTATTTTGAACTAATGGTAGCGATCATTACAAAATATAACGGAACAATTAATAAATTCATTGGTGATGCGATTATGGTACTTTATGGAGCCCCACCAATGCCAGAAAACAACCCTAAAAGCCAAGCAATTAGTGCAGTAAAAACTGCTATTGAAATGCAAGAAACACTAAAAGCAAATATGGATCCTAGATTAAAACTTCTTAATATTGGCATTGGTATTACAACAGGTTTTTCAGTCGTAGGAAACATAGGGGCAAAAAAACATAAGGATTATACAGCAATCGGTGATAAAATAAATCTGGCCGCACGCCTTGAAAGTAAGGCAAAAGGTTTTGATATAATCATTGATTCTAATACTTATCAATATTGTAAAGACGAATTTACTTTTGAAAAAATGGAACCTTTTCAAGTAAAAGGAAAAAAAGAAATTATTTTAGCCTATAAAGTTTTGTTTTAATTTTAAATTTAATTGCTCTTTTTTTTAAGTTTAGTTATTCTACAACTTCAAAAATATAACAAAATAAGAGATGAAATGAAATACCAAAATATTTTAAACAAAGCAATTAATGACCAAGAACTTACTTTTGATGAAGGAGTTTTTTTATATGAAGAAGCTCCTTTAGAAGCATTACAAAAAGCAGCCAATCAAATTCGTATAAATAAAACAAATCCAAAAACTGTTTCTTATTTGATTGATCGTAATATTAACTATACAAATGTTTGTATCACAAATTGTAAATTTTGTAATTTTTATCGAACCCCTCAACATGATGGCGCATATGTTTTATCTAAAGAAATTCTACGAGAAAAAATAGAAGAAACAATCGCTGTTGGAGGGACAAGAATTTTAATGCAAGGCGGTCACCATCCAGACTTAAGACTTGATTGGTACATTGAACTATTAACATGGCTAAAAAAAGAGTTTCCAAGCATAGAACTTGACTGTTTTTCTCCCTCTGAAATAGATAATATTTGTCTGCTTGAAAATAAAGATGCTGAAACTATTTTAAAGGCACTAATTGAAGCTGGGTTGCAAGGGCTCCCTGGTGGAGGCGCAGAGTTACTTGATGATGAGATACGGCAAAAAGTTAGCCCAAAAAAAATATCTGGTTCAAGATGGCTAGAAATCATGGAAATCGCTCACAAACTAAATTTACACACATCAGCCTCCATGGTAATAGGTTTTGGGGAAAATGCAAAAAACAGAATCAAACATTTTGACCTTTTACGAAATCAACAAAAAAAGTCTCTTAATAAATATAACAATGGTTTCATTGCTTTTATAGCTTGGCCTTTGCAACATGAGTTAACCCCTCTTGGAAAGCAAAGTCAAAATAGCGGAAAATTAGGTGCGACAAAAGAAGAGTACTTAAGAAATTTAGCTATTGCTCGAATTTATCTAAACCCTTATTTTGAAAATATACAAGCATCATGGCCAACTATGGGTTTTAAAGTTGCCCAAGAAGCCCTATCTTACGGAGCAAATGACTTCGGTTCTACAATGCTTGAAGAAAATGTAGTATCACAAGCAAGTACAAAAACACATAAATTTATTTTAGTTGACGATATATGCAAACTTATCAATGAAGCTGGTTATAAACCAGTTCAAAGATTAACAGATTATAGCATATTATAATAAAATTACTCCGTTGTTTTTTATCTAAAAACCTTTACAAAAAATTAACCTTTTGTAAAGGTTTTGTATTTAAATTTTTTTCTTTCTAATACAAAAAAAAACTATATTTCATTAAAGAAATGCAATTATATTACGACTTATAAGTTTTTTTTTAAATAGTTCAACAAATATTGAAACTTTTAATATCAAACTTACGTAGTGAATGGTGTTACTTTAATTTGGAGGACTCCAATGAATCATTTAAAAATTCGTAAACTTATAGCATGTGCTGGACTATTTTCTTGTTTTAGCATATCACCAATTATAGCAGAAGATCTTATGGATCGTTTAATCATCAATGGTAGCGATGCCTCAGACAGAAACACAGGACTAGTTGTTCGTGATTATGATGAAAGCGTTTCTAGCAGAACCGGACGGGTTGATACATCAAATCCGTATGTTGGTAAATTACACAGAGTATTTGACTGTGGGTATAACCCAGGAACAGACCATAAAATGTTCACCGAAAGAGTTTCAGAAGGCACTGAGCTCTATAAATCTCAGGGTGTAACAAAATTTAATAATAAATATACTATGTTTAAATCTATCACTGAATACCTTCCTGGTGGAGCAATGGGATATGATGGTGGAAAACCTGTTATTGCAATGTTCAACGATTCTAAACAAGTCTTTCTAATCTATAGAGTTTATGAGTCAAAAGATGGGCGCTCTAAATTATTATGCTATTACAATTCTCAAGGTAAAATTGGTCATGGTGGAAGAGGCTTTGAAGAAGCTAAATTTATTCTTAAGGGTTATAAAAGACGTAATGGCTTTATTTTTATAAGCGGAAGCTCTAAAAAGAAAGTAACTTTTGGATTAATTGAACCAGCAAATGACTATACTCGAAATTCTAATATTGAAAATGGTGTTAGTGATTATCAAGATAGAGTTTCTAAAGTAGACTCTATTATGAGTAGCGATAGTAATTGGGAGAAAAACCCACCACATCCAGATGATATTAAATATGGTGAAAACCAAGTAGAAGATAAAGTCAAAAGTACAAGTAGCCTATTTTCAAGCATCATGGAGCCAGTAATGTTTGGCGCTAAAATTGGCATGGGTGCTTATATGCTAAAGCAAGTCTTCAAAAAAGATAAGAAAAAAGATCGTGACGATGAATGGGATRATGGTTACGGTGGTGGATATGGTAGCGGTGGCTATGGCGGCGGTTACGGTGGTGGCATGGACTACGGAAATGGTTCTATCATGGGCGGCGGACAAGGTGGCGGCATGGGTTACCCTGGTCAAATGCCTGGAATGTACCCTGGAATGTACCCACAACCAGGTTATCCTGGTCAAATGCCTGGAATGACTCCCCCTTATCAACAAGGTGGTTATCCTGGTGCATATCCTGGACAAATGCCTCCTGCATATTCAAATTATCCTGGAGCATACCCATCAAATGGTGGTTACCCAAATCAACAAATGCCTCCTCAAAGCTACCCTGGTTCTAACCCTTCTAATGGATATAATGGTGGTGGAAACCAAGGTGGATACAGTCAAGGTTATCCTGGTTCAACCCCTTCTAATGGCTATAATGGTTCAGGCGGATATAACAACAACGGTGGTTATAACAACAACGGTGGTTATAACGGTAGTGGTATAAACCCTGGTGGACAATATAATAATGGTGGGTATAACGGTAATAGTTTACCTCCTTTTACTCCAGGCGGAGGAAGCAGTTATCCCCTACCAACTGGCAACGCACCATTAGCGCCTGCTTCATCAACTAGTAATGCTAGTAACAACTACGGTGTAAACCAAGTTATTACACAAAATAATAATTCTTTTTTAAGTACAATTCAATAATCGGAGAAACTATGAAATCTTTAAAACTAATTTTAAGCCTTGGAGTTTTAGCATTAAATAGTACTTTTGCTTCACAAACTCCACTACACAAATATAAATTAATATTAAACTCTACTGAGTCTGAGCAGATAGTTAAAGCGAAACTCTTTAAAACTATTTTATCTGACATCAAAGAAAATCAAATTCGACACGCTAAAAAATTGCAAACATGGGATGATAAAAGATTACTAGAACATTATGGTAAACTAGATTCGTCTCAACACTCTGATTCAAGTGAAATTGATCCTAACTTGGTCAAAGCTAAAATCATGAAAAAAATGCTTGATCGTTCAAAAGATATAGCAAGAAACATTTCTATAAAAATAAATAGTTCTTCTCTTCTTGATTTAAAATCAAATCTAGTTCAAACAATAAAATTAGATTCTGAAATGAAAGACAAAGCTGTTGATGGTTATAATCAACTAGAAAAATCTATTTCAGCTCATCCAGAAAATAAACCAGCTGCTCCTTATATTTACCCTGGTTATTATAACTCTTATAGCTATTATGGTTACAACTACTACAATACTTATAACAGTTATAACTACAATACATACTCTCCTTATAATCGTAGAAACTATTACTATCGACCAGTATGGAATGGACATAGTTATACTTACTTAAGAAATAACTATAATACTAGTTATTATAATAACTATTACTACCCAAGATACAACAGAACATCTAGATTGCTAGCTACTGGAGTATTTGGACTTGCAGCTGTAGGTTCATTTATAGATTGGCTGTTTGATTAATTTTAATCTAAAAAAAAAGACTTCACAAAATGTGAGGTCTTTTTTTTACTTCCAAAAGTTTGGAGCAGAGCCTTCTTTGATTCCAGATAACATATCTCTACAGTATTTTAAATACTTTGGATCACCTGTCATCTCTTTATTAGTGATAACTTTCATAAAGTATTCCTGAGCTTTTTTATCATCACCTGTACGTCGGCTTAACTCACCCATAGTATAAACTAAACCAGTCTCCCCCATTTTTCCTATTTGAGGCTCCATTTCTTTTTCATAAGCATTTTCATATCTTTGTAAAGCTAACTTCATATATTTAACTTCAAGGTCTTTATCTCCCTGCTGACGATAAACCCAAGCTATACGATAGAAAAAAGAAGCAAACTTTGCAGCTGAAACATCTTTTCTGGACTGTAAGGTTACTAAAGCTAATTTGAAAGAGAGTACCCCTACATCTAAAGTACGTTCATTATTTTTTGGATAAATGCTACCAAGCTTTTTTCTAACAGGCTCTAACTGTTTAAAAGTAGACATATTTAAATCTGATATATCCTTAAAGATTTCTTTTTTATAAGCAGCATAAAAACAATTTGGACAAACCCAAATCTCGTAAACCATTGGGTTTACACTCTCATATTTTTTAGCCAAATCAGTATATACTTCTTGAAATTTAACTCGGTTTAACCAAACATTTTCTACATTAAATTTAGTCTGGCATAAAGGACAATCTGCCTCACCTTTCCAAATAACTGGTTTTTCTTCTGCCATTTTTCTCCAAAGTCGCCTATGATAATAAATGCTTACTTTTAATTATATATTCGAAATTTTTAGTAGTTATTATAATGAAAATATAGAAATTAAAGTCAAATTTTCAAAACTCTAACATAGCCATCTTATTAAAAATAGAAGAAAGATCAAATACTTTAATTTTCTTGTAACTTTTAGTACACAGCTACGTACTTACATTAAGAGTCAAAGATAAATACATATAACAAAAGTTATTTATTTCTAAACCTTTTTGTAATATTACAACATGAAAGAACTAATATGAAAATCTCTCAACTAATTAAAGCTTGTGCAATATCTCTATTAATTAACACCTCAAGCCTTCAAGCTAAGGGTATTAATGTTTATTTTGGACCAGTTGAGCAGGGAGAGAAAAGACTTGATCAGCATTTCTTAAAGTTTTTCTCAAAAGCTAAAACTACAATTGATGCTGCTTTTTATGAGTTAAGAGATGAAAATATTATGAGAGCGTTTATCAAAGCCCATAAAAAAGGGATTAAAATCCGATTGATAGTAGATTCCCATAATTTTTATCTTAGAAACCATGATACTTTAGAGTTTGACTATAATAAACATAATAAATTTATCCAACCTTTATTAGATGCTGGCATTGAAGTAACTTATGACCTTTCTTCTAAAAAAGATTCTAAAGAACAAATAGAAATTACAGACTCTGAAAACACTTTTGCTAATGTTAACAAGGGTAGATCAGGTTTGATGCATAATAAGTTTTGTGTCTTAGATGGTAAACATGTTTGGACTGGCTCATATAATCTAACAGATACTGGTGCTCATAAAAATGAAAATAACGCTATATCTGTTACAAGTACAAAACTAGCTGAAATCTATACTCGAGAATTTAACGAAATGTTTGAAGATTCTGCATTTGGTATTTCTTCCCCATCCACTATAGATCAACAAAAAATAACAATTGGAGATATTCCTGTTGAAGTCTATTTTGCGCCAGAAGATAATCCTGTTGGTAAAATTGAAGAAGAAATGCTTAGTGCTAAAGAGTCAATCTATTTTATGCAATTTGCTATGACGTCTGATGAACTTGGTACAGCAATGATTGACAAAAGAAATGAAGGATTAAAGGTTAAAGGTATCTTTGATAGAATGTTATATAGAAGTACTGGACCTTATGCCGAATTTTCTAGATTAACAAGAAACGATGTACCAGTGATTGTTTATGAATCACCTATTCGTGGAAAACTTCATCATAAAGTATTTATTATAGATGCAGAAGGAGAAAACCCTCGGGTTATCTTTGGTTCTTTAAATGCTTCTAAAAATGGTAATAAATCTAATGATGAGAATATCATCATCATTAGAGACAAAGTAATAACTCAAAAGTATTTTGACCAATTTAATAAATTGTTTGGACGATTATCTAGAGTTACAGCAGGCTTTAAATCCCAAAAGCCCCTGTTTATTGAACAAGATATTAAACGTATGACTTTGATAATTAGCACCAATGGTGTACCAACAGATCAATTAAAAATTCAATTTCCTGCTCGTTGGGGTGAAATAAACAAAGAAGCTAGTATTGATATTTATCGTATGAAAAATGGTCGACAAATAAAAACAACTCATAAAGAAAATTTCTTTTTAAGCAAAAGAGATATTGTTCTTAGAAACTTAGACCTAAAAAGAAAAGGTGAAGAAGCTTTATTAATAATAAAATGCAAAAACTTCAAAACACCTTCGATACCTGGTTTTTATAATATGTATATACAGGCTAAAAGCCGAACAGGTGCTCTTTATCCTCTAAAGTTTCAACCAGCATTACAGATCATAGACCCAGAAAACAGTGATATTATTGCAGAAGAAACAGCATCTAATTTATTGATAAATAAATTGTATAGCGGAAAATACAAGTCTTTCTTTAGTTTAGTAAAAAAATGTGAGCAAGATGATGAATGTGGTTCGTTAAACCTTGTTAGCTTTATAAAAAGAGCAATCAGAATCATCAATCAAAAAATCCTCATTAAAAATGATCCCGAAGCTAAAGATGTTTTAAAACAATTAAAAAAATACAAAGCATATTTTTCTAGCAAAAAAACAAACAATTTATAAACTTATAATTTTATTCTAAAATCAAAAGCAGGCTTTAAAAGCCTGCTTTTTTTTATTCTAAAATAGACGAAGCATTTATATTTGGGTATAACAAAAAAGCTTTCATTCGACGAAGATTGTAAAAAGATAATAAAATAAAAATTTAAGATCATCCAAATTCGAAGTACAAAAAAGCAGCCCCTATGGAACAGATCAAATCCTATACCTTAGATAATAACATCACAATTTTAGCCGAACATATTCCTCACATACAATCTATATTGTTAGGTTTATGGGTCAAAGAAGGCTCTAGAGTTGAAAAGAAGCCTCAGTATGGTATAGCTCACTTTGTAGAGCATATGTTATTTAAGGGGACAAAAAAAAGAAACTCCAAACAAATAGCAGAAAGCCTTGAACTGATCGGTGGAGACTTAAATGCATTTACCTCAAGAGAGCATTGTTGTTACTATGCAAAAGCAATTAGTGAAGAAACAAACCTAGTATTTGATGTTATCTCAGATATAGTTTTTAACTCTTTATTTGATGCAGAAGAAATGGATAAAGAACGCACTGTCATTGCTCAAGAAATTGGTATGTATGACGACTCTCCAGAAGAACTAGCTCATGAACATTTAGTACAAACTATGTATGGAGATGGTTTAGGTCATCCCGTTATTGGTTATAAAAAAAATGTAGATAGCTTCAAACAACAGGAGGTTTTAGACTTTCACCAAAAATTTTATAACCCATCTAATGTCTTTATATCAGTCGTAGGTAACTTTGATAATTATAGCATTGAAGATTTAAGTAAGAAATATTTTTCCCATATACCAACAATCAAAACACCAAGCTTTAAAAAACAAATTGAAGCTAAAAAGCATGGTATAAAATCTATTGTAAAACCCATTGAGCAGTGCCACTTAACCTTAGGATGGCATGCTTATAATATAACTCATGAAAATCGCTATGTACTTCATTTAATATCGGCCTATTTAGGTGGTGGTATGTCATCTTTATTATTTCAAGACATTAGAGAGAATCATGGATTAACCTATTCTATTTATTCATTTGTTAGAGCATATAAAGATGTAGGGTTTTTTGGAATTTATTCTGCTCACTCTAAAGAAAGTACTCAAAAAATTTTAGAACTCACTAAAAAAAATATTGAAAAAATAATGAATGGAGAACTCACTCAAGAAAAACTATCTCAATTAAAGTCTCAACTAAAAGGTGGACTATTATTAGGCTTAGAAAAAACCTCTTTTAGAATGAACCGAATAGGAGTAGGACATCTATACTTTGATAAAGTAATGAGCACAGAAGAATTAATTGAGTTAGTTAATAAAGTAAACCCTGAAGATATTATCAGAGTTGCATTAGAAGTTTTTACCCAAAAACCAAGTATTATAAATGTAGGAAACTTAGACCAATCAGAACTTGAAGTAGCAATAAAGGAATCTAAAATCATATGAAATCATTACTCTTTTTTTACTTAATCTTATTACAATTTAATTTTTGTGGAGATATTATTTCAATAAATAACTCTCAATCAAACAATAGGCTCTCTTTAAACTTACCTTCTAACTTTGATTATGCCCAAGAAAATTTAAGTCTTACTATTCATCTACCAAATAAAATAAAGCCAAGTGATGAGATCAAGCAACTCAACAGAACTATCATTAAAAAGAAATTTGATTTTAAAACTAATTTATTAAGAGGCATTTCTAAGAAATCTCGGTTTCATAAAATCATGAGAAACTTTGCAAAAAAAGGGCTAATAACATCAAGTCATGACATGAGAATGATTAGAGCAAGATTTGCCCAAAAAGAGCATGTTGCCAGAATCATTATTAGAGTTTTCAAAGCATTAGAAACTATTCATGAAAGAAAAGAGCTTAAAAGATATAAAATCAAAAGAGTCAATATCGAAGATTTAAAAGAATTAATTGATGARTTTCAAAGAGCTATTAAAATGTATACTTATCACCCAATTGATATGCAACAAAAACTAGATATTATTCAAGAGAGTGTCTTAAAAACTTCTGGTCGTGGAAGTTTATTTATAACAGGAATCACCGAAAGTGATGACGGAACTGTTTTGAATATTGAAATAAGTAAACAATAAAAAAAAATCCCCTCAATCCATATGGATTGAGGGGATTTTTTTTTATGAATTTAATTCATTTTTCAACTTTTCAAATTCATCATCTACACCTTCACCACTTTTTTTAGAAGCTTTTGGAGCTTCTGCCTTAGGAGTTGAATGATCTTCTAATAAACCAGAAGCTTCTCTTTTTAGAGCTAAAAACTCTGACTCAACACCAACATCAAAAGTAACATCTTCTAAGCGAGAATCCATAGAATCAGCATTTAACTCTATTTGTGCTAAAGCTGTATCTTCAATATCATTAATCTTACTTTCTAATTTATCAAAAATTTCAAAATGAGAACTGGTATCGATACCAGCCATTTGCTCAGCAATTGCTTTTTGAGTTTTTGCCGTTGAATGCTTAGCCTTTAAAAAGTTTTTCTTTCCTTCTGACTCTTTTACTTTTGCCTCTAAACGTTGTAAATTAGCTTTTAACTTTACTACCATTTGAGTTTGAGAGTCTAAAGCCACTTTAATTTGATTTGCTATTGTTTCATGATGTTTTTTCTTTTGTAAGGCTTCTTTTGCTAGATGATCGTTAGATTCATCATCATCTCCTAAAATAGCCTTAGCTTTAGAAAAATAATTGTCTGTTTTATTTTTCTCTGATTGGTAGTCTCTTTCTAATTTTTTTTGATTAGCAATGGCAGATGCCACATGCTTTTTTGTGTTTTTTAATTGATCGTTCATATCTCGGATTACTTGATCTAACATCTTTTCTGGGTTTTCTGCTGAATCAAGCATACTATTTAAATTACTTGAAAAAATTCTTTTTATTCTTTGCCACAAGCTCATTTACTTCTCCTTAAACGAAACTAAATCTATACAATATTTTTTTAGATAAATTATCTATACCTCTACATACTCCATAAGTCTAACACTACAAGTTTTTAAATTCAAAAAAAATAAATATAAACTCGATAAAATTTAAAAAAATTATCACAACATATTTTTAAATTAGACTACTAAGTATCTAAACACTGCTTAGTAACTATTGAAAAAGATGAAAGTACTGACGATATGTTAATATATTTCAAATTATTTTAGCCCTTAAAAACACCATTATGAAATCATTTTTAAAGATTATATTCTTTTTATTTGTTAGCTATCAAATAAATCATGCTATTACAGTCAGTATTACTGGTCCTTATGATCGTACAAATACCAATCAAACTATTATTGCACGTCCACAAATTAATACTTTATTAACTTTCACAGCAGACGCTGTTGATGACAATGGTTTAGATTTTGACTTTACATGGACTTTTCAATCATTTGTTGGAACAAATCCACCTCCACCTAACTTATTAAATGAAATAGGCACTCGGTCAAATGTTTCTTATTCTATCCCACTAGAAGGCACTTATACTTTAAATGTTAGAGCAGATAATAGAGATGGTAATATCAACACAGCTGAAACAGACATAGTCATTTTTACCGTTACAAATACTCAACAGATTTTTGTTCATCCAGGACAAGGAAACGATGCTTTAACTGTTGAGCAAGTAACTCTCACAACACCTTTGAATAGTATTACAAAAGCAATCGAATACGTCGGGCCTAGCGATCAAATTATTATTTTACCAAACCTTTTACAAAATATTCCACAAATAAGTACCTATGATATCACTGCAACTATAAACTTAAACAAGTCGGGTAATCCTGATCAAAAAATATCTATTATTGCTCTTGAAAATAATCTAATTAGATTGAAAGCTCAAGGGACAGACACTGCATTTTTAATTACAAATCAAAAAAATATCCTATTTAAGTTTATTGAATTTAATGGTTTTAATGCAGGTGCTATTCGGCTAATTAGCTCCGACAAAATAGAAATAGATAATTGTCAATTTACACAAAATAAAAAAGGAGTGAGTTTAGATAAAACAACAAATACTACTATTAGTTCTTCTTTTTTTAAAGAAAATGAACAGGGAGTCTATTTAATAGACTCTGATTTAAATAAGGTAATACTATCTACTTTTACTAAAAATACTAAAAATGGAGTTTTTTTAGATTTTCAAACTCTTAAAACCTCAGAAGATAATCTAATCACTTTTTCTACTTTTTATGATAATGGGAGCGAATACAATGGCACTAGTATTTTTGATTCCGCTCTTAATTTAGGTAACAATCAAAATAATTCTTTTACAAATTGTTTATTTGTAAATAACATTAAAGATTACTACTCTACATTAACTAACAGCCTACACAATGCCATAGATAATCATGTAAGCTTTTATAATATAGGAATTGAAAAAGATCCTAGCATCATGGGAACCCTTGTAAATAAATGGGAAATCGCAGATCCTTTTTTATCTGACCCAGATAATGATGATTTTTCTTTATTATTTCATTCTAGTTCTCCAGTAATAGGCAAAGGAACTGGAGGTTTAAATATAGGTGCTTTTCAAGGAACAACTCAAAGTTTTCCAACTACAAGAATTATTTTTGTAGATATAAATACTACTTCTACCGTTCATAATGGACAAATTTTAACTCCCTATCAGTCTTTAGGTACAGCACTTGTAAATGCAAACCCTGGCGACCACATTAAAGTTTTTCCTAATTTCCCTTTTCAGGCTCATATTTTAAATATAAATGACTTAAATAAAACAATCCCTGCTTGGGGTAGTGTAACTATTGAAGGAATTGACAAAGAAATACAAGGGGCGCTTAGAAAACCAATTATTACCTGTAGTTCTCAAAATCAAAACATACTTGAATTTGATCAAAAAAACTACCTTCATCTATTAAACTTTCATTTAAAAGAAGATGGATCGCCATGTAATAATAGAGGTATCTATATTAAAAATTCTCGACATATTCATATAGAAAACATAGCTCTACATGGTTTAGATAATAACATTGCTTTAGAAATTGCTTCATCTCATAAAATTAAAATAGAATCTAGTATTATTTTTGATTCTCAAAGTGGAATAAGAATTACTCAAGAGTCCCAAAAAGCACCTAATCAATTTAATATTTACGATAAGTTAACGATTCATAGCGCAGCCCCTGGCTTTTTATTCGACAATAGTCATTTCACAAAAATAAAAAATACAATTATTAAATTAAATAATCAAGATTGTATAGATATCATTCCAGCAACAACTCAAACATCAATACAAGTTACAGACTCTTTATGTAACAGTAGCTCTGGCGGTGCTCTTTTTGGTTCATTATCTGGGACAGGAGCTATTTTTGACCCTAAATTTTTTTCAAGTGACTCAACGATTCAAAATACCAATCCATGGTATGCATTTTTATTGAAAGATGGATCTATAGCCCTAAATTCTGGAGATCCTAACTATTCCCCTCAATCAACAGTTTTAAAAGAATTTCCTTCACTAATTGATAGTATTCCAACTCTCATAATTAAAACTGCTATAGGCAGAATCGACATTGGTGCCTTAGAACAATCTCAAACTGATGTTGATGGAGACAATGTAAGTAATGCTGTAGAAAACCGTACAGAGTTTATCAATATCTTAAATCCTTACGACCCCTTAGATGTTAAAAAAGATTTCGATAATGATTTATTAGATAATATAACAGAACTCTCTATAGGTACTTCTATTATCAATACAGATACTGATGGGGATGGATTTAGTGATGGAGTAGAAGTCAATATCAACTCTGATCCTTTAGTTTATAATAGAGATGAACTTTTAACTTTAATTCCTAAGCCATTTATTGATGCTCATCCAATAAATGTAAATCCAACCATAATGATATTAAGCGGAAGAGAGCTTTCTGGTAAAACTGTCGCTAATATTTGGAGCATCGTTTCAAAACCTAGTAGTGTTTTAGATGCTGATTTAATCCAGTCTAATACTTCTACAACATTCAAGCTACTATTAACTCAATCTGGTAGATATGAAATTGGTTTAAACCAAAGATTAGTAGTAACTGGTGTAGGACCAACATTGAGCTCTACAAGCACAGTTGTGACAACTATTTTTGTTAATGATGTTCCACCAACAATTATTATGCCAGCAGATGTATCAGTTAGTTACGCATTTGGACGAGTCCTTTATTTTTATGGCTCACCAACTTCTGGTAATCCTAGTTTTGATGCAAATACCCAAAATACTAGTTTATCCTATTTTTGGACTCTTGTAAGCCATAGCAATACAACACAAATATTTCATGATATCACTCAAGCTACTCCATCTTTTTTTATTCCAACAGAAACTGGCATTTACGAGTTTCAAAAAAGGTTTACTAGCTCAAGTCAAACGACTTTAAGCACAAAAACTTACAAAATATATGTTTCTGGAAGTGATACAAGCCTACCTAGAGCATTCGCAGGTTTAGACCGTAGTGTACAAATTAATACTGAGTTAGTATTAAATGGATCAAACTCTGGAGATCGTTTAAATAGTCCATTAACATATTATTGGAGACAAAAATCTGGCCCAGCTGTTCAAATTGTTGAAAACAGAACAAACTGTTCACAACATCTTTTTAATTCTTTAGAGGCAATTAATAGCGTTACATCTTGTGTTAAAAATCAAAAGTTTAAAATAGTATTAAATAGCGAAGGATATCACGAGTTTAATTTAGTAGTATCAAAGTCAGTATCAAACAATACCCTATTTTCTAATGTTGATACTATCTCTGTGCTTGCAGATAGTTTATCTAATGCATCACCAATAGCAAATATTTCTGGAGACAAAACCTATACTATATATAAAACTATCAACCTTTTAGCTAGTGGTTCAAGTGATCGAATTTCAGTTCAAGGACATTCTAGTGCTATCAACTATCAATGGACTCAACTTGAAGGTCCACCAGTATTTTTAGAAAACATTAACTTAGACCATCTTTCATTCATACCAGTACATCTTGGTTTATATACTTTTCAACTCATAGTAACAGACCAAGAAAATGCCGCCTCTAAGCCAGTAGTACATACTTTTAAAGTAGAACAAAGTAATTTTTTTCTACCCACAGCAAATGCTGGGTCTGATCGATTTGCCCTAACAAGACGTTTTGTTTTATTAGACGGTTCTAGCAGTCTTGGTGGCTCTGATCCTGTTCAATATTTTTATTGGAATCAATTAGAAGGACCTGAACAGGTCGAGTTATCAGGTCTTAATACAGCTACTACAAGTTTTCAAGCGACTAAATCAGGTACATATAAATTTTCACTCATTGTCGGAACTAATAAGTATTTATCACCACCAGATGAAGTTATAGTAGTTATTAACTCTAACGAACAATTTGTACCTGTTGCTATAGCCGGTCAAAATTTTACAGCTTCTATGAGAGATATAATCACTCTTGATGGTTCAACTAGTTTTGACCAAGACAATGATCCCCTTGATTACCTATGGGAACAAATAAGTGGTCCCTCTGTTCTTTTGTCTAACTCAAATGCAGCTATAACAACATTTTTAGCTCCAACTCCAGCATTATATGAATTTTCTTTAGTAGTCAATGATGGAAAAACCAACTCCTTAGTAGATACCGTTATCATTGCAGCAGTAGATGCCCCTCCAACAAGTCAAAATCAATCAACTTCTTTTGACCCTACTACTATTTTAACTCAAGAAGAAAAACGAGGATGCTTTATAGTTACTGCTAGTTTTGGTCAAAACTCTTTAGCTGTAATCTTTTTTCAAAAGTTTAGAGATTTTATTTTACTCAATACCTATGGAGGCGAAAAACTCATGAGCCTTTATTATCAATACTCTCCTCATTATGCTGATAAAATTTCTACTAGTTTCTACTTAAAAGTATTTTCTCAAAGTTTATTATTTCTTTTAATCATAGTACTATTATTATTACCTATGTATACTTGTACTTATTTATTAAAATATATAAAATCATGGATAAAATAACTCAATCAGATAAATCTCTTTTATACCAACTAAAAGAAAAAGACGATAAAATTAAATCTTTAGAAAAAAAACTCCACTTTTTTCAAAGTAAATTAATGGTGCAATCAGGAAGTCAAGAAGTACAACTCAATCTACTCAATCAAACCTACCAAAACGAACTACTTTTACAAACTATCACCAAGATTAATAGCTTTCTTTCTGATGCAAATGCAACAGATTCTATATTAAAAGAGCTCATCGAGCAGGCTGCAATGATGCTTAATTGTGCTGCAAGTTCTATTTTACTCTTACAAGAAGACCAAAAAACCCTCTATTTTAAAAGTGTAACAGGAAACAAATCAAATAAGATAAAAGAGTTTACAATTTCTATTGATAAAGGAATCTCTGGTTTAGTAGTACGTACCCAAAAAGCGGTCATTATTAATGAACCCTACGCACATCCAAACTTTAATTCATCATTTGATAAACTTACTGGGTTTAAAACAAGATCAATACTATGTCTCCCTCTTTTTCATGAAAAAGAAATTATCGGAGTTTTACAACTTCTTAATAATATGGACTCCAAACCATTTGATGAAAATGATTTAGAAATAGCCAAGCTATTTGCCGATCAAACGGCTATAGCCATTGCAAAAAGTAAGTTTTTAGAAAAACTTGAAGAAAAAAATCTAGAACTAATAGAGGCTAATAAATTAAAGACTAATTTTATTTCTACAATTAGCCACGAACTTAGAACACCTCTTACCCCTATTATAGCTTGGGTTGATTGCTTAAGTGAATCTTTAGATGATGCAGAGCTCCTAAAAGAAGGTCTTGTAACCATCAAAGAGCAAGCCTATCATTTAAATCGAGTCATTGATAGCATCATTCAATTATCACAACTAGAGGCTAATCAAATATTTATAGACTGGCAAGAAGTTTGTTTTGATGAGATTTTTCATCGAATTTCTAATGAGCTAAATACTTTGATGAAAGACTTTTCTATTCAAATAGAGCTTCCTGATTTTTCATCTGAACCATATGTACTAGCAGACCCCCATTTAATGTATCAAATTCTTTTTCAACTTTTAGATAATGCTGTTAAATTTGGAGATAAAAACTCTATTATTAAAGTATCTCTAAAAGAAACAAATAAAAAAATATCTATTTCTATTATAAATAATGGCCCAGGTATTGCCCAAAGTGACCTTAAAATTATTTGCACAACTTTTCGCCAATTAGATAATAGCCTAACTAGAGTACAAGATGGCCTCGGAATAGGACTCACCTTAGTACAGGGCTTTTCTTTACTTTTTGGAGCAAATTTCACTATTGAAAGCAGTATTGAAGATAGATGGGTCAAAGCTAAACTAGATTTTTTTAAAATACCTCCAACCCTTCCTTTTGAATTTTCTATCTAAAAACTAAACTCTTTTTAGTTTTTTGCCGATACCCTTAGAAGGAGATAAATTTCTTCTTTTAAATAGATCTTAATTTTAAATATCTATTTAAATTTATTCGGGTCAGGGAAGTACACCGATTTTATGGCAAGGATTGCCATTAATTTAAGGTACTGCCATGGGTTTTAGAATAAATCATAATATCACCGCTCTTGTTGCTCAAGGAAAACTTCTAAAAAATCAGGGTGCAATTGCAACCTCCATTGAAAGATTGTCCAGTGGTCTACGTATTAATCGTGGTGCTGATGATGCTGCTGGTCTTACTATCTCAGAAAAGTTAAGAGGGCAAATTAAAGGTCTAAATAGAGCTGTTTTAAACGCTCAAGATGGAATATCTCTTATACAAACTGCTGAGGGTGCATTAAATGAAGATGCTACTATTTTAAACAGAATGAGAGAACTAGCGATTCAAGCTTCTAGTGATACTCTAACTACAAATGATAGATTAGAAATTCAAAAGGAAGTTGATCAATTAGTCAGTGAAGTTGATAGAATTGCTAATACAACTGAATTTAATACGAAAAAACTTTTA
This sequence comes from Candidatus Cloacimonadota bacterium, assembly GCA_002402105.1. Taxonomy (GTDB): domain Bacteria; phylum Muiribacteriota; class UBA6191; order UBA6191; family UBA6191. The sequence goes on from NVVD01000003.1 coordinate 72,558, forward strand.
GATGGTACTGCCACCGCTATTGTTAGTGTTAATGACCCAGGCTTAAAAGGTATCCAAGTTGGTTCTACTCAATCATCAAGTGGAGATTATGAAATTGAGCTCAACTTATCTACAGTCGGCACAAGACAACAACAAGCTTCAAATATTTTAACAGATAAAGAGAGTAATAATTTAGTTACTTTAGATACTAAACTTGGGGATATTGATTTCTTTTATGATAATGAAGGAAACAATATTTTAACAAGACCCATTGAATTAACAGTTCGTGGAAATGCAAACAATTCAAAAATTACTTTATCTTCTGATGTATCAATAGGAGAGTTTACACAAAGCTTAAAAGATCTTATTACAAAAGATGTCTCTGAGGGAGGGCTTGGAGTAAAAGGTACTGATGTTTCTTTTGATAAAAAAACAGGTCAAATTATATTAACATCAGGAATAGAAGGAAGCAGTGGAGATATCTTTTTTGCTGCTGATGAAAACTTAATCAAAGCTTTTGGATTTCAAGAAACTGTTCCTTCAAAAGATCCCGCATATCGTGCATCTGCTGTTCAACAAGGGGTAGACAATCCAATCAAAAATAAAGCAAGCACAACAACCAATCGATTTTCAGGTCTCATACCAGGGGTCGATGTACAATTTAGCCCTCCAACTAGTGCCTTTATTGAGGGAGACCTTACTCCTAATGAAGTCATTACTATCGGGACAAATGATTTACATTTTCGTTTTGGAGATACAAACTCAGGTGGAACCCAAGCCGTACCAACTGACTCTGTAGAAGTAACTTTAATAGCTAATACTACATATACCTTAGTTTCTATACAAAATATTATTAACAGTAATATATCGAGTGGAAGAGATGAACTTACAAATACAGGTGTTGCAGGTACAGCAAGATTTGATGATAATGGACCTGGAGGACTTACAGATGGTATTTATACCCCTCCAAATATCAGAGCATCATTTAGTGGGAGTAATTTAATTTTATCATCTGGCACAACTGGTAGTTCTGCAAAAATATCTATTTTTCAAGCAAACTCTGCTGCTACTAATATCTTAGGCATTCAAAATGGAGTTTTTTTAGGAGACTCTGGTCAAAAATCAAGAATTGTTGGAAGTAAAGACGTAAGTGCAGGGTTACAAACAGGAAACCCTTTAGGGCCAATTTTTGAAATTATTGGGCCAGATGGAAGAAGCACAGGAACAATAAATGCACCAGGTCAATCCATTAGTTTTTCACCTGGAGCAAATATATCTACAACTAGCTTAACTACAACAATTAACAATCGATTAAACGCCGTTGGAATACAGGCTACTGCTACAATCGATGCTAATGGTAGACTTGTTTTAGAGAGTTTTGAAGATGGAGAAGATACGGCCCTACAAGTGTTACAAGTTCAAGGAAATCTTACTGATTTGGGATTTGTAAATGGAATCGCAGCCTCTGGAAAAGGTGGACAAGCTGCTAACTTTATTGGAAATACAAATCAATCATTTGTTGATATTGGATATACATTTGATACAACTACACGTTTTGAAGTGATTGATCAATTTGGTGCAAGTTCTGGAGATATTGTTTTTGGAACTGCAACTGTTGAAGATGCAGCCGCACCACTTGGTGGATTAAGCCCTTCTTTACGAGGTGGGTCTCCTGTTGCAACTACTAATAATATCACTCTATCTAAAGCTTCTATTTCTGCTATCATGGATGCTAGCTCTATTAATACAACTGATATTGCCTATGAATTTGACTCTGGTGGAAAGTTAAGATTTAGATCAAAATCAGTAGGTGACTCATCCAGAATTTTATTAATTTCTAAAGATCCAAGATTAGGGGCGACTTCATCAAACGCCGCTGTTGCTGCTGGTGAGCCAGCATCTTTTACTTCAGCAACCTCTCAAACAACTATGCTTAGTACATTTGGAATCGATGGTTCTCAAGCTGCTCAAGGTTCTGGTAAAACTAAATACTCATTACATATCTCCGATCGTAGTTTTTCATTACAAATTGGAGCGAATCAAAATCAAACTTTAGAATCTTCTATCGCCAATTTTAGTGCCGAAGCTCTTGGTTTAAATGGTTTAGATGTTACTAGTTTTCCTGCTGCTGTTAAAGCACTTGGTGCTATTGACCATGCTGTTAATCTAGTATCTTCTGAAAGATCAAAGCTTGGTTCATTACAAAATAGATTAACTTCCACCATTAATAACCTAACGGTTACTTCAACTAATTTACAAGCTGCTGAGTCAAGAATTAGAGATGTTGATATTGCCGTAGAAACTGTTAATTTTACTAGAACACAAATTTTAATTCAAGCTGGTACAGCACAACTTGCTCAGGCCAATGCCCTGCCACAGCAGGCCCTACAACTCCTAGGTGGTTAATAAGTAAGAAGGTTTAAATATTTTTAGCTTTATCTGCTGACAAACCTTATCTCTTTGTTGCCACTTCTCTCTTATGCGGTCTCACTTGATGGCGTCTTTTTCTTATCTTCATTTTCTCAAGTAGTAAACTACTAGTTAAAAATGAGAGAAGAAAAATACACTCATCAATTGAAACCTGGGTAAATACAATGAATTTTATATTTATTTTATTTTGTTTTAGGCTGTAATTTATTCTTTTTTATTTTTAGGAAATCTTTTTTATAGAAGAGGCTACAAAATAGTAGGCTTGCTAGTACTGATAGTGTTAGATGGACTAATGAACTTGATATGATTAGTATTTCTGATAAAAATGGTAACACATTTATAAATACGTATTCTCTTGTGCCTAAACCCATAATTGAAACTGGTACTAAAGCTACTAAGTTTCCGAGTGTAACAGATAGAGTCGTTAATACTATTTGATTAATATTAGACATATTTAATAGCATAGAAAAGCCAAAACCAAAAACCAAATAACTCATAATAGTTAATAAATATGAAAATAACATCTTAATAAAAATTTTTTTTTGAGGGATTAATTTAATTGCTATAAAATATTGAACAAACAAAAAAAGTATCATAAAAACAATGATAGAAACTATTAAGAACTTACTAAAATGATAAACATAAGCCAAAAAAAATAAGCTTGTTATTAATAAGTAACCAACATCAAAAACCCTATCATAGATTGTTAAATAAAAAGCTAATGAATACTCAACACCCCTATCCTTCAAAAATTGAACCTTAGTTATTTCACCGATTCTACCAGGGGTAATAATTCCTAAAAACATTGCCCCATAATAGAGTCTTAGCAAATCTTTCTTATTTATATTAGTATTAGAAGCTATTAATGTCCATCTAAAACCCTTAGCTACAAGTCCAAACCAACTACAAAAAATAATTAATATTACTTTATAAAAAGAGATACTCAATAATGAATCTACAAAAGCACTAGAAGAGATATTACTTAAAAGTCTAATAAAAAGAACAAGACCAAAGATTGGTAAAACCTTTTTTATCAACTTAAGCACTCGAAGCTACTTCAATATAAGACCATGGATAAATATTCATTTTTTTTAAAAGAAAATTTAAATAATCTTCATTTTCAAAATATTCTATTTCATTTAAGGTTTGAACAAATAAAAACCATGCTTCAATAAATTTTAGATCTCCCTTAAAAATAAAAGTTGATTCAATTTGGGGTAGATAAAACAAATGAGAGGAGTAACCTGAAGTTTCATAAATAAAGCCATTTAGTTTTTCTAAACCAGGACTCTGTAAATTTTTTGGTAAAAAATACAACGGGNTTTTTTTAAAATAGTTAAACTTACTTTCCCATAATGATTGGTAAGAAGATGAAAGGAGCAATATTTCTTCAACATTAATTGAGATTTCTTCTTGTTCAAGGGATAAATCATTGAAAGTGAAAGGACTTAGTTTTAATAGTTTTGAAAGGGATAAAGCATTTAAAAAGTCTTCATCAATTAAGTACTTAAATAAGTTTTGATAATTATATTTGCGAACAAGTTTTTCTTCTTCTATTTTTATTTTTTTTACCTTATTTTTTTGTAAAGCTTTTAACAAATTTTTTGTTATCTGTACCCGAGATAAAGGAAACATCATATCAAAACCATAAAATGTATCACTCTGTATTAATAAAGACTTCCATAAAAGAACATTCACAAAGTTGCCTAGAGGCAGATAATTCATAAATGATTCAGATTTAAAAATTGACTCATCTTTGTTAAAACAATATAAGCAATCAACCTTTTTTTCTAAAAAAACCTCATTACCTACCTTATGTTTTAATAATATTTGTTTCATAGATCTTTATCAATTAAACTTAGGTTCCCAGGCTAATAAAAGTTCATAAAAAAAAGATTTTAGCTCTACATCAGACCCTAAAATTTCTGAAAGTGAAATAGCCTCAAAGTTATCTACTTTTTTCATTTTTTGGTTAATATTTATACCAATTCCCATAATACAATATTCTAAATTAGAACCTAAAAATGAGTTTTCAATTAAAACACCACATATTTTTTTATCTTCAAAATATACATCATTGGGACTCTTAATTTTTAAATTTATATTATACTTTAAAAAAATAAACTCTTTAAAAAAAACTGAAAAATCTAAAATTAAGTCTTGCACCTCTAGTTTCTCAAAATTTGGTTCAAATAAAATAGAAAAAAACAAACCTCCAGAGTTTGACTCCCAGATACGATCATATTGTCCCCTACCATGAGACTGCTTTTTTGCCCAAATAACATCAAAAGTATTATACTTTTCATAGTTTATTTTTAGATAATCAGAGCTAGAATCTAGTTGGTCAAATTCAAAAATTTGAAATTGTTTAATAGTTGTCATTTAATTAAATTTTTATACCTTCTAGACGCTCTTCTAAAATATCGTACTTAGAATCAATAGAATCTTGCATTTTACTTAGTACTTTAACTTCATTTTGGCATAATTCAATTAAATTTACATTTTCTGAAAATAGCTCTAAAATATGTGCTATTTCACTACCACAAGAGCCATCTTTAACAGAAAGTTTATCCATAAAACTTTTAGCATCTTTTTGAGCCTGAATAAATACTTGATTACAGTTTTTAAGCCTCTCTGCTAAAACTCTTGTAATATGTAAAACCATTACAGGGTTAGTTTTCACTAAATCATCTATTTCTTTGATGCTAATACAAACTAACCGTGAACGAATCATTGCTTTAACAGTAGCAGTTCTTTTGTCCATCCCAAGACCTTTTGTAGCATATCCAAGTAAAACACTAATTTCACCGACAATATCACCTTTATCTGAATAAACTGCTACTAATTTATCCCCAACATATACACCAAGTTTACCTACAACAAGAATATACATCTTGTCACCAACTTCACCATTATAACAAATGATTTCACCAGCTTTTTTGCTAATTACATCACCTTTTGCAAATACTTCATCTTTACTTAATACATTTGAAGTACCCATTTTAGAAGCATCAAAACCTTGTTTTTTATACTTCATTAGTCTGTTATATAAAGGAGAGTTTTTAAACTCTTCATGTATTTTTGTTAGCTCTCTGTCTCCACTAAGAATTGCTTGCTTTAAAACTTTACCAGCAATTTGAACATAAATAGAAGAAAACTCACGAATCATACCATCAACTTGAGATAAAATATTATTATATTTAGCAATATAAACATTAATATCTTTTAATCGTTTAGCTATCGTAATTGAAATATTTAGCCCAAGACGTGCATTTTGAATAATAGTTTTATTAAAAGCATCTCCACTAACGTTGATTCGGGCTACTTTTGAATCAACAGATGCACTAATAGTAGCGCTTCTGGTGTCACCTAAAATTGCTCCGAGCTCTCCAAAGTTAACCATTTGCCCTTTAATTGTAGATATTTTTTTACCTGATCTTTCAATGACTCTTATCTTATCAATAGTGTCTTCTGCCGTACTTAATGCAGCTTCATCTGTATAAATTACGTCTAGTTCGCCATCTAATAATATATATAAAGCTTCACTTTCTTCACCCTGGATAACAATATATTCGCCCGTTTTATATATTTTTTTAATTAATGAACTGGCTACTTTTGGAGAGTTTTTTTCTAATTCTTTTTTTTCTTCTTCTGAGTCGTCAATAATAACATCTTTAAAATTGAACTTTACCAATCTTTTTTGATGAGTAGCAGTAAGAGTTGTCCCTCTTGGAATAATAACTGAATTATTATGAATTAGGTCTTCACCTAATAACATTCCCTCTTCTATATCTTGAATTGCAACTGATATCATATTGAATTTAGTATATTATACTTGTTGTAAAAAGTCATAGTATGATTTGGCTGTTTTTTCTAAATCTTGTGATGTATGACAAACCGATACAAAACCTGCTTCATATTGTGAAGGTGCAATATAGATTCCTCTTTCCATCATAAAAGTAAAATATTTAGAAAAAAGAGTAAAGTCACATTTATCAACATCAGATTTTTTAGTTACTTCACCTTCATAAAAAAATAAAGTAAACATCGAACCAATATGATTAAAGCAATAATTTTTACCGAACTTTGAATTTGTTTTTTTTATATCTTTTGCCATTTCTTTGACACTATTTGATAAGTCTTGATACGGGTTTAAACTTTTTAATTTATTAAGTGTAGTCAAACCTGCTGTCATTGCTAATGGATTACCAGAAAGCGTTCCAGCTTGATAAACTGGACCAATAGGAGATATTTCTTTCATTATATCTCTTTTTCCGCCATAGGCTCCAACAGGTAAACCACCACCAATAACCTTTCCAAGAGTTATTAAGTCAGGCTCTACACCAAATAATTTTTCAGCCCCGTTAAACGAAGCACGAAAACCACTCATTACCTCATCAAAAATCAAAAGGCTATTATATTTATCACATAAACTACGTAAGTTTTTTAAAAAATCATTTTGAGGTAACAATACACCCATATTACCTGGAATTGGCTCAACAATTATACCTGCAATATTATCAGGGTTTTCTTTGAATAAAGCTTCAACAGACGATATATCATTATATTCTGCAACCAAAGTATGTTTTGCAATATCTGCTAATACCCCAGGAGAATTTGGCTCTCCATGAGTCAAAGCTCCAGAGCCTGCTTCAACTAACAAACAATCTCCATGACCATGGTAGCACCCATTAAATTTTATTATTTTCTCTTTTTTAGAATAACCTCGTGCTAAACGAATCGCACTCATGGTGGCCTCTGTACCAGAGCAAACCATTCTAATCATATCCATTGACTCGTAAATATCTAAAATTTCTTGAGCTAATTGAAGCTCCAAAAGTGTTGGTGCACCAAAACTTGTACCTAAGTTCAATTGTTTACCAATAGCATCTTTGACATCTTTATCGCCATGCCCCAAAATCATTGGTCCCCAAGATAAAACATAATCAATATAAGTATTATTATCTTCATCTATGATGTAACACCCTTCTGCACTTTTAATAAAAGGAGGAGAGATTTCCATGCCTTTAAAAGAACGAACTGGAGAGTTTACCCCTCCTGGAATACATTTTTGTGATTTATCGAATAATTCTTTACTTCTTTGTAAGTTCATTTTTTTTCTCCGAAGGTCTTTCATAAGGTAAATAATATATATAAATGAAACTAAAAAAACAAATACATCTAAAATAAAATTTTAAATTTGATATATTAGGCTCTTTAATTTTCAAAATTAATCCGTAATACTCTAAATGGTTTAAATATTGATTTGCTAATAAAGAACAAAAGAATATACCAAATAATACAATATTTAAACAAAATAAATTAAACCAAGAGCCCTTTTTAAAAAGTACTATCATCGGAAAAAAAAACTTCAAAATATATACCTAATTTTCATCATAAACTATTTGGCAAATTGTACAATAAAATCAATTAAATCTCTACACTCAAAGCTATTTATTTGCTTAAATTTCAATAAAAAAATCAAGCTATAATTTAGATTATTTCTATTTGAAAAAATGACTGAACAAAATCATTAAATATGCCGATAATATACGTAATCTTTGTTTGTTTTTGTTTATTTTTCATTCTTTTTGTCAAAAACTTTCTACAAAGACTATAATTATTGGAGAAATTATGTCACTTCTTGAACATATGCGCCTTGGTACTACTGGATTAAGAGGATATCAAAAAAAATTAGATGTAATCGGAAATAACATTGCAAATATTGGTACAACTGGATTTAAAAAATCAAACGTAAGTTTTGCTGAATCATGGAACTACGTTACTGGAAATAGTATTGAGACAGAAGGCGGAACTAGTGTTTTAGGACCAACTTCAAGAGGTTATGGATTATCAAAACCAATCATAGATGTTGATAACTCTCAAGGTCAATATCAAGAAACAGGAAACCCTCTAGATTTAGCCATTCAAGGAGATGGCTTCTTTGTTACTGAAAACAATGGAAAACAACTATATACAAGAGACGGAAATTTTAGACTTAATAAAAATTTGGTTTTAGTGCAAGAGTCTTCGGGTGCATTTATTAAAGGATGGACAGCTACTTTTAACAAAGATGGAACTTCAACTATAGATACAGAAACAGATTCTACTAGAATGTCTTTTCAACTCATACAATCAATAGATGCAAAACCAACTACCAAAATTGATTTTCAATCAAATCTTGATGCAGGTTCACCTAGCAGAAAAGTAGTATTAGATCAAAGCACCTTTATCATTACAGATGATAATCAAAATAAATTAAACGTCACAGCAAAATGGACACAGATTGACAAAGACACATGGAATTTTTCAGTAAAACAGGATAATATTGAAAAGTTTTCGACACAGATTGATATTAATCAATTTGGAGACTTAGGAGATTTTGCACTTGCATCTGAAGAAAATCTTGAAATTCGCAGAAATAACAAAAACGAAGTCACTCATATTTCTTGGCTTTATCCTTCTACCACTTTTGATGGAAAGACTCAACAAAAAACTATGACAATCGAGTTTCCTAAAAAAACAACTCAAAAAGATAATAGTTCATTTTTTGCCCACACTCTTAGAAACGCAAACCCTGATGATGAAAACTACTTAACCTCTGGAAGTGGAGTTTTTCAAGGGATTTTTACTAAAGGAGAAAAGCATGTTGCATCATCTCAGGTTGTTGACTCATCTGGATTTCCCCACTCTTTATCAACAATTTTTGAACACGTAAATCCTCAAATAAATCAATGGGAATATAAAATTAAACTACCTCCAAGCGACCCGCTTGTTTTGGCCTACTTAAAAGACCCTGATAATAAAATAGTTAATCCTGAATTACCCACAGAAAGAGAAGTTGAAGCGGCAAATGATTTTATTTTTGGAAAATCTAGAACTGGTTTATTTCAATTCAATTCTACTGGTTTTATCGGAAACAATCCTTCTACTATTCCTAAAATAATTAGTGCAAAACCTGAAACAAAAGCCGTTATTTTAGGTACTGCAAATATCGAATCGGTTGATAAAAGTTTTGTAGCTGAAATGTCAACCAGATTTCAAAAGCAAGGTAATAATTTTGTTTACCAAATGCTTTTAGATGCTAATAGCATTAATATTCAAAGCTTAGCTCTTGATCCTGAAAATAAAATTATTGACCCTCAAAATATTAGTGAAACAGAACTTCTTTTTCTGAATGATAAAATCTTTAAAGGTACAAATACGGGAGTACTTAAATACAAAGAAAATGGAGATTTAGACGTACTTGCTAGTGATATCCCTAAAATAGTCGGAACCTTAAGTCAAGGTGAAATTAATTCTGAATTACCCACAAGTATCTTTAATAWTGGTCCTGATAAACTTCCAGAAGATGAACTTAAAAATGTTGGTTTTTTAAATATCGATTTAAATGTAGACTTAATCTCTGGCTTTGGAGCTCCTTTCTCTACTAGAATTGAATTTCAAGATGGATATGTAGCAGGGAGACTAAGAGGCTCTTCAATTACATCTAATGGAGACGGAACAATCGTAGGAGTCTTTACTAATGACCAAGAAAGAGATTTAGGACAACTTGCTCTAGCGGTATTTCCTAATGCCAGTATTTTAAAGTCTTTGGGTGGAAATCAATTTGCTTTAAGTGAAAACTCTGGCTTTGATGAAAACAGTATTGGTAAACCTAACTCAGCTACACACGGTTTAGTATTATCAAATTATCTAGAGTTATCTAATGTAAATCTAGCACAAGAATTTACTGATCTAATTATCGCTCAAAGATCATATAGCCTTAGCTCTAAAATTGTTTCAACTGCTGATCAATTGTTGCAAGTGGGAATAGGACTTAAACGATAATAATTAACTTTTCATAAAATTAATATATCCAACCAGAAGTGGTTTCCCGTTATACGGAAAACCATTTACATTTGGTTATAAGCTCTTATATCATACTCTCATAAAAACGTAATTTTTCTGAAGCAGCTTCCCAATAAATATCTTCTGTTTTTAAAGCCAAAACTTCTCTCCAAATATCACGAGAATTTTTGATATAACCTAGGTCTTCCCAAATTCTGGCTATTTCCATCATTATTTTTGTATCTTCTTTATCAATAGATAAAACTTTTTCATATGAATCAATAGCATTTTCTAATTGATCGACTCGCTCATAAATTTTAGCCTGTAATATTAAAGCATCTAAATGCATAGGATTAGAGTCTAAAGATTTTTTCACAAATGATAAACTTAATTCAAACTCCTGAGAAAAAAAAGATAAACTAGCTCTTCTATATAAAAACTGATCTATTAAAGAAGCATTTTGAGATATTCCTGTTTGATAAGCATCAATGGCATCATGATATCTACCTGAATCTTGATAAGCATTACCCAAACGAAGTAGTGCTTCTTCATGATTTGGAGATAAAGTTAAGAGTTTTTTTAGCTCATGTATAGCTCGATCAAAATATCCCGATAGACCATACTCTAAAGCAAGGTCTAATAAAATATTTATATTTTCAGGTTCTTTTTTTACTGCTAGTTCAAGGTCTTTAATTTCTTCAATCGGAGTCATTTCAAGTTTTAATTTTGAAATTTCAATTAAAATTTCATCTCTATTCAAATCTGACCTAACTAAACCTAATGCACTTTGAAAATAACTCAAAGAATTTTCTAAGTCTCCCTCAGACCAATAGTACCTAGCTTTAGATAGATTTTGCTCTGTAAGGTCAAGAGAAATAGTATTTAAAAGTTTTAGAAGATTTTTTTCTTCATAAGTTTTGATTTTTTGTAATTTTTCTAAGGCTATTTCAAGTTCAATTCTTGCTTCTCCCAAAGAACTCTCTTTATATAATCTCTCTCCATTTTCTTTGTGATAATTATATTCTTTACTCAGAAGATATTGTTTCCAACTCATTTAAATCCCCTATGATAGCAATCTCTTGGGCAGGTACCCAACCAGAATTATTTAAACGAAACTCTACTAAAACCCAATCCTTTAGAACCTGTACTATTTTTACTTTATAACCTGTATGAACACGTCCTAAAACAGCAGAAGAAATATCTTGACTACTATATATTTGAGTCTCTACAGGTAAAATTATACCAGACCTAACAGACTTAAAAAAGAGAGATTGGTAACTAACCACCATAAGAATAATAAAAACAAGCGAGACTACCCATAAGTATTTCCCTATTTTAGCCCTATACAAAAAACTTATACTAAAAAGAACAGACAAAATAATTAATAAATATTCAACTTCTAAATCAAATAAAGTACTTGAAACAAATAGTTTAGAGTCAACATCATCATTCAGTTTATTTTTTAATAAAGATAAATTATATTTTAAGTTCTGATTTGTTGGGGATAATACTTTAGCCATCTCATAATTATATCTCGATAATCCATATTTTTGTAATTTAAAATATACATTACCAAGATTATAATACAAAGAATAGCTAGGGTTTTTTTCACATTTTTGGTATTGATCTAGAGCTTCTTTATAATCACCTTGATAGTAAAACTCGTTTGCACTTAAAAAAGAATCACAAGTAAAATATATACTACAACTTAAAAAAAAGACGAAAAGTAATCTCATTTTAAATCCTCTAGTAATTTATCAATATCTATATCACTATTTTCAAGTTCTGCAAAAACTTTTGTAACTATTTCTATTAAATCCTTTCTTGAAACTGGTTTAATTAAAAAATCTAGTATTCCCTTTTCATAGGCCAAATAAGTCGCTTTAACATCAGGGTTCCCTGTTATCATAACTACAGGCATATTTGAAAAGTTTTTATTTAAATAATTTAAAAAATCAATACCATTTTCACCTGGCATCTTTAAATCAGTTAATACTAAGTCAGCTTCAATATCAGATAAAACTTTTTTAGCATTTACAACACAGTTTGCAGTAAATACTTCATAGCCTTCTAGCTCTAAAAATGCTTGAAATGTATCTACAATCATTTCTTCATCATCAACCACTAATATTTTTTTATTTTTCATTTTGCCTACTATTTTTCCTTCTACTTGCTAATTGTTTTCTTTGTTGTGTAAAAATCCAATTTATAATGGTTTCTTCTGTTTTTTTGCTTAAATTTTTAAAACAAAAAGCCATTCCTTGATATTTGATTTCTTTTCCTGAACCAATTTTTTTTACAACTACTACTTCACAGGGTACAATTGTTTCTAATTGATGCTCTTCCTCATTTAAGTACAAATATAAATGAAAGTTTTTGCCTTTAAATATTACTTTTTCACTCGTAATTAAAAAGCCACCACCTCGAGAAATATCAACCAAATAGCCAACACTTTGCTTATCTTCATCAATTTTTTTATCTTCATTTATTTCTTCTGCATAATAAACTTTAACTGTAGAGTTTATCCTAACATCTTGTCTCATTTGTTTTTTTACATAATTATCGGGCCAAGTGATAGACAATATAGAAGGAGTTTTAGATGTATCACTTATTTCTATTTGTAAAACTTTTGAGTAAAATAATACATTTTGACCGTTATTTAATGTAGCAATAATATCTAGTTTATCTTTTTTATAAACATTAGGTATAACACCTTTTACCCGATTCATTGTAATCTCTATTTTTGAGTCTTCTACATAGTGTACTTTTGATGTAAAAAGGACATCATCCTTTCCAACAACTTTTATTTTCATGACTTCGATTTTTGTATCTAAAAAGTCTCTAAATATGTCTCTTTTTTTTTCATCTAATGCCATAAACTACCTAAATATAATTAGAAACTCTATGAAAGTTTTCTATTCCTCTTCATACTTTCCTAATTTTACCACAGCTCTAAACCTATCTTCAAAAAATGAGCAATTACTAAAAATATCATTTAAAGCATAAACTGTATTTCCAATTTGTACTGATACTCCAGAATAAGCATTTTCTTTCACAAAAATTTTAGCCCTACATTTTTCGTTAAATATTTTCAATAATTCTTCTTTACTTAATTCAAATTCACCTTCATCTTTTTTTAATTTTTGTAAGATCGATTTCAATTGTTTTAACTTTATCAAATGGTTTTTGTCTAGGGTTTTTCCTGTTGTTAAACTAGTAAAGCTTTGAATACCTTTTGATATTTTATCCATCTTTAAAGAGTTTAATTTTTGAGATTTATTTATTTCTCCTAATTGTTCTTTTAAAATAAAATGTTTTCCAACAATCACTTTTGTAGCAACACCAAAATCTGAACCTAAATTTAGAACTCTAATACTTTCTTTTGCTCTTATGAGCCCTCCAAGTATATTTCCTTTTTTATTAAAAACTTTAATTTTACTATGGCTAGTAACTGCCGAATTTATAATAGAGTCTTCAACTAAAACTTCACCCATTGCTTCTACGTTTCCGTTTGAAATATACTTACAACGAACATCACCTTCTGCATATATAGAGCCCTTATCAGCTCCTGCAAAACCCTTTTGAATTTTAATTGAACCTCCAGCTTTTAAAATTGCTCCTTCAACGATTCCTTCTACTAAAATATCCCCTTCAGCCTCAACCTCAAAACCAGAAGCAACATCTCCACAAATATGAACAGATCCTACAAAGGAAATGTTTCCAGTTGAGTAATCTACACCATTTGGAACCACATAAACTTTAGAAACTAAAATTTTATTACCTTTTAAAAATGGTTGCCCATCAAGCTCTGAGTAAAATTTTTGACTTTTTTTATCAAAAGCTACGCCTTTTCCGGGTAAAATTGGCCTTGCTTTTCCTGTTTTACCTTTAAGCACAAAACTTGTTACACCCATACCATTAATAGATGGAGTCGGAGGGATAATCTCTCCTAAAATATCATTTTTACGAACACAATCTATTTTATAAATATTTTTAAAGTCTACTTTTCCATCATCTGTTTCTAATAGTTCTACATCTAAAGTATTTGTAAAAGAAAGTTTTATATAACCATTTTTACCATCTATAGCAGCTTTTCCTGTTGCTATAACTTCACCTAAAATTGGCTGGCGTAATAAATTTACTTTTTCTATTAGTGTTTCAAGTAGTTCAAAATCTACGTTATAGTTTACATTTTTATTTTCGAGTTCTCTGCGCACATCATCCATTGAATGATGGTCTTCATCTAAAGGGTAGCAAACTAATGCTGCTGATAAAATATTTTGAGCAATCACAACTCTTAGATGAGGTTCATTTTTTGGTTTTTCTTTGGCGAACTTATATTCAAATGGATTTGATTTTATATTTGAATCAATCTGAGCTTCATGAATACGAGATTCGTCTAAACCATCAAAGTCTATTTCTAAACCTTTTTCTTTTTTTGTTGACGAAGAAAAACCAAAGTCACTTTTTTCTTCTTCAACTACAATAGGTTTTTCGTCTTTTTTTGTTTCCTCTTTTTCTAGTTTTTTCTTTTTTTCTTCTGCTTCTTTTCTTTTTTCTAGAGCAAGTTCTTCTTCTTGAATTGATAGAATTTGAACCTTTTGAACTTTTGCAAAGTCTTCAATTTCAGATGATTTAATTTCATGCAAACTATCTACTTCGATTACTAAATCTTTTAAAAAAGTAGCGCTATCTTCTACAGATAGTTCATTTTTATCTTGAGATAAATTTGAACTTATATCATCAGGTACCTCTTGGAGAATCACCTTTTCTCCATCTAATGTTTTAAAAGAGGAGGGTCTATTAAACTTTTTTAGAGTAGAGACTTCTGTATCATCAAGAGGGGCTTTTATTTCTAATATTTCAGAGGAAACTATTTTTGTCTCTACCTTAGAAAGCTCTATGCTAGTTTCTATATTTTCATTAAAAATAGATAAAATTCCATCAATTAAAGAGTCTTCAATATAAGGTTTTTCGTAACAAGATGTTATATTTTCTTTTTTTGCCAAAGGAAGTACCGTGCTATATTCGTAATTAGCAACTAACATAAATATATTTGTATTTGGACGGTATTTTCTTAAAATAATGGCTAAATCTATACCAGATTTGACTCCTAAATCAAAGTCACAAATGATTAAATCATATTTCACTGTAGCTAACTTTACAACACTATCCTTAAAACTATAACTATGGTCAAAAGATAGCTCTTTTTTTGTAAATAAAGCTGGTATTGATTGATGTATATCTTCATCATCATCAACTAATAATATTTTAAAAATTTCCCCCATAGAGGCCCCACATTCTATACTCAAATATAAATTTGTATAACAGTAAAAACAAACAAAAGATAAAGCCAATACTTATTCACTATTTGCTAAAATATTAATTAATAAATCACCTTTATTAACTGTATCTCCCTCACAAATTGAAATATTATCAATTACTCCAGAGCAACTTGCTTTAATTTCATTTTCCATTTTCATAGCTTCTAATACAAGTAAGATATCTCCTTCATTTACAGAGTCATTTTGGTTCACTTTAATTGATACAACTTTTCCGTTAATAGGAGACTCTATCTTACCACTATCTAAACTAWCTTTTGATCCTAAAACATCTAAAGGTAGTGTACCAGGATTAAATAAATCTACATTATACACTTCGTTTTCAATTTGCATCTTGTTTTCATTTAGTATTTTTCCTGTATAAACTTTATGGCCCACACTCACAACAAAATTTTCATTTGTTACATCAATCATCTGAATCTTATTTCTCAATATTATTTCATCATCTTCACTCAAATCAAAAGACTGAAAGTAGGTTCCACCAAGCGATGAAATTCTTTCAAAATAAATTTTCAAAAATTTACCATTCATAGAAGCAGACAAACCTAATGAATCATAATCTTTAGAACGATTACTTAACTCTAACAAAACAAACAATAAAATATCTTCATATTCCTTTTTCTTTTTATCAAAATAAAGTTTAAATTCTTCTTGTCTTAGCATTATTTCATCTGTAGTTATTTTTCCTTCAATAAATCTAGAGTCATCAAGTAACCATAAATGAAAATTGATATTTGTAGGAAAACCCTGTAAAGCAAAAGACTTTAAATACTTTTTTAAATGAATAATTGAAGCATTTCTATTTTTGCCAAGTGCACTTACTTTAGCAAACATAGGGTCATACTCTAAAGGTATATGTCCACTATCTTTTAAATAATTATCTAAACGAATATTTTTTTGTTTTTGAATTGATAAATAACTTACTTTACCAGGAGATGGAGCAAAGTTTTCATAGGAGTCTTCTGCATATAAACGACATTCAATAGCCCACCCTTCTCTTTTTATATCTTTTTGTTTTATAGATAGTTTTTCTCCAAATGCTACACGAATCTGTTGTTCTACTAAATCTATATTATAGGTCATTTCTGTTACTGAATGTTCTACTTGCAATCTTGTATTCATCTCTAAAAAGTAAAAATTACCTTTTTGATCCTTTAAAAATTCAAAAGTACCCAAAGAATCATATGATAGATTAGAAACAACGTTGCATAATACTTCTAATAGTTTAACTACCTCTTCATCATTCACATTCAAAGATGGGCATTCTTCAATAACCTTTTGATGTCTTCTTTGAACTGAACATTCACGATACCCAAAATGTAGGGCGTTACCAAATTTATCTCCAAGTACTTGAAATTCAATATGATAGGAATTTTGTAAATATTTTTCAACAAAAATACGAGAATCAGAAAAAGCCTTTAAAGCTTCTGATGAGCATTGTTCAAAAAGTCTTTCTAAATCCTCTTCTTTTTCAACAATTCTCATTCCCTTTCCACCACCACCACCAGCAGCTTTTAGTAATAAAGGATAACCCGACTGTTTTCCTATTTCTTTGGCAAGAGAAATATCATCAATGGCTTCATTTGTACCTGGCAGTAAAGGTACATTTAATTTTTTCATTTCTTTTCTAGCAGTTAGTTTATCTCCAAATAAAGTTATTAATTCTGACTTTGGACCAATCCAAATAAACCCTTCATCAACTACTCTTTTTGCAAACCCAGCATTTTCTGCTAAAAATCCATATCCTGGATGAATCGCAGTACATTTAGAATCTTTAGCCACTCTAATTAAAATATCTTGATTTAAATAACTTTTACTAGAGGGACCACTACCAATACAATATGCTTCATGAGCGAATTGTATATGCTTAGAGTCTCTATCTACATCAGAAAAAACAGAAACACTATATATGCCTAAGTTATCACAAGTCTTTTGAATCCTTCGAGCTACTTCGCCTCGATTTGCTATTAATATTTTATTCATTTTTACTCATTTTATAATGGAATATTTCCGTGTTTTCTGTTTGATCTAACAACTTTTTTATTTTTAAGAAGATCTAATCCGTCTATGATTCGATTTCTTGTTATACTAGGATCAATTACTTCATCAATATAACCCTTAGATGCTGCTTCATATGGATTTGCAAAACGATCTTCATATTCTTTAATATAAGTATCTTTAAGCTCTGGATTTTTTTTCATTTCATTACGATATAAAATATTTACAGCTCCTTTTGCTCCCATAACTGCAATTTCTGCATTTGGAAAAGAAAAGTTTAAATCTGAACGTATATGTTTCGAAGACATTACATCATAGGCTCCACCATAAGCTTTACGAGTAATAATAGTAATCATAGGGACAGTAGCTTCACTGTATGCATACAATAACTTCGCTCCATTTTTAATGATTCCACCGTGTTCTTGCTCAACTCCTGGYAAAAAGCCTGGKACATCRAYRARRSTAANTAATNGGRATATTAAAACAATCACAAAATCTTATAAACCTTGCTGATTTATTAGAAGCATCTATATCTAAAACTCCTGCCATATGCATTGGATTGTTTGCAATAATACCTACTGATTTACCACCAATTCTAGCAAAAGCTGTAATAATATTAGGTGCAAAGTCTTTTTGAGACTCAAGTAAACTATTTTTATCAATGACTTCTTTTACTACATCTAACATATCATAAGGTTTTATCGGATTTACAGGTACTATTTTTTTCAATAAAGAAGTTTCTCTATAATTTATATCACCTTTATCAACAATAGGTGGTTTTTCATCACAGTTCGATGGTATATATGAAAGTAAAATCTTCATGTGAGCGATAGCTGTTTCTTCTGATTCATTTCTAAAGTGGGCTACTCCTGAAATTTCATTGTGGGTTATAGCTCCACCTAAATCTTGTTGAGTTACAATTTCATTTGTTACTTCTTTGATAACATCAGGTCCTGTTAAAAACATATATGAGCTATCATCTACCATAGAAATAAAATCTGTAATAGCAGGAGAATAAACAGCTCCTCCAGCGCAAGGCCCCATAATTAATGACAATTGAGGTATAACACCACTACATTCGACATTACGCCAAAATATTTCAGCATATCCTCCAAGAGAGTTTACTCCTTCTTGGATTCTGGCACCACCTGAATCATTTAAACCAATAATAGGAACCTTTGACCTTAAAGCCATGTCCATTACCTTACAAATTTTATTGGCATAAGCCAAAGACAAAGAGCCCCCAAAAACTGTAAAATCTTGTGCATAAGCAAATATTCTTCGACCATTTACAAATCCTGTTCCTGTGACTACCCCATCGCCCAAAAATTTTTTATCTTGCATAGAGAAATCATGGCAATTATGAGTAACAAAAGCATCAAACTCTTGAAATGTATCTGGATCAAATAATAGTTGGAGACGTTTTCTAGCACCCAACTTACCTTTAGCAAGTTCTTTTTGTAATCTGACCTCTCCACCACCAAGTTTCGATTCTTTTATTTTTTCATTTAGTTTTTCAATATAGGTTTCCATTTCTCCCCTTATTTATAAACTATAATAGTTTTTTCAATTGATGCCTATCATATAAGACAATATTATGTTTTTTTGATAGTTCTAGTGCTTCTTCAGTAAATCCACCACAACTAATAAAAGTTAATTTTTTTGCATTAAACTTATCTTTCATATCTAAAAAGTCGAGTAATGCTATCGCTCCAACAATTGCAGCTGGTTTATAAAAAAATATTAAATTTGTTAAGCTATCTTTATCTATTCCCAAAAATAAAGACTCGCTTTTTCTTTCTGCTATATCTTTTTCAACTACTACTGCTAATTTTTCACATAGCTTTTGACAAGTTTTACTAAATACTTCATACTTTGAATTAGATAGCTCTAATGGAGTTTTAGGGATTACCATACTTAGTTTTTTTGTAGCATTATCCTGATTTTTAATCATTTCTAAAAACTTTCTTTGAGCATTTTCTTCTAGTTTTTCAATCACTAATATAGGTAAGTTAGTAGGAAAAAATTCTTCTATTTTTAATGCTTGTGTTAGAGCATGTTTATAATGCCCCGTTTTTTGAAATTTTGTATATTGTTCTATAATTGAGTTATGCTCTTCTTTAATTAATAGTTCTTTGGCTACCGATTTTAAAATTTGATCTGCACCCTTATAATATGCATCAATACGACAAAGATCTCTATACACCATTTTAGCTTCATTAAATTGCTTTTTTAATAAATAAACCCCACCTAAATGAAATAAATACTCTTTTTTTACATCTGAAAAAATGTTTTTAAGCTGAATTCCACGATTTAAATAACCAACAACCTTGTTTAAATCTTCTTCTCCTAGCTCGTCTTTTAATAAAATCTCATAAGATTTAAAAAATAAAATATCTTTTAAATAAATAGGGTTTCTTTCATTTAATAAAGCACCAAAGTAGTTGCTTGCTTCTTTGTTATTTTTGAGGTCTAAATTAAGCATACCAAGCAAAAAAAGACTTTTAGATTTAAAATCTTTATCTGACTCTGTTTTTTTCAAAGATGTAGTTGCCTCTTTAAACTCTTTGATTGAAATTAAACAAATAGATTTGTAAAAAACAGCCTGAATTTGATCTTTCTGTAGAGCTAAGGACTCATCAAAAAAAACAATTGCTTCTGCAAACCTTTTTTGAATCATATATAGTTCACCTAAATAAAAGTATAACTTAGAAGAAACAATGCCCATTTTTAAAAGTAAAATAAAAATTTGCCAAGCATCCTGAAATTTTTCTTGGGCATAATAAATCTCTGCCATTCTCCAGTAGCTACTTGTACATAAATTATCAAATGGATTAGAACTAGAGCCTATTAGTTTTTTTAGCTCTGAAATACATTTATCCATTACTCCTTGTGATTCGTAGATATTTGCTAATTCATGTCTAGATTTAACATGTAGAGGGTCTGCCTCTACAGTTTTTATAAAAAACTGTTCGGCTTCATAAAAATTATCTGCTTCTAAAAACTCCAAGGCTTTTTTATAATGAACTTGTGCCGGATTTGTAGATATAATAGAAAAAACTACATATCCAATACCACCCAAAACTACTATAAATATAAAAAGACCCATAATTTAAATTCAATTCCTTTTGAATTTCTTTGAAAACAAACGCAATTATTATACCTAAAGCTAAGTAATTTGTCCCTGTTTGCTTCATAACAAAACTAGATAAATATCCCAAAAATAATTTAATTAAATTTTAAACTATAGTATCTATTTCTTCAAAATGAGAATCTTTATAAACTTTTAGTTTCGTTTCTGCTTCTTGTAGCTTAGAAGAACAAACTTCTGATAACTCCATACCCCTTTCAAAAGCTATTAGAGCATCTTTTAAATGTAAATCCCTGTTTTCTAAGGACTTTACGATATCTTCTAATTCTACTAAAGCATCTTCAAATTCTAATTTATTTTTTTTTGCCATTTAATTTTCCTTTAATTAAAATATTAGCCTTACCATCACAAAGTTGCAAATCATATTCTTCTCCAACTTTTAATTGATTAATCAAATATACACACTCATTATTTTTACTCAATAGTGTATAACCCTTTTTTAAAATTCCTTCTGGACTATGGGCCATTAATCTTTCTTTGATTATTTCTAAATTTTGTTGTTTATCTAAAATGAGTGCATCCATTTTAAAAAAGCTTTGATTTAAATATTCGCCAATTAAAGCTTTTTGAGATTTTATCGTAGAGCTCATTTGTCTATGAAGTGAAACCATATTAATATTTTTAATTTGGGACTTTTTTTCATCAACTATTTGTTTTATCAAAAAATTTAAATCTTTATTTAAATAATCTAAATTCATGAATTGTTTTTCTATTTGTTGTATAAAAAAGTCTGTTAATTTAGATTTTTTAAATGGAACTAATTGTAGTTTTTTATACTCTAAATTAGAAAACATTAAACGTTCCAGACTCTTAAAAGAGTTTGAAACTTTTTCTAGCAAAACCTTTGAGTCAGACACAACTAACTCCCCTGCTACTGATGGAGTTGAGGCTCTTTTATCTGCTACGAAGTCACTTAAAGTAAAGTCAGTTTCATGACCAATAGCAGAAATAATTGGTAAATCTGAATAAAAAATTGCTTCTACTACTTCTTTTTCATTAAAAGCCCATAAGTCTTCTATGCTTCCTCCTCCACGAGCTATTACAATTAAATCTTCTTCTTTTTTATTATTAATCAATTCAATAGCGTTTTTTATTTCTTTGGCTGCCTCACTTCCTTGAACTCTCACAGGATAAAGGTGTATCAAGAGCCCATTGGGCTGCCTTCTTTTTACCACATTATAAAAGTCTTTAATCACAGCACCTGTTGGAGAAGTAATAATTGCTATTTTTTTAGGAAAAAGTGGAAACTCTTTTTTTATTGCTGAATCAAACCACCCTCTATTTTCATAATCTGCCTTTCTTTTTTCAAATTCAGAAAATAAATCTCCCTGCCCTTTTAGCTCTACTCTTGAGGCAATAATTTGATAACTACCTCTTGGCTCATAAACACGTAATGATCCTACTATACAAATTTTTTTACCATGTTTTAAAAATTCAGCACCATTTCTGGTGCTTGAGCGAAACATTACACAAGATATAGAAGCTCCACCATCTTTTAGAGTAAAATAAATATGTCCAGAAGATTGAAGACTTAAGTTTGAAACTTCACCTTCAACATATAGAGTTGGAAATTTTGATTCTAAATGAATTTTAATGAAACTGGTTAGCTCAGAAACACTAAATATTTTTTTTTCTTTGGGGTATTTTTTTAATAGCATAAATTTAAAATTGAATCGATTAATCTAATCATTTAGTATAACAGAATATTTATATAATTAAACTATTCTACACACAGATGCAAACACAAGTTCCAAATCAAAGATTACTATTTTTTTTTCTTAGCATCTGACATAATTACCATATGAATACATGTTTTTTTGGTATATTTTCTTATTCAATCGGTTTAAACCTAATAAGAAACTTTAAATTATTTAGCCTCGTAAATTCGAGTAAAGATGCTAAAGATTATTTTAAGTTAAAAAAAAACAATTTAGCTAATCCTCATATCGAGTTTCTGAGTTGCATCTATATTATGTGCTATATCAGTCTAACCTGTTCTTTTTTTTACTTAAGTAAAATAACTCTTTTTTTAAAATTTTTTATTTATACTTATGCTTTATATACTACCTACAGAATCGCAACCTCACTTGTCACTATTTTTAAGGTAAATACTAAGCAAGCCAAACTCTTACAAAAAGAGCAACAAGAAGAAATTGAATTTATCGAAGAAATTATCGATATCAAACCATTTTTAGCCCTTGAGCCAATTGTATTAATTATGTTAGAGCTTATCTTTTTTACTTTAGTATCTCTTTGGATTTACTCTAAAACAAACTTAAACCTTTAATAAGCAACTCCTTTACAATCATAATAACTAATATCTGTTTTAAACTTTTAAGCAAAAAAAAAGACAGACTCTAAAGTCTGTCTTTTTTTATCTAAATACAATGACCTCTCTATAACAAGAGATCATTTCTGATTAGTCTGTATTTTGTTTACTCTTCAATAGACATAACAACACCAGCACCAACAGTTCTTCCACCCTCACGAATAGCGAATCGAAGTTCTACGTTCATAGCTACCGGAGTATGAAGACTTACATTAATTTCAACGTTGTCACCAGGCATAACCATTTCAACACCGTCATTTAACGTAATATCACCAGTTACGTCAGTTGTTCTGAAGTAAAATTGTGGTCTATAACCTTTAAAGAAAGGAGTATGTCGTCCACCCTCTTCTTTACTTAGGATATATGCTTTTGCTTTAAAGTTTTTATAAGATTTACAAGTACCTGGCTTAACCAAAACTTGCCCTCTTTGAATAGCTTCTTTGTCAATACCTCTTAATAATAAACCAACGTTGTCTCCAGCTCGGCCTTCATCAAGAAGTTTTCTAAACATTTCAACACCAGTACAAGTAGTAGTTCCTACTTCTTCACCCATGCCAACGATTTCTATTGATTCTCCAACTTTGATAATTCCAGTTTCGATTCTACCAGTAGCTACTGTTCCTCGACCTGTAATTGAGAAAACATCCTCAACTGGCATTAAAAAGTTTTTCTCTACTTCTCTTACTGGAATTGGAATATACTCATCAACTGCAGCCATTAATTTAAGAACAGACTCAGCACCTAATTTACCTTTATCACCCTCAAGAGCTTTAAGAGCAGAACCAGCAATTACAGGAATATCATCTCCAGGAAATTCATACGCATCAAGCAATTCACGAACTTCCATTTCTACGAGTTCCATGAGCTCTTCATCGTCAACCGTATCAGCTTTGTTTAAGAAAACAACAATGAAAGGCACGTTTACCTGTCGAGCTAATAAGATATGCTCTCTAGTTTGTGGCATAGGACCGTCAGCAGCAGATACAACTAAGATAGCTCCGTCCATTTGTGCAGCTCCAGTGATCATGTTTTTTACATAATCAGCGTGACCCGGACAATCAACGTGTGCATAATGTCTTGTTTCTGTTTCATACTCTACGTGAGAAGTATTAATAGTTATACCTCTTGCTTTTTCTTCTGGTGCATTATCTACTTCATCAAAAGCAACAGATTCACAATAACCTGCATCCGATAAAACCTTAGTAATAGCAGCAGTTAGAGTTGTTTTACCATGATCTACGTGACCAATTGTACCAATGTTTAAATGTGGTTTACTACGATCGAATTTTTCTTTAGCCATTACAGCCCTCCGTTACTTGATGAATCATCAACTAGAATATGAAGCCCACAATGGGAATTGAACCCATGACCTCACCCTTACCAAGGGTGTGCTCTACCTCTGAGCCATGTGGGCCGATTGAAATAATAATGGGGAGAGAAGGATTCGAACCTTCGTAGGGAAAACCCGGGAGATTTACAGTCTCCTGCCATTGGCCACTAGGCGACCTCCCCGCATTGAGATTAGATATTACACGTCGTTTGAAGCTATGTCAAACTTTTTTTTAAAAAAGTAAAAAATAAACTGAAAATTAAGCTGACTTTGACTTTTTATCACTAGGTTTTGCTTTGACAGGTGCTACCGTTTTATCTTTTTTTGCACCTTCTTTATAAGATTCACTTCTGTACTCCGTAGAATAAAAGCCATCTCCCTTATAAATAGAACCTACCGCATGAATTATTTTTCTAATATCTTTACTTTCACAAAGTTTACAGCTTATTAAATCACTTGCTGACATACTTTGCATCACTTCAAAAGTATCTTCACATGAAGAGCATTTATATTCATATATTGGCATTATAATCTCCTATTTGGTTTTTTAAAAACCAAAAGAATGTAAATAGGTTCTAAACAAACACAAAGCTAAATATATACCACTTTATTTACTTTATACTAGCTTAGTTCAATAAAATTTACTTTATCATCAAATAAGTATCGTAATCATTAACATTGCTAGTTAAAACTCATCATTAAATGTCTTAGATAGGTTTATCCAGTCATTTATATCTGATTGCTGAGCATTCTGACCAGAATATTTATTTATATCTTCTTTTTCATAAATTTTAAAAGTCTTTTCATACAAGTCTTGCGAAATACTTTTATTCATCAAAATTTCTAATATTTCTTCTTTTGTTTTTTCTAAGACAGGCGATTTTAATTTTCTTAATAAAAAATCTGTAAAAACTTTACTTGGAGAGTTTGAAACTTCAATTTCTTTTGTAAAAATCACCCAAGCTTGATTATAATCTAACTCTATCCCATGTTTTTTAAAATTAAGTTTATTTTTTATAAAAAAGTCAAAAATTAAAGTTAATAAAATTAATAATAAAGAAAATACCAAAAAGTGACTTCTATTCAATAAAAAAGATGACTTAGTATCGTAAGTCATTTCTAATGGTAAAATATTATGTTTTAAAACTTTTACTTTGAGCTTATTTTCATTATTTAGGCTTACTTTTTTATCTGTAACAGGCATTACTAACTTTGTTTGAGGCTTTAACTCTCCTTGTTTGATATTCACAATATCAACTATTGTCTCTACTGTTGAGAATATTTTTTTATCTGAATCAAAGTAAGTTAATTTAAATGGTCCAATTTTAGCACTTTTTGCTTTATTTGGTACTAGAGCATAAGAAAACTCTTTGATTCCTCCAAGAAGACCATTTTGACCTTTTCTCTCTTGTAAGTCACCTTCACCATCTGGATAAATTTTAAAGCCTTCAATCTCTACTAAAATCTCACGTAAATCATTCAAATTACCAATACCCGTTACTTTCAACTTTAGAGTCAAACTATCATCGGTTGTAATATCTTTATGACTCAAAGTTTGCTCTATATTAAATTGACCAATTAACCCCGAAAAGTTTTTTGGCTTTAATAGCTTTATTTCATCAACCTCTAATTTTAAACCCTCACTCCAAGCTTGTTTTTTTGTTCCGCGGCCACCAAAAAGATTATCATCAAAAAAACTATCAAAAAATGATCTTCGTCTACGCCTTTGAGTTGCTGACTTTATATAATAAGTAACGCTAGCAGGTGGAATATTAAAAGAACCTGACTTTAAAGCAAACAAAGGAATAATTACCTCAGTAACTTGATGTAATTTTCCTTTAATATTTTTTTGATAATCTTTTTGTGTTGATTTTTTTTCTTCTAAGATAACATCACTTGTATCTGGTAATGAAAAACTCATTTGAGAAAAATTAGTTTTGTCAGCCGGCCTATATATTTTAACCCTGTACAATGTTTGTTCACCTGAAACTAATACTTTTTTATCTAAGCTAGCTTCAATAAATATACTTTTTTTATTACTTTTATTTAAAGCCGATGAGTCAACTATAATCACCAATTGATTTGAACGTAGTTTTTGTTTATTGTAAGTTAACTCATAAGGACCAATGGTTAAACGGCCCGTAGTTTTTGGTCTTAATTGTAGAGTTATTGTTGCTGATTCACTTTTTTTTCCATTAATAAATTGAACCGAAGTTGATGTAGACCTAGCAATTGTATGAAAACCTTCAATATCTAAGCTACCTAAATTGGGAGAGCTCGACAACCCTTCAAAAATAAATTGAACCTCTACTTCTCCACCCATTGGAATCAGAGTTTGATCGGCTTTGAGATTCAAACTAGCTGAATGTGTGACTATTTGTATAAAAAAAAGTAAGAAAATATTAACAATACTATTTACCATTGCTTTCCTCCTTCGTTTCTTACTCCACGTTTATTTAGTTTATATTTTATAAATTGTTTCATTTGATTTTTGTTTTCTCGTCGCATTCTATTTAAAAATCTTTGAGCCTCTTGCTTAGTTAGTTTTTTACCACGTTTTACTTTTTGTTGTTTCTGAGAGTTTTTATCTCCTGATTTTTTTTCTTTTTTAGCCTGCTCTTGAGCCTTCTTCTTTTCTTCTTCTTCTTCTTTTTGTTTTTCTGATTTTTTCTTATCTTTTTTATCAGACTTTTTTTGGCCTTCTTTTTTTTCTTGGTCTTTCTTTTTTTTGTCACCTTTTTTTGATTTCGAATCTTTTTTTGAATCAGGCTCTTTTTGTTTTTGGGAATCTTTTTTATCCCCTTCTTTTTTTTGGTCTTTTTTATTTTGTTTCTTCTGGTTTTTTTTATTCTTTTTATTTTTATCTATCTTCTCTTTAATTTTTTTTCTGACAAACTCTAGATTTTTTTTAGCATTTTCATGATTTGAATCTATTTTTAATGTTTCTTCATAAGATTTTAAAGCCTTTTCTAATTGGCCTAAACGATAAAAACTATTAGCTAAATTATAATTAGAGCTAGCTTTTAACTCTTTGTTTTCACTTTCTTTTGATTG
This sequence comes from Candidatus Cloacimonadota bacterium, assembly GCA_002402105.1. GTDB lineage: Bacteria > Muiribacteriota > UBA6191 > UBA6191 > UBA6191. Next base: position 100,001 of record NVVD01000003.1, read on the forward strand.
TTCAAAATAGGTCATTGCTCTTTGAAAGTCTCCTGTTTTATATAACGAGCTACCTACATTGTATAAGTTTTCAAGAGAGTTTGGGTTTTCAAGCTGAACATTAGCAAACGATTTTGATGCATCGTTATATTTTTTATTTTGATAAGCTGATTGCCCCTTTAAATAAGATTTTTCTTCTGTGTTAGCTTGTCCAAACATACTCCATATATTAGAGTTAGCAGATGAAGTTGAAACACAAGAAAACAAAAGCACTATCAATAAACTTGTATCTATTTTTCTTTTAATCAAAGGGATATGTAATTTTGCTCGTCTTAAATAAGACTCTAAAAATATAAAACAAATAGCTATTAGTAAAAAAATTTGAAATCTATTTTCATATCTTTTTTGACGGCTTGATTTAATATTTTGCTTTTGAATTTTTGCTTGAATCTCATTGGTGTAGATTAATTGTAAATCATCATCATTATTTTGAGCCAGAGCATATACCCCCCCTGTTTCAAGAGCTATTTCTTGTAAAATAGTCTCATTTAATTTTGAGATAACCAAATTACCATCACTATCTTTTAAGTTTTTACCCTTATGAATAGGGTCAGGAATAGGATGCCCCTCAACTGAACCAAAACCCATTGTATAAATTTTTATGCCCTCTTCTTTAGCAGCTTTGGCTGCTTCTAAATAAGCACCAGAATGTCCTTCTCCATCAGTAATCAAAATTAATGCTTTTGATTTTTTAGCTGATGACTTAAATGCTTCAATAGATAAATAAATAGCATCATCAATGGCTGTACCTTGTTGTGGTATTAAATCTGTATCTAGCAGGTCTAAAAACAATCTAAAAGCACCATAATCTAAAGTTAATGGGCATTGTAAAAAGCTAGTACCAGCAAAAGCAATTAAACCAACTCTATCACCCTCAACTATATCTAAAAAATCTAGTATTTTTCTCTTTGCTCTAATTAATCTATTTGGTTTTAAATCTTGAGCTAACATACTTTTTGATACATCAATAGCAACAATAACATCAACCCCTCGACGTTTTACTTCTTCCCAATGAAAACCCCATTTAGGTTGTAATAAACTAATCGAAGCGACTAAAATAATAATAAAAAAAGATAAACTAGCTATCTTTTTATTTTGAGAAGTTAAATCACTTAATAAAAATGAATGATTTTTATCATGAATCATTTGTTTGATATAAGCTTTTTGTTTTTTACCTTGAAAAATTAAAAGTAATAAAACAACAAGGCTAATAATTAGCCAATAAAAATTAGAGGGTATACCGATTCGTAGACCAGAAATTAACTCTATCTCCATTATGGTGTTCTCCTAAAGTATGTAAGGTCTAATAATAAGTATAATAAAAGTAATAAAATAGCTGGTATTACAAATACATAAAAAAGTTCTTTGTACTCCATATGCTCTTTTACTTTTGATTTTGATTTTTCTAAGCTATCAATCTCAGTATAGATTTGTTTAAGCTCGCCTAAATCAGTAGCTCGATAATACTTACCACCCGTCATTTTTGATATCTTTTTTAAACTTGTTTCATCTAAATCAGATTGTATATATTGATATTGAGGCCCAAAAGGAGTCTCTATTTTAATAGGAACTTTGCCACGAGAACCGACTCCAATACAATAAATTTTAATACCAAAAGCTTTCGCTATTTCAGCTGCTTGAATTGGGTCAATATCACCAGCAGTATTTGCTCCATCAGTTAATAAAATTAAAATTTTTGATTTGCTCTTTTTTTCTTTTAAACGATTAACTGCTGTACCAATAGCACTACCAATTGCTGTTGATTCACCAGCCATACCGATGGTCAAACTTTTTAAAAAACTAAGTAAAACACCATGATCTAGGGTTAATGGACATTGAGTAAAAGCCATTGTACCAAATACAATCATACCCATTCGATCACTTCGTCTTGTTTTAACAAAGTCATTAACAACATCTTTAATAACTTCTAGCCTATCTACCTCTTTACCCCTTAGTTTAAAATCTAAAGCATTCATAGAGCCAGAAGTATCTATAGCTAAAACAATATCAACACCATGAGTAATAACCTCTAATGTTTTTTTACCTTTTTGAAATCTAGCTAAACCAAATACAATAAAAATAAAAGCTATAATTTTTAACCATGCCCTTAAAGGAAACAACCTCACCTTTAAAGATGGTTTGATTTTTTTTATCCTTGCAATACTTGGATAAATAATAGAAGGCTCACGTTTATAAAACTCCCAATAATATAAAACAGGTACAAGTAAAATTAAAAGTAAATAATAAGGGTCTTTAAAATGAAAAAAAGTCTGACTCATTGTATCTATTATATTATTCATCTACTTCCTCCCATTCTTGTTCTTGGCTTTCTTCAAGTAATACTGTTTTTTCTACAATAGCATTCAATAAAAAAATAGAACTTTTCATTGTCTCAACTTTTGGGTAAATATCAGCAAATTTTGCCATTTCATCCTCTTTAAAAAACTGCTGTAGTTTATCTGTAAAGGATTTTAGTTCTTCTACTTTATTTAAACTAATTAATAGCTCCTCTCTAGTAGACTCAAGAGCATTCGTATTAAACCTTTTTGATAAAAAACCTCGATAAATATAACTCAAAGATTGATAAAACTCTTTATACATAGCTTGCTCTAAATATTTTTTAGACTGAAATTCAATTAAAGCCTCATTTACCCACTCATGCGCCGTCAAATCTTGCTCTTCCCAAGTTTCTTGAGAGTATTTTTTATATAAAAAATATAAAATTATAATTAAAATAATAAGAGCAAACAAAGCATAAAATCCTCTGTAGTCTCGTTGATATTTAATCGTTTTTATAAAGTCGATTTCTTCGATATCTTCTAATGAATCATCTGATTTTTCGTCTTCTGCTAAAACTTCAACAAAAATTCGTCCTGTTGAAATTGTTTTTTTAATATTATTTTCTTTATAATCAACAATAACTTTTGGCAAAATAAATGTACCAGTAATATCTGACTGTAGAGTATATATCTTTTCTAAATATATTCTGTTGGCATTTTTAGTTTTTTTATCACTTGGCTCTATGATTCTGAGTCCTTTAATCAATGGGCCAATCTCTGGTATTTTAATATCTGTTATCGATTTATCATAGTTTAATAATATTTTAAACTTAATTTCATCTGAAAGGTTTGAAGATATCTTATTTACAGATGAGCTTAATTCTACTTTCTTTTTATCAACCACTGTTTTTTGTGAGTCACATCCAAAGTTAAATAAAATACAAATTATAATAAATATTTTATAAGCGATCTTCATGTAAAACCACCTTATATTTAGCAAATAAGTCTTTAAAATATTGCTCTTGAAATTTTTGTTGATTTTCTGCTCTGTAAGATTTTTTTACAATCTCTTTTACATCTTCATATTTTTTATTTTGGCCCTGTCTTTTTTGATGAATCCAAAAGAAATGTGTTCCCTTTTTACTCTTAAGTGCCTTTGTTAAAGTATTTAAAGATTGTCCATCCAAAAAATTAGTTAAACCCTTTACTTTACCTATCAACGGAATAAAATCTTTTTCAATCCATTTAGATATTTTACCCTTAGTTTTTTTATTTAAATCAATCGAGTATAAATCTACAAAACTTTCAAAATCAGACAAACTATTTGGCGGTGCTTTTAAAAGCTTTTGTAGTGGCTCATCATCTTTAATCAATAAATGACTGATTAGATAACCTTTTGAAAATACATATTTATAAAGATTTGCTTGATAATAGTTTTTTAAATCAAAGTCACTCGCTTTAAGTTTACTCATTTCTTGATTCATTAAAAATGAGATTCGTAAATCAAGTAAAGATTTACTAGCTATTTTTTTAAAGTCTTCATTTTGTATCAATGGCTCAGACTCTTTTTGTAAAAGCTTTTTTGCTAGTAATTGAGTCATTAACTCTTTTTTATTTGTTTGACTTGAAAAGTCTTTTTGAAAAGTCTCTAACTCATGATAATAAACTTCTTCACCCAAAATACTTGCTATCACAATATTTTTAGACCCACTATTAGTTTGTGTTTTAACCATTGAAGTCGCTGATTGTAAATAAAGCTCAGCATCTTTATCTTTAGCCAATAACTTTAAAGTTTCATAAGTTGTTTTTTTATACAAAGAAAACTTTTCATCTGGGTCTAAACTCTCTAATAAACTTAATGCTTTTAATTTTTGTTTTAGATAATCAAAACCATATAATTCAACTAATTGATTGAGTATTTTTATTTTTTCATCTTTATTATTTATTGTTTGATAATAGCGATGAAATAAATCAGCAGATTCTAAAACAAAGCCTTTTGATTTTAAATTTAAAGCGGCTTCTTTTAATTCTATGTAACTATAAATTTCAACTTCTTTTATCTCTTTTTGTACGTCTTGTTTTAAAAGTAAAACAACAATACCAATTAAAATTAAAGAGTTTAGTATGATTAAAAAGCTATTATTAGATTTCTTTTTAATTAATTTTTTTGTTTTTATTTCTTCCATTTTCCACGATTCCTAAAAAAACCAACAATTGGGTCAACATATGATTGATGTGTATTAATATCAATAGTATCTATTTTATTACTTTTCATAAAATCAACTCTTTGAGTTTTATCTCTATCAAATAAAATTTGTAAGGCTTTACGAGCTTTTTTATCAGAGGTATCAAATAATAAAACTTCTCCTGTTTCTGCATCTTCTAAATGTACCAAACCGATATCTGGCATCTCTCGTTCTCTTTGATCGCTCAATGAAATACAAATCAAATCATGTCTTTTTGCTGCTACTCTTAAAACTTTTTCATAACCTTTACTAATAAAATCAGATATTAAAAAAATAACGGCCTTTTTTCGTACTGCTTTATTTAAATAATCGATAGCATTTTCAAGATTTGTGTCTTCTTGGTCTGCTTGAAAAGATAATACCTCTCTAATGACTCGCAAAACATGACTTTTACCTTTTTTTGGTGGAATAAATTTTTCGACTTTTCCTGTAAAAAGTAGCAAACCAACATTATCATTATTTTTAATAGCAGATAAAGCAAACATAGCTGAAATTTCAGCAGCAATCTCATTTTTAGTTTGCTCTTTTGATGAGTAATAACCAGAGCCTGAGATATCTACCATTAAAATAACAGTCAACTCACGTTCTTCAACATATTGTTTAACAAAAGGAACGTCCATTCTAGCTGTTACGTTCCAGTCTATTGTACGAATATCATCACCTGGTACATACTCTCTTACTTCTGAAAACTCCATACCTCTACCTTTAAAAGTAGAGTGGTACTCACCAGCTAAAACATCATTTACTAAACGGCTCGTTTGTATTTGAATACGTTTAACTTTTTTTAGAAGCTCTTTTGAAACTTCTGACATTAGGGAACCTTAACCGAATCAAAAATCTGCTCAATAATATCTTCGCTTGTTTTTTCTTCGGCTTCGGCTTCAAAAGTTATTAAAACTCTGTGTCTTAAAACATCCATGCCAATCGCTTTAATATCATTTGGCACAACATAAGCCCTACCCTGTAAAAAAGCATATACACGAGCAAGTTTGTTTAAATAAATAGAAGCTCTTGGAGAAGCACCGTATTGTATTAAATCATCTAAACCACTGATACCATAAGCTTGTGGATCTCTTGTAGCAAAAATTAAATCAATAATATATTGATTGATTTTTTCATCTACATGAATCATGTCAATCACTTTTCTAATTTCCATTAAATCATCTACACTCATTACAGCTTCAATTTTTTGTGATTTATTATAAGAAATCATTTTCATGATTTGGAGTTCTTCTTCTTTTGTTGGATACCCTACACTTATTTTGAGCATGAAACGATCAATTTGAGCTTCTGGCAATGGATACGTACCCTCTTGCTCTACTGGGTTTTGTGTGGCAAGCACTAAAAATGGCTCTTCTAATTTGAAAGTTTCATCACCAATAGTAACTTGTTTTTCTTGCATGGCTTCAAGTAAAGCTGATTGAACTTTTGCTGGTGCTCTATTTATCTCATCAGCTAATACAATGTTTGCAAACAAAGGCCCCTTTTTAATATAAAAGTTAGCCTCTTTTGGATTATAAATTTGTGTACCAATTAAATCAGCTGGCAATAAATCAGGAGTAAACTGAATACGCTTAAATGAGGTTTTTAATGTTTTTGATAAAGCATTTACAGTTGTTGTTTTTGCAAGACCTGGTACACCCTCAAGCAAAATATGGCCCCCTGCTAATAAACCCATTAACAATCTTTCAATCATATATTTTTGACCAACAACCTCTTTAGCCATTTCTTGATATACTCTTTGAATTAAATGATGTTTTTCATCAATCTTTTGCTTTACTGCATCTAAATCTAGGGCTTCACTCATTTTAGTCCTCCAGAACAGAAGCTAAAAAATCATCTTCTTGTTCTTTTTGTTTGGTTTTAATTTTTATATTTTTATCTTTAAAGTTTTTATCTATTTGTAGTTTTTGTTTGACAGTTAGTGCTTGATTTGCATAAGTCACTTGCTCTAAGTACTCTTGTAAGATTTTTTTATCCATAGCAAAACTATCATCTTGTATAGATTGTTTTAAAAACTCTACTATTTTGCCTGATTGCCATAAAGTTTTTAAATCTACTTTTTGTTTAACCTCTTTTTTAGCCGTTTTTTTTCTAGTAAAAAGAGTGACCAAAATAATTAAGATGATTACCATTAGGCCTACCAAAATTTTATTATCTTTTTGTTTTATTTTTGGAAGTTGAAAAGAGGCAATCTCTAAATACCTTTCTTTATTATCTTTAATGTATTTAATCGTTAGTTTTGGTATTTTTTGCTTAAAGGCTTTTGTATTTATTTGATAACTATAAATTAAACTATCTTGATCTTTATTGCTAGCTAAAGATTCTACATTTAACAAATTAGCCTTACTCAAAATTTTGTGAGATTTTAAATTGATAGGAGGTACTATAATATTTTCTTTTTTATCGTATTTTATTTGTATTTTAAAAGAAGTTTTATCTTCATTTGTTGTATCTAATAAATACTCCGCTGATATTTGACAATACAAACTAGAGCTACAAAATATGTATAAAAGTATAAGTATAAATTTCATGGTCATAAAATTAACATTAGATTTTTTGATTTTCAAGGGAGAAAGTTGAATCTAAAGAAATAAATAGAGTTTTTAAAATTAAAAATACCAGATACCTCTATATCCCCCAATTTTTTTAAAAGTCAAACACCTTTGTTTTAGGTATAAGTAGTTACCTTCAATCAAAAAATAATTAGCTATTAATTATGTTATAATCAATACATGAACAACACCTTTTATAATTTAACCAACGATGTTTTATTTAAAGCTACTTTTAGTAACCCTAAAAACAATAAAATTTTAATCTGTTTAATTAATGCTCTGTTAAAATTAGAGGATGATAAAAAAGTTATTGAAGTTGAAGTGATAAACCCCTTTAATGATAAAAAGTTTCTCGATGACAAATTGAGTATTGTAGATATTAAAGCTAAAGATGGTAGAGGCATACTTTACAACATTGAGATGCAAATTCAAGTTCCTAAAAATTGGGAGAAAAGAGCATTATATTATGCCTCTGAGCTTTACACATCTCAACTTAAAGAGTCTAGCTCTTATAATAAATTAAAAAAAACAATTAGCATTTCAATCTTAAGTGAAACTTGCTTTAAAGATAATAAAGATGTACACAACATTTATACTTTTCATAATACCAAAAGTTTAAAACCCCTCGATAATTTAATAGAGTTGCATTTTATTGAACTCTCTAAATTTGATAAAGATAAAAAACGAGCTTTATCTTCACCATTTGAAAAATGGCTTTATGCCCTAAAGCATGGTGATAATCACCAAAAGGAATCTGATATGTTACCACAAGAGTTAATGACTGAAAAAGGAATCAATGAAGCCTTTTGTGCCATGCGATATGCTAATGCTGACCAACAAACACGTTATCTCATCGAAGCTAGACAAAAGTTTATACGTGACCAAATTACCATGCAAGAAGACGCTTTAGAAGACGCTTTAGAAGAAGGAAGACAAAAGGGAAAACAAGAAGGAAAACAAGAGGGAAGACAAGAGGGAATTAAAAAAGGAGAAAAACAAAAAGCAAAAAAAATTGCCACTCAACTAATTTTCAATTCTAAAATGACTGATCTCGAAATTTCTCAAATGACTAGTTTAGATATCAAGACAATCCAAAAAATCCGACAATCTTAAAAAATAAAATCGCCCGCTTCGCTGGCTCACCTAAAATATATAAGAAACCGGAGATTGCAGTTTATTCCAATAAAATAAACTTTTGAAAAGCTAAAGCTTTTTTATGGCACTAAAGTACCATCTCCGATTTGGTTCAAAAGCTCCCACGCAAAACCCACTCCGTCTTAAAACAACGATACGTGAGTCGCTCCGCTTACCCTCGTTCCACTCGGCTCCCAATCATTGTTTTAGACTACGTTAATATTTCTCCCAAACTTGATTTAGATTTTGTCCCAAAATCACTATCGGACTACGAGCAAACGAAAGCCCAAGCCAATAAGACGAATACCAGGCCCACTGTAATCGCGATAAGCAGAGCGCAAAAAACGAGCATCAGAAGCCCAGCTACCGCCCCGAATCACACGATCCGAAGCTTTTATAGAGTTCACTGGGTCAATCTTGGGAGAGCTACCAGAATAAAAATCACTGTCCCAATAATCTTGTACCCATTCATCAACATTTCCATGCATATCATATAAACCAAAAGCATTTTTTTTGTAAGATTTTACATCACAAGTCTCATTTAAATCAGTACCAGCTTTACCATCACCATAAGGATAATTACCATCAAAATTTGCTTGACTCGAGTCTAAACTATTACCAAAACTAAAAACTGTACTTGTATCTGCTCGACAACAATACTCCCACTCGGCCTCAGTTGGTAATCTAAAACAGCCACTTGGCAATTTATTTAAATTACCATTATCTATCACACTAATAACATCTAAGCCCTTAAAACCAACACGCTCGTTTATCTTTTTTAAAAAATCTCTTATATCATCAAAACTAATCTTTTCTACTGGTTTATTATCACCTTCAAAACGACTTGGCTTTGTTTGCATCACATCAAACCATTGTTTTTGTGTTACTTGAGTCGTTTGCATATAAAAATCTTTACTTATTTTTACTTTATGTTGTTGTTCATTACTACACCTTCCCTCTTCACCATCTGGTGAACCCATCATAAACTCACCAGCTTTTATATACGAAAAACTCATACCCTCAAAAATCTTTTCTTTTTCTATGATGATTTCTTTTTTAGGCTTTTTTAAAATATAATGTTTACTTACATCACCACCCAATAAACTAAAACTATCATTAATAACATCAAAGCCTTCTTCTTCAATCAAAATTTTGGCATCATCTGCTTTTACATCAAAGTTTCTTATAGGCGTATAAACATAATTCGAATTTAATTTGATACATATATCTGATGGCTCACTTGTTAAGTTTAATAAACCCCTATTTGCCACTAAATCAAAATGCTTTTCACAATCACTATCTAATACAAAGCTTGTTTCTAAAGTTTTATAACCTTTGTAAAATAAAGTTATTTTTATCTCACCACCAAGCCTCTCTAAATCTACTGGAGTACCCATCAAATTTTCATCATCATTAATACGTAATCTAGCTTTTTTTACATTGCTACTTATTTTTAAGTTAAACCTCTTTTTTTGATTTATTAACTTTTCTTGAGGCCTTTTTTCATTTTTATTTGTTTCTAAAAAAGAACCCTTTAAATCATTGGCACTTAAAAACCTGTCGTCTGGGCTCTCTTGCATACACTTAAATATAATATCTTCAAATAAATTAAACTTATTTATATATGGGTTTCTAGGTGGGTCAATAAAACCATGACTTAAATAAAATAAAACTCCACCCAAAGCATAAATATCGGCTAGATAAGTCACATTACTATTTTCTATTTGCTCAGGCGCTGTATATTTATGAATCGCTCTTTTTAAACCATCATCATATTTTTGAGGGTCTGAGTTAAAACTCCTCGATAACTCAAAATCTATTAAACAAATATCTAAACTATCACCATCAATTAAAATATTATCTGGTTTTAAATCTAGGTGCATCACACCTTGTTTATGAATATAAAAAATAACTTCAAGCAGATTTAAAAATATCTTTTTTAAACTCTCTTTAACAAAGTCTTTTTTGCTTTTATCATTTAACCTCTCACAAAAGGTTTGCAAAGTATCCATCTCAACATACTCCATCACCATATAGTGATAGTCACCTTCTTTAAAAACATCATCTACATTTGGTAAAAAATCATGTTTTAACTTTTTTAACTTTCTTGCCTCAGATAAATACAAATTTGACTTTGATTCTGACTTTGCACACTTCATTTTTTTGATAGCTACTTTTTCATTTAATTCACCTTGCTTTTTATACAAAGAAACATTAGAGCTATCACCCTCACCCAAATGATTTACAAGCTCGTATAAACCTTCTTGTAAAACACAAAGGCCTTTTAGATACTTCTCTGATTTTGGTTTTGCGTCTTCGTGCATTTTTAGCTCTCCCATAAATTATATAAACAAGACTCTAAACTTAAAGCATTTACATAGCTAACTTGGGTATTAACAAGTAAATATTTTTTATCTGCATCTGATTTTGCACCATGACTTGTACATAATCTAAATTGTTTATCATTAACAATCTTAAAACCTTTACCCTCACTAATATGTGATGAAATCAATAAATGACAGTCTTTTATTTTTGACATAGTATTTAAAAAACCATCTAAAATAGACTCATATATGTCTTCGTACTCATATTCGTTTTTGTTCATAAAAGTCTCCCACAAGACTTTTGCTGATGGTTTTTGCATTAAACTAGCACCATAATTTGGTTTCCATTTTTCAAGCAAATCACCCTCAATCAAATACTCTTTTTGAAAGTCTAAGTTATCATACCAATCTTGAGCTTTGATATTTTCAAATAAATCAGAATCTCTTATATTAGACAAATAAATAGATGGCCCTGTATGATTTATTAACAAACCATTATCAGTAATAATAGCAAAAGGCAATCTTGATAAATAATTTGAAAATGATACTCTTTGAGGTTTTATTTTGACTTCTAAGTCATGAGTAAAGTTGATATCACCTTTTGTTAGCTCCCAATGCATAATATGAGCTAACTCGTGATTACCAAGTAAAAAAATAATTGACGGGTCTTTTTTTTGTAAAAATCTTATTTGTATATAAAGCTCATCAGACTTATCTTCATAACCTGGGTAACCATGCATTAAGTCACCACAAAACACTAAGTAATCTACCTTATCTTGTTTTTTTAATTGTTGGTACACTTTTATCACTTGATCAAAGTCTTTTTGATGACCCTGAATATCTGAAACTAACATTAATCTACTATTTTTTAATTTTAATACTCTTGACATTTTTAGCTCTCCATAAAATATTTATGATAATCATTATCTTGGTTTTTATTTAAAACTTTATACTCAATACCATCTGGTAAAGAGCCTTTATCTATTAAATCAATTATCTCATTATCTTTTTTTATTTTGTATCCATTTTCATAAAATATGATAAAATTTTCTATTTCAAAGCAATCTGGCATTAAAATATAAGTATGCTTATAATCTTTACATAATCTTTTAATAACTACACTTTTATTTTTTAACTGTGACATTTTCATATGGGCTTCATCATTACCCATATCTAAAAAAACTTCGTTAGCTATATCTTGTAACAAACCTGCTTTTCTGATTGAATCATTTGAGCCATTTTCTATTTTTGAAACATTTACTTTTTGAGTATTTATCTTTGAGTCATTTTTTATAAAGCTATTTTTTGTACCACCTGTAGTTTTAAAATTTGTACCCAATGTACTAAAATCACGCCATTCTATTTTATTATCTATTTGTTTTAACTCTGCTTGATAATCTGAAATATTTGTCTCTGCTTGAGAAATATCTATAAAAAAATCTGAAAAAACTGGGTTGAACTTATAACTATTTAAAAATCTATCTCTAGCTTCTGATTTTTGACCATGAATACCTTTTGAACATACACCAAAAACACATTTTGTATTTGCTAATATAAAATATTTTTGTTTGTTATAATTTAGATAGAGTAGTTTTTGGCTATTGTTTATTTTTTGTGAAGGTATATTTTTTTGAGTACTTTTATCAATCTCTTTTATTTTATTTGATAAAAAATTTGGCCTTTCTATCCATGATTCAACACCTCCAACAGTATAATTAAAAACTATTTCTTCATTTTTATGGGCTAAATTGTTTCCTACATAAATCAATTTAAAACTATGAGTTCCATATTCTAGATTAAATTTAAGAGTTATTTCACCGTCTATTTTTTTTGTTTTACCTTTTTTATCATAGTCACCATTTTGATTTAAAACTCTAACTACTACATTTTCTAAATTTGTCTCTAGTGTTACTTTACAAATTTTTTGACGGTCAGGTTCTAAAAGAATCCCAACAGCCCCCCCCTTTTCTGCTACCTTATCTACAAGTTTAACTTTACCTTCTATCTTGAGTTTTTCTTCATTTTCTCTATTTTCACTTTGTGCATCTAAAACTTCTATTTCATTTTTAGCAGTATTATTAGCTTTATCAATCTCAAATTTATTACTTGTAGCTTTATCCTCTTCACTTTGCTTATGCTCTTGTGATGATTGTTCACTTTTTTCTTTAGTATCTAAAATTTTATCATCAGTTTTATGTCGATGGTCTTGTTCCTTTTTTTTGAGATCATGTTGATGAGTTTGCTCATTTAATAAGTTATCTATATTTGCATTTGACTCATTTTTAGCTATTTGTATTTGAGAGTTTATTTGCTCAGTCAAAGCTTTTCTTTGCTCAATATCAAGGTTTATTTTTTGTAGATTTAACAAATTAATTTGCTCTTGATATTTTTTATCTAGCTCTAACGACTTTAAATGTAGTTTTAATTTTTGCTCGTCTTCAAAAATTTTAAGTAAAACTTTTTTGGTAGCTAGGTCAATTGTTATTTTTTTATCATTCTCTTTGATTTCTTTTTCAATCAAAAAGTCGTTTAATGATGATTTTAAATCAAAATCATTTTGTTGGTTTTTTTTGTTTTCAATGAACTTTAAATAAGTTTCTAAGGCTTTTTTTTCAGTTAAATTAATTGATTCAAAATCAAATTTAATAAAAGTAAAGCCTACTACTTTTAAATTTTCTTTACTTGGCTCTAAGGATATTTTAGATATTATATCTTGCTCTAACTCACTTTTACTATAGCTATCTTGACTTGGTAAATCATTTATATTCACCTCAAAAGTAGCCTTTATAATAATTTTTATAGTCTCTGCATTATTATCTTGTAATTGTTTTTCAACAGTTATATCAATTGTATTTTCACTCCACCAAAGTAAATTAATTTTATCTTCATTATTATCAATGAATAAGTTTTGTGTTGAGCTACGATAGCCATAACTAAACTCTTGGTTTTGATCAAAAGTCCAAACTTTTAAAGCTTGTTTATCACAAAGTTTGATACTTTGCTTATTGTAATCTTTAATACTCATCTCTTGTTTTTCAAATAATAAACTTTTGTTATTCCAAACAATTTGACCTACTGTTTTTTTTGACATATTAAATATCATTTAATTCTCCTTTTTACAAAACCACAAGCAAGTAAAGCCTGCAAAACAATCAAAAATAAAATAAATATAAGTAGATAAACACTCCACTCTACTAATTTAAAAATAAAATATATCATCACAAATAACAACATCAATAACAAAATTAAAGCTCTAAACACTTTTATAATTGTAAGATAATCATCAGGTATTTGTAAAATACCATTATTGATGAGTTCTAAAAATATTAAAACCCAAATAAATAATACAAAAAGCATAACTAATACCCATATTTCAAGTTCTAAATATACGTATTGTCCTAAACTCTTAATTTTTATATTATTTTTTAATAAAACCGCTGAAAAACTAAAAGACTTTTGAAATAATTTTTTTATCAAAAAATCATCGTTCAAAATTAAGTTAGATTCTATTTTTAATACAAATTTCTTTTTTTTAACTGAATCTAACTCGGTGAAACCCTGTATATATTTGGCACTAATAATCTGACTTTTAAACTCAAAAAAAGTAATATTTTTAAATTTATTTGATAAAACTCTGACAATAAAACTTTCTATGTTAAGAGTATCTTGAACCTTATAGTTTTTATTTTTAAAATGTATGTAAATATCATCTGTGACCATAGACTTAAAATCTATTTGATGAAAACTATTTTCAATTGATTTTTCTAATACTTTTTGAAGCAAGTGACTATTAACAGTTTGAAGTACCTGCTCTATAGAAAAAGTACTATTTATCAAAAAGAATAATAAAAGTATATATTTCATAGTTTAATCTCTTTTCAGTAAGCTTATTTATAATACTTTAAAAAATGTAACTTTCACAAGTTCAGATCAGCAATTCTAATTATAAAAAAATAAAAGCTAATGGAGATTGGAATTTATTCCAATAAGGAAATATCAATCATAAATAAAGCTTTTCATGGGAATTAATTCCCATCTCCGAGTTAAATGAAGAGCTTCTATAGTGGGGCTAAAGACCCACCTCCATTTTAAGTAAATAAATACAAGCTCAGAATAACATACTTTACTCAATTACAAAAAAGAGCCATTTTACACAATCATAAAATGACTCTCTTAGCTCCATACTTGTTGTTAAGATTTTATTTTTTTAAAGACTCTATCATTTGTGATTTTAATTTATTTATACGCTCTAACTCTTTTAACTTTTGTCTCAAACTATTAGACTTTTTCATCTCTTCTATATCTTTTTTATCAAATAACCATGCTGGTGGGACATCATCTTCTACTGACTCTGTTTGCTCAACTCGTACTTGAATATTTTGTACTTGCATTGCATTTGGGGAAATATCTAAACTATCATTGATATAATCTTGAGTAATTGGTGTTACTCTCTCTTCCATTTTTTGATGAGATTTATTTTTATCAATTATCTCTTCTAAATCAACTCTTTTATCATAAGAATCATCTTTAATAGCCATTACAACTTCATAAGCTTGAGTGCCTATTTGTCGCTCACTTATAATAATTGCACCTCTTACTAAACCCTCACTTTGTGAGGTCACCTCTTCACTCAATAAAGCTGTATTTTTACGCACCGAATTTGTTTTCATTTTAGCACCAACCACAAACTCCATTAAACGCCTTTGGGCATCTATAATTGCTGACTCTCTAGCCATCAACATTTTTTGAGTCGGATGCAAGTTATAATGTTGACCAATGCTACCAACACCACGAGCCTGATAATTTTGAGCACTCAATACATTTAAACTAAAACCTAAAACTACAAGTAACTTGATTACTAAATTTTTCATTTTCTACCTCCCAGTAGCGTTTATTATTTTCTAATTACAACTTTTATATTAGTTTAGTGTGGGTAAATGTGTATTTTATTGGACTAAAGTCCAATCCCCTATTTTTATAATGAAGACTAAAAAAAGTTAAAATTTTAACTGTGATCGGTATAAAAAGTATCAGGCATCTCTCATCTTTTTTTATTTTTATTTTTAAGATATCTTGGCTTTGCTCGATATAACGATCAAAATGTATTAACTATGGTATAATCAATACATGAGCGATACTTTTTATAATTTAACCAATGATGTTTTATTTAAAGCTACTTTTAGTAACCCTAAAAACAATAAAATTTTAATCTGTTTAATTAACGCTTTATTAAAATTGCAAGATGATCAAAAAATCATTAAAGTTGAGGTATTAAATCCTTTTAACGACAAAGAGTTTCTTGACGATAAACTCACCATTGTAGATATTAAAGCTAAAGATAATAAAGGCAGACTTTACAACATTGAGATGCAAGTTCAAGTACCTAAAAACTGGGAAAAAAGAGCATTATATTACGCCTCTAAACTTTACACATCGCAATTACAAAAAAGTTACTCTTACCAAAATTTAAATAAAACCATTAGTATTTCAATCTTGAGTGAAACCTGTTTTAAAGACAATAAAGACATACATAACATTTACACTTTTCATAATACAAAAAGTTTAAAACCCCTAGATAATTTAATAGAGCTACACTTTATTGAGCTCTCTAAATTTAATAAAGACAAAAAACGAGTTTTATCTTCACAATTTGAAAAATGGCTATATGCCCTTAAATATGGTGATCACCACCAAAAGGAGTCTGATATGTTACCCCAAGAGCTAATTAACGAAAAAGAAATTAACGAAGCCTTCTGTGCTATGCGATATGCCAATGCTGACCAACAGACAAGATACATCATCGAAGCTAGACAAAAATTTATACATGATCAAATTTCAAGAGAATCTGATGCTAGACAAGAAGGAAGAAAAGAAGGAAAACAAGAAGGAAGACAAGAGGGAAGACAAGAAGAACGAAAAGAAATTGCCCTTCAATTAATTCAAAGTTCTAAAATGTCTGATCTTAAAATCTCACAAATAACTTCTTTAAATATTAAAACTATTCAAAACCTTAGACAATCTTAAAAATCAAAGTTTAACTAAACATGGGGATTGGAATTTATTCCAATAAAGTAAATTTGATAGAGAATAAGACTTTTTTAAAGACCGCTCTATTTTTTATTCTACTTTTCCTATTAGAGATCAGGCCAAAAAAGGTAAATGGAATTTTCAACTAGCTAAAGTCTATACCATTGGTCTTTTATGTTTTATTTTTGATGAGCACAAAAATGATAAAGACTACTTTCATCATGAAATTAAACTGATGGATATTAATAAAAAAGAAGTATTTTATGACAAGCTTACCTATATTTATTTAGAGCTCCCCAAATTTACTAAAAATGAAGACCAATTAGAAACTAAATTTAAAAAACAACTCTTATTCTATTGCTAGAAAATGTTTAACAAAAAAAATGGATATTGATGATATTATTGATTTAACTGGTTTATCCAAAAAAGAAATATTAAGTATTACACTCACTTAAAAATAAAATCGCCCGCTTCGCGAGCTCATCTAAAAATAGCTAAAATCTGAAATTGTAATTTATTCTAATAAAGTCTACTTTGTAAAAAGCTAAAGCTTTTTTTATGGCACTAAAGTACCATCTCCGATTTACTCAAAAAAGCTCCCACGCAAAACCCACTCCGTCTTAAAACAATGATCTGTGAGTCGCGCAGCTTACCCTCGTTCCACTCGGCTCCCAATCATTATTTTAGACTCCGTTAATCCTCCCAAACTTGGTTTAGATTTTGTCCCAAAATCACTACCAGACCTATCGGACTACGAGCAAACGAAAGCCAACGACATCATTTAGTTCATCAAGGTCTCCATACCCACGAATACTCGAACGCAAACGACATGCCTCAAGATTCCAAGCACCACCTTTGTTCACACGAAGCGAAGCTTTTTTAACATTTACTGTATCAACATTGAAAAAGTTTTTAGAATAAAATGACATATCATGCCAATCTTGTACCTTCTCCCAAACATTACCATGCATATCATACAAACCAAAAGCATTTTTTTTATATAAACCTACATCACAAGTCTCACCTAAATTAATACCAACTTCACCATCACCATAAGGTTCATTACCATCAAAATTTGCTTGACTAGAATCTAAGCTATCACCAAAACTAAAAATACTATTTGTACCAGCTCGACAACAATACTCCCACTCTGACTCAGTTGGCAATCTAAAACACCCACTTGGTAACTTAGATAAATTACCATTATCTATTACACTAATAACATCTAAACCCTTAAAACCAACACGCTCGTTTATTTCTTTTAAAAAATCCCTTATATCATCAAAACTAACACACTCCACTGGTCTATTATCCCCTTTAAAATAACTTGGTTTAGTCTCCATCACATCAAACCATTGTTTTTGTGTCACCTGAGTTGTTTGCATATAAAAATCTTTACTTATTTTTATTTTATGTTGAGGCCCCTCTGAATTTAAAATTGGATTCATATTACTCACATTTTGAGATTTAAAATAAGCCTTTTCAGCTTCAATTAGCTCTTTTGGTGAGCCCATCATAAACTCACCAGCTTTTATATATGAAAACTCTATGCCTTCAAAAACTTTTATCTGTTTTGAATTTAAATCGTCTAAATATTTACTTAAATTATCAAGTTCTATATTTGATACCTTAAGCATATCTTTCATTGTTTGATTATTTTCATCAAAAGATTTGTTTAAATTATCAGGTTCTCTTTTTGTAAAATCATCCACCGTATAATTTGTTCCATCAAAAAGCTTACTAAACCCCACCCTCAACTCATCAACATTCAAAAACCTATCTTGAGGTTCTTCTTCCATGCATTTTAATAAAACATCTGTAAATAAATTAAATTTATTTTTATTTGGGATTCGGGGTGGTTTTTTAAAGTTATGGCTTAAATTATATAAAACTGCCCCTAAAGAGTAAATATCAGCCAAATGACTTATATTAGTTTGCTCTAAAATCTCAGGAGCAGAGTAGCTATGAGTCGCATATTTTGAGCCCTCTAAAACATAGCTTGTAGCGTCTGACTCAAAAGACCGCGATAGTTCAAAATCAAGTAATCTAATATTTAGGTTATTAGTATCAATCAAAATATTATCTGGTTTTATATCTAAATGCATCACTTTTTGATGATGGATATAAGATACAACCTCAAGTATATTTAAAAATATAGTTTTTAAACTTATATCTACAAACTCTTTTTTACTACTATCATTTAACTCTTTACAATAGTCTTGTAAAGTATCCATAGATTTATAACTCATCACCATGTAGTGATATCCAGCTACATCAAATACCTCATAAACATGAGGTAAAAAACGATGCTCTAATTTTGCTAAACGCCTAGCCTCTTTTATATATAAGTTTTTAAAATCTTTATCTTTGGGTAATTTTGATTTTTTAATAGCAACTTTTATATCTAAGTTAACATCTTTATATAAAGCTACTTCACTTGACGTACCATTACCCAATTCTCTTATAAGTTTATACTTTTTATTGAGTAAATCGTCATCAGATTTATGATAACCTTTATTTTTATCATCTTCATGCATATTTTAATCTCCTGATAAACTTACTTTGTTGGAATAAATTCCAACCTCCTACAATAAAAAAATATCTGACCTCTTACTGCGGTACATCAATCAACAAACTAGTATTAATTGCTCTTGGATAAACGCTTAAGTAAGCAACTTTTGGAACCATCAGTTCATTTTCAACTGTTTTACCTTTTCTAGTGATATCAAAATAACCAATTTCTACATGAACTTGAAATTTTTGCATTAAAATTTGCTCATTTAAATCAGTTGGATAAACTCCAAAAGCTAAAATTTGAGTGTCTCCACCTAAAAAAATACCCTGCCTAATTAACTCTGTACGGTTTTTATACTCAGAGTATTTAATAGCTTTTTTTTCTTGAATATACTCATATTTTACAGCATAACCTTCGTAATCATGTATATTACTACGGCCTAAAAATAAAACAACTACATCACGACGTGAATCTCCTTGCCATTCATAGGGCACGCTAGAGTCGGCTTGACGAGTTGGGACATAAATCTCAGTAGCTGCTTTTAGCTCTTGTCTTAGTTTTGTTAAAAATAGACGTACTGCCTGTTGTCCTTTTACTTTTTTAATTAATTTTATCAATCTATTTTGGTAAGTCATATGCATAAAATAAAATACACTCAAAATACTCATTGCTAATAAAAATGAAATTAACATCTCAATTAAAGTAAATGCTTTCTTATTTTTGTTAAACATTTCACCTATCCTTGTAAAAAGTACTTAACTTAAGGGTTGTGCTTTCTTTTGTAAGCACGCTTTCCCATTGAATATAAACATCAACTCTTCGTAAGCCGGATACTTTTCCACCAATTCTTTTACTATCATATTGACCTTCTACTTTTGTGATTAAAACTCCGACTCCGTAGCCTTTTTCGTACTCTCTATTAGAGTAATATAAGTTTCTTTTTAGATATTCGGGTTGATTATTTCTTTGAATGATGTCATTTAGTTGATATACCTCCTCTTTTGGAGGTAAAACATCAAAGCCAGTAAACTTAACAATCTCTATTACTTCTGATGCAATTAAAATTGCATAGGTTTTATCACTTGACTTATATATGCCTTTTGTACCCAAATTTAACATATTAAAAACGGGTACAATCATTACAGTTGCCATAGTAATCGTCATTAAGATTTCAAGAAGAGTAAAAGCTTTTTTATTTTTCACGTTTTAACTTCTCCCCTAATGAATCAACTTTCCAAGAATACTTTTTTATTTCATCAGTTAATGCTGCCCAATAATAATGCTCTGACTTTGCACTATGGTCACTAATATAAAAAGATGGGTCATATTTTACTGTACCCCCTCTTTTTAGGTAGTTTAAATCTAAATTTGAACCACCAATCATACCATGAACTCTAAACATATGAGTAGATTTTAAAGGATACATAAAACTATACAAACTAGCTTGAATCAATTGATTTGTTTCAATTTTTATTCCACCAAGAGCTATAATTGTCATCAAAGAGCTACTTTCTGAAAAATCTGGTTTTAAAAGATCTTGCTTTGGTAAATCTTTATTTAAACCAACGTCAATGATTACATCTCCAAAAGTAATAATGATACACTTACCCTTATACTTTAAAGTTTCTTTGTCTCCTCTAAAATCTGAAAACCTCAATGGATTTGCTGTACCTACAATATATACAACCCCATTCATTTCTAATACTTTACTATTTTCATCAAAATATTTAGCCTTTAAAACATTATGTTTTTCGCCTTTAGACCCACCTTTTCTAAAATCATATATTGAACTTATATAATCAGTTGCTTTTCTGTAGTATAAAAAAGGGTTTACACTTTTTAACGGAGTATTCGGGTCTAAAATGCCCTTAAAAATAGATTTATATTCTCCTAGCCATTTTATTTCTAACTCTTGATCTTGAGGATTATCTAAAAAAACGCTCCCGCCTTTTTCACCTTCTTTTAAACCAATTGAGGGGATACCCTTTTCTTGGTCTGTCATAATTTTCAATAATAAAGAAGGTTTTGAACGATCACCATCTATATAATTATCGGCCTTAAAAAAGTTGCCTATAGCCAAATTATATGGTGCTAATATAGCACCTGCAGGCACTTCTTTTGAAAGGTCTTTTTCAAAAAATATTTGCTGTGTTTTTCTCATTTTAGCCATGTATTTAAAAAATGCTGGTTTTCTCATAGATGATGGTAAATCCATGAAGTTTAACCAAGCCTCTTCTGACCATCCCAAAGCTAAAAACTTTGATTTATCTTTGTCTATCCAAGATATATAAGACTGAGTATCATCATATTCCTCTAAAAAAAATAAAGGTAGATCAGGTATCGGATATTGCCCTGGTCCTAAAACTCCTATTTTAAATAAGTTAACACCTTTTTTAAATACATCTGTTATGTTTCCCCAAAGGCTAGAAAACCAGCCCTCGTCTTCGTTGCTTCTAGTTTTTCTTTCTTCTAGTACTTTTTCAAAGGCTCCCATACGAGTATATTTATAATCCATGACTTTAAAATAAGACATTAAAACTCTACCATAAACAAAAGTTGGAGATATATTTACATTATAGTTATCATTTACAAACTGGTCTAATAGATAATCTTTTACGGCTAATAATTTACCAAAAATGCCCGTTTCTTCATCTTCTTTTTCTCTGGCTTCTTTGGTTAGTTGCACACGACCAAATAAATCTAAACCAGATTTTGAAGGGTTTTTTCTGTTGGTGTCTGTTCTCCATTCTTCAGAGTTAATATAGGTTTGAAAATAATCTCCAAAACCCTTACGTTTTTTACCATTTACCGTAACATCAGAACGAAGTTCTGCTCCATGACCAATATAACGAGTATGAATTTCTCCGCTTTCTGGAAAACTATTTGAAAGAATCTTTTTTTCTTCTTCTGAGATATTATCTCCAGCCATACTTAAAATAGCTGCTGCTGTCCCTTCGTTTAAAGAAACCATACTTTTTGGTGGTAATAACTCAGTTTCAGCTGAAAAAAAGGCATTTTGTAACATACCTGATTCAAGATTTCCGTTAGTTAAAGGTATAATACCTGAATTAATAAATATTCTACCTGGTGGAACCTTTGCTTGAAGTAGGTGTTCTTCCATTCCCTCACGAAGACTCTTTTTTGAGTAGGAGTTTGTACCAAGAGCCTCCTCCCAGCCATGATCTAATAAAATAGATCTTTGCTCTTTATCATTTTTATTGCTGTCTTTATGATAATCAAACCCCTGACTAGCTGCCCATTTTGCCAAATAAGGAAAATTAGGATCATTAATAAACATGGTAAACATAGACAAAGGCTGAATCGTAGTATTAACAACTTTTAATGATTTTGTCACAATCAAAGTTTTTTTATATCCTTGATAATGTACTGTTACTGCAATTTCAAGAACGGCATCTTTTTCTCTTTTATCAACAATTATGCCTTTTTTATGTACTTTTTTACCACCATCTAACTGAATCAAAGGATTTATATTGATTTCATTCATGTCTTTTACACGAGCAATTACAGCTACCTCACACCCTGTTATTGCTTGACACATAGCAACAGAATTAGGAATCAAATGATTAAACATTAAATCATCAGGAATAGGAAATTCAGTCGTAGAGGTAAGCTCTTGACGAAGTAATGTATAAACTCCCTTTACAGAATCACACTCCTTACAGTTCATCAAAACTTCTGTATTATGAAAAAACTCTTCTGTGACTGCTTCTGCTATATGTACAGCCATTTCGGAGCGATATACTAATTGAGTAGCATTGTTATCATCTACTGCCATTCGTACAACAATAGAAGCTACTGCAATTAAAATAGTTACAATAGAGAGTACTAAATAAAATATACTTCCTTTATTCTTCACTGATGCTCCAGTTTTCTGTTAGTTTTTCTTTAAACTCTATCATTGATTGATGTTTTTGAAAGGCTTTTCCGCCTGTTTTTAATTGAAAAAAAGTTTTATAATGATCTGCATATTTTTTTGCATTTTCATTATCTTTTCTTTTTTGAAAGGCTTCCATTAAATAAAAACTTATTTGCATTTTTCTTTCTATGTCTTTGGCAGGAAGCTGTTGAAAAATATTTTCTGCAAAAAATACCATTTCATCTTTTGATCTGTATGAGGTCTTATATTTAAAATCATCCCATTTTTCTTCAAAGGTTCTAAAACCTGTTTTTTGTGTATCCTCTAGCTTAAATTCTTTTGTTTCATAGGTTTCTTCATCGCTATCATCAATTTCATCTGTTATTTGAATATCTATTGGCTTTTTTACTTCTTTTTTAGAAAAACACCCAATATTGGCAAAAGATAAAATAGATATAAATAAAATAAATGATAAACTTTTCAATTTTAAGCTTCTCCATTTCTAAATTATGAAAGTATTTAATATAGTTTTTACTCTTAGATTGTACAATAGTTAGTTTGATTTTCCAATATACATTACTTATAGTCGATAATTTGATAAAATACGATGCATTTTATTATATTTTTAAATTTAAAGGATATACAAAAATAATGATTCAAAAGCTTTTACTTTTATTTACTCTTTTTACATTTTCTGGCAACTGCATTGAAACCGCCCACACCCTTTATTTAAAAGCCTATCAATTATTTTCTGAACATCAGTTCAAAAAAGCTGAAACTGTACTTGTCAAAAGTATTAAAATGGACTCTGATTTCTCTGAACCCTATTTTTTACTATCTAAAGTATATTTTAGACTTCAATCGCACAATCAAGCCATCAATTATTTTAAAAAAGGGCAAAAAATAAAGCGAAAAATTAAAGAGCATCTTAAATTTTCTCAATCAAGCTCTTTAGATGAAGTGAAATCAGGTATTGATTCAGTCGCTTTTTTAAGTATCCGAAAAATCAAAGAAGCAAAAAAGGCCTACTTTGAAGGTAAACTTGCAAGAAAAAAAGGAAAATGGTATCTAGCTATTGAACAATTTGAACGTGCTGTTGACTTAGACTCTGGTAGCATAACTTACTTAAATGCTCTTGGAGATGCTTTTTTAGATGTAAACAGTCATTATGCAGCAGAAGAAATTTTCAGTAATTCATTAGATAAAAACATTTTTCAAAGAAGTATCTATCAGAAATTAATTCAAATCAATGAAACTTTAAGTCGACCTGCTCGTGCTATGCACTGGGTATTAAAAGGTAAAAAAGCTTTTCCTTCTGATAAATGGTTTAAAGATCGACAATTATATTATGACTACAGAGTGAGATTAAAACTAAAAAATGAGTAAAACTAAAAAACAATCACCTGGTGTCTATTCATTCAATAAACGAGCCAGACACGACTACACAATTCTTGAAACCTTTGAAGCTGGTATCTGTCTTTTAGGCACAGAAGTTAAATCTATAAAATCTGGTGGAAAAGTCCAATTTAATGACTCTTACGTCAAAATTATTAATGATGAAGCCTATCTAATTAATTGTTTTATCACAAAGTATGCTCATGCTGCTAAATATAATCATGATGAAACTAAAACAAGAAAACTACTCATGCATAAACGAGAAACTGCCAAACTAAGCAACAAGCTCTACGAAAAGAATCTAACTTTAGTGCCTATTAAACTTTATGCTAAAAAACATTTAATCAAACTCGAAATTGGCCTTGCTAAGGGTAAAAAAGACTACGAAAAACGTGATGATTTAAAAAAGAAAGATGTTAACCGTGAGCTTTCAAAACAATTTAAACAAAACCAAATTAAACTTTAGGGTCGATTCATGCTAGCATTATTTACTATTTGTATTCTTTGTTTCAGTTTAGATACAATACTTATTCAAGAGCTGACAAAGCCATATTTACACTTTCTTTGGATTCCTGCTCTTGCTTGGGTTTTATCTATTTTCTTTTTTTCTCTGATAGCTGATAAAAGTAAATATTTAATTTACCTCCTACAACTTTTGTATTTATCACTATTTTTGCCTATTATTGGTGCAAAATTAAATCCTTTGATTCCTAATTTTTCTCTTCAATTATTTTGTATTTTTTTTGTTGCTATGACTTTAGCAATCATTGAAGCTTTTCCTCCTTCTTTGATAAAAAAAAACTTAGAGCAAAACATTTCATTTCAACAAAATAAAGTTAAAGTTAATTTACTACTCCTCTTTTCTTCTATTAAAATTTATATTATTTTAATTCTGTTTTTAGCACTATTTTTACTTTCTTTATTTCACCCTTTATTTATAGCCTCTGCAAACGTAATGGACCATCTCGTTTTATTTGTAATTTCAATACCTTTTATTTATTCTACTAGGAGATTACAATGAGCATACAAATTAAAAGCCATAATTATTCTGTATCTTTAACAAATCAACAATCTCTTTACATCGATCAAAAACAAAATCATTCTGTTTCATTCTCTTGTGATAAAAAAATAAAAAAAATCATTCTTAATAAAAACTTTCTCAAACGTCTTAATAAGTTAAATGTCCTAGAGGTCTTTTCTATTTTTCAAAATAGTGATGACGAACTCAAAGCTTTTTTAGTTGATAGCCCTTTTGTTCCTTTACTCAAATCTAAATTTTCTAGTTTATATACAAGTAATCAAATATCAATTATTGCTTCAATGATTCAATTAGCCAAAATAAATTTAATTCATATCAAATACCCTGAAGAGCTTTGGGACGGCCCAGCACTTCACTCTTTATTTTTAAACCTTTCTCAATTAGACTTAACTATCATATGGGAAGGCAAGTTATTAAATAATTTATGCTCTTTTGATTTTTTGGTCAATTCATCTGGTTTAATTTACCAAAATGTACTACCTACTTCTCCTAAAAGTGCCCAAAATTATTTTGGTGAAGAAAGCTACTTTTTACCTGGTTCTTTTGTCAGCACAGATAATGATTTTTTCTGTAAATTTGGCAAATTAACGATAGAGTTAAATAATGATGATAAATTATTGTTTTTAGGCCTAATGAACCACGAAGTACTATTTAGCTTTATTCCTAGTCAGTTTACATTTCACCAAAAACAAAAAAAAGGCTTCATTAAATGCGACTTTATCAAACAGTTTAAAAAAGCTCATTTATACTTTGCTCATATAAATTTTAAAGGTATTCCTCTTTTGGTCAAATCTCAAAAAAAGTTTTCAACTCCTTTTATTTTTGTAAATCTTAACCTCTCTCAATCTTTAATTTTTCACAAAGAAAAAGCTAAACTATTATTTCCTAATTCAAATTAGATAATAAAGCACCTCGATAAACATTTACACAAACAGTTTTTTTTCTTATACTTTATATACAGTAGACTTTCTTATTTTAACTAAATCCAAGTAAGTGCCTTATGAAATTCATAAAAAATTTAAATCCTCAAGTTAAAAAAAACAGACTTTCCTCTAACGAGGGTATGGTTATCCCAATGGTTTTGGGTGCTATTACTATAATGTTTATTTTAATTATTTCAATGCTACAAGCTAGTACTAATACTGCCATGCAAACTAGCATTGTTAATCATTCTACACATACAAGATTTATGGCTCAATCAACCATGGAAGAAATGCACGTTATTGCCTACGACATGCTTTGTGACCCCAGAAAACCTAGTGCTTTAAAAAAATCTCTTGAAATTATCAAAGCCGTATATGGTGGAGGAGAGTTTGAACTCGATTTATTAGATCAACTAAAATTTTCTAATAGACTAGAAAAAGGGCAAGTTCGCTCAAAATCAAGTACTAAAAAATCTAAAAAACAATATAAAATTATTATCTCTGAAGCTTCAGCTAAATTTCACAACTTTAGTCATATACTTTATAACTCTTTAAAACTATACCAAACCCCAAATCCATTTTATCAATCTCCTGATATTGCTGCTGGGGGTAAACCTTCAGCAGGTGCATCAGGTACCCATCAAGATTTTTACGGTTGGATTACTTACACAGTTAAGGTACAGCATGGCCCTGTAGAGAAAACAATTAAACAGTCTCGTCCCGTAAAACTAGTTAATATGAAACCAATGGCAAGAGAGTATGTCGTTTACGAGTTAGACCCTGCTAATGGTAAAAGCCTAAATGAAGGTGAAGGTTTTTATATTTTTGGCAACAATAAAGGTCGAATTAAAATGGATGGTCCCTACCAATTAGATGTTGGGGGCTTTAATAATGGCTTAAGAGAATTAGGCGGAGGTTTTGGATTTGGTGGTGCTTTTTCTTGGAGTGGAGACGACAATGCTCTTGGTGGTAAATCTTTAGTTTTTCCTAAAAGTAGCGATAGCAAGTGGTATGACGATGCTTTTATACCTAGCCCTAAATGGTTAAGTACCTGTAATGGCATTAGCAATGGCGGAAGACTCACCAATAAAGCAGGTGGTGGTGCTGTTTTAGGATTTTGTTGTTTTGGTATAGGGCTCGCTACTGATCAAATGGGACTTTATTTAAAGGGAGATTTTAACCAAAAATGGAACTCGGCAAAAGTTGAACCAGACGAACAAAACTTTTCATTGACAGGACGAATTGGTCAGTTTTCATCTTTTCAAGGGTTAATTTATAAACCTGGAGACCCCGCTACAACCCCCATGGCAATCAGCGAAGAAACCTTTGACCCAGAACCTGAAACTGAAATACGTCATGAAGGCAGCATTATTGGAAACTACTTGGTCCACGGTATTGGAAAAACTTGCTTTACTGTTTGGTTTGGTTATGTCCCAATATCTTTTCATATTTGGTTTCCAGCTGGAGGAGAAAAACCTCTTCAAAACTATTATGCATATCAAGGTGACGAAGAACCAGAAGTCAATTTACTTATGGCTATTTTAGGAGATGTAATTAGTGGAGTTGGTTCTTATGGAGCCTCTGGGTTTGGCGAAATCTCTAAAAGTATTATGACTCAAGCAAGTGGGGGTGGCTTAATGGGAGCTGTCAAATCTATTTTTGGAGATAAATCTGGATTCGGAGCTTTTGGTGGACAAGTAATGGGCCCAAGTGACGTTGAAAAATATTTTCCTTCTGGTTTTCGTCCTATTAGTAGAGCTGCTGTTAGAAGATTTCCTAATCTTAAAGCAGCTTTATGGAAAAAAAACAAACTTCTTATGGATGGAGTTTTTTGGATAGACCAAGTACAAGCAAAAAAAGACTTTAAATATATCGGAAAAGGATACATTGCAACAAGTGATGGTTTTGTTTCCCAAGCTCCCTCTCTTAAAAAAGTTAGCCCCGAAAAAGAAAAAAGAGATTTCTTAAATATTTTTATAGAGTCTCTAAACCCTGGAGGAGAAGGCTTAAAAATAGAAGCTACCGAAATTTCAGCTTCTATCTACTCTAAAAATGGAGTATTACCTTCTAAAGATGGGTTTAACCTACTTGGTAACCTCATCACATCTAATATCTATAAAGAAAACCTTGAGCATGACATGAATGTCATATACTGGAATGATAAACTTGATTTAACAGAAGAAGAGTATAGTAATTGGATGGTGATGTCATTAAGTCCAAAAATTGAAGCCTTTTCACAAAGTATTAAAAGGCTTGGAGGTAGCGGTGATGATGGAGTATCAAATATCGTTGAGGACTTATGAAAAATTTTAACTTAAAAAATAAAGCTTTTACAATGATTGAAATCGTTGTTGTCACAGGTATTTTAGCTCTCGCTATTATTCCTATCTATCAATTAATAATTCATGGTGATGCTACTGTAAAAAAATCAAAATTTTCTTATATGGCATTAAATTTAGCCCGAGAAGAGCTTGAGATGATTATGTCTGTCCCTTACGATAGTATAGATGACTTCAAACATGGATGGGAAAAAATAAAAGGCCCTGTTGTTACAGAAGATTTATTAAAAGTTTCTCGAACTGGTGGAACAAAAAAAGCTACTGGAACTCTTTCTGGTAGCTTAGCTGGTGGTTTTTCAGGAGGCTCTAGACTTGTTCCTGGAACTGCTGGACAAGCAGTTATTGATGGCGACCTTGAAGTTGGTGAAGGAGAATACCCTTCTGAATACCAAAGATTCTCTAGAAAAGTTCAAATCAAAAATAAAAGAGGAAAGCGTTTTAAGCAAATTACTGTATCTGTTAAATGGTTTGGTAAAGGTTCAAAAGATGAATATGGTGGAAAACTCTACGTTCTTAACTCTCTTGTTGCTGATCACCGCCTTTCGGCATTAAAATAATTGGACTCTCATGTTTTTTAAACTAAAATCAAAAAATAAAGCTTTTACCTTAATTGAAATTTTACTAATGACTAGCCTACTTATCTTAATTGTTCTTCAAATCTGGAATATGCAAAGTAAGTTTCTAAGAATACAAGATTATGATTCTAAATTAATTGGTTTGCAAAATGGTGTTCGTAATGTTGTTGAAAACATGGTGCAAGATATTAATGCATCTATTGCATTTTTAAATGTAAGTAACGATAAAATGATACTAGCTCGTTTTAAATCAGCTGTAAATGACGACTTTATCGCAGTTAATGGAGCTGACGTTGTTTTTCCTTACTACATGGATCAACAACCTACATCCATCTTTACTCCCTGTTTATTTGTTGAATACAAACTAGAAGGAGGAGGACAAATTGGACTCATTTCACAAAATGGCTCTAATAAAAATGCTACAATCGTACGTAAAGTCAAAGAGGGACAACTCAAATCAGAAGATACTGGAGGAGAAGACTATATACTTGATACTTTTAGTATTCATGCTGGAGCTAGTGATGTTGGAGTACCTAAAGTAATGGCTAAAAAAGTTAGCGTCTTTCAGTTAGACTACTATGGATATGATGATCAGACAGGACAACTAGTAACCATTGGTGCATTTGGAGATGACAAAATGGCTGCTGCTAAAGCTGCTATGGTAGCTGTTCATATTGCAGCCGAAGACCCTTATGCAGACGCAAATTTAAATAAGACTCCTAAAATGGAAATCTATACTAAAATTTGGTCTCAAAAAATGGTAAGTGAAAATCAATACCCTCAATACTTTGGCCATTTTGACAGAGATTTAAAGTTTTAATATGTTTAAATCAGATCGCTTAACTCTATTTTTTTTCATAACCATTATAGCAATTATTTTTGGCTTTTTGTTTTATATTTTTGATGGTGACACAGGTAGTAGTACCAAAGCTCCTAGCACATATATAGAAGATGACATGGATGAAGATGACTTAGACGAAGAGCTCACCTACAATAAAAGAAGAAGAGGTTTTAATTCAGGTTCTAGCTTTTCAGATAATACCTATAATCAATCTTCGTCTGATGAATCATCTTATAGTGATAATGAGCCCTCATACAACAAATCACATAATAACTCATCTTCTAACAGCTCATCATCTTATACGGCCTCATCTCAAAAACAAAAATATCAAACCCCATTTTTTGAAAAATATTACAGAAAACCAATTTCTTTAAACCCTCAACAAAAAGCCCAAAAAATAAGAAATAGTCTTATTAAAAAAGGATTCAAAAACCCTGATTACATTGAAATGAAAGCCTTATATGTCACTAATGTTGAAGCAGACCAAGCTTTTGTAGACGCAGCTAAATATGCCAATAGTGATAACCCCCAAAAAGCAATTGAAATATTAGAAGATCAATTAAATAATTTAAACCCAAAAGATTTAAAAACAAGATTAAAGTTACAACAAGCACTAATATCTATTTTTTCTAACTTTGGATACCCTGAAAAATGGCAAGAAACAGTCCAACAAAGCATAGCATCACGACGAAAAATACTTGATATTAAAAAAAGTACAATACTTGCTGACAATCCACGTGCTCAAGACTTTTTTATTCAAGAAGAAAAAGCTTTAAATCAAGCTTCTGAGTTTGCACAAAGTGGACTTCCTAAACACATTGAAAACATGATTAAAAATAAAGGTCCTTCTACTCAATACCAACAAAGTGTAAAAGCTGGTTTAATTAACGCTAGAAATCAAAGTAATAGCAATATCTCTATTAATGATGTAACAAAATCTTATAAAACCATAGAGAAAATTCAAAAAAAACATTGGGCTAACCCTAAATAAAGTATGAAAAACTATCATAAAAAAAATAATCACGGTATTGCCCTCCCTTTAGTCTTAGGCGCAGTGTCTATGATGTTTATTTTAATCATCACAATGATGTTTACAACTTCTGCTACCTACAGCCAAATGAGTATTGTAGCTAACAATACTCAAGCCAGAATGCTCTCAAGAGCAGTTGTTGAAGAGATTACACAAATCATGCATGAAAGACTTTCTGACCCTCTAAGGCCTAGAGTCTGGAAAGTTCCTCTTTTATCTAAAGTCTTTGAATTTAAAGACTATACTGTAACTTTTGATCCAAATGAACTAGAAACGCTTAAGATACTGAATGGCAAAGATTTTAAAAACACTATAAATCCAGGTGGTTTTCAAGGTGGAGAAAGAATTGTTCCTATTGTAAATAACGAAGGTAAAACAGCTCTTAGAGCCGAGATTATTAAAGCAGAAGTTAAGTTTCATAATTTTTCATATATGTTATTTAGCTCTTTCCCCAAATATAATAACCCCAATAACTATTATAGAGATGTATTAAATCGCCAAGGAGGTCAAGTTCCAAGAGGTGACTTCTATGGCTTTGCCACTATTTTTGTACGCATGAAATATGGGCTCGTTGAAAAAGATTATTATGTAACCAAAGATATTAAGGTAACAAATAACGAGCCTATCGGAAAAAACTACGTTGCTTTTTTTGGTGGAAGCCCTCCTACTACTGTTGGTAATATGGATTTAAATACCCCAGGAAAGTTTGAAATCTCAGCAAGAGAGAAAGGTCGTATATTAATGATGGGACCATATTTTTTAGATGTTGAGGGCAACCCTGATGGTACAGGTGGAGCCGCGAGTAAACGAACATTTAGTAATGGATGGGATTCACTAGCTTTTATGCCAAGCCCCAGAGGAATACAAATCTGTGACTCTATATTAAGTACTGGAATTGAAAGACCTGATAAAAAAAGTGGGAACATGGGAATATCCATCGGTATTGGTGGTAGTGGATGCTTAGGTGTAGTAATGTCTGGAGATGCTGGTTATAAAGGTAATCCAGAATTTCAAGACTATTGGGCTGCTGGGATTGAAAAAGGTAAACAAAACTTCACTATTACTGGCCCTCCTGGTCAGTTTAATTTATGGCAGGGCCTCTTATTTAAAGAAGATTCAGATGGAGGGAAATCCACAGGAAAAAAAGGAGAAAGCGTTAGCGGAACCGCTGATAGTGAAATACCAGTTGGAGAATTTAATACAATAGCTGGTATCCCAAGTGGACATGAGGGCCGAGTAGAAGGAACACTTGTTGGGAACTATAGCCATATTTCTTATAAAAAACATCATACTTGCTCAACACTTATGGATGTTTTTTCAGCTTTTGGAGACATCGGTTCATCTCTTGGAGGGTTATTTGGTAGCAGTGGAGGAACTAAAACCGATGGAGGAGCAACTACTGAAAATTCTAGCTCTTTGCCTAATTTAAACTCGCCTGAAAGGTCTTCTGAACTCTTTAATTGTAATGACTTAAAACATGAATTTCAAGACTATCAAAGTAACTTTTATTTATCAGAACTACCCCTACCTATTTTTCAAGATAGCTTTTCAAAACTTTCTCAAATTAGTAACGAAATTGCGTTAATAACTTCAATGATTGAAGTATTGAATTGCAAAGGTAATGATTTTCTTAACTCTTTTTTTAATTTCAATTTTTTGCCTAAAATTGCAGAAGGAGATACCACTACAACAAATGATAATACTACTTCAACAGATGATAAAAAAGGAGGTTTTTTTGGAGATGGTATTGGTGATACCTCATGGGGAGAAATTGGAACAGGAATCGGTAATTCATTACAAGTTTGTTTACATTTTTATAAAGTAACAGCAAATAAAGGCTTTCAAGCTATGTATGCACTTCATAGTGGCTACGCTGCTGAAATAAATAAAGCAGAAATGATACTGGGTGAGCTCAACGATGTCATGCAAGGTTTTAGTAAAGCTGGAAGTCAAAAAAGTGGTGGACTTTTAGGAGGAATCAAAGGTTCATTGGATAATATTAAAGCAAATGCAGAAATAGCCGCAGGCAAAAAAAACACCTTAAGTGGAGGTTTTAACCAATCAGGACTTCTAAAACCAAGTATGCTTGGTCGACTACCCTCTAATTTTAAATTATACACTCGTACTGCTGCAAGAAGATACCCAACAATTACAGATTATTTTAAAGACGTCTCAAAGAAAAAAAATGATAGAATCGTCTTTTTTGATGGTAATATCTGGTTAGATGAACTAGAAGAAGATAAAGCTATCACTTATGTAGGTAGTGGCTCAATCGTAATTAATCATATTAAAGGATCTTCTATTTTTCCTAGTAAACAAACCGTTCGAATTTCTAATGTTTTACCTCTTGAGGGTAACAATAAAGATCATCATATAAACATTGTATATAATAATGACCACTCTCCAGAACAAGGAGAAGGAATGCTTGAACTAAAAGGAACTGTCATGGGAAGCGTATTTTCTACGCAAGGAGTTAGACCAATAGGAAACGCAATGATTGAAGGCAATATAACAGGGTTTTATGTAAATAAAGCAAAATTTGAGGACTCTAATATTTTAAGAGTAGTCTATAACCCTAATCTACAAGGAACAAACAAAAAGACCCCTTATCAACACTTTACCGTTTCAATTTCACCTAAAATCTCTGGGTATGCTACTACGATAAAAGCTTTTGAAGGAGAAGGAGATGATGGTGTTTTAAATATTGTAGATAGCTTAGATGATATACCTCCTACTAATACCACTCCAACCCAACTCCCTCCTCAACCCTCCTTAACTCTCCCTCAAAATAATACTACTCCCCAAGTTAACGCTACTCCAACACCTGCAAGCGAGACCAACTAAAATGCAAAAAACTGAACGGTTTTTTATTTTTATCATATTAATTGTAGGAGCTTTATTTTTATATATTCTCTCAATCTTTATGGACTTTGGAGGTAGCCAAACCAACTACAATGCACCAGTTATTCAAGAGTTTGAAGATTCTGATATAGATCTAGATGATGAAGACTTAGATTTATCAGCAGATGCAAGAAGACATAAAGTTGCAAAATTAATTTTTAGTGGTAACAGCTACGAACCAGAAGAGGTTGTTTTTGAAAGTTACCAAACAAATCATTTCAAAACAAGTAGTTCAGCTCTACAAAAAAAAATATTATCTAAAATTAAAGCTTCTGAATACCCTCTTGAGCTTCAAGAAAGACAACTATCAAAAGATCTTGCTAAAAAAGGGTTTACAAGCCCAAGATATATAAGTATGCAAATTGCAGCTTTAAATAAACAGCCATATAAAAGGCACCGATATAAAATAAAACAACTAGAAGAAAAAAAAGAATTCACCAGGGCCCTTTCTTTAATTGAAACTATATTAAAAGAAACCTCTTCTGATAACTTTTTACTTCTTGGAGAAATTTATCGTAAAGCATACGAACTTGCTCTTCAACATGGAAGTGTAAAGTTAATTGATAAATACTCAAAATTGTATCTACAAAATACAGGTACGACCTTAGATATAATTAGAGACTCTCGCTATTCTGATACCCATAAGGGTAGAGAAAAAATCTATCAATTAAGCCAACAACTAAAAAAATCTAAGACAGGAAACATAGCCACTCTATTTGCAGCTATTGGTTCAAAACAAATTAGCTCTCTTGGAATGCTAACTGCATTAAAAGCAAATACAAAACTTAATATAAAAGATGCCCCTTTTGCTATTTCAAATCAAGACATTGATCAAGCAATTAATCATAGTAAAAGTTTATTTAAAAATATAAAACCCTAATTTTAAAACTTTTATAACTACAAAAATGATTATTTCGTTGTTTGCAACTAAAATACTACTTACTGTTTGTTGCAATGCTCTAAGCTTATCATGTAAAATCTACAAGGAGTAAATCAAATATTTACAAATCATATGACACGGGGCGAAAGGTTGCACATGGAAATTACAGAAGTTAGGATTCGAAAAGTAGATGAAGGCGGTAAACTCAAAGCTTTTGCCTCTATAACTATTGAAGGTGAATTCGTTATACATGATCTAAAAATCATTGATGGAGCCAAAGGATTATTTGTCGCAATGCCCTCTAGAAAAAGTAAAGATGGGGAATACAAAGATATCGCTCACCCTATCGTAACAAAAACAAGACAAGATATTCAAAAAAAAGTCTTGACAGAGTTCCAACAATCAGATAATATCGGCAACGAATCAGAGAAATACTGATTTAGATATCATTATTGGGATGTCGTCAAGCGGTAAGACACATGGTTTTGGTCCATGCATTCGAGGGTTCGAATCCTTCCATCCCAATGATGTTTTTTTTTATTCTTGCAAAAAATTATGCCTTACATTACAAAATATTTATTCTTATTTATTTTTATAGCAAATTATTGTTTTGCAAAAAGTGTAAATTTTCCAATACTCACACCAAAGCAATTAGGCCCTCATTCTACTCAAATAGAATCAGCTTACCAAAGCATATTATCTCAAGATTTTCCATCTGCAAAACAAAAACTAAATCGTTTATTAAATTCAGATCAAAGACCCTCGGCAATTTATTATTTATCTCATGTTTATCTTAAACTAGACCAAATGGATAGGGCTCAAGACCAACTCAGTAGATTAAAAAGTTATCCTTCTTTTCATGACGCATTATTACATGGAGAAGCTGTTTACGACTCTTCTTTGGCTTGGTATTTTCTACGAAGAAAAAGATGGACAAAAGCCCATAAGCTCTTTAAAAAGTCAATCAGCAGTTTACACTCTGATGATCTTTTAAACTTTATTTCAGAAATCTATCTTGACCGAACCAAATTTTGGAAAAGAGGCAAAGATTTAAAAAATAAAATTCAACTACTTAGTTCTTCTCTTGAGATTAATCCTAAGCATGAAGTCACGCTTGAATCTCTTTCTCAACTTCTTATTCATCAAAATGAACACCTAAAAGCTGAAAGTTTTTTAGAATCCCTTGTTGAAAGGTATCCCACAAAACAAAGAAGACTATCTCTTGCAGATTTATATACTTATACTAATAAAGTTCGGATTGCAGCCAAAATTTATAGAACATTACATAACCAATATCCACAAGATTTTATAATCAAAAATAAATATCAGCAAACTAATCAATTTTTACAATTAAATCATGATACAAACTGGCAAAGTGAACAACTTGAAAATGATAACCAACTTCGTAACGAACTTCAATCGTTAGAAGAATTATTAATAGAGAAAAACTATTTAGAAGCAGAAGCACTCATCGAAAGCTTAATCGAAAAAAATCCCGAAGAGTGGAAACTTCACAAAGAGATAATATCTTTATATCGCTTACAAAAAAAATACTCTGAAGCTCTCAATAAATTAAATTATTTATCTGATAAATTTGGTTTTTTAAATGATTTTAATTACCAAAAGATACTTACCCTTGAAAAAGTAGATAGTAAAAAAGCAATTGCTTTAATAAATGACTTATTACAAAATCCAGACCTTTCTAACGAACAAAGATATCCCTACCAAGAGGTTCTAGCAAAATTATACCTTAAAATTGGTAAACTAGAAGCAGCCCGAAAAATTCTGGAGCAATTAATTGAAATAAGTTATCCAACTAGACATATTGCCAACTTTTATTATGGAGTATACTACTCTCAAATTAGATACTTTCAAAAATCTTTAGAGTATTATCATTTAGCCTATGACGAACAAGGAAACAACCCTAAATACTTACTTGCTCTAACAACTACTTTAAGGCAATTGGGACATCAAGAAAAAGCCAAAATCTATTACTTAAAATTAATTAATTCTTTTGCCGGAAGCCAATATACTGAATATGCTAAAAAACTTTTCCCAAATATTGACTTGAGTAAAATAAATCATACCAGTAATAATGCACCACCATACTTTGATCTTTTTTATTCTATTCACCTTAAAAAATCAAACCTTTCTTTAACTAAAACTCTTGAGCTACTAAAAGAAACTCATCAATGGGATTTATTACTAGAATACCTAGAGTATGCACTAAAAAGAAACCCTTCTCAACCTGAGTTTAAACTCACATTAGAAAAGCTCTATAAAAATTATAAAGATTTAGATTTTACATACAATATTATCACCCAAGATTATATTAATGAAATTGAAAAACTTCATCGTAATGGCCAAGTTGACATATTAAATAAATTTTATCGAAGTTTACATCCACATGTATATATTAGCCCAGAAATTAGAAACCTAATGGCAAAATATCTACTTGAATCTGATTTTTTTCAAAGCACCGAACTCATTTATACAAGTTTACTAAACGATGGCCCTCATAAAATTCAATACTACTCGCAGCTTGGATATTTATACTTTACTAGTAAACAATTTGAGCGCTCTTTAAATGCCTATTATCAAGCCCTCAATTTAAACCCAGCAAATAGTACTATATTATTTAAGTTAGCTGAGCTTCTTCGTACAACAGGAGAGCTACAAAAATCTCAATTAATTTATCAAGAAATAATTAACATGAACTTAAGCACTCAGTCTGTAGAAGATGCTCAATTTTACCTAAGACAATTAAACCTTGAGATTAATACATCAAATTAAATAATTAACCTTTAAAGGATTGAAATGATAGTCATTGGACTTGGAAACCCTGGTGAAAAATACGATAACACTAGACATAATATTGGCTTCATGACTTTAGATTATTTAAATAAAAATAATCTAGGGCAAGATTTTCAGGCTAATAAATACAATAAATCTTATGAATCCAACTTAACATTATCTAATAATAATATTACTCTTTTAAAACCCCAAACATTTATGAACCTATCAGGAGAGTCTTTAATTCGATTAAAAAAAACAATCCCACCTTCTAAAATGATAGTAATTTACGATGATTTTGATTTAACTTTAGGCTCAATAAGAATCCGTAAAAAAGGGTCAGCAGGCTCTCATAACGGAATGAAATCAATCATATCAATACTTGGTACAAATGAGTTTCCAAGGATTCGTATAGGGATTCGACCCAATCATCCAATCAAAGGAGCTGCTTCTTTTGTATTAGGTAAATTTCAAAGTACAGAAATCGAAATAATAAATAAGCTTTATCCTTGTATTCAAGAGTCGATAGAGCTTATAATTAACAATAAACTAGAAGAAGCCTGTCAAAAATTTAACAAAAAAAATCTTTTAGACTAGCTATAGTTGTAGATAAAACACTTACATGTTATAGTACAAACAGGCACAATTTGTAACACTAAATGAAAATAATGGCACAAGAAAACACAAGTAAAAATAACGACGAAGAAAATCTTATTCAAATTACAGAAGTAAATGTTGATAAACGTC
Source organism: Candidatus Cloacimonadota bacterium (assembly GCA_002402105.1). GTDB lineage: Bacteria > Muiribacteriota > UBA6191 > UBA6191 > UBA6191. The sequence continues at coordinate 138,460 of NVVD01000003.1, forward strand.
CTTCTGCAAATCCTGAAAAAGATGACTCTAGTGATACTCGAGATTTACTCTTATGGACAAAGTACAAAGGTACTGGCGATCCAAAATGTAGAGACGAGTTAATTTTAAAGTTCTCCCCTTTTGTTAAATACGTTGCTGGTCGAATGGCTGTTAATCTACCCAATAATGTTGAGTATGAAGATTTAGTAAGTTATGGTGTTTTTGGCTTGATGGATGCTATTGAAAAGTATGATCCAGGTAGAGCTGTTCAATTCAAAACCTATGCAAAAACCAGAATTCGTGGAGCAATTCTTGACGAACTAAGAGTACTTGATTGGACTCCAAGATCTGTCAGACAAAAAGCAAAACGCCTCGAAAAAGCTTATGCACACTTAGAGTCTGAATTTGGACGAGAAGCCAAAGATGAAGAGGTTGCAGAATATCTTGAAATTACCGTTGACGAACTTAAAAAACTACTTGAAGAAACTAGACAAAGTTTAGTTTTATCATTAGATGAAACTGATCCTAATAGTGAAAACAGTGGTCAAAGTCGTCTTAACTTTTTTGAAGATACAAATACCCCAACTCCTGAGCAGCGTGCTACAAACAAAGAAGTCAAAAAAATGTTGGCTGAGTCTATCAACAAACTTTCTGACAGAGAAAGACTAGTTGTTACTCTCTATTATTTTGAAGAGCTTACTTCTAAAGAAATTGGAAGCATTCTTGGAGTTTCTGACTCTCGTGTATCACAACTACATACAAAAGCTATTTTAAGGCTTCGAGGTCGTTTAAGTCGCATTAAAAAAGTGTTACTTGAAGATTAACTCTTTTAAAATATTTATACATCCTTTATACTTTAAATAAATCTAATCAAAATTACCCGAGAAAACACCGAATTAATTAAGTTTAACGAGATAAAGTCTTATCAAATGTAAAAAATTTTGAAGTTAAACGGCAAAGCTTTTTTCATAAAGTATCATATCATCCTTACTCACTACAAAAAGACCCTACCGTATCTTTAAATAAAATAATTAAACAATTTCATAATTTTAAACAAAGCTATCAATGAAAAAAACCTATAAAGAAATACAGTTTTTTTTAATCGCTGGTATTAGTGCTGTTACTATTGATTCTATCTCATACTATTTCTTATTAAAAAACTTCTCTACTGATAAGTCTAAGTTTCTATCTTTTATTTGTGGTTCTTTTTGCTCTTTTTTAATTAATAAGTATTATACTTTTAATAAACAAAAAGTATCTTATAGTGAAAGTATCAAATTTATATTGCTATATACATTTGCTTTAAACTTAAATGTATTTACTAATAGTTTTGTATTAAGACAGTTTCAGTCTATAATTTTTGCCTTTTTAATTGCTACACTTTTGAGTGCTGTCACAAATTTTATTGGACAAAAGTTCTGGGTTTTTAAATAAAGGTTATCATTTGAAGTTATCAATTATAGTACCCTGTTACAATGAAGAAAAAATATCCCCTTAATTTTAGAAAGACTTAATGATGATAAATGGAAGCTCATTAAAAGGACAATGTAATTTAGCAAACAACTTAAATACAACTTTTTATGAAAATTCATCTATACGAGCCTCTTGGATATATTTTTTGCTCTTTTTTGTATTTTGTTGTAAAATTATATACTAGGGTGAAACTATTTACTTTTAGATACAAGTAAAGTGAGGGTTATCATGAGTATAAGACCAATTGACATACAAACAACTTTAACAGGTTCAACCCAAGCATCAGACATACTTCAAAAACAACAAAGTCTCTCACAGCTTCATCAAACCAATCCGCAAGGTGAAGTAGATGAAATGGAAGATAAACTTCTTCATGAGGTTAGTGAATTAGACAAAGAACAAGAAGTTGACTCTGATGGTAGCAATAAACAAGAGCAAGATCAAAAGAAAAGCTCTAAAGGAAAAGAAGCCGAAGAAAAAAAGAAAGCTCCCGCTATTTCTGATGGTATCAGAGGCCTTAATTTAGATTTTTCTGTATAACTATGGACAACAAATTTAATATAGCTTATCTATATTTTAGGTTTTTGCCAAATGATAAACTTATTGCTGGCTTTTTAATTTTAGATAATAAAAATTATCCAAAAGATTTTCGCTATTGTATTAGTGATGACATTAACCCTATACAACGAGCTTTATATGGCAATAAACTTTCATCCTTTTTAATTCAAAGTACTTGTAAATCTCTATTAGAAAACCTTGAATTTGAACCAAGCTACATCATAACTAATCACACTCTTGAGGGAGATATTCTTGAGTCTTCCTACCCTTTTGTTCAGGCTATTTTTAATGAAGGAGAATGCAAGCTATCTCCACTAACACCAAATAAAGAGCAAATACCAGATTTAATTACTGACACATCTATTATTTCTGAGTCTTTTAAAAGGGTTGAGAATGCATTAAAACTTTTGATTTCAAAGTAAGCTTTATTTATGAATAATAAAATAAAGATACTATCTTTTAAGATAAAAAAAGAACTTATCGAAATATCTAACTCTAAAAGTAATCCTGATTTTTTACTCTTATCTACAAATAAACAAGTCATAGATATTTGCTCAAAAAAAAATCACTCACTTACTACAAACAGTTTTTATACCTGTAAAACAATACTTAAAAAACTTCCTACTCATTTTTATACCCCTAGTATATCTAATATTATACAACAAGATTTAAACCCTATATTTGAAGTATCTTCGGGAGTTATTGAGTTTTTTGCTATCGCTAAAAAATTCCCATTAGACAAATCTAAATTTTTTCCTGTTATCAAAAAAAAATACCCTCTTTTGACTAGGCAAGATATTATCTACTATAAATATTATCCCAAAATTGATTTAGCAAAGTTACTAAACTTTAAATTTGAAAATAAGCAACTTTTGCTTAAATTAGATTTTTCTATTCCAAAAGTTAAGCTATCTAGCTTTATTTTTTTTATAGACAAAAAACAAAAATTAACCCGATTTGTTTCTATTTAAAACTAAATATAGACAAAAACTTTAATTATTTGAACATTTTTGTTTAAAATTGTATGATTTTATATAAAATGTACCGATTATCTTCTTGAAGATTTTTTAATATAAATACCCGTTGTCGTTAAAAGCTTATGTATCTAAAACCATTATTTTTTATTATTTTTATTGTTTTATCAGCAGGATTTTTATTTTGGGATAACAACTCTACTACAAATAAAGTTTCTTTATCTATTTTTAATACAAATTCAATTAAAGTTAATAAACTTCAATCTATTCAATTCAACCAAAAGAAAAAAAACAAATATATTTTAAGTTTCCACTTAAAAAGAAAAAGCCCTTATCATATTCAATATAGTGCTAAAACTAGAAGACTTAATTTAACAATTTATAACATTTCAAAAAAAAAGTTTAAAAAGTTTTTAACTCTTAATAAAAATTACTTTAACAAACTACATTTAAGTTACTCTAAAGATCATATTTATCGACTTATTTTTGATCTTAAAGTTGGAGTTTTTCCGTTACCATATAGTAGTCGTGGAACAAATAATAAAATCCACCTTGGATTCACTAGAAGTTATAGAGAGCATTTACAAAATAGACCCCGAAAAAAAATTAGACTCAAGCTTACACCGAGTATTTCTCACTTAAGTAATAAATATAAAAAAAATAATATAACTTCAAAACAATATAAAAATACAGTCAAAAAAAGTCAAAAAATCACTCTTGTAAAATATAGAGAAAGAAAAGTAGAAAATGGTATTACTAGATTTTCTTTTCAAACTACTTCCCCAAAAAATCGTGCTTATGGGTTTAAAATAGATAAAAAACATCTAAAAAATAGATTAGATATTATACTTGGAAAAGAAAAGCTACTTGGTTTAGATACACTAAGTTCTATGTCCTTGAAAAGTGATGCTCTACTAGGTATTAATGGATCTTATTTCATAGCTAATGGAGACCCTATTGGTCTTTTAATTAAAAATAAGAAATTATTGAGTGTACCAATGCTTATGAGATCTTGTTTTGGCTTGCATGAAAATGGAAATCCCTTTATTGGGAAACCAGAGTTTCAGGGAGAAGTAATCACTGAAAAAGGGATTCTCACAATAGAGGGTATTAATCAAGTCAATAAATCAAGAGCTACTCTTTTGTATACTTCTGAATTTGGGCTAAAGCCTCCCTTTAGAGAAGACACTATTTATTTAACAATCAAAAATAATCGTATTTTAAAAGTACAAAAAGAACCCAATTTCATACCAAAAGAAGGATATGTATTAAGTTTTTCTAGGCCAAGATTTCCATATTTTGCTGATTTATTACCCATGGATAAGTTAGTATTAAGTTTTGGACTAACTCCGCCATGGGGAAGCGCATCTTTTGGTTTAGGAGGAGGCCCTTCACTCATTGAAAATGGAATAGTTGAAGTTAGTAAAACTGAAAGTTTTAATAGCTTTTTTTTAAAAAATAGAGCCCCTCGGAGTGCTATTGGCATTGATAAAAATGGTGCTGTAATATTTTTAGTCGTTGATGGTAGGCAAGCTAACTCTGTTGGAATGACCCTTGATGAATTAGCAAATACTTTAAAACTACTTGGAGCAAGAGATGCTATGAATTTAGATGGTGGGGGCTCAAGTAGTCTATACTTTTCTAGTAAGGTTATAAATAAACCTTCGGATGGTAACGAAAGAAAAATTTCTAATGCATTAATTATTAGAAAAAGAAAATACCGTTAATTTCTACTAATAATCTCTATTCACGCAATTTTTTGTTCGCCTTAATTAAAATCTAAAACCCTGAAAATAATTGTTTATTATATTTGTTCATAATCTAAACGATAAGCGATGTAAGAAAGTTTACATTTAACCCGTTCGTTTAATTTCATGAAAAATACTACTACTAAAAATCGAGGATTTTTCTTCCAGATACTTTATTTACCTGGCGATTTTTTGTACCAAATTATATATATTTGGGGCGACATCAGTCTACTTACTTTACGAACATTTTACTGGATATTTAAAGGTAAAATATTTGGCCCTAACTTATATCAAAGCCTCAATCAAATAGGTGTTGAATCATTACCATTAATTTCTTTTACTTCTTTTTTTTCTGGAATGGTATTAGTCATACAAGTTGGACACCAATTTGTAGAACTAGGAGCAGAAAGCTTTATTGGAGGAGTTGTTGGATTATCTTTAACTAGAGAACTTTGCCCCATGATCGTTTCTATTATTTTAGCTGCAAGAATTGGTAGTTCTATGGCAGCCGAACTAGGGACAATGCAAGTTAGTGAACAAGTAGATGCTTTATCGGTTATGGCTACAAACCCTATTCATTATTTAGTTGTTCCAAGAGTAATTGCCTGTTCTTTTTTTGCTCCGATTTTAGTTGTTTATGCCAATATTGTAGGACTTTTTGGAGGGTTTTTAGTCGCTACGAATCAAATTGGAATTAGTTCGGCACTATTTTCAAGCTCTTTAGTTTCTATGGTTAATGTAGATGATTTAAGCTCTGGTTTATTAAAAAGCATTATATATGGGTTTATTGTAGCAATGATTGGTTGCTATAAAGGTTTAAATACAAGCGGTGGGGCTAAAGGTGTCGGAGTTTCTACAACACAAACTGTAGTTCTTTCTATTACTTCTATTTTGGTTCTCAATTATTTTTTCAGTCTCATATTTTTCATTTATCAAAAATATGCTTACCTTTTGGATTTCTAATGAGTGAAGTTATTATAAAACTACATAATATTTATAAATCTTTTGAAGAAAAACATGTTTTACAAGGATTTAATTTAGAAGTACTTTCTGGAGAAACATTTGTTATTTTAGGTCCAAGTGGCTGTGGAAAATCTGTAGCCCTTAAAATTATAACCGGATTATTAAAAGCAGACTGCGGTAAAGTTGAAATTTTTGGGCAAGATGTATCTAATTTTCAAGAGAAAGATTGGTCTAAAATTAGGAGAAATTTTGGTTTTCTATTTCAAAATTCGGCTCTTTTTGACTCATTAAATGTTGAAGATAATATTGCTTTCTCTCTTAGGCAATCTTTTGACTATTCAGACGAAGAAATTAAAGAATGTATTATAAAAAACCTCAAATTAATTGGTCTACCAGGAATCGAAAAAAAAATGCCCTCAGAGCTATCTGGGGGAATGAAAAAACGTGTTGGTTTAGCCAGAGCCATTGCTTTAAATCCTAAAGTTATTTTTTATGATGAACCCACTACAGGACTCGACCCCATTCGTGCCTCTGGAATTGACAATTTAATCAATAAATTAAAAGAAAAACTAAATATAACCTCCTTAGTAATTACTCATGATCTAAAGTCGGCTTTTAGTATTGCTGATCGTATAGGTCTTCATTACAACGGAAAAATCCAAAATATATGTACAGCCGATGAGTTTCAAAAGTCTACAAACTCAATGGTTCAACAGTTTTTATCTGGAAGTACAATCGGGCCTATACAATAAAGGTTTTTAATATGAATCAAGAAATAATTAAACTTAAAATAGGAATCGTCTCGCTACTTGGTTTTATCCTCTTTATTTATCTCATTTTTTATTTACAAGATAGAGATTTTTATGTTTATCACGTAAGAGCAGGTTTCTCTGATATTCAGTTATTAATGAAAGATGCAAAAGTTAATTTATCTGGAGTTAAAATTGGTAAAGTCAGCAAAATGATTATTAATTTAAATCCAACTATTAGTAAAAAAGTTATTGTTACCTTAGAGATTAATAAAAATTATAAAATACCAAAAGGTTCTGAAATATCTATTGCTAGTAGTGGTATGTTTGGCACAAACTATGTAAAAATAATTCCACCAATTAAAGTTCCTAAAAATGGTTTTACATACCTATCATTTACATCTGAAAAAATATTGCAAGGTTACTCAAATGCCAATTTTGACCAACTCATGCAACAAGGAAAAGAAGCTTTAACAAGATTAAATTTGTTATTAGATAATGTCAATCAAGTTACTGGCGATAAAAGTATTACAGAAGATATCAGAAGCATTGTTCAAAACCTTAAAAATACTAGTTCTCAGATGAACGACTTTATTTTATCTATCCGACTAGACTTTAAAGATATTTCAAAAGACATAGTTAATATTACTAAAAATCTAAATTCTGTCCTTAGTAAAAACACTAAAAACTTCACAATTATTTCAAAAAACATAGCTGAAATAACTACAAATAATAAAGATAAAATTAGTTCAATTATACAAAAAATTGAGCTCATATCAGATAGTATCTATGATGATGGTAAATTAAAAACATCCCTCCAAAAAATGAGAGATCACTTCTTAAAAATTGGAAATAACGTAGAAATTATTTCAAAAAAAGCTCGAAGTATTATTTCAAATCCTAAATTTGAGACAGATATTCATGATGCTATACAATCTGCTAGTAATGCTGCAAAGTCTCTAACTACCATCAAAGATAATCTCGATAATATTCAAACTGACTTTACCAGCCAACTTTTATATTCAACTGATAGTAACAAATTTAAAACTAATATCTACTCTGAAACTCAATTCAAAAATAAACGTCTTTTAAAAATAGGTTTTGAAGATCTCCAAAACCTATCTGGAGTTTCTCACCTCCAAACAGGAATCAAAAAAGGTGCTTTTACATATCATGCTGGTTTATTACATGATAAATTTGGTGCTAGTATAGAAAGAAGTATCTTTAAAAATAAAGCAAGCATTGGTATTGAAGCCTGGGGAACAGGCAAAACAAGTGCTAGAGTTTGGGGTAAAGTTAAAGTGAATCAAAAAACTGATATTTTATTAAGAGTCGATAAACTAAGTAAACAAAACAAAGACTTTTTAATGGGAGTCTCTCATGAATTTTAAAGTAAAATATTTTCTACATAAATAGCCCATTTTTGTATTATTCTGTTGAAATTTGATGCTTCTTGATATATAATCTCGCCTGTCTCTTATACGTCCCCTAACAATTTCAATTAAGGATAAAGATGAAATCTCATCTAATATATTTACCTCTTGCAATTTTCTTAGTTACAGGTCTATTAGTTAGTAAAACTTTTGCTCTAACTCTATCATCTGGCTTAAGTACACCAAAAGCTAAAGATAAAACACCTTTATATCGTATAACTGATATAGATGTTAGAGGTAACCAAAATACTGCAAAACAAATCATCATGCTTTCTATTGGTAGTCAGGTTGGTCAGTTTTTAACAAAAGAACAAGTCATCAAAGACGTTACAACCATTTATAAACTGGGTTATTTTCAAGCCCCTCCTCAACCACAAACAGAAAGACATGGCTCTGGTGTTAGACTTGTTTTTTATGTTTCTGAAAATCCACAAGTTTCTTCAATAAAAATTGAAGGCAATACTTTGATACCAAGTGAAAAAATACTAGAAGACATCAGTACTAAAGTTGGTAGTGTTTTAAATATTAGACAATTATATGAAGATTTAGCTTTAATTTCTAAATTGTACAAAGATAAAGGCTATATTTACTCAGGTATTTATGACCCAACAAAGCAAGTAAAAATTGATGGTACAGACATCATTTTAAAAATCAAAGAATCACGAATCAATAGCATCAACATCAAAGGAAGCCGTAAAACTAGAAAATACGTAATTATGAGAGAGCTTTTAATGGAAGAGGGCCAAATCATCAAACAACAAAACCTTGTTGACTCTTTTAGAAATCTTAGAAATCTTGATTATTTTGAAATTGACAACCCTGATATTATAGTAAACCCAGAAAGTGGTGATGTAAATATTACTCTTAACCTAAAAGACACTAAAACTGGTACAGCTAGTTTTGGTGGAGGCTACAGTTCTTTAAACGGCTTTGTCGGCTTTGTCGATGCAACAGAAAGAAACTTTCGTGGAAAAGGACAAACTCTAAGAGTCAAAACCCAATTTGGTGGGGAGCAGGCTTATGAACTTGCCTTTACAGAGCCCTACTGGAGAGGTAAAAAACAAGCCGTTGGAGCATCTATCTTTAGGACCATTGTTGATCGTGATGATATTAGAAACCAAACTCTCCTTTCAAGATTTGAAGAAAAAAGAGACGGTTATTCTTTATTTACCTCATGGAGAAAGAAAAAAGATGAAAGTTTAACTCTACGATTTGTAGATGAAAGAATCTCAACAAGAATTTTAGCTGGTACACCAACAGCTCTATTTGATGACCATCAACAAACTATTGGACTTAGCTGGGTTAGAGACAAAAGAGATAATTTTCAAAACGCTACAGATGGACATCGACACAGTTTTTCTTTTAGTACTACTGGTGGTATTCTTGCTGGTACAAACAATTTTAATAAATACTCATATGATTTTCGTAAATATATACCAACTAAAGTTTTTGCAAATGGAGAGGTTCTTGCATTCAGAACCAAACTTGCTTTAGCACATAAAATTGATGGTTTTATTCCTTATATTGATTTATGGTCAATTGGTGGCTCACAAACCTTAAGAGGTTATGAAGACAGAGAATTCGTTGGTAGAAAAATGTGGTTTTCTAACTTAGAGCTAAGACATCCTATTTCAAAGCAATTTTCTGCTGCTCTATTTGTTGATGCTGGAGCTGCTTGGGGTGAGTTCAACAGTTTTGAAATAAAAAAAGCTTACGGACTTGGTATTCGTTTTAAAACCCCTCTTGGACCTTTCCGTTTAGACTGGGCTAAAGCAACTGATAGAAGCAGTGCCCAAATCCATTTCGGAATCGGTAACACATTCTAAATAATCTATAAATATCATTTAAAGAGAGGCTAAATAGCCTCTTTTTTATTTTCTATCTAATTTAAAAAACAGGACCTAAAATGAGCAACTTTGTAACTAGAGAATGGCAAAAATTTAAAGATTATCAACTTGGAGAAGACTTATCTAATTTAGAGTTATTTCTTGAAGCAGCTAGATTAACTCATAAACGAGTTGACCAAGATGGATACTTTCTTGTAAGACGAAATGGTTGGATTTTTGAAACAGGACCAGACCCTGTTGAGTTTTGTGATCGAATCGTTCACCAAGCTCATGTTGAAGGTTTTTGTCATTATAGCCTATGGGTTATTTCTTCAGAACAAAACCCTTCTTTAACTGGCAAAGAAGCCAAGTTATTAAAAAACTTTAAACTAGATTCATTATTAAAATTTTCTACCCTTTTAGGAAAAGAAAACTTAGTTAGCTATCTTAGTATTAAAGATGGTATTTTACTCACAGATACTGTTATTACTGAAAAAAAAGATAATCAATTTTTAAAAGATAGCTATCAATCTAAGGTATTTTTAAAAAGAGATCAACAGCTAGATTTTCATAAAAAAAACTACCTAATTGAAGAAGAAAAAAGTCACTCGTTATTAGTTCAACTTGAGTTTACTAAAAGAGGCTTAAAACTTGCTCAATCTAGTCAAGATGAAATTGAAGCATTGGCAAAAACTTTAAGCTTAAATATTTCTGAAGTTATTAGCCAAAAAGCCGCTCATCCTATCCCTGGTACATTTATGGGAACAGGTAAGTATAATGAACTTTTATTGCAACTTGAAGGTGAAGACTATTCTCATGTTTTATTAAACTGTAATGTTCCTAACTCTTTCAAAACTAGATTAGAAAATAAAGCTAGCGTAAAAGTTTGGGACCGTACTGATATCATTTTATCTATTTTTGAAAAGCATGCTCAAACTGATAGAGCAAAACTTCAAGTAGAATTAGCCCGTTTAAGATGTTATGGAGAAGCCCAAATTATCGAGAGATTGAAAAAAAGAAATACAGGGGCTGAAAGTGGGATGGATGGTTCATTAGATTCTGCTCGGTACTATCTCAATCAAAGAAAAAAAGAAATCAAAAATCAACTCGAAAAAATTAATCGACAAGATGAAACAAAACGTAAAACAAGAAATGAAAATCGTCCACCTTCTATCGCATTGATTGGTTATACTAATGTTGGTAAATCTACTTTATTTAATCAGTTTTTAAGTCGCTATGAAGTAGAAGTTGAAAATGTATATTTTAAAACATTAGATACTACAACCAGAACTCTTGAAATTTCTAAGCACTCCACTATTTTAATCTCAGATACTGTTGGTTTTATTAAAAAGCTTCCATCTGATTTACAATTGGCCTTTTTTACCACACTAGCTGAATCTAAAAACTGTAATCAATTACTGATACTTTTAGACCCTTCTGGTGGATTAGATGTTGAAGAGCAAATCACTTGTATGAAAGATGCCTTGCATCAAATAGAGCGCTACGACGAAGAAAATTGGTATTTTGCCATTAACAAAGAAGATCTTTTAGACTCCGAAGAAAAAAAGAGACTTCAAGATGAACTAGGAATTGATATCTTTTTTAGTGCAAAAAGTCCAGAAAGTGTTGAAAAGTTAAAAAACTTTATTGTTGAAAAAATCGGTTCATCCATGATCGAAAAAAACATCAAACTTTCTTATGCTGATTACGGTAAAATTCATGAACTTAAAAACTTTACGACCTTACCAGAGGACCCTATTTATAAAGATGATTATATTACAATTAAACTACAATATAGCAATGAAAATTTATATAAAATTGAAAATTGCTTAGGTTTAAAACTAGATGATATTTTAGTTTGAGGATTCAAAAATATCATCTAATGAAAAGCTCAAATCAGTTTTAGCCTGAATGGGCTTTTCTACTTTTTCAAATCGATCAATTAAGCCATCTTTTAAGTACATGATTCTTTTGGTATGTTGTGCAATGTCTGGCTCATGAGTTACCATAATGATTGTTTTACCTAATCTATTTAGATATTGTAAAATAGCCATAATATCATTACCTGTTTTTGAATCTAAATTACCTGTTGGCTCATCAGCCATAATAATAGATGGATTATTTAATAACGACCTAGCAATTGCAACCCTTTGACATTGGCCACCCGATAGTTGAGAGGGACGAAAATAAACTCGTTCTCCTAAACCGATTGCTTCCAATAATTTGATCGCTGTTTGTTCTGATACTTCGCTATTTTTTCCGTAATGAGATGGTAATAAAACATTTTCTAAAACAGTATTTTGAGGTATCAAGTGAAAAGCTTGAAATACAAACCCAATTTCTTGATTTCTAATCAAAGAAAGTTCTGAGTCATTCATGTTATCAACAGAATGGTTTTTTAAATAATATCTACCTTTTGTAGGTTTATCTAATGCACCCAAAATATGCATCAAAGTTGATTTACCTGAGCCAGATGGCCCCATTATAGATAAAAAGTCACCTTCTTCAATTTCGAAATCTATTCCCTTTAAAATCTTAAACTCTTCAACTTCTGAATAATAAGATTTTGTTAAACCTTTAACTTGCAATAACATAAACTACCTATCATTAAATAAATCACACCTATTGTCATACCTTTATATACCCTAAACAATAAAAGCACATATATTTAGGTAAGTACTTCTAAGATTTTACATGAGACTCACCTTATTACAAGTGAATGTATCAAATTTTAAAAATAACACTCTCTCTTTTCTTGTAATAGAATATTTTGCCTTATATAATACTAAAAAATAATAAATTACTTAGGAGTCGTAATGGCACTTGATAAAGCAAAACTTAGAGCACTTATTAGAAAAAACGCTGGTCTTGAATCAACAGCAGATTGTCCTTGCTGTAAAATAGGCTTAAGCCCTATGACTATTGAAGGAGTCGACACAGACTTTTGTCCAGATTGTCACGGAGTTTGGTTAGATGCTGGAGAAGCATCTGATATAGCAGAAGGACTTGATGATTTTCCTAATTTTGATTGGTCATGGTCTAATAGAAAAGAAACTAAAAAGCTTTCACCAAGAGATCCTGGTGTTTATTTATGGGAGCTACCATACACAAAAGGTAAATCACTTTTAGTTGACTATTGCCTTAAAAGCAAAGGAATCTGGTTAGACTGCTCTGAAATTGCAGAACTCGAAGGAATCATAGCAGATCAGGTTGACCCCAATCAAAGACTTAACAAATTAGCCAATCAGCTTAAAAAAGATGGTTTTTTAGTTTTAACTTAATTCATTTTTTAACATAGTCTCAATTATTTAATTGAGGCTTTTTTATTTCTTTACTTTCTTTAAATTTTATATTAAAACTACAAAAACTATAACTCAAAAAAAAGGTTCAATATGTCTATTATATCAGTCATCATGGCAGGTGGAGTCGGTTCAAGATTCTTTCCACTTTCAACAGAAAAAAAACCAAAACAATTTTTAAGTCTATTTTCTAAAAATCCAATGATTTCTGATACCTATGAAAGAATATTACCTATTATTCCAAAAGAAGATATTTTAATCTCTACAAACTCTGATTTTGTCCCTTTAGTTTTAGATGCTATTGATGGAGTAAAGGCTTCTCAATGTGTTAAAGAACCATGCGGAAGAAACACCGCTCCTGCACTTGGATTAATCGCTTTGCTTGCTAGTAAAAGAGCTAAAGACTGTGTTGTAGTATCGCTACACTCTGACCACCATATCATTAAAGAGGCTAAATTTTTATCTGTTATTCAATCAGCCATAGAAATAGCTAAAACAAAAAATATAGTTACATTAGGCATAGAGCCCTCTTACCCCGAAACTGGTTATGGCTATATCCAAGCAGATAAAAAAACTTTTAACTCACCAGGCAAACATAAATTTCACACAGTAGGTGCTTTCAAAGAAAAACCAGATATTGATACAGCCCAAAAATATATAGATTCTGGCAACTATTTCTGGAACTCAGGAATGTTTATTTTTCGAGCCGACCATATGCTTGAAGAAATGAAAACTCATTGTTTTGAACTTTATCAAGGTTTAATGGAACTAGATAAATATACAGATGATTTAGACTCTGCTGAGTTTATTGAATGCTATAAAAATTTACCTAGTATCTCGATTGATGTTGCTGTCATGGAAAACTCAAAAAATGTTAATGTTATCCCATGTGAAATCGGATGGAGTGATGTTGGCTCGTACTTATCACTACATAAATTAAAGGACAAAGATGAAAATCAAAATGTACTTATTGGTGATAACCCTTTCAAAAGCATTGATTCAAGTAATAATTTAATTGTTTCTGAGTTTGCTGGTAAAAAAATAGGTATTCTATCTGTCAAAGATTTAATGATTATTGATTCTAAAGATTTTTTACTCATCGGAAATATCAATTCTAGCCAATTAGTAAAAGAATTTAAATAAAACAAAGTCAAACAAAAATGATTCAAATAGTACATCTTCAACATAGTTCATACAAAAAGTGATGATTTTATTAATATTTTGTCAAGCTTTTGCCGATAGTTAATATGTAAGAAAGTAAAATAAATTAACGGAGGGGCAACATGAGTGAGTCAGTATTAAAAGAAATTTTTCCATATTTCAAAGAGAAAACAACTAAAATTTCAAGGAATAATTTAAACTCTTTAAAAAAATCAACTTATAAGCAAGATAGTTCAAATAGTTTAAAACCAGAGGTAATTGATAAAATCATCTCTGAAATTACTACTAAAAAATCTGTTAATAGAGCTGAACTATTAGAAACTGTTTTATTTACATCAGAAAACGAAACAATCAAAAAATCTGTTATTCAAGAGTTAATCAGACTCAAATCAAATGACTTACATGAAGTACTTAAGAAATACTTAAAAGATAACAAAGAAAATACTCCATCTAAATTAGAAGCCATTAGAGCACTTGGTAAAGTAGCTATACAAAGGTACATGATTAGAAAATAAACYAAGGTTATCCTCCAAAAAATCTAAGAGAACAAAATATGTTCTCTTTTTTTTATCCCTTTTAAAAAGGTTTAGAAACTAAAAAAAATGGATATTAAATTGAGTTAGAAAACATTAATTGGCTTAGATACTCTTTATTAATTACTTTATAAAAACCTGGGACAGCCTGACCAGTAGTTACATAAGAGATTGTTTTAGTGCATTTTTGTAAAACGCTTAACATAGAGCCAAAAGAACTTGTTTCATCCAGTTTTGTAAATAAAAAGCCATCTACTCCCAAACGATTAAATGATCTAAAGGTTTCAATCATATCTCTAAATTTAAAATTAGCTGATAAAAGTAAATGAACTTCTGCATTTAAAGAGTCTGGTAAAAAGTCTTTAATTGCAGTAATTTGTAAGTCTGACTTTGGACCCCTACCTACAGTATCAATTAATATTACATCTTTATCTTGATGTTTTTCTATTAAGGCTTGTAATTTATCTGGTCTATAAGCAACCTCAACATCAACTTTCATACCTTTTCCGTAAAACTTGAGTTGGTCTGTTGCACCAACTTTAAAAGTATCTAAGGTAATCATTGCAACTTTATTATCTAATTGAGCTAAACCACAAGCAATTTTTGCAACAGTTGTTGTTTTACCTACTCCTGTTGGCCCTACAAATGCCATAACTCTTGGCTTATCTTGCTTTTTATTTTTAACCTTTTCAAAAATGGACTCTCCAATTTTAATTGTATTTTTAAATTTTAATCTAAGATTTTCTTTTAAGTCTGCTAGTGATAAATCTTTTAAATCTTCTGAAGACTTTAATAAACTTACATAAGTTTTTACAATTTCTCTTGAAAAATCGTTTTCTAATAAGTTTTCTTCGATTACCTTTAAGTTTTCATGAAAAGCTTCTAAAGACTTATCTAGCACTACTTCTGGTTGAATCAAATCTTTAGTTTCTTTTATTTTTTTAATAATAGGTACTTTAGTAGAAGCCCTAAAGTCAGATTTTAAATCTAATATTGCTTTTCTCATTTCAGACATTTGATGCTTTAATTCAGATAATTCTTTGTTTTCAACTTTTTTTATTTGGGTGCTAATCTCTTTTGTAATAGAAGCATCTTTACTTACTGCATATTTTGATTTTGACTTAAGCCCATCTTTTTTTGCATATAAAATCTTTAATAGTTCATCAGACTCTGACTCTTCAAAATCAACTAATAACGGTTTTTTTGGTTTTAGTTGTGACCTTTTTAAGGTAGATAACTTTTGTCCAAATAAATTTTGTAACGCTTTTTTATGCTCTTCTGGAGTTAAAGTATTTTGAGCTTTAGACTTTGCATATACTTTTTTTATAGCTTTATTTTTTGGAACCTCTGCAATAATTTCACATCTTTTTGTTCCACCAATAATGCCAAACAGAGCCCCTTCTCTTATAGTAGAGATACTCAAGATAATAGGCTGAGGACCAAAAGCTTTTTTAACCTCTGACATAGTTTTATCATAAGTACTAGCAGTAAAAATTCGTCTGTTTTTAGTATGCATAATCTACTTCTTTCTTGAAAATAACGATAAAATAGATTGAAAAAAACCCATTTTAGACTTTGGTTGGTGAGTCTTATTTACATTTACCCATGAGTCTGCCAATTTTCTAATACATATGGCTGCTTTTGACTCTGGATAAATTGATAAAAGAGGGCGCTGAGACCTTACTGACTTTTGAATAAATTCATCTTCTAAAATATAACCTTTATAAGCTATTTTTAGATTTAAAAATTTTTCGGCTAAAGTTGTTAGTTTTGTTGATACTTCGTAGGCTTCCATAGGGGTATTACTACGGTTTACTAAAATGCCTATTTTAGGTAAGTCTTTACCCGTTTTACCTAAGGTTTTAATAATACCGTAAGCATCTGCCATTGAAGTTGGCTCTGGAGTTGAAACTAATAATACTTCATCTGCATAAGATAAAAAGCTTATGACATTGCTAGATATTCCGGCTCCTGTATCTATAATTAAAATGTCAGTATATTGTCTTATTTTTTGTAGAGATTGTAAAAAAGAGGTTCTTGATTTTTCATCTAGCTCAGCTAAATCAGAAATTCCTGAGCCACCTGCAATTAATTTAACATTTTGATTTACAGAGGTTATTACTTCTAATAAATCTTTTCGACCTTCTAAACAATGATACAAAGTATATTTTGGTCTAACTCCAAATAAAACATCTAAATTTGCCATCCCTAAGTCAGCATCGAGTACCATTACTTTTTTACCAAGTAACCCAAACTGAATTGCTAGGTTTGTAACAATATTTGATTTACCTACCCCGCCCTTACCAGAGGTTACAGCAATTGTTAAGCAGTTATCATCTATTTCATTTAAATCTATATTCATATTATTACCCATGTACAAGATTCATAAAACGATCTGTGACACTAACGCTTCCTTTAGTAGGAGATAATCCATGAATCTTTCTTGCTAAATTCATTAGATTTAATGCTGCTTTTGATTTTGGATATTGAAGACAAACTAGTTTTTGCTCTCTACTTGATTTTAATACATTTGAGTCTTGGTATACATAACCTAAAAATTTTAGCTCTCTATTTAAAAATCTTTTTACAGCGAGTCTCAATTTATTTTCAGCACCTCTAGCTTCTAATGTATTTAAGCACCTATTAGCAATTAAAGAGATATTAGCTAAATTTTGTTTTTCGTCTAGTACTTTTAACAGACCATAAGCATCAGCCATTGCAGGGGGTTCTGGTGTTGTTACAATAAATATTTCTTGAGCTATTTCTAAAAAACACAAAACATTTTCAGAAATGCCAGCACCTGTATCAAAAATTATGTAGTCTTCATTTCTACCAAAATAAAGAAAACTTTCAATTAAATCTTTTTTTTCTGCTTCTGTTAAAGTCGTTAAAGAACCAACTCCACTTCCACCAGGAACTAATTTTAGGTTTTCACTATAGGTGATTGTAATATCTTCTAGAGTTTTACCTTCAAAAAATAAATCTTCAATCGAATTTTCTGTATCTATACCCATTGATATACAGATATTTCCTAAACCCAAATCTGCATCCACTAATAATACACGATTACCGATTTGAGATAGGCATAGTGATAAATTAGAAGATAAAGTTGTTTTTCCAACTCCGCCCTTGCCTGATGTGATCATAATAATTTTAGGACTCAATATTTTGCCCCTCAGCTAAATTTGCATCTAATACTGCAACATTATCAATTTGAATATCCATCATTACTTCATTGTAAGATATAACCACTAGCTGAGGAGATACTCTTTCAACTAGCATTTTAAAACTTGTTCGTATTACAGGTGAACAAATTAAAACAGGACTAATACCCTGAATTAATAAGTCTTCTACTATTTTATTTAAGTTATCAAATAAAGCGGTTGCTTCTTGTGGAGATAAAGCTTGATGAATTGATGAAGACTGAACAACTGAGTCTGCAAATTTTTGCTCGATTACAGGGTCTATAGTAAATACCTTTAACATTCCATCTTGTACATATTCGTTTGTTATCTGACGAGCTAAACCTTGCCTTACATATTCAGTTAAAGCTGCAATATCTTTAGCCATATCTGAAAAATCCGAAATAGTCTCTAAAATAGTCGGCAAATTTCTGATGGATACCTGCTCTCTTAATAGGTTTTTTAAAACTTTTTGAATGACTCCAAGTCTAGCATTATCACTATCTGGTACACATGATGTAACAACTGCTTCATATTTTTCTTTTAATTTATCGATAAGCTCTTTAACATCTTGTCTACCCAAAATTTCATCTGCATGTCTTTTAATTAGCTCTGTTAAATGAGTTGCTATAACTGATGGAGCATCAACAACTGTATATCCATTAAGCTCTGCATCATCTCTTTGATTTTCTTCAATCCATAAAGCAGGTAAATTAAAGGCAGGTTCAGTGGTTGGGATTCCGTCATTAATTCTTTCAACTACCATACCAGGGTCCATCGCTAAAAAACGATCATGATAAATTTCACTGGAGCCGATTTCTATGCCTCTTAGCTTGATTGAATAAACATTTGGAGACAGTTGCATATTATCTCTAATACGAATAGCAGGAACAACTAAACCGAGTTCTAAAGCAATTTGTCGCCTTATTAGTTTTACTCTATTTAATAAATCTCCACCTTGATTTGGGTCAACCATAGGAATCAAACCATAACCAATTTCAAGCTCTAAAGTATCCATTTCTAAAAGGGTTGAAACATCTTCTGGGCCTGATGATTCTGCTTCTTCTCCACCTTCTTTAGAGTCACCACCGCCTTCTGGAGTTGGTGAACCATCTCCACTTGGTGGGTCTTCACCTGCTGTTTCGGCTTCCCAATCAATATCTTGTTCTAAGATATAGGCTACCGTCCCAATCATAACCGACATAATAATAAATGGAAGTTTTGGCAAACCCGGTACTAAAGCAAAAACCAAAAATACTCCAGAAGTAATAGATAAAGCTTTTGGGCTATTTGTAAATTGATTTAAAACCTCCGTACCTAATTTATCTTTTGATGTACTTTTTGTTGCTACAATACCAGTAGCTGTTGCTATTAATAACGAGGGTACAATACTAACTAAACCATCACCTACAGTTAAAGAGGTATAAACTTCTGCGATTTCAGCAATTCCGTCAAATTCACCTGAAAAAAAGCCGATTAAAATACCACCTATAATATTAATGACGGTAATAATTATACCAGCAATTGAATCCCCTTTTACAAATTTTGAGGCTCCATCCATTGCCCCGTAAAACTCTATTTCTTTTTGAATGGTTTCACGTCGAGCTTTAGCACCAGTCTCATCGATTAAACCAGCGTTTAAATCAGAGTCAATTGACATTTGCTTACCAGGTAAAGCATCCAAGGTAAAACGTGCTTTTACTTCGGTGATACGCTCAGCACCTTTAGTAATAACCATAAATTGTACAATCACCAAAATAACAAAAATAATGATACCAACTACATAGTTTCCACCAACAACTACTTCCCCAAAGGCTTTTATAACCTCTCCATCAAAATGAGCTGCATCAAGTAATATTAAGCGAGTTGATGAAATATTTAAGCCTAAACGAAACAAAGTAGTAATTAAAAGTAAACTAGGAAAAACTGAAAACTCTAAGGCATCTTCAATGTAAATTGCTGTTAATAATAGTATGAAACCAATCGCTATATTTACACTCATCAAAATATCTAAAACAAATGGAGGTAAAGGTACAATCATCATTGAAACAATACCAACTACAATAATAGCAAAAACCATATTGGCATTTGCTTTAATTTTAGAGTAAATACCGCCTAAAAACCGAAGTGAAGGACTGATATTTTGTATTGATTTCTCTTGTTGTGACATAAACTTATTATAGAGAAACAATAGATTTATGTAAACAAATTTTGTCTTTTTGAACCTACTTTTGTATGACTTTGTTTATTTTTGTGTGATTTTACTAACATTTTAAGTTTATTTTGCCGATACAAATAACATATTTAATAATTTTTTTTTGTTTTAAACGATCACAAAACAAATCTCAATAATTAAGTATAAGTTTTATGGCATAATAAGGGCAAAGACTTATAACAATATCAAAAAAAAATCATCTTTACTCTTATTTTAAGATATGATAGTATTTATTTGTTCGTTATAGATCGTTTGCCCCGTAATCACGGGATTCTCCAAAATGACAATTCAAAAATCTTTCAAAATTCAAGGTTCTTCTGTTAATTCTAAGCAAGAAAATGAGCTTAAAAAACTTAAAAAAACCACTCAAGACTTTGAACAAATTTTTGTTTCAATGATGCTGAAAGAAATGAATAAAGATTTAGGTAAAACAGGCTTTTTAGATAAAGGGCCTTACGAGAAAATGTTTAAAGACCTTTTAATTAACGAACGTGCTAAAGATTTATCAAAATCTTCTGAATTTGGAATAGCCGATCAAATGTATGATCAAATGAAACACTTAGTAATAAGTGCTAATCCAAAATCTAATGAACTAACTAATGCTCAATCCATGATAAAACAAATGGATATTGAAAGGATCGCTCATGATTATAGGTATTCCAAAGGAAATAAAAAATAACGAAAATCGTGTAGGTTTAGTACCTGGGAATGTAAATCAACTCGTACATTCTGGACACACCGTTTATGTCCAAGAAACCGCTGGTATAGGTACAGGTTTTAGCGATCAAGATTATATTGATGCTGGCGCTAAAATGCTTTCAAGCATCCAAGAAATCTATGCTATTTCTGACATGATTATAAAGGTCAAAGAGCCTATTCAACCAGAGTACAATCTATTAAAAGAAAATCAAATTTTATTTACTTATTTACATCTTGCAGCAGATGAAAAACTCACTAAAGTACTATTAGATAGAAAAATTATTGGTATAGCTTATGAGACTGTTACAGATAATAAAGGTGGCTTACCCCTTTTAAACCCTATGTCCGAAATTGCCGGGCGTTTAGCAACACAAATCGGTGCAACACTACTTCAAAAAGCCAATGGTGGACGTGGAGTTTTACTTGGAGGAGTACCTGGAGTACTACCTGGTAAAGTTGTTGTTTTAGGTGGAGGAATTGTCGGGTTTAACTCTGCCCAAATGGCACTTGGACTTGGTGCAGATGTAACAATCATGGATGTAAATACCGAGCGAATGAGATATCTATCAGAAGTAACTCATGGTAGATTAAAAACTGTCATGTCTAACCGAGCTAATATTATTTCTCAAATTAAAGAAGCTGACTTAGTCATCGGAGCTGTTTTAATTGCAGGTAAAAAAGCACCACATTTAATTACAAGAGATATGTTAAAATTTATGAAACCAAATACAGTTATTTGTGATGTTGCTGTTGATCAAGGCGGATGTTTTGAAACCACCAAAGCAACCACTCACGATGATCCAACTTTTGTTGTTGATGGTATCTTGCATTACTGTGTTGCAAATATGCCAGGGGCCGTACCACTAACTAGTACATATGCATTAAACAACGTAACTCTTCCTTTTGCTGAACAAATAGCAAAACAAGGTATTGATTGTTTTAAAAGTAACCCTCATTTATTAAATGGCTTAAATGTCTATAAAGGTCAGTTAACTTGTCAAGCAGTAGCTGATGCCCATAATCTTAAATACACAAATCCAAATAACATAACAGAGTTACAGTGAATATCTATATTCAATTTGCTATAGCTTGTACTATCATCATCATAGCTGGTATTAAATTAACTAAGTATGGTGATGACCTACAAGAAAAGGCTGGTTTTTCTGCTGGCTTTATCGGGGCATTTTTACTTGCCGCTTGTACCTCATTACCTGAGCTTGTAGCCTCTTTTAGTTCTGTTTATATCTTAAATGCTCCTCAACTTGCTCTTGGTAACATTTTTGGCTCAAACATTTTTAATATTACAATTTTAGCAGTGCTTGATTTATTTTTTATCAAAGAATGTCTCTACCATAAGGTAGACAAGTCTATTGTAAAAATAATTGCAATTGGGCAAATTTTAACTGTACTTGCTTTATTTGGTATTGCTTTAAATAATGATTTTACAGCTCTTCATCTTGAATGGGGAGGCAAAAGTATTTTTTCTATGAATATATTTTTGCTTTTAGTTTTTTTTACATATATCTTTACAGCGTCTATCATTGATGATGATGAAGATAACGACTCAGAAGAAAGCTCTTCAAAAACACTCCCAGATGCTAAAACAAAATGGATTGCTATTGGTAAATTTGCCTTAACTGGTCTTGTTGTTTGTATTTCTGGAGTCTGGTTAACATATACTTGTGATATCATCTCAGACATTAGTGGCCTTGGTAAAACATTTGTAGGTTCACTACTTTTAGCCTTTGCTACATCACTACCAGAAGCCACCGTTTGTTTAACAGCTCTTAAAATGAGAGCATACACTTTAGTATTTGGAAATGTACTCGGTAGTAATATTTTTAATATATTTATCTTATCAATTACAGACCTTTTCACCCCACATCTAAACTTATTAAATATCGAAAATATCGAATTAAATTTTATCACTGGTTTTTGCTCATTTTTACTATCTTCGATAGTCTTGTTAGCTATTTTTTATAAAGGCAAACGTAAAAAAATGGATTTAATCTCAGTACTCATCATAATTGCTTATTTTGTGTCGTACTACATTATGTTTGTACAGACTAGAACTTAAGAGGACCAAAAAAAATGGAAGAAAACCAAACCCCCGAAGTATCATCAACTAAAAAAGAAACTACATCTAAAGATACTGAAACTAATGAAATTAAAGTAGAAAAGGTAGAGAAAGTTGCCAAAGCTCCGCGTAAGCCAAGAGCACCAAGGAAACCAAAAGTAGTTGAAGTAAAAACAGCTGACTCACAAGAGCAAGAACAAGAGCAAGAGCAAGCTCCAGCCACAATAAAATCTGAAGTTTCATCAGATATTCCAGAAAATACTACACAAAAAGAAAATACTTCAAGTACAGATAATAACTCAGATAAAAGCTCTGAAACTACTCAAGCTAATAAAAACTATTCTAACAACAAAGAAGAAGAAGACTCTAATAACGATGATCGACCTAACCATCGAAACAACCATCGAAATAACAACAATCGACCTAACAATAGTCGAGCTAATAGCAACAACCCTAATCATCCTAGCAATAAACACAATAATAGTCGGGCTAATAGTAATAATCCTAATCACCCTAGCAATAAACATAATAACACTCCAAATAACAATAATAATCCAAACAACAAAAGAAGAAATTTCAAAGATAAGTCAAAACCTCTTAAAACTAGATTTAGTGATTTAATCGCTGAACCAGAAGAAATTATCAGACAAAAAGCCGAAGAACTTGAAATTCAACGTGCTGGAGCTTTTAGTGTTGAAGAGTTATCTTATCTTGTTTATAAAGCAATGGTCGAGGCCGAAAACTCTGGTTTAAGTATTTCAAAGGGTATCCTAGAAATTTTACCTGATGGATATGGTTTCTTAAGAGATAAAATCTGTCGAATCGGTACAGCTGATGTTTATGTTTCAAATGCTCAAATTAAAAGATTATCATTAAAAACTGGTGACTATATTTTAGGCCAAACACGCACTCCAAAAGATAATGAAAGCTATCATGCTTTACTTAGAGTAGAGCTTATTAATGATATGGATCCAGACGATCGAAAGAAATTAACTTCTTTTGAAAAACTTGTACCAATCTATCCAAATCAAAAGTTTGACTTACATAATACTTCAAAAGATACCTCAACTCGAATCATTGATTTAATAACACCAATTGGTAAGGGTCAAAGAGGGCTTATCGTAGCCCCACCAAAAGCTGGTAAAACAACTTTGATCAAACAAATCGCAAATGCTTTAACAACTAACCACCCTGATATTGTTTTATTTGTATTGTTAATTGATGAAAGACCAGAAGAAGTAACAGATATGACAAGGTCAATTGCTGGTGAAGTTGTTGCTTCTACTTTTGATCAACATTTAACAAATCATATACGTATATCAGAGATGGTACTTGAACGTTCAAAAAGAATGGTAGAACAAGGTAAAGATGTAGTTATCTTACTCGACAGCATCACTCGTTTAGCAAGAGCATACAATATTGCTATTCCATCAAGTGGACAAACTTTATCTGGTGGAGTTAATCCATTAGCCCTATATAAACCTAAAAAGTTTTTTGGCTCTGCTAGAAACATCGAATTTGGTGGCTCATTGACAATTTTAGCAACAGCCTTAGTAGACACAGGGTCAAAAATGGATGAAATTATTTTTGAAGAGTTCAAAGGTACTGGTAACATGGAGCTTCACTTAGATCGCCAGTTGTTTAACAAGAGAGTTTTTCCTGCTATTAATCTACCTAAATCTTCTACAAGAAGAGAAGAGCTATTAGTAGATAATACAGCCTTAAGAGGTGTTAATATGCTACGACGAGTATTTGAAACACTTTCTCCCCAAGAATCAATTGACCTTTTAAAGAAACACATGAGGCAATCTAAAAATAATGTTGAGTTTTTAGAGCAACTACAAAAGCAAACTCGTATGTAACTAAGTTTTAAAAGATAAACTATCTGAACATAAATTCAGATAGTTTTCTTTTTTATATATTCATTTATACCCAAATGCAAATGGTTTTCGTATAACGGTAAAACCACTTCTGGTTGGGTATATAATTTGACTAAAAAAACTATGATAAAACTTCATCATGATCATGCTTATCTTTTAGGAGCAGGCACTTCTATATCAGCAGGTATCCCATTAACTAAACAGTTTTTACCTAAGTTAATGGAAGAAGAGCGATTTGATAAACGTTTAAAAGGTTTAAGAGCATTTATTAAAGATTTCTTTGCTGAGTCTTTAAAGTTAAAAATTTACCCAAAATTTGAGCAGGTTTTAAGCTTACTTGATATTGCAATTAGTGAAGACCATTATTTAAGTACAACTTATCATCATAAATATTTAAGACAACTAAGGTCTGATTTAGATTATTTAACATGGAAAATGCTTGAACAAAGTTCTACTCAAAATAATTTTAATGTATTTAATAGCTTTATTGAAAAAACCCCTGCTTCTACTTTATTTTTATCTTTAAACTATGACACCTTGATTGATCATTCTATATTGCGTAAATATCAAAACATAAATTATGGTATTAATTTTTCTAAAATTTACTCTAGCCTTGATTTATCTTATAACGAGTTATGCCCTAGTTTAATTAAGTTACATGGTTCTATTAATTGGTTATTTTGCCCCAATTGCCAAACATTTTATTGCTACTTGGGCAATCAAGAGATTAAAAAAATATTTAGTAATTCACCCGAAGTTTGCCATTACGATCAATCTTATTTAAAAGGTATTTTGATCTCTCCAACTTGGCAAAAAAATTATAATTTAGCGCCTATCTCACTCATGTGGATTAAAGCAAGTAAACTACTTAGGGATGTTAAAAAAATAACTTTTGTAGGCTACTCATTATCTGATATAGATATGAAAGTCATCTACTTATTAAAGCGAAGCATCTTTAATAATCGACACAACCCTGTTATCGAAGTTGTAGACCCTGACTCTAGTGAAAAAGTATTTGATAGATACAGGCGTATTTTTGGTGAAATTACACCTATTAGAAAAACTTTTGAAGAGTTTGTTAAAGATATTTAAAAATTCTCATAAAAAGAAAATACTTTAGTTTACACCTCTAACAACTTTTAGTTTTTAATACTTACTTACCGTTAATCTCCATGATTAAACCACCGTCAAATTTACTTTTAAAAATCTTTTCGACATCTTTTGGGGTTAGTTTTTCTGCTGATTTTAATAACTCATCTTCAAAGTTTAAAGAGTATCCAAATCTAAACATTGTACTCAAAGCACCAGCTCTTTTTTTGAGGTTTAGTTTTTCTTGGTTTTTACTATACATAAATAAAGTTTTAAGCTTTTTAAGCACCTTTTCATTTACATGATAAGTAATCTTTGCAATTTGTTTATCAATACGATTTTTTAAAGCCTCTGACTTTTTTAATGGCCCTTCAAAGTGAATAATCAATGCCATCATTCCACCCAAATCATTAAAACTTAGGTTCATACTAATATCTTCAAAACCATCTTGTCTAAAATGCTTCTCATGAATTAAAAAGTTTAAAACAGAAATAAATAACCCCGCAAGCTCATCCATATCAAGTTCACCTTTTTCAAAAATGCTTCCTCTAAAAACATGATATCGTTTATCTTTCATTTTTTTATTAATTTTTAGAGACTCAATTTTTTTATTTATATAACTAGGTAATATAGAAAGGTCTAGCTTATATTTAGGGTTCTTCTTGAAAAAACGTCTGAAAGATTTTTTAAGCTTATGTGACATTATTTTTGAATCAAAATCACCTACACAAACAAGTTTAACTCTACTTTCAGCAATAGAACCTTTTAAATACTTTTTAACTTTTCTAAAGTTTGTATTTTTAAGATGCTTTTTATCTAAAAGGTACGGAAACATTAAGTATTTTTTAGGAAATAGCTCTCGGTAAAAAGGTGCATAGTCTGATTTATAATTGGCAAACCACTCATAGTTTCTATTATATTTACGAACTGCATTTTGATAATCATTTTCTGTTATTTTATAATCAAAAATTAAATTTGGTAATAATTTAACAACATTATCTAAATCATTAATAGGAAATTGTAAAGAGTTCATTAAATGACTTACTTGAATCGTTGAACTAATTTTTAAGCCTAAGTTTTTAATTTTTGATTGTAAAACTTTATTTTTGATTCGGTCTTTAGCTTCGCTTAATGTCATCATTGCTATTTGAGCTAATACTGGGTTTTTAGCATCATCACTAAATATATAAGCCCATGAAAAACCAGACATTTGTTGATTAGGGTCTGACTCTAATAATACTTTTAAACCACCAATCTCTACTTTTTTATGAGATATTTGAGACTTAACTTGATTAGCAATAGGCTCAATCGAATGATATTGATAAGTATCTAATGATAAATATTTTGCACAGATATCACGTAAGTCTTCTGAGCTCATAGAGCTAATCAATCTTTGGTATTGAGTACTACTTGAAAATAATGACTCATAGATACCAAGAGTAATTGCCTTTTGAACAAATTTATCTGGATTTGATTGTAACTCAATATAATCATTATTTATCAAACGCTTAAATAAAGATAACTCTTTATCTGA
Organism: Candidatus Cloacimonadota bacterium; assembly: GCA_002402105.1. GTDB lineage: Bacteria > Muiribacteriota > UBA6191 > UBA6191 > UBA6191. The sequence goes on from NVVD01000003.1 coordinate 165,832, forward strand.
TATTTTACTTTCTCTAAATAACATGATGGCTTCAAAAACTTTTTTAGCGAAAATTTCAGGACGATTGTTTTCGTCTTTATAGGTTATATGTATCATTGAGCCTGTTTCTGATAAAGAAGTACTCATATCTAAATCATAAATACCATCTGTTTCTTGCTCTAGTTTATTAAAAATATTATCAAAGCCCATCGATAGTAATTTTCGTATTTTAGTAAACTTTAAATAATCTTTTGAAGACGTTTTAGGGCCCAAAAAAGAAATCATAGCCATAGACTCTCTTACATTATCGTAATGAACTTTTTCATACTTTTTATTACTTCGATGTCTAAGTTTTTTAACTGGTTTTTGATTATCTAATTGTGAGAGAGATGGCTCGACTTTATTTAAAAAGTCTTTTAATGATATATTACCAATAACAGCAAAACTAAGTCCAAGTGGAGTAAAAATACGTTTATGTAATTTTTTTAAATCATCTAAACTTACAGAAGCTATATCTTTTGCATCAGGGTAAGCTGTTTTTGCTAATAAAGTGCCTGAATTTGTTTTATCTAGAGTGAAACTATGTAAGCGACCAAAACTAAGCTTTTCTTTGGTAAGTGTATTTATGTGCTTAACTATTTTTTTCTTTATTTTTTCAAAGACTTTTTGATCCCATTTTGGATGAAAATAGTTATTGCAAGTTACATTTAATACTTCGTCTTGATCTTTCTTCAAAAAAGACAACCAAAACTTTAAATAATCATTATAAACACTGTAAGAATGCTCCATGATTGGAACACCACTACCAAGTAAAAAATGAAGTAGTTTTTTATCATGCTTACGTAAATATGCGCCTAACAGAAAGCCTACACCAGCACTATGTTTACCTTCAACAGAAGGTAATCTAACAGCCATAGATAAATTAACTAAATCAGAGCGTTTATTTTCTTGGAAAATTAAAGTTGCACCAGACTTTAATTTAAATTTACGAACAGGTTTTTGAATTAATGAGCCACTAAATAGTGGTAATTGGCTCAATACAATAAATAAAAATAATAATCTTTTCATAATTTACCTTAAAAGTCGTCCACGTCATAAGCTCTAACGTCTTTATGCTTATGCATAATACGATTAAAGCGATCATCATATATTATATATAAGAAACTTTTTAACTGAATCATTTGCCAATTATCTTTGCCGTAGATTTCTTCGGCATAGCCTTTGACTTCTGCTATTTCTTTACGAGTTTTTTGATCAAACCCTGAAATTATTTTTTTGAATCTGGTTTCGAGGCGGTTTTCTTGTTTACGAGTTAAAGTATAAAGATACTCATAATCTCTGCCATTAGAGTCTTCTGCTTTAATTTTTATTTTAACTTTAGCAAAAGAAAAAGAAATACAAACCAAAAATATTATAAAATATTTCATACAAAAGCGCCTTGAAAACCTCGTGTTTAAATAAATATCAAAATTAAAATTTAATATATTWTTYWWMWRYMMWCMTNTTASYWMWTKKCTNANTTRKKTWMAATGKTWWWYAWKWWRWAAAWWKAWYYKKRYAWTTGANMTTTTMTNWMARTANTYCNKWYSYGTNYARTSCTKKTMARWRMTCAGNCWAWWTWTWWTTSRTNKTRYKMWCSTWMANAKGANWRRTCNAWRYYAGNWTRCRANGSTANNASCAANATTGWSRWWTSANNTCKAMAAYSMWTTNSAMMMASKWTTTKCANATCSWGMWANMRRTSTWASTWSAMYWWKTAMWGCCAATGCAGCTATTGAGGCATTCGCTGAAATGGGTTGTGACGGAATCATCCAAGTTTCAACTGGTGGTGGAGAGTTCGCCTCTGGACAAAAAGTTAAAAATGCTGCAATCGGTGCAATTAGTATTGCACAACACGTTCATTTAGTAGCAGATCAATACGATATTTTAATTGCTCTTCATACAGATCACTGTCAAGCATCTAAAGTTGACTCTTTTTTGATTCCACTTATTGAAGAAACCGAAAAAAGAAGAGCACAAGGGCTACCTAATCTTTTTAATAGTCATATGTTTGATGGCTCTGAACTATCCTTAAAAGATAATATCAAAACAAGTGTCGAGCTTTTAAAAAGATGTGCTAAAAATGAAATTATCTTAGAGGTTGAAACTGGAGTTGTAGGTGGAGAAGAAGATGGCATAAACAACGAAGATCTTCCTGCTGAAAAACTATATACATCTCCAGAAGACATGGTACAAGTTGCTAAAACCCTACAACCTTTAGGTAGGTACCTTTTAGCTGCAACTTTCGGAAACGTCCACGGAGTTTATAAACCAGGTAATGTAAAACTTACTCCTAAAATCTTAAGAGATGGACAAGAAGCTGTTTTAAATCAACTTGGTGCTGACTATAAAATCCCTTTAGTATTTCATGGTGGGTCTGGCTCTGAGTTATCTGATATCCATGAAACTCTAAACTATGGAGTTATTAAAATGAATGTAGATACAGATACACAATATGCTTATTGTCGTCCTGTAGTTGCTCATTGCTTTGAAAACTATGATCAAGTTTTAAAGGTTGAAGGCGAAGTCGGAAACAAAAAGTTTTATGACCCAAGAGTTTGGTGTAAAAAAGCTGAAAATGGAATGAAAGAACGAATCAAGCAATCTGTATCTGATTTAAAAGCAGAAGGTACAAGTTTACTTAAATAGTTTTACAAAAGATGTAAGTTTTAAAAACTTTTAGAGTACTTAAACTTACATCTAAAATAAAAATATTCTAACTTAAAGTTTACTAAAATGAGTTTTAATATGCTTTTCAAATGCTTTCTCAATCCAGCTAGTATCACCTGAAATTACATTATCAGCATGAAATGTAGGTAATTGATTACGAATACTTAAATAATTATTTGTCATTATTAATGGTTGTAAAATATCATCAATATGTGTTGCATTTTTTAAAACAGTATTTTTACCTAAGTCACTACTTTTTAGATTTGATGTAGTCACTACCATAAAATGATCTGCTGGTACCTGTCCCCCCTCACCATATGTATCTGTGATTACAAAAGTCTTTTTATATTGAAGAACTAAATCAAACCATTTAACCATCGGTGCTGGCATATTAAACCACATGATTGGTGTAATATAAATTATACATTCTGCCCATAATAACTTTTCTAGTTCTCTATCAATGTCCATTGTATCTTTTGTTACATCTGATACTTTAATAATATGACCCAAGTCCATAAGAGTTTTCTCGCTTATATAAGCAAGAAAACTATTTAATTGTCCTTTTGCATCAAAAATTTTATATCCAGAGGTTACCAGTAGTATATTCATATTGTCTCCTTTATTGATTAATAATTACTTGATTCTAAATATAAATTCATAGTATACTTTTGTCAAGTAGACACATTTAAGGTATGTAGTATCAATTAGTATACTATTGGAGAAAAATGAAAACTCAAAGACACAGAATTCAAAGCTGTCCTGTTGAAATTGCACTCGGTTTAATTGGAGGTAAATGGAAAGGGGTCATTTTATACCATCTAATAGACGGTAAAAAGCGATTTAATGAATTACATAAATTTATGCCCATTGTTACTCAAAGAATGTTAACTAAACAATTAAGAGAACTAGAAGCAGATGGACTAATACATCGTGAAGTATATAAAGTTGTTCCACCAAAAGTAGAATATAGTTTAACAGAAAAGGGAAAGCCACTAGAAGCAATTATTCTGGCACTAGAACAATGGGGGAAAACCCTACAATAAAAAATTAATAATCATTAGTGATAACCTTAGTCGGCCTTTGCTTTTTTCTCCAGTAAAACTTTTGCCCATCAGCAAAACCAACCTGTTTTATATCTAAAAAAACAATTGCTGATACTAGCTCTTTAATACCTAAAAAGGCTTCATCAGGTACTTTTTTTGGAAACATTCTCCATAAGCCTTGTATCATTTCATCAGCTTCTGTTTTGACTTTTAATGAAATATCTTCAATCAAAGATTCTGCTTCTCGTTTTGTTACTGGTAATCTACTTCTTTTAAACTTTATATGAAGCTGAATCACCCCACTCTTACCTATATACATTTCTGTTGTATATAATACTTTAGTATGTTTATTTGAAAAAATTTTACAATTCATGTCAATTAAAATACCAAAACTAAATGTTACTGGAGTTTGATACAATTTTACTAACTCGTTTTCGGTAAAAAAACTAGTTTGAGATAAAATTATAAGCACAAGGTATAAAATAATATTTTTTTTTATAAATAACATAAGTTATTTTTCGACGAATCATTCATTTTTATTAATAATACTAGTTTTTTTATCTATCTTTAAAAACTACATTGTCAAACGCTACGAATTTATGTTAGGGCTAATTTTTCAACATGGAATCACTCTTTAATTCATGAGAGAAAAGCGTTAAACTCCAAGACCTATGGAACAAAGAAAATATACAAAAAAACCCGAATGGATAAAAGTTAGACCTCCGGCCTCAGAGGGATATTTTTATCTAAAAGAAAAAACAGCAAAACTCAAGCTATCAACAGTTTGCCAAGAGGCACGCTGTCCAAATATTGGTGAATGTTGGGAACAAAAAACTCTAACAATTATGATTATGGGTGATACTTGTACAAGATTTTGTAAATTTTGTAAGGTTAAAACAGGTAAAGGCTCTGGTTTTTTAGATGAAGAAGAGCCTTTAAATACTGCCCTCTTACTAAAACCACTTGATTTGAACTATGTAGTTGTCACTAGTGTTGATCGTGATGATATTAATGATGGTGGAGCAGAGCATTTTGCAAAAACTATTATTAAAATTAAACAACACAATCCAAATACTACTCTTGAGGTTTTAACTGGAGACTTTTCGGGTAGTTTAGAATCTATTCAAAAAGTGATTGATGCTAAACCACACGTATTTTCACATAACTTAGAAACTGTTAAACGCTTAAGTCCGAATATTAGAGACCCAAGAGCTACTTATCAGCAATCTCTTTTACAACTTAAAAGAGTAAAACAAGCTAATCCTGATATTTTTACAAAATCATCATTAATGCTTGGACTTGGTGAAACCGATGAAGAAATCATCGAAGCCATGAAAGATATGCGTGAAGTTAATATAGATTTTTTAACTCTTGGACAGTATTTACAACCATCAAAAGATCATGCTCCAGTAAAACGCTATGTACCACCAAAACAATTTGAAACTTTCAAAGAAATTGCATACAATCTCGGCTTTAAGATGGTTGCATCTGGCCCATTGGTTAGATCAAGTTACAAAGCTGGTGAATTTTTCATCAATGAATATATTAATAAACAAAAAAAAGCATAACTGTAAAACAGTATATGTTATATAAAACTCACACAATAGCAAGTTTACTTGCTGAAACTAAAGGGTGAATATGGAATTTAAAATCGAAACTATTTCTTATCTCAATGAAAATGGAGAAGTAAATAAAGGTTATAAAAAAACAATCTCAGATGAGCTATTATTAAAAGCTTACAAAATTATGCAACAAACAAAAAGAATAGATGAAAGAATGGTAACTCTACAAAGACAAAGTGTAGTCAATTTTGCTATGCCATCTCGTGGAGAAGAAGCTTCAACTGTTGTTTCTGCTGCTGCTTTAAAACCTCAAGATTGGCATTTTTATCAATACAGAGAACAGGGCGCAATTTTCATGAAAGGCTTTACTATTCAAGAGTTTTGTGACCATATGTTATTAAACATAAATGATACGAGTAAAGGTCGCCAAATGAGCAATCATTTTGGGAAAAAAGAGCTTAACGCTGTAACAGTATCATCAACTCTTGGAACTCAAATTCCCCAAGCTGCTGGTTGTGCATATGCTCAAAAACTTCGTAATGAAGATGCAATAACTATGTGTTATTTTGCAGAAGGTGCTGCCTCTGAGGGTGATTTTCATGCCGGTTTAAATATGGCTGCTGTAACAAAATCCCCTGTTATATTTTATTGTCGAAATAATCACTATCAAATTTCTACATCTAATAAAAATCAGTTTGCTGGAGATGGTATCGCACCTCGTGGTATTGGCTATGGTATAAAAACCTACCGTATTGATGCAATGGATGCTTTTGCTATTTATGATACAGTCCAAGAAGCTAGAGAATATTGTAGAGCAGGCAACGGCCCCGTTTTAATTGAAGCAATGGCTTACCGAATGGGCCCTCATTCAACTGCTGATGATCCGAGTGCTTACCGTACCGATGAAGAAGTCGCTAAATGGGCTAAAAAATGCCCTATTGAACGAGTTAAAAAGTATTTAATTAAAAATAAACTCTGGTCAGAAAAACAAGATAGTGAGCTTTTAGAAGCTCTAGCTATTGAGATTGAAAAATGCATCGACATTGCTAAAAAAACTCCAAAACCTGGTATTGATAGCATGTTCAACGAAGTATATAGCGATATACCCTGGAACCTACAAGAACAATACGAATTTCTACAAGAATTCAAAAAAGAGGAGTCTAACTAATGAAAGTAATGAACATTATTGAAGCAGTAAACAATGCTCTTCACCTTGAAATGAAAAGAAATGATAAGGTCATAGTTTTTGGAGAAGACGTTGGTGGATTTGGAGGCGTATTTAGGGCTACTAAGGACATACAAAATACATTTGGTGAAGCTAGATGCTTTGATACTCCAATTGTCGAACAAGGAATCATCGGTTTTGCAATGGGCCTTGCCATGAATGGCTTTAAGCCTTGTCCTGAAATTCAATTTGCTGATTATATCTTTCCTGCTTATGACCAAATTGTTAATGAGGTAGCAAAGTCAAGATTTAGATCAGGTAATGCTTTTACTTGTGGAATGGTTATAAGAACTCCTTACGGTGGTGGAATCCACGGTGGTTGTTACCATTCTCAATCACCAGAAGCACAGTTTTTACATACTCCTGGTATCAAAGTTGTTATTCCATCAGATCCATACGAAGCAAAAGGTTTATTACTAGCCTCTTTAAGGACAGATGATCCTATCATATTTTTTGAACCAAAAAGAATCTACCGAGCATCAAAGTGTGAAGTACCCCTAGGTGACTATGAAATCCCACTAGGACAAGCTCATATTGCTCAAACTGGTAAAGACTTAACATTAATTGGTTGGGGTGCTCAACATCATCAAAATTTAGAGGCAGCAAAACAAGCAAAGTCTCTTGGCATTGACGTAGAAGTTATTAACCTAAGAACCTTAAACCCTCTTGATATTGACACTATTATTACATCTCTTAAAAAGACTGGTAAATGTGTTGTTGCCCAAGAAGCCCCAAAAACAATGGGCTTTGCAGCTGAAATATCTGCATTAATCATGGAAAAAGCTTTTTTATACTTAGAAGCTCCTGTAAACAGATGTGCTGGTTTTGATACTCCTTTTGCAAATGCCCATGAAGCTGACTACATGACAGATGCACCAAGAGTAATAAAAGCAATCAAAGATACTTACGATTATTAATTTTAAAGGAATATAAATATGTCTAAAACTGTAACTGTATGCCTTCCTGATATTGGTGAAGGTGTTGTTGAAGGTGAAGTTGTTGAGTGGTTAAAAAAAGTTGGAGATACAGTAGAGCAAGATGAGCCTGTTGTTTTAGTAATGACAGACAAAGCATCTGTTGAGCTTCCTGCTTTACATCCTGGTATTGTTAGTAAACATTATATAGCTGAGGGTGATATAGCAAATAAAGATAAAGCTCTTTATGATTTAGAAATTTCTGATGATATTTCATCAACAGCAATTACTACTACCAAAAAAGAAGACGTGGCTACGCCTATTTCTGAAAAAAAAGTTGATGAAACACCTAAACAATGTCCTTTAACTAAAACCAATAATGAAAAATCTTTAGCTACTCCAGCAACTCGTAAAGTTGCAAGAGATTTAGAGATTGATATTAATTTGGTTACTGGCTCAGGAAAAGGTGGGAGAGTAACTAAAGAAGATGTACAAAACTATCAAAGTGGTGGCGCTTCTTTAATTCCTATTTTTTCATCTCAAAGAGTATCTAGCACACCTGTTCATAATCTTGAAGGTGATGAACGAACTCCTTTAAAAGGCTTGCGTAAAATCATTGCAGACCGAATGGTTGAGTCTAAATCTATTGTTCCTCATTTTGCGTATTTTGATGAGGTTGACTTAACTAAACTTGTTAAATTAAGATCAGAGCTAAAAGAAGATGCAATGGCTATGGGCATTAAATTAACTTATATGCCATTTTTTATTAAAGCGATATCTTTAGCTATTGAAAAATTTGAAAATGTAAATGCTTCTATTGATTTAAGCACTAACGAGTTAGTCTTACATAAAGTACATAATGTCGGAATGGCTGTTGCAACTGATAAAGGTTTAATTGTCCCTGTTATTAAAGATGTAGCTAATAAATCTATCTTAGAAATTGCTCAAGAGGTTAGTAGTCTTGCTCAAAAAACTAGAGATGGCAAAATTACTACTAATGATTTAAAAGGTTCAACTATTACAGTATCAAATATTGGTTCTGTTGGTGGTTTGTTTGCAACTCCTATTATTAACTACCCAGAAGTAGCTATCTTAGGGATGACAAAACTTCAAGAAAGAGCTGTTGTTAGAGATCATGAAATAGTCATCAGAAGCATGATGAATTTATCTTGGTGTTTTGATCATAGAGTAGTTGATGGTTCAGTTGCTGCTCATTTTTCAAATGAAGTCATCTCTCTACTTGAAAACCCTAATATGATTTTACTAAGGAGCTAAAATGAAAGTAAATACTCTTGTTATTGGTGCAGGTCCTGGTGGTTATGTTGCTGGTATTCGTTTAGGTCAACTTGGTATTGATACTCTTGTTGTAGAAAAAGAAAATGTTGGTGGAGTTTGTTTAAATGTTGGATGTATTCCATCAAAAGCAATGATTCATGCTGCTAAATCTTTTTATAAAGCTAGCAACGAGTTTTCTACATTTGGTGTAAATATCGAAAATATCAGCCTTGATTTTGAAAAAATGATTTCATGGAAAGACTCGATTACTAAAAAACTTACCACAGGCATCTCTGGTCTATTAAAAGCAAATAAAGTAAAGCATTTAAAAGGTACAGCTAGCTTTATTAGTAATAAAAAAGTAAAAGTTTTAAAAGCTGATGGAAGTCAAGAAATCATTGAGTTTGACAATTGTATAGTGGCTACTGGTTCATCACCTACTGCTATACCAGGCTTTGAAGTCGATCAAGATAAAATTGTTGACTCAACTGGAGCTTTATCTTTTAAAAGTTTACCTAAGTCTTTAACCATCATCGGTGGTGGTTATATTGGGCTTGAGCTTGGTATGGTTTATGCCAAATTAGGCACTAAAGTTACCGTTGTTGAGTTTTTAGACTCTGTACTTGCTGCATTTGATAAAGATGTTATAAAAGTTATTGAAAAGAAACTTAAAAAGCTTAAAGTTGTAGTTCATACTAGTGCTAAAGCAAAGTCTTATACTAAATCTGGTAATCAGGTTACTTTAAAGTTTGAAACTAAAAATGGAGTTAAAGAAGTAACATCTGATCATATCTTTGTATCTATTGGACGAGTACCAAATAGCAAAGGTCTGGGCCTTGAAAATATTGGTGTAAAAATTGGTGAACGTGGTTTTATTAATGTAAATGATAAACTACAAACCAATGTTTCAAATATTTATGCTATTGGTGATTTAGTTGGTCAACCTATGCTTGCACACAAAGCCTCAAAAGAGGGAGAAATTGCAGCAGAAGTTATCGCAGGTCATAATTCAGTTTTAGATATAAGACAGATTCCTGCTGTTGTTTTTACTGACCCTGAGATTGCTCAAGCTGGTGTATCTGAAACAGAAGCTAAAGCACAAGGACTTAATGTTAAAGTTAGTAAGTTTCCGTATGCTGCCATTGGTAGAGCTATGACGACTAACGAAACAGAAGGTTTTGTTAAGTTTATTTCACACAAAGAAACAAACGAAGTTTTAGGTATTACAATTATTGGAGCCAATGCCTCTGATTTAATCAGCGAAGCATCTTTAGCTATTGAAATGTGTGCCTTTACCGAAGATATCGCTTTAACTGTCCATGCTCACCCTACTTTTGGTGAAATTTTAATGGAAGCAGCTAAGGGTAATCTTGGAGAAGCCATACATATAATTAACAAGTAAGTGCTTGAAATATAGAGATGTCTGACACTTTTTACTCTACTTTAATTACATTATATAACTTTGAAACAAAGTTTGTTTTTTATCGTATAGTATAGTAATGACAATAAAAGGGGAACTCATGTCTAAAATTTATATTATACTATTGGCGCTTTTTTCTACTATTTCTTATGCAAGAACAATAATTAGCGATAAAAATCCTGCCGTAATAAGACAAGTTTCTATAAAAGGAGAGATAGCAAAACTTTCTTTGCAAGTTATCGCTGATGGTTTTGCGCAGCTAAGATGTATGTGTCCTGAGTCTACTTTTGCAGCGAATGTAAGAGAAAATAATGGTAGCTTTAATGTATACGTCAAAAAAAGTTGGTTAGAAGAGTCTTATCCTCAACTACTCAAAGATAAAGACTATTTACCAAATTTATATTCAAATAATCAGAGTGTATTAATAGTTTACGACAGCCAGTTAGCCTTCGTAAGAGATGAAAATAAGTCTATTTCAAGCTATAGAGCTATTAAAATGGCCGGTGGAAGTATTATAATAGGTAAGTACACAGCAGACCGTAATGATCGATTTTCTCTTGAACAACCTCTTTCTTCAAGATTTATTCCAACAGATACTCCGATACAAAATAACAATGAAAGTAGCCATGAAGGCAATGCATATATAATACACTCAAGCAATCCTGCTGCTCTATTAGCTGTAGAGATCCAAGAAGATAAAGTTCATTTAGAACTTCAAATCATTAATAGTAGTATGCCTATAGCTAGATGTATTTGTGCAACAAATACCTTTAGCGCAGCAATTAATGAAAACAATGGAAAGTTTAATGCTACTATGAGTCTTGAACTTTTCCAAAAATATCTTCCTGAACTTGTTGAAGATCCTAATCTAATTTCCAAAAAATATACTGAAAAATCAGAGCTTTACATCTTTGCTGGAAAATTAAATTTACAGTTAGAAGGAATCTCAAAGGTTATAGGATCTGAAATTGTAGAAGTTAAACTTATACAAGCAGTACAATATACTAAAGAAAGTGAAGATGCTTTTAGCTTTAATGGACCAACAGATAGGTCTTACTACTATACAACTGATGGAGATAATGAAGATGACCTATCTAATAGTTTTAATGACATCATGAAATAAAAAGTCTTGTTAAAATAGACTTTTACACCCACCATAAGCGCTAAACCAAATTATAATCCCATTAGATTAAATTTTTAATAATAACTTTAATAAAAGAGTATTAAAATATATTTATAGACTAATAGATATAATCAAATTTAAAATATAAATATTAATTACATCAGTGATTGGTACTGATTTTATTGCTTAATTACTAATATTTGTGACTTTATCCCAGACTTAACAATGTCTGATTTTTCTAAATCTTACCAAAATACTGTAGCTCAAATATTTAAAGATTATTAGTTTTGACAAAATGACACTTTCTTTTGCTCAATACTTAAATATGCTATTTTACAGCCTTAAATTTTATTACTAGGACTCTTTTTTTACCTAAATACTTGACGTTATAAATCCTAGCAGTAAAGTTAACTGTTTTTAAATAAAATACTATAGGAGAATATATATGCAAGAAAGAGAACAATGGGGCTCACGTTTAGCCTTTGTATTAGCAGCGGCTGGTTCAGCAATTGGTTTAGGTAATATCTGGAAATTTCCATATATCACTCATGAAAATGGTGGTGGAAGTTTCGTTTTATTATATTTATTTTGTATTGCAATTGTTGGTTTACCAGTAATTATTGCTGAAATGATGGTGGGTAGAGCTACTAAAAAAAGCCCTGTAGCTGCTATTGAAGAGCTATCGGGTAAAAATTCTCCTTGGAAAATCATGGGATTAATGGGAGTTGCTGCTTCTTTTATTATCTTATCTTTTTATGCTGTTGTTGCTGGTTGGGTGATGCACTATACCTATCTAGCTTTTAGTGATTCATTTTCAGGAATGAAAGCAAACCAATTTAGTGAAGTATTCAACCAAATTTTTGTAAATCCTTGGCTTAACTTTGGGTGGGCAACTATATTTATGGCAATTACTCTATTTATCGTTATTGGTGGAGTAAAAGATGGAATCGAAAAAGCTGTTAAAATTTTAATGCCCGTATTAATCGTTATTATGATTTTACTTGTTATCAACTCTATTTTTTTACCAAACAATGGCTTTGAAAAAGCACTAAAATTTATATTTCTACCAACAGGTGGTTTACACGGTGCAGCTATTTTAGAAGCTCTTGGTCATGCTTTTTTTACATTAAGTCTTGGCATGGGGGCTATGCTTACTTATGGTTCGTACCTTGATGACAAAACAAACCTTTTCAAGGCTGGTCTTATTGTAGTAGCCCTAGATACAATCATAGCTCTTTTAGCCTGTATTATTATTTTTTCAATTATGTTTGCTTATGGAGGTAAAGTAAGTAATGGTGCTGGACTAGTATTTATCTCTCTTCCACAAGAGTTTGCAAAAATGAATGGAGGCTACTTTGTTTCAATTGCCTTTTTTCTATTATTATTTTTTGCAGCCCTTACATCTGCTATTTCATTGCTTGAGGTCCCTGTTGCTTATTTAATAGACAAGGGATGGGCAAGAAAAAAGGCTTCTTTTACAATGGGGATTTCTATTTGGTTGCTATCAATACCTTGTGCCTTATCAAACTCTGAGTTTTGGAAAAATAAGTTTGCTTCAGTTACGATGTTTGATTTTAAAGAAAAAACCGTATTTTTTAATAAGATGGATTATTTAGCGTCTAACTGGTTATTACCTCTTGGTGGACTACTAATAGCTGTTTATGTTGGGTGGTTTATCAGTGATAAGTTACGTAGTGAGCAATTTAAAATTGGTAGTAATAGTGAACGCCCTTTTCATTACATACCTTGGGTATTTTTTACTGCTGTAGTCTCTCCTATTATTGTCTCTATGATTATACTAATAGAAGCAGAAGTCATAGATAAAAAAGCTATCAATCAATTTTTTGATGGACTTGTTGGTAGCAAAACAACAATAAAACAAATTCATAAATAAAATTATTTAATTTAAAAAGCCCTACAGATAATATTTGTAGGGCTTTTTTCTTGAAAAAATTATTGATAAGACCATCTCTGATCTAAACCCTGTTTCAAAAATAAAAGACTCATTAGTAACTTCATTAGCAATACCATTTTAATTAAATGATAAAAATGAAATTTTCCGAGCTTCTTGAACTTCCGTATAATAATAAAGCCAAATCTGAGTGGGCATAATAAATAAAAAATTATGTTGGTAACATTTCTATTTTACTTTATTAAAAATAAACTAGTTTTATAACTAAAAAAACTACTCAGCTTATTAAAAGTAAGTAGTTTTTTTCAACTGTATTTAATTTAAAGTTTTTCTAAAAGAAAGCTAATATATTTATATTAAAAATTCAAAAAGAAAAGTTTTATTTATGATCCTTCTGCAATATTCCTCAAAGCTTCTTGCTGCTTTATTTGTAATTGAACCGCATCAAAGTTAGATGCTGTTTGAGCTCTTTTTAATCTGGCAATCTCGTTATCAATCACTTTAATTTTATTACATCTAGTAATATTGCTATTACCTGTATATGCTGTCACCATATTTTTTCTAGCAGTATATTCCTTTGAATTAGACAAATAAAGTTTTACTGAATAACTAGTATAAGAAGCTTGTATAGTAGAAATTTGATTACATTCCTTAATACCTTTAATATCAGCTGTCAATCCATCAATAAGATTCGCTTCCCTATCTTGTCCTGCTTCAGCTTTTTCTCTTTCCACAGCTTTTTTTTCAGCTTCTGAAATAGCATCTACACAAGCTTTAGTTGTAGGCTCACTTCTACATAAAACTTTTAATTTAGCTCTAGAAGGTTTATATCTATCCGGTATATTACCAGCCCTGATTTGCTTAAGTAAATCATCATTTTCTTTGACAAAATCACTGACACTTTCATCAGCTATTCTTCCATTTTCCACTTCTAATTCTTTTGCAGTAATATCAGCCAATAATTTATCATCTATTTTAATTTTTTTATCACCAATTACCATATTCCCTTTACCATCGCGAGCACAATTGCCTCTATCTTTCGCACAAGCCTCAATAAAATCTGCTCTCTCAGTCTGAGATGCAGAAGCACTATTTTTATTCATCTGGTCAGCAAGCTTTCCAACAACTCCTGAAACAGCTCCCATTGCTTCTGTAGTCATTTGTTCTTCGGCTGCTAATGCTGCTTGAGTAGCTCCATTGACACGTTGGTAGTTTTGTGAGGCTGCATTCATACTTTGCGTAAACATTGCGTTTCTTTGTTGTTTGTATGCATCACTTAAAAATGCTGCATTTGGGTCTAACATCGGAAAACCTTTAACAGCCCCAGAAGAAGTATTTTGCTCTGTTTTTAATTTAGCTAATCTTTCTTGCCTCATTAATTGAAATTGCTCTTTTTGACCTTGTACTTGAGCATCTGCTTGAGCGGCATCTGCTTGGGATTTTGCAGCTTGAGCTTTTGCAGCAGTCTGTAATAAAGGTTTTGCTGTTGACATAACATCTGACATATTAAATGTTCCTGCAGCATAACTAGAGGATATTACCGATACCGATAAAAATAATGTATTTAAGATTTTTAATGAAGTTTTCATATAGACTCCCGTCTTATTAACTTAGTTTTAAAATATATAGTTTAACAATTATATAAAATCAATGCAATGAGATAAAATATTCCCATTAGATACATTATTCAACCATTTGTAAAATACGTCAATCCTAAATATTAAAAATAATGTAATTATTTTTAATTTAATCCTAAAAATAAAAAAAGAAGGACAAAAATTATATAAAAGTGTTATATTTTGTATGGATAATAACAAGTGATAAATTATTGGTTCAAAATATGAAAATAGCAAAAAAGATATTAGTTAATATGTATTCTCCTCAAAAGAGCTTTAAACTTTCTAAAAGTTTAAAAATAACAAAGATCTTAAGAAGACCTTATATCGCAAATCTATTTAATAAAGCAAAAGATGTATTTCAAGAATTAAAAAATGAACTTTTTGGCCACCCTAAAGGCAATTTTATCGATTTGTACGTTTAATTACTTAATTTTTATCACAATAAAAGTTATATCGTCTGATGGGTCGTTTTCTTTTCTAAAACTAGCTAAATCTTCAATTAGGTCATCTTTTAAAGTTTTTGCATCTCCACTCAT
This sequence comes from Candidatus Cloacimonadota bacterium, assembly GCA_002402105.1. Lineage (GTDB taxonomy): Bacteria > Muiribacteriota > UBA6191 > UBA6191 > UBA6191. Next base: position 181,146 of record NVVD01000003.1, read on the forward strand.
ATGAGTGTGTAAAAAGCTTTCAAATCTATCATAACCATAAAGCTCTAATTTTGAGTTTTCAAGCTCATTGACTCCGTCTGTATATAAGATTACCCAATCACCTGATTCTAAATGACTAACTTTAGTTTCATAATCTAATGGAGCAAACATACCAAGTACTAGGCCTTTAGCATTCAAATGCTCTAATTCTTTTGTTTTATTACGGTATAAATACATTCTGTTATGACCAGCTGAAGAATAATGTAGTTTCATTGTTTTTAAATCAATACTACAATAAAAAGCAGAAGCAAAAAGTGAGTTGTTTTTTCTATCGTTAGAATAGTTATTGATAGCTTCTAAAGTTTCACCTGTATTAAGAGGGTCAATAGCCAATAACCTTAAAAAAGCTTTTAGAGTTGTACCAAATAATGATGGGCCAATCCCTTTTCCTGAGACGTCTGAAATTAAAAAACCTATTTTAGATTTATCTTCAAATTCAACAAAATCATAAAAGTCCCCTCCTAAATATTTTGCCGCTATAAAATAGTGCTCGATATCTAGTTTATTATCAGAATCGGGTGCTTTTGATGGCATTAAACTTTCTTGAACACCCTGCCCTTGAATATTATCTTTTTCAACTTTTTCTAAATATGCTTTAGATACTACTGTAGCTGCTTGAGATGATAGACTATTAAAAAAACTTCTTTTTTCCGAATGCAAAGATTGTTCTCCATTTACTATTTCAAATAAGCTTTTACTGGGATTTGCTAACAATAAGAATCCTTCAATTGGTATAGCATCTGCACTTATTTTTTCTAGTTCTTCAGTAGAAGCGCTTAAAACTTCAGCGATTTGATCTAAATGGTCTGATTTTGCTCGAATCCATTGGAGCCAAAAACTCTCTACGCCAAACTCTTTTGCCCATTTTGGAGAAATTAATAAACCCTCTTCGTCTCCCATATTTTCTAATTCTAAGCAGACATACTTATGTAAGCTCAATTTTTGATCTTCATCAAATAATTCTGAATTTACTCTATAAGTTTCTGAAGCTATAAATCTTTCTTTTGAAGTTTTCTCAAAAAAAGCCAAATAAGTAAAGTCAGACGGTAATTGATGACAAAATTGCTCAGCAGCATAAAATAACAAAGATGACATAGCTTCTTTTGAGTCTACATTTTTATCTTTTTTAAGTAACATTTCATTTAATTTATTTACTGAACTTAGTTCTAATACTTTTTGATTAATAGAAAGTATCATCTTTTTAAAATACCAAGTCATCAAACCAATTTCATCTTCTCTTTTGATGGTTATATCTGATTCCTCTAGGTTTCCGTTAGTAAATTGTACCACTTTTTTTGTTAAAAAATTAACAGGGTTCACCACTTTAGAGGAAAGTAAACTACCTAAATATAAACTAATTAAAACAGTTAAAATTAAAACTAAAATTAATAATATTTTAAGTACTTCAATCTCTCCATAAGCTAAATCAACAGGCAAAGAAAGAATGAAAAATTTATTTGTAAAAAGTGAAGGATAAATAGTTGAAATATATTTTCTATCATTTTTAACATATAAAAAAGAATAACTTGAAGACGGAGAGTTTAACCATTCATTTATTTCAGTTATTTTTTCATTATTTATAGATTTAATAGCCTTTAATACAAAATTTATACCATCTTTATCTTGTACTGTTGACTCAGTATTTTTTCTCCATATTTTATTCAAAAATTTTAAATTAGGATTTCCATTTTTTAGCCCTAAAATATAATAAAATAAACTTTTATAAAAAGCATAATCCTTATTTATTATATTAGTATTGGCTGATTCTTTTAAAATCAAAAGCTTTTTATGAAGATTAAAAACTTTTTTATCTAATTGTTTAAATTCAGAAAAACTAATCGACTTATTTTTAAAATATAAACTTGCATTTAAATACTTTGACATTTTTAATGATAAATTTTTATCTGATATTTTTAATAAATTGAAATCAATATCCATATTGTAAAGATTACAAAAATATTCACTCATATTTTTATTTAAAATAACACCTACAGCAATACCCTTTGGAGGATGATCAATCCCTGTAAAGTAAAGAGATAAGTCAGTTGTAGGAAAAGTATCCCAACTCAATCTCAAAACCTCTCCACCACTTGTAAGACTAAACCAATTTCCTCTAAGTGCTGCTAAATCATGAATACCAAAAACTGCACTCATAATAAATTCTTTCTTTTTATCTCTACCAAAAACACCTAAAATACTTGTTTTTGAAAAGAGTTCTATACCATTAGATAAAGCAGGCCAAACAGAGTCATTATAATCTGAAACTTCAGATGAATAATCATCTTCTGATATAAGATTATAATCAATGATACTTTGTTTCAAAGACATATTTAAAGAAGTATTTAATTTTAATTCTTGTTTTTGTTTTTCTATTTCAAAATCATAAATAGGAATGTCATAAGGTTCAGTTATTTGTTTTAGAGCTAATTTACCATCTGTAAATAAAGTTCTTGTTTTCATTTTTTCTAAAATTAAATCTAAACTTTTTGAATCATTTAAATAAAAATTTTTATATAGCTCTTTAAACTTTTTAATCTTTTGCTCATATATTTTTTGTTTTACACCACTATCTTTGAATATAGTTTTCAATAAAGAATGCATCGATAATATTAAATTTTTTCGTCGTTTTTTAATTTGAGTTATTGCCGGCTCTAAATCTTGCATTTTGATTACATAATTTTTATCAAAATGATTAGTTTTTTTTAATAATTTACTCAATTTTAAATTTGGTGATATCGGCTTAATAATAGTTAAAAATTCTTTTAAATCTTGTACTAAAATATCTTGGTTTTGTTTATACTTTTTTAAAAACTTAGCTCTAATCTTTACGTTACTTCTGATTTTCTTTACAATTTTTTTTATTTTCCCACTTAAGTTTTTATCACCACTATAACCAATTACATCATAGATATCTCTTTGCTCATGCTTTAAATCAAATTTAACTATTTGTGCTCTAACGGGTAGCTTTTGCTCTATCTTCAAATTTTTATGTAGTGAATCTTGCATCCAAATACTGAAACCAAGCTTTGGTAAAATTTGAGTAAAATAAGAATTTAAAAAATCTTCTTTTTCATTAATCGATAAAAAGATTTTATCTCTAATAATTCTTAGAAGGTGTTTTTTATATTCAGGAATCCATTCGTTTTTATAATAATTTTCAGCTCTTAAAACCGAATCTAGTTGATTTTCTTGTACTGTTTTTATTAAAAGCTCTTTACGAACATCAAAACTATATAAAGCAAAAACAATTAAAGTTATAAAAGGAATACATAATGCCAATGCAAACCAAAATAAAAAAACACTCGATAGTTTTTGAGAAAAATTACTTTTAAGCAATTTCAACCTCCAATTGTTTTAATATTCTTACTCTGATGTAAGTTATATCATCTGAGGGGAAAATTCCTGCTCTAAAGTCCTCTAGATCTTTTGATAAAGTTTGCACCCACTCTTTTGAAGGTTTTCCTTGATGTTTTTTACAAAAATCTTCAAACTTATCATCTCCGTAAAGGTCTAAATTAGGATTTTCATGTTCAGTAACCCCGTCTGTATATAATATAAGCTCGTCACCTATTTCAATATCTATGCTTTTTTGCTCATATATGACAGGGCTAAACATTCCTATTACTAGGCCTTTTGCACTTAAGTAGACTAACTTACCTGATTTTTTCAAAAGAAACATTTTATTATGACCAGCAGACGAATAAAACATTTTCAAAGTTTTTAGATCAATAACACAATAAAACATTGTTAAAAATAAAGAAGAAGTCTTGTCATAAGATATATTGTCATTTAGATCAATTAAAGCTTGAGCTGTATTTGTCAAATATTTTTGAGACAGAACCTTCATAAAAGCTCTCGAAGTAGCCCCAAACAATGATGGGCCAATTCCTTTTCCTGATACATCTGCAATTGAAAAACCAAGTAATGTTTTATCTTCAAACTCTAAATAATCAAAATAGTCTCCAGCTAATCCTATAGCCCCTTCAAAATATGAAGCAATATCTAAACAGGATAAGCCATCTGGGTCATAATTAGGCATTAAACTTTTTTGAACTTCCCAACCTTTTTCTGTATCACCACCTATTTCATCAAGTAGACTTTTCATTACAATTGTTTTTGCTTGTTCACAAAGGCTTTCAATCATTTTAATAACAATATCTACGTCTTTTACTAAAATTATTTGTTTTAAATTATCTTCTACATTTGCTAAGTCAGATATATCTGATAAAAATAAAACTCCCGAAATAGAAACACTATCTGAATTTAGATCATCAGATAAATAATAAATTAATCCATTTTTTAACTTTGGATGAAAAAATTCTAATTGCTTTTTATCTAAAATTATAGTTTTTTTCTTTTTAAAAGCTTCGGTATTATCACTTACAAACAATAAAACTTTTTCGACTAAGTCTTCTTGCTCTTTTTGACTTACTAAAGCACTTTCATATATTGAATACTCATGGGGCCTAACCGAAAGAGCCTTATGAAAAAAGCCTATAAGACCTAATCCAGCTCGATATTTTACTGATAATAAATGTAAAATATATTTAAGCATAATCATTCTAGAGTGGTTGTTATTCATTAGACGATTTATATCATCAACAGCTTTCATATAAAACAATTTTTCTTGAATATTATCTGCCATCTCATTGAAATGATGTGCCAATTTACCTAATTCATTGTTTTCTGTTATCTCTACTTTTTCATCGTATTTTCCATCTGCTAGTCTTGATATTTTTTTTGTTAACTCAGAAACAGGAGTGATAATTCTTTTAGACATTAAAGCACCCAAAATTAAAGTAGAAAGTAAAGCCAAAACAATAATACCAAATACTATATATGTAATTGATAAAATTTCTTTTATCAAAAAGTTTTCACTTTGAGTAAAAAAATAAATTCTTTCTGCAATAACCTTAGAAGGATAGAGAGTTCCTAACCATCTATCCTTACCTTTTAAATACGTGAAATGACTACTTTTACCTGTTTGTTTTACTAATTCTATTAAATCGTAAATACTGGAGTCATTTATTTTATTTTGTGTACTTGATAAATAATCATTCATGGAGTCTGATTTTAAAACAAACTCTCCAGTTTTTGGGTTTAATACTCCGATAATAGATTCTAATTTTATTATCTTATCATCATGTTTTAAATTTGTTTTTCTACCTTTTGACGATATAAAGTATGTTTTTTGCTTCTTTTTTAAGTGTCTTTTTCTAAAAATTTCTATATCTATGTCACTTTTTTCAAAACTTTCAAATAGTTTTTTTTGTAAGCTTTTCCATTTTTCAAATTTTGCTTGCCAAAGAAAAAAGGATCTATCTCCTTTCCTTTTTAACGAAAATTTAAGTTCATGGCATTTCAAAAAGCCTACAATCATAGATTTATAAGACAACAAAAAGTGTTTTAGTTTTACGCCTATTTTTTGTTTTATTAATACTTTTCTATGTTTATTTATTAGTTTATTTATCTTAGATAATCTTTTTTTTAGTTTCGCTTTAGATGAAGGAAGTATTAAAGATAGATCTTTAGATAATTTAGGTAAATTAATCTCATTCTTATGCCAGTTTTCTTTTAAAAAGAGAAACTTTTTTTTATTTTTATTTAACTTAAAATAAAATAAAAAATACTCTTTATAAATTTTTTCAATTGATTTTTGTAATGAAAAAGAAAGCCCTTCTACAGAAGGTTTAGACATCATTTTTATTTTTATTAATTCAAGAAGCCAATAAGTTAATCCTTTTACTTGAACCTCTTTATTTAACAAAGAAAAGTATCCTTTCTCTAGTTTATAATCATCTACAATAATTGCAAAGCTTCCTAAAGGCACCTCCATTATTTTGTGGTTTTTTAAACTACTAAATTTTTCAAAACTATAGTTTTTTGGATATAATTGCCAATAAAAGCTTAAAGATTGCCCAAAAACTTTTATATTAGTGAAGTTTCCTCTAGTACCTTCAATGGATGATTGTAAAATATTTTTAATTGCCACCCTTTCTTCATTTGATGAATTTGGACCAACAACACTTGCTCTATACATTGTTCTAAATATGTCATAAACTCCATCCCAAACAAGTTTATCTTTTTCGCTAGTTGCAGGAAAAATCAATTGACAAGGAAATCTATTCAAATAATCCAAAACTCCTAATTTCTCCCATCCATTTTCACGATCCTTTTTTGTATCATAAATTATTGGACGATGACCTTTAAATAGCTCATAATAAGTCAATTTTTTAGTCTCTAAAGGAGCTTTTTTATATCTATTTGAAAAAAAAGATCTTTCTAAAACAACAACCTGTATACTTAATGGGCAATCAGATGAATCAATAATGTCATCACTTTTGCTAAAAACTCCATATACTTTTTTTTGTAATTCTTTGAAATGTTTTGAATAAACTAATCTTAATTTATTTTCTTTATCTTTTTTTATTCTTTTAAAAAAGTGGTCTTTAATATCTAACCATAGTTTTGGTTTTTTAGCCCCTGGCAGTTTTTTTAAAATTGGGGCATCATAAAAAGAAACTCCTAAATTATAAATTGACTTTCTATAGTCTACATAAAGCTTGTCTAAAGTTTTACCTTTTTGCTCATAATTATTAAAAACTTCACGTTTTTTCAGTTGAATACTTTGAAAGTAGGAGTCAACTCCAAGACGAATTAAACCAATTAAAGGAAAGGACACTGCTAAAGCAAAAAATAGCATGAAAATTCGGGATAATTTCTTTTTTTGCTTAAATTTTGCTTGAGTCATAAAACTTTATATTCATTTGTGTATAGAAAACAGTATAATATAATATATGTTAAAAAATCTCCTTTTCTACCTATTATTTATTTCGATTTCTTTTGCAAACCCTGTAATTCAAAGACTTCATCAAAAATTCTCTTTTCTCAAACAAGATAATCAAATTTATATTTTTCAAAGTAAACACAAAAAGTTTAAATTAAACTTAGATGACATAAAAAAAAATGCTTTAGGACTTATACAAAAGTTGCATAAATGGAAAATTCCCTCTATTCATATTATCCAAGTTTTACACATACAAGGTTTACCTAAATTTACTCCTAAAAAAGCATTACAAAAAAAACTAAGATACAAAATTAAACATTTTAATCTGCTTATGAAATCACTTTTAAATAAAGAAGAATTAATCACTTTCAAAAATATTAAATTTTATTGGTATATAGACAGGAAAAAGAAAACATTTAAAGATTTAAATCTTGATTTATCATCAAATTATCTTTTTATCAAAAGTCAATCTTCTGATTTTATTAAAACTACAATAGATCAATTAAAAGTAGTTCATTTTCATAAATAAAAAATTAATTTTTAAAAATTTAGATTATTTTTCACTTAAAGTATATACTCAACTTAGATGATTTTTTATAGTTAATACAACTAAAATAAATCTAAATATATATTTTTGGAGAACAATAAAAAATGAAAATTATTAATTATAATATTTTACGTGGTGGTCAATTTGAAGCTGGTAATCGATTAGGTAAAATTATCGATTTTATTAAATCAGAAGACCCAGATATTGTTGGCCTACTTGAGTGCGACCAGTTTCATAGTAACGATAATAGTGTCCTTAATTTTGTTAAAAAAGAACTCAACATGCGTGCTATCTATCATCAAACTCCAAGTGCAGCTGACATGGTTTTATTGTATAAAGATAGTGTTGAAATGTCGCAAGGTAAAACCTATAATCGATTTATGTTTCACGGACTCATCTGTGCTGATTTTAAAAAAAACAACACCGTATTTAGAGTTATCTTAACTCATTTAAATCCATACTCTTCAGAGCTTCGATTAGCAGAGGCACAAATTATTACTCAATTGGCTCATCGCCAAGAAAATAGTGTCATTTTTGGTGATTTTAACTGCCCTCCTTACAAATCAAATATTATCCCAAGAGATTTCAAAAAAACATTTTTTTCAAGGGTGTCTAACCACTTAGGAGATCTTGATTTACGGGCTACACAAAACTTTCAAAGCAATGGTTTTTTAGACTTATTTGAATGTACAAATCCAACAAATCTCCATGAAGGTAGTTACCCTACTCCACTTGGTAATAAAGACGAAAAATATCCTACTCTTGTCAGAATAGACAATTTTTATGCTAGTCGATTTTTTCAAACTAATTGTACTAGTGTTGAAATCAAAAAAAACAAGTCTTTAGACTTTACTTCCGACCATTATCCATTAATTTGTAATTTTAATATTTAAGGTTCTTTTTTGAAAACTTTTAAAGCCATTTTATTAATATCTCTCCTATATGTAGGAGGATTTTATGTTTATAAATCTTATGAAAACACAGAGGTTTCTCAAGTAGGAGTTATCGCCCCTAATTTTTTACATACTTGGTTTGAAAGTGATCAAAAAATTGACTTAAAAAAACCAACATTTTACATAGCTTGGTCTTCTTCATGTCCACGATGTATAACTAATGCCCCTAAATATAACAAGCTTTATAAGAAGTTTAAAAAGAAAATTAATTTTGTGGGAGTCTCTCCAAATATAGATGATGGCACTAAAGAACTTGCTAAACATTATAACCGATTTCCAATGAATCATGACCCTAAACAAATGTTTTTTAAATATTTTGGTGCTTTTTCTTTTCCTTACTATGTAATCGTTGATAACGAACACATTGTACTCAGTCAGGGCTATGATATTAAAGAAAATATTTTAATTAAACTAGCTCAATAAAATCTTTTCTAAATCATTTTGACTTAAGCCTATTTTCTTTATATCTTTCAAGTCTTTTTTTAACTCTTTCATTTGTTTTTTTGAAAGATGATCAATAAACAAAACACCTGATAAGTGGTCTAACTCATGTTGAAAACATCTAGCCCACAAACCATCACCTTCTTTGATTACCTCTTCACCATCTTCATTGAGATAGGATACTTTTATCCACTCAGGTCTAACAACATCTGAATATAATAAAGGAAAAGACAAACACCCTTCATTAAAAGTACTTATACCTTCTTTTTTTAGAACCCTTGGATTTATTATTTTCTCAAAAATTCCTTCATCAGCATTTATAGTAAAGATATCTTTATTAAGTCCTACTTGAGGTCCTGCTAAGCCAACTCCTGGAGCTAAAATCATTGTTTCAATCATATCATCCATGAAATTTAATAACTCTTGAGTAATATTTTTTACAGCGTTTGTATTTTCTCTCAAACATTCTGCACCAAATTTATATATTTCCACTATTTCACCTTACTAAAGTATATGTAAATCACCATACACTCTATCACATTAATATTTTAACGATATAATTTTCCATTTAAACTCAATCAATTAAATAATGGAAAATGACGATACTTTATATACCAAAAGCAATAAAACTATTTGCACTTGGATATAAATAATATTATTAATAGCTATGGAGAAAAAGTGATTAAAATATTTATCTTTTTAATAATTACAAGCCTTTCTTTTACTCAAAACAATCAATTTAATCAAACCATTTTTGTTAATGGTAAGGCTAGAAAAGCAACTTTTAAAGTGTCTAGAAGCTCTGAAAGTTTTTTTAATCGTGAAAACTTTTTCATTAAAAAAGGAAAAATCATAGAAATCATTAGCCCTGATACTTTTTTAATTCAAAATAGTTCTCGACTTGAAGAAATCAAATTAATTGGTTTATTAGACATCTCTACACTACAACAAAAAAATCTAAGCAAATCTATTAAAAATAAAATCACTAGAAAATACTTAAACAATAAAGTCACAATTTACAAGCCCAAAAACTATAAAGATAAAGGTTTAGATTTCAACCATGCTTATTTAATAAAAAAAGATATCATTATTAATTTAGACATCTTAAAGCAAGGATTAGGAATTATTCATGATGGACAAGAAATATTTAAACCTCTAAAACAAATTTTTGTTCAATCAATGGAACAAGCAGAAAAGAAAAAAAGAGGTTTATGGGGGAAATTATAAATTACTTTAATGTCCCTCTATAATGGATAGCATTTTGATCATAAAAGTCCATATATATACCATTATCTTTACTCAAGTAAGCTCTTCCATTGATACTTCCAATAGGTCCAAACCTACCCTTAATTACATACAGCTTACTATCCTCATCCATTCTTATTTTAACGTCAAAAGGCCCCATTTTACCAATAAACTCCATTGTTGGAGAGTAAGAGTAAAAAATACCCGAGCTGTCTAATTGTTTTTTATTTGAATCTACTGTTTCGATAGTTCCTACTAATTGTTTTAAGTGAAACTTAGCAAAATCTCCGGTCAAAGTTTGTCCTAAAGAAAAAGCTGGGTGATCGTTGTCTCTGGAACAACCTAAAAACAAAAGAGATAAAGTTAATAAATACTTCATAATACACAAGTACTCGGAAAGTATTTATTGAAATATAACAAGCTTCTAAAGCAAATTAAACTTGCTTTTTATAGAGCAAACAAAAAAGCTTAAAATAAAACTTAAATTGAGAATTTAAGGTTGATCTAGGTTCATGGCCCCTTGCATATTTAACATCTGAAATAAAGCCTCTAATTGATTGATTGAAGAATCCATTTTTTTGTTAGAAGAACCTTTAGAACCTTTCATTTGCTTTAAACCTTCTAATAGATTTTTTTGAAAACTTTGTGATTTCATTTGATTCATAAGTTGATTAACTTGTGGGCTTTCATTTAACTCTAACAATTGATTATTAGAAATTGTTTTACCCTGTAAGCCCATCAATTGTTTAGCTGCTCCACCTTGCATAAAAGAAAAAATACCAGCTGGATTTGATGACTTAGCTCGTTTCGTTTTATAAGTCCCTCTTAGCTTGTTATTTTTTTTGATTTTATTTCTAAGGGAGTCAATTAGTTTTTCATTTTTTGATTTAACTTTACCTGGATACACCAAGTTTTTTTTATAATCATATAAATGAGAAGAGTGTTCAGTTTTTTTTTCATCTTGTTTAAAATTTAATGAACTAGGTAGTTTTTCTCCACAAGAATAACAGTATTTAAACTTTTCTTTGTTTTTTGTGCCACAATCTGGGCAAAACATCGCAAATATAGAAGCACTAAGCAACAGGTTTAATAAAACATATGAAAGTAATTTATACATGAGTTTTTCCTTTTTTATTAATGATAAGGGTTTTTAATCATTTGTGCAAAAAAAACTAAACATTAATATTCTTTTTTACTTGTCTCATTTCATCTGAGTCTAAAGTAAAACGGTCTAATATACATTCATCAAAATACGCTTTGTCTAAATGTATTGCTCCAGCAAATTCTGTTTGAAAAAAGGTACTCTCAAAAAACTTTGTTCTTTGAAACTGACAATCTAAAAATGAAGTCTTACTAAATTCACAGTTTTCAAAGTTAAAAAATGACAACTCTTGATTTGCAAATAAACAGTTTTCAAAGTGACAGTTTTCAAAAACAGGAAATAAATTATCTATATAAGACTCATCACATAAAAAAATTGCCCCTGAAAAATCTACATTTTTAAAATGAGTCGATTGAAATAAGCTTTTAGATAAAACGCTTGAGTCAAAAGACGAGTACATAATTATACAATCTCTAAAGCTAGTTTTTTTTAGATTACTAAATTTAAAATCACAATACTCTATATTGGTATTTAAAAACCTTGCTTTAAAAAAATCACTTGATTCAATTTTTGTTTGTAATAAACAGCATTCTTTCCAGATACTTTCTTTTAAATTTACATTAATAAAACTCAAATAAGATAAATCGGCTTGAATTAATTCACTGCTTTTTAAATTCGCATTTTCAATTTTTTTATAGCTGAAATTAATGCCTGTTAAAATAAAACTTTCAGCAAACTCCAACTCTTGTTCTAGCTCTGTAAAATCTAAATCTAATTTAATGGATGAGTCATGCCAAGTGCAGAACTCTAAATGTTCATCAATTTCTTTTTTACAGGGTTTGCAGTTTTCTTTGTAAAATTGACAGGTCTTACTCATCAAAAGTTGTCCTTTAATATTCTAATTTCTTTAAATGCAAGCTCTGGAGATGTTTTTGCCTCATTGCTCAAACAGTTTAAACTTTTTAAATATTTTAATTCATTGATTCTGTAAAAAGGGTTCCACCTTTTTTCATCTAAAACTCTTGTTGGTAAGCTACAAGCTTTATTTTCAAGTCTTGTATCAACTATATCTATGGCCTCCTTACAAATATCATCCAAAATTAAACTTTTAGAAAATAATAGATTGTTTTTTGAGTATTCATGGGCTGGGTACAACAAAGTTTCATCATCAAGAATATTTAATACCGAATTTATAGTATTATGCATCTGTATATAAGTACCCTCAAATAACCTACCACATCCACCTAAAAAAATTGTATCTCCACAAAAAAAATGATTTTCTACCAAATAACCAATATGCCCTAAAGTGTGACCTTTTAACTCTTTTACTATAATTTTAGAGTCTCCAAAAGTAATTATATCTTCTTTAATTACAGATTTATTTTGATAAGGAATCCTTTTTCTTTCAAAGTCATATTTACTTGCAACAATTATCAAATCTTTATGCAATAAGCTTTTATTTGCACCTATGTGATCCCAATGATGATGCGTATTTAATATATGAGTTAATTTTAAATCATTTTTATTTAAATAAGATTTTATTTCATCTCCACAAACAGCATCAACCAATGCTGCTATTTTTAAAGAATCATCAACAATTAACCAAGCATAATTATCGTCTGCCTGTGCAAAAGATATAATTTGTAATTTTGACATTTAGTTTTCCTTTAAAAGATATTTAAAAAGTCTTGCAAAAGTAATCTAAAAATTTTACATTCAAAAAACTTTCACAATAACAAAGACAATCCATGCTTTATATCATAGTTTTACTTTTCTTCTTTTTTACTTGGTTTTTTGTTCGTACAAATTATATTGTCCTAGAACTACAAGTAAAAGTCCCTGATTATACGCCAGATAATTTATTTATAATAGGTAATCACGAATCTTTAGGTCAATGGACACAACAAAGTCATCAATTAAAAAAGATAAACCAAACTACTTTTACAACAAATATTAGAGTCCCTAAAAATACTTCACTTGAATTTAAATTTACTCTTGGTTCTTGGGAAACAGTTCAAAAAGATCAATTTTTTAATGACACTAATAATTTTATCATTATTGCTAAAGCATCAGAGTTAATTGAACTACAAGTTTCTAATTTTGCAGGCTTTGAAAGAGAGTCTCAAACCCATACTAGAGTTGGACACTTCGATTTTTTAAGAAAATTTGAATCAAAACTTTTAAAAAACCACCGAAATATTATTATATACCTACCTCCATCGTATAAAAAAAATTCTCGTAAAACTTACCCTGTCTTATATATGAACGATGGTAATAACCTATTTGATGCAAATACTGCTTTTATGGGAAGAGAATGGGAAGTTGATAATACCTGCCAAGAATTAATCGAAAAAAAATTAATTGAAGAAATTATTATTGTAGGAATCTACAATACAATGGGACGACTTGAAGAATACACTCCAACTACCTCAAAACAACATGGTGGTGGTAAAGCTAAACTCTATTTAGACTTTATTACAAAAGAGCTTATGCCAGAAATTGAAAAAAAGTTTAGAGTTAAAACTGGCCCCAAAAATACTGGTCTTATGGGATCAAGTTTAGGTGGTTTAATCTCTTTATATGCAGGTTTTGAATATGACAGTTTTTTTGGGAATGTAGGAGTTATTTCTCCATCTTTATGGTGGGATGATAAATATATGTTTGAAAAATATATCCCAAATAAAACTAAAAACAAAACAAAAATTTGGATGGACATGGGAACAAAAGAAGGAATGGATTCTAAGGGTTTTTCTCATGCTTTACTAGATACTCAAAATATGAATAAACTTCTAATTAAAAAAGGTTTTAATAAAAAAAATCTTTTTTATTTTGAACATGAAAATGCAGCTCATGATGAATTTGCATGGGCCACTAGAATGCATATGCCTCTGTTGTTTTTTTACGGAATAACAGATTTAAAAATTGAGCTAAACAAAACTTTTTAATCCAAAGTGTACCAGATTGTACAAAAATTATATGGTACAACCCTTGCCTTTACTTTGTTGTGAATAAATTTTTATATCTTATATTTTCTATTTTACTCTATAGCAACTACTTTGCTGATGATCTACCCGAATCTTTTAATACAATAAATTTTCAAGGTTTTTTAGCAGAAGCAGATACTGATGTACCCATTAACGGTACTATCGGAGTCACCTTTTGGATTCATCCTACCTACAATAAAGACGGAAATAAATCTACCCCCCCTTATTTTTTAGCCAACATTTTAGATTCATTTGAGCTAGGGTCTTATTGGGTTGAACAATTTGACAAAATAAATATCAAAGATGGTATTTTATTTCAAAGAATCGGAGTCCACCCTGCTAATAGACTATCGACTTCACTCTTTGAGACTAGATTTCGCTTTGGTTTTCCTGATCAAAGAAACCCACCAGTACTCCACTTATTAGTTGTACCTTTTGGTACAAATGAAGAAACATGGATTGGCCCATTTAATATTGATGGTACACCTTACTCTGTATCTTCTGTTGCTACAAAAGGTGAGGATGTAAAAGAAGGTCGACTAACGATTATTCCCCACCCTACTAACTCTGCTTTTAATAAAGATGCTTTGCTTGAAGTTATGTCACCAGGTGATGAAAACCCTCATATTGTTAACATCTGTTATACACCAAAGTTTATAAGCACATCTACAAATTGTCCCAATCCTCCTAGTAATGCTGGCCTTGACTTACCTATTAGTCAATACACTGGTTCTGGCCTTGTTATTAAGTTTCCTACAATCAAAAGTGATGGTAGTGACTTTACAAACTTTGATATGGAGCCTACTGAAATCGGTAATACTATATCCATAGCTATCCCTCAAAACTCTGGTGTCCCTTTAGGCACTTCAGGAGACAACCCTATTCCTGATGTCTCTGTACATATTCATAACGGTAAAGTTCGTTTAAATGGAGCAGTTGAAATATCTCCCTTTAAATTAAACGACATTCAAATGATTCCAGGAGATCTTAAAGTTTCTGATGCCACAATTACTGGAGAAATCAAAGTAAACGAAATTGATGCCTTTAACGAAATAGTACAGGGAGATAAATTAGGTTCATATGATAAATCTGAAAAATATAAGTCTTATCAAATCGATCCTTATGTAATCGAAGTTGAAGGAGAAAATAATCTAGGTACTAAAGTCAACTCTTTAACTATAATTCCAAATACTACACTTCTTAACCCTAATGAAGACCAAAAGTCACAACTATTAATTATAGGCCCTATCAGTCAAACTAAAACTGCTCATGTAAGTTTAGAAGGAGCTGGAGAAATTTTAGCTCCTCGTATACTTTCTCCTATTAAAGATTCTGAAAATAAAAAAGTTTTCCAAGTTTCAGCAGATCAAATTACAAAAATTAACTCCTTAATTTTATATGACTATAATGAAACCACCAACGAAGAAGGAGATTTACAAAACGCACAATCAAGCCCTCTTGATGTAGATATGGCCTTTGATTTATTAAGTCATGCTCCTCTTTGTAAAATTGGTCTCAAATATCATCAAGCCCTTAGAAAAGACTATTGTGCTGGCATTGATGGACAGCCAGGCTTTGATGGAACAGACCCCGATGGTAAATACTATACCATTGACCCCTGTAGAGGCACTCCAAATTCACAACTTCTTGGTACTCCTCTTTCTTGTTTTTCAGATCCTAAAAGTCCTAATATTATTGAGCACCCTAATATGCAAAAAAATGGTACTAAGTATTTAATCTATAAAGCTCATATTCATAATATTGAAGATAATGCTACATCTAAAATGCTAATTGATATTATTAATAAAGCAGACCCTAGCAAAGGGGTTTTATTCAAAGATATTTTACCTCTCACTGCTGTTGACTCTACCATTCCTCAAACTTTGGCCAATGTTAACGAGTTTAGAAACCACGACCTTATTATTGATCGAAAGCTAATCGTTTCACAAGCTGATGGGCTTGATATTTTTATTGGAGCAAAAGAGCTTTCTGATAGCTCACCTATTATCATTGGTAGTGATTCTAATAGTTTAATTGTTTCTGAAATTCGTTTTTCTAATGAGCAATACTGTGACCCTAATATTTCTGCTTGCCAAATACCTGATGATCCTTTTTTTAATGGACACTTAGGACTCAAGCTTTACGCTGCTACTGCTAAATTTAAAGATTCTGTTTCTATCTCTCAAAGTGTAAAAATCACTGGAGAGATTAATATAGAAGTACTTAATGGCCTCGGAGGAGAAGTACAAATTTTATCAGAAGATGAGTCTTCATCAGGAACCCCAAAACCAAACTCTTATGTATATATACCAAAAACACTTACAGTTTTACAAAGCATAGATTTTAATAATTTAAATGTACCCGCTCCTATGAGTGGCTTAATAAATCAATCAGATGGTACGTCTTTTGGTATTTCTAACATTGTTGCTGATAAGTTTATTGACCGAAATACACTCGGTGATGGCATAACTTACCTTTTAGACCCTAGTGAAACTTCGGTTTTATCAGAGCTCTCTATTGTAGGAAATTTACATGTTGAGGGTGAGGTTACATTTAATGCTGACTTAACACTAAGTGACTCTTTTAATGTAAATGGTAATCTAACAGCAACACATACATATACTACAACTTTTTATGACTTTGATAATCCATCATTTTTTGCGACCCCTCATCAAACTAGTTATATTGATGGTATGAGCATCACTCAATCTTTATTTGTTTCTGGTAATGCTCATATTGTAGATGATGTATTTACAACTCATGCAGATATAAATAATGGACTCACTATAAAAGAAAACGACTTAGTTGTTCAACAAACTATATTTGGCACTAAAATACAAGGTAAAACAAACTCTGTACGTCAGGTTTATCCTCTAAGTCATTCTGTATTAAACAGCTTAAGACTTATCTCAAACGGTAATCTTATCCTTAAAAATGCAAACCTAAACATTAACAACGGCAATTTAAGCCATGCGGGTAACGCCATATTTACTACTAGTCATAGCAGTGGTATTTTATTAAATGGCGGTACAATAAAAACAACATCAATTGTAGACTTTAATGATAATAGCTTTATCCTTGACCCTGCTAGCATATCTACTTTCAAAAACTTAAGTGCAGATACTATAGAGGTGTTTAACAGTACGCCAGTTACCAACGGAGTAACAATTGAGCAATTTCTCTACGCAAATAAAGGTTTGTTTGGTAAACAAAACTTATTTATAAGCAAAGATTACATCTTTAGAAATGATATTAAAATCATGGATGGTGCATCTGTTAACTTTCATGTTGATCAAACTGGTCGAATCTCTGCAAAATCATTGCAACTAACTTCTGATTTTCAACTCAATAACTTAGAGGTCAACGGTAGTATAGATATATCTGGACCTGCTGTTGAAATCAATGCTGATACTAATATGCACAAAATGGTCATTGTCACCCATACCCTTCGCTCAGAAGATTTATTAGCTGCTGGTTCTTCAAACCCTATTACTTACTTTACTATTGACCCTGATGGTAATCTAAGTAACTATAACGACATTCACTATAATAAAGACTTAACATTTTCAGATACAATTCATGTTACGCAACAAACAGGTAATACTTTACAATTTTCAGATATTTCCAACATAGTGACAAGTGTATATATTGGTAACACAGCAAATAAAAATTTATTAATATCTGGTTTATCATCAGATATTTTAAAAACAAGCACTGGTTATTTTAGTTTTTTTGAAGATAGAGATAACTCTACTTTTTTTATGTCACCCTCTTCATTTTCTAACATTCAAACCCTTCAATTAAGCTCTTCTTTATCTACTCAAGATACTTTAACTTCTCCCTTTTTATTAGACTTAGATAATAATTATATAGTTGATTTTAATCAAAGTTCTCATTTAGATTCTCTTGAAGTGTTAAATAAAACTAGCTCCGAATGGCTTCAAACTCCTTATATTCATATTAATTCAGAAAACCAAACCACTAATACTACAATTATAGCCTTAGACACTTTTAATGTTCAAAAAAATAATAAAATTATCTATACGGGTACTTCTAAGTTTCAAAGTATTGCTTTATCCATTAAAAATACAGAAGGTCTTATCATCGCTGATAACTTCTCAACAGGCTCTGGCATATTAATGACTCCTGGTGATTTAAACACCTTAATTAACCACTTAAGTGCAGATGATTTACATAGGCATGATAAAATTGGTGGAGTTTCTATTGAAAATATAGCAAGGCAAGATATTAATAATAGTGTTCCTGCTTCTGTTAGTAGCTCTAGTATATACCGAGCATTTTCTAAACAAAATACTTTTACAAAAAATGGTTTAGTTTTATCTATTGAGCCAAACTCTGACTCCTCCACTAAGCCTTTATTACTCGTAAGAAACACAAGTAGCACTGTTTTTTCTGTAATGAGTACTGGTGGTGTCCATGCTACCACATTTATTGGTAATGCTTCTGGGATTTCAAACATCGGAGGCTCTGCTAGTACTAACGACGCTATTATTGATTTAAGTATTGAAAATATAAAAATAAAAGATAATAGTCTTGATGCTGAAATTTTTACAATTAACTCCATTAAACAAATAAATTTAAAAACCTCCATCTTTTTAAGCAGACATTTTCAAGAGCAAAGCTTAAGTGATCTTGTTTTAAAAAATCAAGGTATTTTATCACAAAATTTAAATGATAAAATTATCTTAAATCAGCATATTATAGATGGAGAAATTGATGGTACTCTATTGATTGACCAATCTATTCAGTCTTATCATATTTCTACTTTAGAGATTTCTAGTGAGCAAATACAAAATACCACCTTAACAGGAGAGGTCTTTGCTCACCAATCTATTACAAGTGATAAAATTTTAGATGACTCAATTAGATATGACCACGTTTCAACTAGCTCCATTAGTTCTATAAAAATCTTATTAGACTCATTAAAAGGTCAAAATTTTTCGGATAAATCTGTATCTACTGCAAAAATAAAATCATATACTATTATTAGTTCTAGGCTAAAGTCACTTGATTTAACTAATTCTGATTTTGATGATAGCTCTATTAGTAGCTCAAAAATTGCTACTTATACTATTGTTCATTCAAGTATTTCATCAAGTACACTTAGCTCAAGAGTTTTTAATTTTGACTCTATTGATTTTACTAAAATAGTTTCTGCTTCTATTTTAACCATAGATATTGCTACAAATACTATTATCGCGACCGCCCTTAGTACAGATCATAAATTTTCTGATAAAATCATTGAAAGTTCAAAAATTATAGACAGAAGCATTATTGGAGAGCATTTCTTTGAAAATAGTATTTTACTCCCTCATATAGAAAATAATACAGTCGAGTCTTTACAAATAACGACTGAGGCAATTGAGCAAAGCGATATTTTAACAAAAACGATTACTGGGGAGTCTATTCAAAATCTTTCTATTCAATCTTCTCAGATTGATAATGCTCAAATTATTACTAATAAAATTGCTATTAAAGTTTTTGAATCTAACTCCATTTCTGCTAATACTTTAACCTCACAAAGTTTTGCTGATGCCTCTATTATTAATAGTAAAATTGCAAGCAATGCTATTGATAGCTCTCAAATTGCTAATTTAACTTTATTAGACGAAGATTTCTTTTTAGACTCTTTGATTTTGAGTAAATGGCAAACTCAAAGCATTGCTTCAAATAAATTAGCTACTTACTCTATTACCCTTAGTAAACTAGCTACTAACTCTGTTATATCAAGTAAAATTTTAAGCTCTGAAATCCAGACATCTGCTTTAAGTTCTTCACAAATTGTATCAAGCCATATTGCACCTAGTGCTATTGTTACAGATAAAATTGCTAACTTTACGATTAATACAATCGACCTACAAATTAACCAAATTGACGCCAGAGTTATAGCCCCAAAATCTATTTATTCTACCAACATCGTTAATTTAAGCATTATTAACTCTTTGATACCAAGTAAAGAGCTTACAAGTAGTAAATTTGATATTAACTCAGTGACTGAATGGAAAATTCAAACAAACCAAGTTTCAACAATAAAAATAAGTAGCTCTGCTATTGAAAGTTTTAACCTTAATACAAACTCACTTTTATCAAGCCATTTTGATACTGAAGTTATATCTTCAAGACTTATTGTTGACCAACAAATTTTAACCACCCATATTATTAACCTCAATATTTTAAACTCTTTAATTAGTGATTTATCAATTGATTCAAGAGTAGTAAATACAGATGCAATTACATCATCTTTGATTGAAAGTTACATTTTAACAAATTCTGATTTTGCTAAATTTATATTGAGTGACTCACACTTTCAATCAAATGCTATTACTAATGGTGAAATTCAAAACTTATCTATTTCTTATGATTTATTTAAAACTCATACTCTTGAAAATAGACATATTGTACCTCAAACAATTACTTCAAATAGTATGCAAGTTGATATCATTACTTCTTCTAAAATAAAACTAGCGTCTCTTTCGTCAGAAGATATTTTAAATTTAAGTATTACTGATGAACAATTAGATTTAAGTGCCTTACCAAGGTCTGTTTTTGCTCAAAATGCAATAACCTCTGCTAATATATTAAACCTTACAATTTTACAAGAAGACATTAATGATAGTGCTATTTTAACAAGTCATATTAATACTAGAGCAATAGAGTCTAATCATTTTTCTGATTTTTCTATTTTAACAACTCATATCGCTAATTTTACTATTGACTCTTCTATTTTAGCTTCAACTAGTATCAGTAATGGCAACCTACAAACAAGAGTCAGTGATTTTGCTTTTACTCAAGGGTTTCACTCACTAAGTGACTCTAATCAACTAACTAACATTCAAAAAGCTGTTCAAATACAAAATGGTAAGTTTTTAATTTTTGATAACCAAGAAGGCATCTTTGAATTTAACTCCGCTAATAAAAATACACTTAAAAAAATTGATAGCTTAACAGGTCCATTTACTAAGGTGATTAGTATTGACAAAAAAGTTTGGGTCTTAGTAGATGATAAATTTTTATACTTGTCTATAAACCAAGGTGAGCAATTTACTTTAATTCAAACCTTTACTAATATTGTATATGACTTTTATTTTGAAGATGAGTTTCATGGGGTATTTGTTGATAATGATGAAGCTTGGATGACTTATGACTCTGGTTTAACTTTGAGAAAAATTAGAGATCAGGTTGGTATAGCTGGGTTTCGTCGAATTTTTAGTTTGAACACTTTATCTAATATTTGGATTGCTCGAAGAAATGGTGGCAACGTTAGAATAGATTACACTTCTACACAGGGTGGAGAAAGCTTAGATAGTTTTAGTATACAAACTTATGTTGGTCTATTTCATTCTAAAATGGAGTTTCAAATGACTTCTATTAATAATGGACAGATTTTTCTTTCGGGAGGTGTTACTAGAACAACTGATAATTGGGGAGTTTCTTTAATCGACCAACCTGGAACTGGCCCATATGATCATATTCAATTAAATCCAAATAGCACTGTTGACCATGTTGGCTTTTCTCTTACGGGACAAGCTACTGTTTTTCCTACTGGGATTCCTGTTGATCTTAAAAGTGGTTTTAATGGTGAAAACCTTACTATCATTGACGTTATTTTTATAGATAAAGAAGTTTGGTATTTATTATTTAAACATGATAGTAGTAACGAAATTTCAATTGCTAAAACCTCCAACTCTGGAGATAGTTATAATAACTACGCATCTTTTGGAACAAGCGATGCTACTGAAAACGCATATACTAGTTTACATGCTTTTGGAAACCTCTTTACTATTAATAATGCTTATCGAAATTATTTAAGTACTGATAGCGGAGAAACTTTTAATGCTGTTAAACGATCTGCTCATCTCACTCATTTTGATGATATGCAGTTTGTTAGTCCAAGTATTGTTTATGCTTATGATACTAAAAAACAAGTAATAGTTAAATCTGTTGATAGTGGGCAAGTTTTTTTCACTACGAGAACCCAAACCCTAACAAACCCAAAACTTTTATTTAATGATAAATTAACTTCATCGTTAATTTCAGAATTAAATCCTAAAGTAATTATCACGATTAATGCTTATTTTGATATAACTACTCACGACTTAGTCTACCAACCAAATGATATTAGTTATGGATTCAATAATAATTTTTATATAGCTGGAGAAGGTTCTAATTATTCTGTAGTACCAAATAATACATCTACCCCTGTTACTCATATTTTAACTGCTACAAGTGTTAATATCACAGCTATCACCTCAGACTATTCAACAGGTATTTGGTTTGGTAGCTCTTTAGGAGCCATCTATTATGTAACAAGTGCAGGTGCTGCTTCTAAGTTATTAACAAGCATTGGAGAAAAGGTACAAGATATATCTTCCATTGATGATGAAACTCTTTTAGTTTCAGCTAGTGGTTTAAAAACTATTATTACCTTTGATAAAGGTAAAACTTGGGCTAAAGTTTTAGACTCAAGTTATGATAATCAATTATTTACTGCTTGTCATATAGCGCAAGATAAATCTATCTTTTTAGCTGGTGGTAAAAGTATTTTACTCTCTAAACTTGGTGAAGGTTTTGAAAACCAAAAAATTGCTGACCGAAGTATCTTATCAGCTACTATAACAACCGAGTTTAACCAAAATTATTTTATRACTGAATCTATTATTGGTGGTAAATTATCTGACGACTCTATCTCACAAAACTCTTATTTAACAAAAGCTCTGCTTTCATCTTTATTTGCTACAGACTCAGTAACATCTGTAAAAGTTTCATCTGATGCAGTTTCAAGTCGAGTTATCGCTTTTGAGTCAATCACTAAAGAAAAAATCAAAAGTTCATCTATTTTTGGCGATCAAAAAATTGATGAAGATACTTTAATAGGTGATGATTTCGCAAACCTTGGTGGTATCGATCACTCTCTTTTACAAACTTCTAGCTTTGATGCTAGATTATTTACAACCAATAATGCTAATGCTATACAAGAGTCTGATTTTGCCACTAAAGCTATAAGCCCAAATAAACTAGATTATTATAGTTTCCACGGAAGCAAAATTAAGTCACTTGCAATCAATTCAAATCATATTCAAAATAACTCTATCTTTGGCATTCATTTTAAAAAGAAAACTTTAAATAGTAACAATGTTGCTAGTGGTACTTTTTCAGTCTCACGAATTTTAGCTCAAACTATCACAAGTAACCATATTATTGATGGTGAAATCCAAGCCAATCATTTTGCACTCTTTGAATACTGGAACGACCAAATTATTGACTTATCAATTGATGAAAGTTCTTTATTATCCGACTCCTTTACTGGTAAAAAGTTTAAAAACAGAGCATTTACCAAAGTAAAAATCAAAAACAATTCTATTATTCATCAAAATATTTTAAATGAATCTATTGATGCCAATAAAATTWTAACNRAASWCYAWMGWGTTASCWRAYTTNNTGMANWWRWWRWSRCTKASCANNGATGNMWTYAARTNANKYASWATYRRKGCMRSTTWRSKWGANMWWCAATCWMTCRTTNNTKAWYTTGWTGWAANRCTATGATATTGATACTTCAAAAATTGATAGTCAAGCAATTAGTGGTGCTCATATTAAAGATGGAGTCATCACAAATAATAAAATAGCTACTAATACTATCTTAAATATAGATATTGCTTCAAATACTCTGACACAATCTAAAATTAAAACTCTTATTTTAACCGATGGTCACTTTAACAATTTAGATGAAAGCTCTTTTGCAAACGACTCTATTGATACAACTAAAGTCAGACTCTATCAATCTACTGGTAGTACTTTATATGTAAGCCAATCTAATGAAAACGGTAGTGTTTTTGCATCAAACTCTGATATTATCAATCGATTACAAGCACCTAGTGTTTCACCTGATAATAGTAAAGTCGCCTTTATCAATAGTGGTAATATTTATTGGTCTGATATATATCTTAAAAAAATTGTTGATACTGGTATTGCATACCCTGGTACTCCAAGACCATATTTAACTTGGTCTAGCACTAGTGATGGGATTTTATATTTTAAAGTTAGTGACAAAAATATTTATGAATATGACATTCACAATTCTAGCGTTAACTCTGCTTTAGTTTTAACTACTACAGGTGGCGATAAATTAATATTTGCGGCTGAAAACCTTACTCGATGGACTACAATTAGTGGAACTACTGGCTTAGCCCATGATACAAATTGTTATGCAAACTTAAATGTAAGAGACCTAACTATCACAAGAGATGGTTCTAAAATTGTAGGTGTTTCTAATAACGGATATACTGCTGTTTGTAGTTGGGGTAGTAGCTTTATTAGTACACTTTGGCCCTCTGGAAATATTTACAAACCCATGATTGAAGGAGATAGTTTTTATTTTTTTGATAACTCTTCTCTTTATAAATCACAACTTAATAATGTTCATGATAGAAAATTATTAACAATCCTTACAAGCCCTTCACTAACAAGTACAGATGCTAAAACAAATGCATTTATCCACTCTGCCCATAACATCAAAAGTAAAGCCATTACTGATATAAATATCACTCTAAATACACTTGATAGCACTCACCTTGCTGAGTTAAGTTTTCATGAAGTTTCATTTAATAGTGCAATTATTCAACAAAAACATCTACAACTAGATTCTATTCAGGTTGACCATCTAGCTACAAACACCCTAAGTAATGATAAAATAGCCATCTCAACTATCACTCAACAACATCTAAAAGATTTAACTCTTACAGGTGAGTATTTTACCCAAGATTCAATTTCAAGTGCAAAAGTAGAAGCTCAAACCATATCATCAAGTAAACTAACTGATAATGCTATTTTACTTTCACATATAGCAGCCCTTGCTGTAACATCTGGTAGTATTGCTGATAAATCTATTTTAACTACTCATCTTTCTAATGATTTAATTGACCTCAACTCTTACATAAAAAATAATATTGTTTCATCATCTTATTTAGCATCAAATGCAGTATCAAGTTTTCATATTGTTGCTGGCTCTATTTTAACCACACACATCATTAATTTATCTATTGAACAAAACATTTTAGCCCTTTCAAGCATTCAAAATACAAATTTAGAAAGCAATATTTTTGATGGAAACCATTTTGCTAACTCAGTTATCACAAATAACAAAATACAAAATAATCAGATTAAAGCTGGCGATGGCATCATTGTCACCATTGAAGGCGGAGATATTTTTAGATATGATTGGGAAGGAACCCCTCAAGGCATAGCCAATGATCCTGGAGCGAGTGCATGGACTAAACTCCAAAAATCAGCTAATGGCAATAAACTATCTGCTATATTAGTTGATGAACTACACTCTATAAGTATATTTAGTAATAGCTCTCAAATACTTGAAACAAATACTACAAATACTTATCAAATTTTAGATCGTCTTAATAATAAAACACTAACTATAGCAAGTAATGATGACTTAAACTGGTATAGAGATGGTAAATTTTTAGAAAATATCAATAGTTCAGCCTCAGAGAACGGTATTGCCTATCATCAAGCAAGCAACAGGGTTGCTTATGTAAAACTATCTGGACCCCCTGAACTAAAACTTAATGATAATGGAGTAACTACTACTGTTTTTACAGCAGGTGGTATTGGTGAACATATTATGTCTCCAAGTTTTTCACCTGATGGAGGGTTTTTATATTTTATTCATGCAATCAACTCTAGTCCAGGTGTTGTTAAACGTTACGATACTTTTGCTGACTCTTCAATTGATATTAGTAACCCTGATTTATTAATTATAAATACATCTAAACTACGTTCAACACCAAGTGATGACTTCGTATTTTTCACCAAATCAGATAAAAACCTTTATAAAGTAGAAAGTAGCGGTAATGATAAAACTCCAATATTAGTTTTAAACTCTGTCACAAACATAGATGAATTTGAAATCCTACCCTACTCTGCTTTTGCTCACGAAACCTTTACTGACAGTAATGTAGCAAATGACTCCATCACTACATCTATTTGGGCTAATCGAGTTTTAACTAGTAGTCATTTTGTAAATTCAACTATTGCTACTATTGATTTAAAAGACTCTAGTTTTAAAGCTAAATACTTTATTGATGATGCCTTCACTACCGCTAAATTTATCGGTAAAATAACAACCTCAACTATCGCTAGTCGTGCTATCTCATCACGAGCAATTTTAGATAGAAACATCCAAGGTATACATATCAAAGATGATGTTTTAAATACAGAGCACTTTGCTCAAAATACTCTAACTAGTAATGATATACACAATACCCCTATCATCAATGGTATTAAATTAGAAGATTTAGCTGTTACTGGAGCAAAAATTAACAATGCAGCTAAACTTCAAGCTAATAAAATCGCTGCTCAAAGTGTTGGTAACAACCAAATTGTTTCAGATATTTTAACTAGCTCTCTTATTAAAGATAATACTTTAACCTCAGCTGATTTTGGGGTTATCAACAATAGCTCTTTTGCTACTAACTCTATAACAAATATTCATTTTTTAACCAATGAAATTTTAGTCAATAAAATCAACGGAAACCTAAGTGACTCTGTTTTAAGAAGTGCTGCCATCACCTATGGTCACTTAAATAATAATATGATTACTAGTAGCAAAATCAAAGATGGAGATATTGATGGTACTTTAATTAGTAATGGTGTTATTACCAACAACAAAATTACAAACAATACAATTTTAAGCGCAAATATACTCGATAATAGCATTGATGGTAGCAATTTAGAAATAGGTCTTAATAATACATCAATTAATGACTCTACTCTTTTAAATATTGACTTAAAAGTAAACTCTTTTAATGATACTCACTTTGCAGGAGGAGCTATTAATAATGGTAATATTGATGATCTATCAATCAAACAAGATAAAGTTGCAGCAGGAGCAATAAATAATGCTCTTTTAACTAGTGTTGTAGTAGAGAAAATTAATGGAGATAGTTTTTCAAACCGAGCTTTTGGTACAAATGAAATAGAAGATGCAACTATCACATCAGCAAAAATATCACTGGCTTTAAGTGCTGTTAATATAGGTACTATTACATTAGAGTCTTCTGATTTTTCAAACAATACTTTAACTAAATCTGATTTTGCAACTACCTTTGTAACTGGAGTAAATACAGCTAATAACTCAATTAATGATATAGATTTAGACACTAACTCTATAGTAAAAGATACTGGTATCAATAGGTTAAGTTTAGCTGCTCTTCAAATATTACAAAGACATATTTTAACTAATGATATTACAGGAGCCAAGCTTGCCAATAGCTCTATAGAAAGTGCTAATATAAATGCATCTACTTTAGATGTTTCTAAAATTAAAGAGTCTACGATACTCAATGCAAAAATTGCCTCTAATATATTATCTTCTATTGATCTTGTTAATAACGCTATTTTAAACGTCCATTTTAGTGAAAACTTTATTCCAAGTAATAAAATAATTGACGACCTTTTTTTAGAAGCAGATGTTTTAAGTTTTAGTGGAGTTGAAATTTTAGATAGTGATTTAACAGTCAACAAAATAGCAAATAATACAATTGAGACTAGTGACTTATTAGCCAACTCTTTTGGAAGCAGTCAAATTTTAACAATTGAATTAAATGATTTAAACATTGCCTTTAAATTTACCAATACTCATTTTGCTAACTCTACTATCATCAATGATGATTTTGCAGACAATCAAGTAGAAGGCTCTCATTTCTCTTCTACTCTATCTTTAAATAAGTTTGTTTCTAGTACTATAACTTTTAATAAATTAGACCTTAGTGACCCTACAATTAACTCTATTTTTGATAAAGGCAATGCCGACTCTCATCATAAACATGATATTCGTAGTCAAACAATTCAATGTACAGGTGCAGGTATGTCAAAAGTGGGTACCTCTGGTAATGCTTTTTGTATTAAACCTGATATATCAGGTACGTTTGATCTTCAATATACTGATTATGCTTTTTACGATATCAATAATATTTCTGTTAGAGGTCGTATCTGTACAGCCGAGCAACTTTGGAGAGCGCATCAAGCTGGAGTAAGTTTTGATGATTTAATCAATACACACTCCTCTGACTTTATGGTAACCCCAAAAGGTCTTGGTGGAGATTTAAAAATGTTAAAGTTTAATGACGATACTCCAAGTAGCCATAGTGGCTTTGGTGAATCTCCTGTTACTGACAGCTCTACAAATTTACGTACTGCTTGGTGTTACTAAATTTTACCTTAATTTCTTTTGAACCATACGGTTCACTTTTATCATGGTTTGATTCTTTCATATATATTTTATGAAAGGGTCAATAAGATATATTATGAACTACAAAAATTTTATTATTAATAATGAAAATATCTTCAATAATAGAGTATTGAAGACCTATCCTAATTTCATTTTTTTTCACTCACATTACATTCTTTTTAGTATTCTAATATTTTTACTTTCTTTTTCTGTACCATATGGTGCAACCTCTCAGGTCATTGAGTTTTCTGGTTCTATTGTTCACCCTGCTGATGGCCCATATAATCAAATCATATCTATTAGAGTACAAATTTTAAAACGTAATTTAAATCCTGACACTGATGACGACGAAACAGAAACTATCTTATGGAGTAAAACTTTCGATCAAGTTCAAATTCATAATGGTCAATATAGTTTAATTTTTGATACAGATGATGAAGGTATAGCTATTGGAGCTGCCGTTTTTGAAACAAAACTTGAATACGAATTTAAAACCCAACAAGAAGTCGATCGTGCAAACCTTCCAAATGGCAACTATGCCCTTCGTTTTTATATGAGACGAACTCAAAACGAAGAGTGGGAACGAATCAAACCTGATTTTAATATGGACTCAGCACCCTATTCAGTATCTGCATTAAAATTATCTGGTGCTGATACAAAAATAGGTAATTTTATTATTCAGTCTGTCCCTGGAATCGATGAAAATAACCTTGTTCAAACGGGAGCTGTTTTAACTCTTGATACTCAACCCGATGATATTAAAGCTAAAGATCTTGCCGCTGGGTTTTACCTAGAAAATGGCACACTCAATATTTCTGTTGGCACAAGCAATAATAATGCTATTGACATGGAGGGTAGTCTATATCTGAAAGATTCATTTATTGAGGTTCAAAAAGCAATCACCCTAACAGAAGGTAATTTAGTTTTTGAAAGATTATGTATGTCTTTAAACTGTGAAGCTGATATTTTTAAAAATACTCTTCGAGCAAATAATTTAATGATCTTAGATGAGTTTATTGATAATGCCTCGAGCGAAGAAAACCCATATAATCTAAAGTTTTCAGAAACTAGCCATTTTCAAAGTTTATCTATCATGAACCTTTCAACAGGTATTAATGGCACTCTTCATATGATGGGAGAGTCAAATATTAATCTTAGAAACTATGCTGGTTTACGGGTAAATGGTACACGAGCCACTTTAAGTTTAGTCAGCGGTAACATTATCATAGATAATGCTAGTCAATTTTCTAATTTAAACCCTAATCATTTTCGTCTTGAAGATGAAACAAGTAAGCTACGAGATGAAGATGCTCAAAATTTTGCTGACCCTCAATACTTTAAAATTAGTGCTTCTAAATTGAGGTCTTCTAACATTATTGATGAAATATCTCCTTATTTTATCAAACCATCATCTACTTCAAATATTAGAGCCCTACAGTTTCATTTCTACGATTTAAACAAAGCTCGCCTTCGTATAAATGCTAGAGTACAAGGACATCGTTTTGTAAACTCTTTTTCTAAACATAAAGTAAATGTTCTTTTTGACCCTGTTTTTACAGAAGAAATTTTTAATGGACTTATATCTGGAGGCCTTTTTAATTTTCATAACCACGATTTAATTGCTCAAGCCTCAGAAAAAGAACTCATGGAAATTATTAATTCATCTGAGTTTGTAGATGACACCACTATTGATTTAACTCTCATTGATAGCTCATTAATGAAAGAAACCTTTAATAATATTTGGCCAAAACCTACTTATTTTTATGGTATTTTACCAGTAGGCATTGAAAAAAGACTTTTTTCTAGCTTGCGTTTACAAAAAAACTTAGAAATTTCAGCAGGTGGAGATGGTCAAGAAAAACCAAGAGTCATTTTTGGAGGAGTACAACATCAAAATGATATTGATGTTGCTTTTATAAATGATTCTACCTCTGCCAAAAGTAAAAGTTTTGGTTTCTTTGGTACTCGTAGCTTAGGCAACCATGATGTTCATTTTTTATATAAAAATAAGTTACTTAATCTAAAAGCGGGATCTTTAGTTTTAAATAAAAAATTAGAACTCACTTTAGATAACTCTCTTCTACCCTCTATGGATGTTTTTGGAGAAATCAATTTAGACGGAAATATAAATATTAATGATAGTCTTGAAATTGAAGGAGCATTACTCGCTGGATGTTTTGGTGCACAAAATTTAAATGCTGCTATATCTACTAGTTGTTTAGGAGCTAGTACTATTTCTGCTTCAAACTTAATCAATATAAGTACCCTAACAGCTACTATATTTACTGATAAAAGTAACGGAGATGACAATACAAAAAGATACTTTAATCCACATGAAAGCTCACTTGTCAAAGATATTGTAATTCAAAATACTTTTAATTTTTTAGGTAATGCTAACCTTGATGCCCCTATTGTCATAAAGTCTGATTTTATAGCGGATGCTGGTAGTATCGGTACTACAAACAATCATATAGCTTCTGAAGACTTCAATACTATTGTCACTGGGCCTGCTTATAAGTTTGACCCTAATAAAATATCTTTCATTAATCATCTCAATGTAAGTGAAGATGTAGATATCCAAGAAGACTTTGTAATTTCTAGTACTAACAAACTATTAAGTATGAGTTCTAGTTTTTATGCTACATCTATAAAAATATCTGGGGTAACTACTCTTACTCAAGGGCTTATATTTTCTAAGATATTTGTAGATGCCACCAACTCTAATCGTTATTTAGATCCAGATCAACTGAGTGAACTAACCAGTCTACAACTTGATGGCAACTTAGAGTTAGCGGGTGATATAACTATAGATGGAAATCTTAGTTTAAATACTGGCCTGATAACAATTGATCAAGGTCTACAGTTTCATGGCACTGTCAAAAATTCTTCTAGTATTATTGATTTAGATAATCAAAGTTATAGTGCAGACCCAAATTTCACTAGTACTTTTAATAAGGTAAACATTAGTTCACAGCTAAAAACCTCTTATTTAACCGCTAAAAACTTAGATATAGGCGGCAGTTTAAAAGTTGGTAACAATGCTTTTTTTGATACCAATTTATTAATTGATCAAAAAACTGAAGGTTATAGTAGGATAATAATGCCTTCATCTACCTCTACAACTATCCCTGAGTGTCGTATGAACCCTGACGGCACTTTACCAAGTGATTTTCAATTTTGTGTTACAAATGATGGCGTAATATATGCCAGATCAGCACATTTTACAGATACAGTAACTGTCGAACAAAGTGCAGATTTTGATGGCAATATTGTTGTACTTGGTAAAGTAGATATTCACTCACCTACTTGGTTTCAAGAAGTACATTTACACCTAAATGACCTTGATAGTACTTTTTCTATTGTTAACCAAAGTTTAACAACTATGTTTTCTATTGATTCTTTTGGTAATACAACATCTACTTCTGGTGGTATTAAAAGTACAGGTACTATTAGATTTTTGGCTAATTCAGCCAAAGCAATACTCGTGCAAACAAATTGGACTTTTGGAACTGAAAACTCTAATATAAGACATCTAAGATTTCAAAAAGCAAATAATGATTTACTAAATTTGTATGCAACAGAAATGACATCTTTATCAAGTGCAGCAGGTTCTTTAAATTTTGAAATTGCTCAATCTACAACTTTACAAAGATATATAGACTCTCAAAATGGCTTAAATAACGAAACTTTCAGTATTATTTTATCTAAGACAGCTACTTTAAACCAAATGACTGTTAACGATACTAAAGCAGTAACACAAATTATATCTCCTATTTTATCTCCAGATTTAAGTGATTTTGATGATACTAACTATTTTATTAATTTATCATCACAAAGTAATATAAAAGACTTAACCGTAAATCAAGAGCTTTTATTACATAACGATTTTAGAGTTTTTAATAATATTGATAACTTTCAGAGTAAAATTAGTATCATCGAAACTAGCTCTACTTCACCTTACATGATATTGAGTGCTGATAGTTATTTTTCTATTGATAGATTAGGTAACTTATCTAGTAGTCTTGATTTTTTACACCATGGTCAACTTGAAATTGTAGACTCAATTTTAAATTTAGGTGTTGCTAGTTCTGTTTACTCTATTGGACACTTAACAATGGTAACTTTAATTGTTCAAGCAGGCACAAGCTATGATGCTGACTTTGATTCTAATTATCCAAACTATTTTGCCGATCATCTTCATACCCACGATACAATATCTAATGTTCATATCAGTCAAATGGCTCGTAAAGACCTTGCTAATATTTTTACTGGTGAAAATAGATTTTTAAATCCTTTAAACTCTATCTCTTTAATACCTAGTGCTTCTGCTCCATCTAATTGGTCTGATAATGCTACTATTGATACTCAAAGATATTTTCCATGGGTTTTACCTACAAATAACTCTTTTTTACTTGCTCATGGTTATAATGATATTTTACTAAGTGCTAGTAATAACTCTGTATTAAAGTTTCACCCACAAACATCTAATTTTTCAAATATTACTAATCATAGTAGTCTAGGTTTAAAATATCTTTCACTTTCTTATGATAAAGACTTTGATAGTTTATTTGTTACAGGTGGATTAGATGGTGCCTCACCAAGTGACCAACTATTTCGATATAATTCAAATAGCTGGAACTCAGCAGCACTTATTCCTAAAAAAATCTTATATCACCAAAGTTTGACTATCAACAATAAAGCTTATTTATTTGGAGGGTTTTTTGAAAGTTCTTCTATGATGTACCCAACAACTCAAAACTTTGTTGGTGATGAAACTACTGTTACTGAGCATGTATCAAACTTTCCAATCAATCAACAAATGCTTGAAGAGTCGTTTATATATGTTAGAGCAAATACTCTTTATCGTAATAATTTATCAAAAACTAATGAAAGAGCCATTTTAACTTACGGTAGTGGTATTAATAAACCTAGTGTTTCTAAATTAAAAACTGATATTTGTTTTCATGATAATGCAAAAACCTTAATTGTTTATAATCTTATTTTAGATAAAATAACTACACTTGGTAACGGTCATCATTGTCAATGGGGTCAGTCTAACTCTAACCAAGATACTATTTATTATATTACTGGTACCAATGATTATGGAATTATTACTAGTAAAACTAGAGATGGTCTTAATCCTCAAATTTTTGGAGGTACAATCACTAATTATGAAATTCGAGATTTAAATATTAATTCAAGCAACTCAGTAGCTATGATTGCACGAGCCACAATGACAGGTTTAAATGGAGAAAGATTATTATTAAAACAAAGTGATGACTCAATTATACAAGTAGATAGTGATGATACTGATCAAATTACTTTTATGAGTTCTGCTGATGACTTTCATGATTTAATCGTTAAAAATAATCAATTATTTTCATTGTCTTCTAATAAATCTCATAATAGTAAAACTAATTTATTTGCTTCTTTAACTGACGGAACAGATACCACTCAAGTAAGTTTTTTTCCACAAGGCATTTCAAATCGACCTGTTATATTAGACTCTCAAGAGGCAATTGTAGCAGTTAGTGCTTTTGCTACTATTTCAAATAAATTACCTCTTCTTTACAGACAAAACTGTTCAACGACTTATCAAAACAAAGTTTATTTGTTTGGGTCTGGCTTATCAAAAAATCAGATTCAAGAATACTCACCTAAATCTGACACTTTTTATACTCTATCCGAAACCCTACCATTTCCATCACCTTTTTCATGTACTTTTGATAATACCAATAAAGCTTATTTTCAATCTGGTGAAAAGTTTTGGTATTTTTCAATGATCGAAAAAAAGTTTTGGCCATTAGCTGATATCACTGGAATGGATACAAATACAGCTGGTAGTATTTCATATGATAGTGATAAAGTATACTTCATTGATTATCAAACCTCTAGTAACTCTAACTTTTTATCTTACTCTACTACTTCTAGCACTTGGACTAGTAAATCAACTCCTAATAAAGCCTATGATAAATCAAATTTAATTGCTCTTAAAAATGATATCTTTTTAATGGGTAATAGAAACGGGATTTACAATCAAAAGTATGATACAGGCTCAAATACATGGACTCCTATTTCAACCCAAGCTAGTATCGCAGGTACAGATGCCTTTAATATCCACTTAACTATTTTTGATGACCAAATTTTATTAGTTGGAGGTAAAAATTCGGTTGGTATAACCTCTACTTTATTTCTCTACGATACAGATATGGACTCTTTTCAAACCCTACCTTCTTTAAAAAGAAACACCTCAAGAGCGGGTACATACTTAAATAACAATCAGCTCTATATATTTGGTGGAGCTAATAATAATCAAGACTTAATGATTCACCCAATTAATACAGTAAACTCAAACAACTTTCAACAAATTTTTAGCTTAAACCTAAATTCAGGGGCACGCACTTGGTTATCATCAGCCCCACGTTTTGCTTATGCTGATATTAATACTACTGAAAGCACAATTGCTTACTCTAGTGGTGATTTTGGTATTAGTCTCTTTGATATTTCTACAAAAAGTCATAGTTCTATAAGACCAAGTACAGAAGTTTCTGCTGTAACAAATATACGTTTTGCAAAAGACAATGATTATTTATACTTTTCCCAAAAAACTTCTACTAGTGAAGACTTTTTAAGAGTCACAAGCGATGGTGCTAATGTTGAAAACCTATCTATTAGCAAATTAAATGGTGCTACTGGTACCTTACAATTTGTATCAAATGATCACCAAAGACTTTATTTTATTAAAAACAATCAACCCTACTATTCAATGCTTAATAGTAATGTACCACCAGTTGCTTTTAAAGACTCATCTAATGTACAAGAAATTATTTATCATTCAAACACAAACGTTGAACAACGCAGAGACGGTATTTTACTTGAAGCAACAGATACTACAATGTCTGCTTTAACCGATACTTATTTTAAAGAAATCATCTTAAGAGAAGTAC
Organism: Candidatus Cloacimonadota bacterium; assembly: GCA_002402105.1. Taxonomy (GTDB): domain Bacteria; phylum Muiribacteriota; class UBA6191; order UBA6191; family UBA6191. The sequence goes on from NVVD01000003.1 coordinate 216,451, forward strand.
AAAAAAGTGAAAATGGAGACTACTTATTTTCAGCTAAAAGCCATTTTCAAACAACAAACTTATACATCTTAGAGGCAGGTAAGTCAGAGCTTCAGTCTATTACTAATTTACAGGGTACTACTTATGCTAAAAGCCCTTTTGTTTCACCTTTTGATCATAAAACTTATTATACAAAAGTAGTTGCTGGTACTCCTCAATTAATCAAAATTGAAGATAGCACAGAAACCCCTCTCTCATTATCTAACTCTTTTGATTTAATTAGCCAAGATGTATTTGAAGCAAAAAACCATAAAAATTTAAGCTTTAAAGTCTCAAATAGATTTTATACCTTAGTTAAACAAAAAGTTTATCGAACCCAAACTTTAAACAATACTCCACAAGCTTTAACTTGGGCTTTATTTGATGAGCTTCCTCAAGTCAATAATAACCAATGGCAAATTACTCAATATAAAAATAGAGTTTATTTTTATGATGAAAATCAAAAAGATATTTATCAATACTATCCACAAGATAAATCATTAAACTTTATTTCAAAAATCTCATCAATAATCTCTAGTGGTAGTTTAGCTGTCACCTCTGATAGTTTTTATTTAGTTGGCAATGGCAGTATTTCACAAGTTGCTAGCTTACAAAACCCATCAAAAGTTGAGTCTGTACAAGTATTTTCAGCTGATAACTCAAATACTGATACCTCCGCTCTAAAAATATTAAGTTTTGACCCTAATGGTAATGCTTTTTTACGTCAAATGATTGGTAATGCCAATTTTGATAATCAAACAGTTTCAGGTGGTAAAGGTGATTTAGGTATATTAGATGGTAGTTTATCACTGGATGATATAGCTAACACAACTATCACAGGCACTAAAATTATTGATTTATCTTTTGATAATCAGCATATTGTAGACAATAATATTTATAGTGAAAATATTGCTGACCAACAAATTTTAGGCTTACACTTTACAGACTCTGTTATAACAAGTAGCAAGCTATCTAATTTACAAGTAGATACTAGACATATTGCTATATCAACCATTCAAAGCGATAAATTATCTAACGAAGGTTTTACTAATATTGATTTTGCAGACCGCTCTATTAAAACTGATCACATAAAAACAAACAGTATTTCAAATGATGTAATCAAAGATCGTAGTCTACTAAGCAGTAACTTTAAAGATCAAAGCATAGAGTCTTTAGATATCTTAGATTATACAATGTCTACAAAACAAATACTTGATGGTTCTATACAAGACATTGATATTGATACTCAAACTTTATTGACTAGACATTTTTTAGAAAGCTCTGTAACTACAAACAAGTTATCTGACTATAATGTTTTAAATGATAAAATTACTGACTATGTACTTAAAACCCAAAAGTTTGAGGACTATACTATTGAAACATCAGATATTGCTCCACTTACCATAATTGGTAGTCTTCTTTTAAGTGAAGCTTTAACATCTGGTCACATGATTAATCATACCTCTGGCTTAAGTACAGATAACTTAAATGATTTTTTAATCACAAAAGATAAAATTGCTGATGATGCTGTTGATGATAGCAAGGTTGAAACTAACTCAATTGCCTCAATAGATATAGAAACCCTATCTATTACTTTTAGAGAGCTTGCCACAGGCTCTATTAGTACTGATATTATTATTGATTACTCTTTGGTTGATTGCCAATTAACTACATGGTCATCTAATTTACCTGGTAACTGTACTAGCTCTGTTTTAAAAAGTGATGCTATTACTATTGGTAAACTATCTAACTTAACTTTAGATACCCAAGATTTTTCTAACAACAGTATTTACGATAGACATTTCTTTTCAGGCGGTTATGGTGAGATTACCACTCTTGCTAATATAACTATGGACTCAAGAGATAAACCTGTAGTTGCTATTTTTGAAAATGAAATGTTAATTTTTGGTGGAGCAGTTGGTCTAAACGCTAAAAGATTTAATTTAAGCAATAAATTATCCTATTCTTTTTCTGAATTAGATGGTTTAGATAATCAATTTGCTTATGTCGTTGATCAAAATAATTTAGATTTTTTTGCTGACTCTACTTTTTATAGGTTTGATTACCAAAGTAAAAAACTTAAAACATATACCTCTGCAACTTTTACGGGATCTGATGATAAAAGTGCTAAGGCATTACTTCATAATGGTGACTTTTATTTTATTGGTGGGCAAGGTACTCATACTAATAAAATTCATAAATTGGCTTTAGATGAAGTACTTAGTGCTTATGGCAATACTACTAATACTCTACCTAATCCAATTAGTGCTATGAGTACAGTTGAGTATGGAGGTAAAGTTTATTTATATGGTGGAACAAATGGGACATCTCAAAAGTATATCACAGAGTTTGACGGTACTTCATATAGCGATGTTGGCAATCTCTTTATTCCCTCATCTAATCATCAATCTATAGTTTATAGTGGACAAGTATTTATTACTGGTGGAGTTGATCAAGTTGGTATTTTAATTGATAAAACCTATCGTTCTCCAAACCCTAATAGTTTTTCAGAAATTGGTACCCTACCAACAGGTGGATTAAAAAACCATAGCATGACTGTATTTAATAACAGAATCTTCATATTGGGTGGAGAAACTATTGATGGTAGAATCGATGAAGTCCACTCTACAACAGATGGCATAACTTGGACTAGACACTCACGTCCACCTTGGAGTCCACGCTCTAAGCATCAAACTATTGTTTTTGATGATAAACTATTTTTAATTGGTGGTAATACTCTTAGTGGTGATTCTAATGAAATTTATTCAACTATCGATGGAGATAACTGGGTTAAACATAGTGATGGTAGCTTTTCTGCTCGCTCTGGTCACAAAGTTATTAAACATCGAAACTTCTTAGTTTTAACTGGTGGCAATGAAACAGACGATACTTTTACATCAAGAGATGGCATAAACTGGAAAGATCAATCATCAACCACATTTACTGGTATTAGCCATCATCAAAGTGTCAGTTACCAAAATAAAGTTTTTGTATTTGGTGGAATCAATGGAGGAGCTTATCAAAACCAATCAAAATTTAGTATTTTAAACCCTTTAACAATTTCAAGCTATCCTAATTTACCACAAAGCCTTTCTGGTACAGAGCACCTTAGTTATAATGGTAAGATTTATTTATTTGCTAATAATGAAATTTATTCTTCACCTGATCATGCGTTAACCTGGAATCTTGAACTAGACAGTTTTGGACTTAATTTTATAGGTTCAAGCGCCATTACTTATAACGATCAATTTTATATCTTTGGAGGTATAAGCAATAAAAACTCTATTTATAAGTTTGACCCAGCATTGCTTAGTTTAGAAGCACTAAATATGCAAAATATAGATATAAATAGCTCAGGAATTAATACAAACCAAGTTGTACTCTACCAACATCGCTTTTACATACCATCTAGTTCAGTTAATAAACTACTTTTATGGCATCCTAACTCTGATGCATCTATTGCTACTAGAAATATTGATGATGCTGGTATACAATCATCAAATATAAAATCAAACTCTCTCGCATCCATCAACTTTTCTATTGACTCTATACTTTCAAATAATATCATTTCTGCTACAATTACAGGTTTAAATATCAAAGATAATACCTTGACTGACCATGCTATCGCAGATAGTATTTTTACTGGTGAGCAATTTAAACCAAATTCAATTACCTCTAGTAAACTAGCCTCTTTTAGTATTGACTCAAGAGTTATATCTGATCAAAGTTTAATTGACTCTGATTTTGCTACTCAATCTATTGATGCTAGAGTTTTAGCTAATCAATCTATTGGTTTTGATGAAATTAAAGATGGTTCAATCACATCAAACAAACTTAAAAATAACTCTATAACCCTAAGTAAATTAACCACCCAATCTGTCCATGGTGAAGATATCATTACCCATGAAATCAAAACCGTTGATATTGCAGATGAAACTATCAATAATAGAGTTATTGCTGACCAAAACATTTTAACAAGTCATATTAAAAACAGAGAAATTAAATCTCGTCATATACAAGATAGCTCTATCATTAGAGTCAAATTTTTAACTCATACTATTCAAAATATTGATATATCTGAACAAGCATTTAATGCCACAACTATGTTTTTAGATAGAGCTATATTAAATCAACATATCAAAGATTTTAATATTACAAACTCAAAAATTTCTACTGCGACAGCAAATCAATTAACAAATTCAAAGTTTTTAAGCAATACTTTAAGCTCCAGTGATATTTTAAACTTAGCTATTAAATCTTATCACTTTGCTACTTCTTCTATTATACAAGAGTTAATAAAAACTCATATTTTGCTAGATAGAAGTTTTGGTACAAAATCAATTAAAACTCATCATTTAATTGACCTATCTTTACGAGATGAGCAATTTTTAACCAATAGCATCGATTTTACTAGTATCGCAAGCTCAACTATTACTAGCCAACAAATACTTGATGGCTCTATTTATGGGCATCATTTAATTAGTTTTACCCTGCGTACTGAAGATTTTAAAGATGGGTCTATTGGACTTTTAGTTTCTGAAGATTCTATTGATTACAATGAAATCACCCAAAACTCTTTGTTATCTGAAGATTTTAGTGATGACTCTATCACAACAAGAACTCTTTCTTTTGCTAGTATTTTTGGAGAAAAAATAACAACAAGTGCTACTAATAAAATTAATAATAATAAGTTTGCTTTATCACAAATAACAAGTAAAAAGCTAAAACCAAACTCTATTATTACAGAAGACCTAAATATAAGCATTTTTAAAGATGATAAGTTTTTACAACAAACACTCACTTCAAAAAAAATTGCCTTGAATCAATTGAAAACAACCCAAATCAAAGATAAAGCTATCTTTGGACATTTCTTATTTGAAAATACAATTGAAAACCGTAGCATAGAGAACTTATCAGTAAGTAGCCGTTCAATCGCTTCTTTTCAAATTTTAAGTGGTCATATCGTTGATCAATCTATTTTATCAGAACATATAGACACAGATGCAATTACATTCAATAAATTAACTACTGATACTTTTGACTCTAGTCATTTCATTGATGGTACAATTAGTGGAGACTCTATTGTTAATTTTAGTTTAAGTCACGATCAATTATTTGTTGATGCTGTACGAAATGATATTATTGCTACCTCTGTAATCTCTCAATTTTATATGGATGATACTAGTAGCGAGATTGACTCTAAAATGGGATATAGTTTAGGTACATTTGGAAATGTAATTCGATTAAATAATGGTATTGTTTATTTAATTAAAACAGGAGATAAAATTCTTAAAAAATTCTCTCCTCCCTATACTGCTGGGCCTGATAATTTAGGTATAAATGCTTGTACAACTTCAATTGAAGCTGCTTTCTTTTTTAATACGGAGGTAGGCTATGTTGTCTGTAATAATTGGGATATCATGTATACTGCCGATGCCGCAACTACATGGGCTAAAACTGATACTGCTCCAGGTGATGTAAAAGATATACACTTTTTTAACCAAACAGATGGAGTTTTAATATTAAATTCAAAACCAAATCAAATATATTATAGTACATCATCAGGTAGAAACTGGACTTTTTCACATAATGGAGATAATGGAGCTAATGGTTTATTACCTTGGACTATCTATCAAGATACTATCTATATTGCAAATTATGGTCTAAAAACTTTAGTTTCAATAGACCATGGACAAACTTTCAACACACACACACACACATTTGGTACTGATGCTTTTCAATCCATGGATTATAACCCTCTTGATGATGCTTTATATTCTATTATAGATATTGGTACATCAACTTATAAGCTCCATAAATCTGTAGACAGCGGAGCCAATTGGACAACTTTTTCTTTTACAGCTGCTTTACAGACATCTTTTCAAAACTCTAGACCCCAAGGTATTAAAGCTCTTGGTAATTATATTTATATAGCTACATTTAATGCTAGCTTTAGTATGTGGAGATATGATGTTAATAACTCCGATCTTAAACTATTTACTCAAGTTTTTGAAACGATTCTAAAAGATTCAACTTCAAATACACAAGATTTAAACCCAACATATTTATCTGAAGGTAAATTTTTAATTACACAAAGTGACAACAATTTAACAGTATTTGAAGCCACCTCCTTCAAACATATTAAAGACTCCTCTCTTATATCTAACTCACTAGACATTGGTGCTTTGACAACTCACAACTTTATTAAAGCTAGTATTAATGGAGATAAGTTTAATGATAATGCTATTAAAGCTAACCATATTCAAAATGATGCTTTTAGTCATGGAGAGTATGTTGTTTATAATAAATCTACTAACCCTAGTCATAGATTAATCTCTATTAAGAACGCTAGTCAAGGTATTATATCTATTACAAGCGACTTTAAAAATATAAAATTGAGCACAAATGGAGCCAGTAGTTTCTCTACTGTAATTAGTACAAATGCTTCTTTTAGAAATATTCATGGAAGAGGAAATAATTTTAGTGTTGGCGTAAGTAATGGTGATATTTATCTTTCTACAAACAGTGCTGCTTCTTTCTTTCTTGTTACTAATACACCATATACTAAAGAGTCTTTAGCTTATGCCTTTGATGCTAATAACTTCTTTGCTATTGGAGCTAAAAACAATCAGTTGATTCCTTCAAAATATAATCAATCATTAAATGAATTTGTCTCTTTAAAAAACTTGAGCTCAGGTGAGATTGTAATTACAACAGGTGATAATCTGAATCCTAACGAAATCCACTTTCTAGATGGTAAAACTGCTTATCTAAGCCTTAGAAGACAGAGTGAAGGTGGAATCGTTTTTAAAACTACTAATGGTGGATATAATTGGTCACCTATTTTTTCTGCTGCTGCTACAGTATTAACTTCAATATCTTTTATCAATGTCATTTCAGATGGAAAAATTTGGATTGGAGCAAATCAAGAGTTATACGAAACTACAGATGATAACCCAAGTTTAAAATATACTTTTACAGATGTCATTCGTGGAGTTTATTTTGTTTCAGAGACTTTAGGCTTTGTTTTAGCTGGAGATAATGCATATTTAACTCGAGATGGAGGTGACAATTTTAGAGAGATTTTTACAGGTACATCTCAAGTAAAAGCTATTACAGTTTTACCCCAAGATAGATTTTTATTTTCAAATCTAACAGAGTTATTTGAAATTAGGCCACAGTACGATCATCAACCTTTCACAAATCTAACAGCCAATAGCTTTTCAAGCACTAACCCAATGGGAGAAAAACAAATTGCTCAGGACTCATTAAAAATACTTGATATAAATGCAGGCGCTTTATCAAGTGATGCATTTGCTGATAGCTCTTTAACTGGTAATAAACTAAAAGCAAATAGTATAGCTACAAGTCATATTATTACTCTAAGCCTAGAAGGAGGACATTTTGACTTTGGTAGCATTAATAGCACTAAACTAGCCTCTGATGGTATTAGCGGTCAAGATATGAAAGCTCGTATTATAACTTCTGAAATGATTAAAGACGGTACATTAGATTCAACAGTCATTGCTACATCTGTTTTAGGAGCAGATTCATTAGGTATCGCTGCTATTACAACTGAAAAAGTTAAGGATGCTTCCTTTTTTGGAGAAACTCTTAAACCTGCCGCAATTACTACTAGTAAATTAATAGATGATACTTTTACCTCTGAAAAATTTAGCTTACTTTCTTTTGAAAGTAAAAATTTTACTGAAAATTCTGTACAAAGTGCTAATCTATCTGCTGGTTTTTCTTTAGAAAATGATAAAATTTCTACTGAAGTTATTAGCACTTTAAGTTTTAATACTCTTCAAGTTAACTCTCGTATGATACAAAATAGTAGTCTTTTATCTTACTTAATTACAACAAATTCTATCATCGAAAATAAATTACAAAACAGCTCAATAGAAACAAAACATTTTGCACACCAATCAATCACTAGAGCTATGCTATTTTCTCCTATTGTTACTAGTGGAGCATTATCTAGTGAGTCTGTTAGTGGGCATAGTTTTATTACTAATACAATTTCAAGAGCTAATTATTCAAGCGTTTCTATCCCATTTAATAAAATTGCAGACTTCACTATCACCTCAAGAGAGTTTAACAATGATAGTATTATTGCGGGTAAATTTTCTATTGACCCTCTAAAACAAATTATTCAGTCTAAATTTTCTGATAATACAATTAATCAATCTAAAGTTTCTGGGGACTTTTCAGCTCTTTTATTTAATGATAATGCATTCACAAATAATAAGTTTTTTAATCGTCCTTTTTCTATGTCTGAAATGAAAACTCAAAATTTAACATACGGACATTTTATTAGTAGAGAACTACTGAACGCATCTTTTGAAAATGGAGCTATTACAACAGGTAAACTATCAAATACAGATGATTTTTCTACTAAACTTGCTAATGACTCTATACAAAGTATTAATATAATTTCTCACTCATTAAATAATAATAATTTTAATGCCGATTTAACTGTAGTTAAAATTGAAAATAAAGCAATATTCTCTTCTCAACTCGGTTTATTTACAAATATTTCTACAGTTAAAGATGATTCTATTACATCACAAACGATTCAACTAGACTCATTATTAAATGAAGATTTAACTGATAATGCCATAAAAACTGCTCAACTTATAAATACTAGTATAACAAGTATAAAAATAGCTGATGACTTTGTTGATAACACAATGGTTACTACCCCTGTTATCAATTCTGCCAAAATCAAACTCAATGATTTAATAGCAAATGACTTTGCTAATGAAACAATTACAACATCAAAACTTCAAAGCCAAAGCCTTACAGGTGGCAACTTTGTCATTGATATATTAACTTTTTCTAATATGCAATCAGATACTATTTTTGAGGGTAAAATAGATAACCTTACTATCGGTGCAAGTGAAATAGATGACAATGCTATCCAATCAAGACATATTGAAGCAGACTCAATTAATATAGGAGCTATTGCTCCTGGTAGTATCCAATCATCAGATATTCATTCTCGAACTCTTTTAAGCACAAATATTCAAGATAATAGTTTAACAAGTACAGAAGTTGCACCTTTTGCTATTGAGTCTCAACATATCAAAGACCATGAATTAACATCTTCTCAATTTACAGCAAATACGATTAAATCAGCCTCTATTAGTGGAGGTATTCCAGAAATAAAAATAGGGATTGGACAAATTAAAAATGCTGATCTTGCTACTAATACTATTAATGCTACAAAATTTGTAGCTAATACTATTACAGGATCTAAGTTTCAAACAAATCAAATTATTAGTGCTAAAATCATTGATAATACTGTTGATGGAGCTAAATTTGATATAGGTAATATAAGTCAATCTAAATTAAATAACATAGCTATAGAAACACAAAATATTATTGATAATACTTTAAATACAGTCCAAATAGCTAATGCAACTCTTAATGCTGACAAACTTGAGGACAATACTTTAATAGATCGAAACTTTGCTATTAATGCTATAAATAATACTTTAATTAAAAATAACTCTGTAACAATCTCAAAACTAGATACAGACTCCATTACAAATGCTGATTTATTTAATGATTTAGTGGCCGAAGATTTTACTGCTGATAGCATCTTAAATAATAATATCGTAGATAAAAGCCTTCTTTTACTAAAACTAAATCTTGGTTCAATAAATAATGTTGATATTATACCAAATAGTTTAGGATGGGAAAACTTAGCTGCTAATGCTATTTTAGAGACACATATTGCTAATGACACTATTAACCAAGGACAAATTAATAATAATGTTATTATTTTTAGTAAGTTTACTGACAATACTATCATTGATCGTCATTTTGTTGATGAAAGTATTAACGATACTTCTTTTACTGTACATATTCCTGGCTCAAAGTTTGCTAATCATGCCTTTAAGGCTAATAAAATTGATTTAAGCTCTGTTATTATTTCTGCTAAAATAACAAATGAAGTTTCAGCTGGTAAAATTCAAGATAATAATATTACTTTACTTAAATTTAACTCTACTAGACCACTTTTTAGCGTTGCTGAGAATAGTAAAATGGCATCAAACTCTGTTAGCTCTTTAGAGTTTCCTCTTGGAGAAATCACTACTCAAAAAATAAATGGTCAGATTGTTAACTCAGTGGCTTTTGATACTAGTGATAAACTTGGTAATAATGAAATTTTTACTAATTTTATTACAAGTAGTATTCTTGGTACTGATCTTGATAATACTAAAGTTATCTCAGATGTTACTGGACTTAACGCAGGTTTAATTTCTACTGATAAACTTAAAAACTTAAGTTTTGGTACCAGTCATATTACTGATGGTATTTTAACTAAATCTCATCTAAGTACAAGTGAGACAACCTTTCAAAAGTTATTTGATCTAGGAGATGGAGAAAGCCATGCAGATGGAATCCATAAACATGATAGACCAGCAACAACTTGCCCTACTGGCTTCTCAAAAGTTGGTGATGCTGACTTTTGTGTGATGGATGTAGATGATCAATCTGTAATAGATTCTATTACTACTTGTCGAAATAATAACGCTAGACTTTGTTCATTAAAAGATTATATAACTGTTTGTAAAAAAGCATCTGGAAATCTAGCTTTTGGTAAAAACTACAATACCTCTAATTTTGTTGGAATAAAAAGTATTGGATTTACATATAAAAATAGTTGTGACTTTGAGGATAATCCACAATATTTAGGACTCAACCAAGGTGCTGGGGGAGCTCGAAAAGCACTCTGCTGTTATTCAAATTAATCTTATAAAGTTAAAAGTGTCAGACACCTCTATGTTCCTATCAGAAATTGAGGTCATTTTGTTAGATGTCGAGTAGAGACTGAGCTAATAAAAGTCAACTTGGGTTGACCTTTATTCCTCATGACCTCTATGTCTCTCTACTCTTTTAATTATTTTGTAGCTACTAAGTCACCTACATTTAAGCCAGAAATTACTTCTACAAATGAGTTACCTTGAATACCAAGACTAATCTCTTTTTCACTGAGCTTACCATCATTTAATAAGTTTACGTAAAATTTATTATCTTTTTCACTTACATAAATCCAAGGGATATTTATACAAGACTTTTTTTTCAGACTGATTACTTGAGCTTGTAAGCTCAAACCAGGTGTAAAATAGTCTTTCTTATTTTTCACTTCAAAAGTTACTTTAATTTCTTTTAATTTTGATGAAGGACCATTTTCACCTAGTCTTTCATTTCTAGTTGTAGCAAACCTTGCTATTTTTACTAATTTTGCTTCAACTGGATTTGCTGGGTCAGCTTCTAAAAAAAGAGTGGCTTTATCTCCTATTTTAACTTGAGTTGACTCACTTTGTCTTAAATAAACATGGGCCTCAAAAGAGCTTAAATCTGGTATCTCAAGTAAAATATCTCCCATATTAACTACAGAACCCTTAGCAACTTTTGACATACTTCTACTTTTTTTTGTGTAGGGATAAAACAATAAACCATTACTAGGAGACTTTATTTTACTAGCTAGTATTTTATTTTGAAAGCTTTCGAGTTCTTTTTGAGATTTTTCTACATTAAGTTTTGCTACAGATAACTTAGATTTTTCATATTCAACAAATTCAAGTAATAGTTTTTGTGCTTCTTTTAAGGATAGTTTTGCTGATTTAATTTCAAGTTTTGCTTTTTGTTGTTCTATTTTTGGAATTAGATCTAGCTCATCACTTACAAGGAATATCTCAGCTTTTTTAAGTTCTAAAACTTTACGGTCTAAATTATTTTTCCTTTTTGATTTTTCTTTTTTTAGCTCTAGCTCTATAGTTTTTAAAGAAAAGTTTTCTAATTTTAGATTGTTTTTTTCTTTTCTTAGGGATTCTTGGAGGTCTGAATCATCAAACTCTAAGATAACTTGTCCTTTTTTAACTAATGTGCCTTCTGCTAAAACGGTTTTAACAGTAAATGACGAATATTGCTCTGCTTCTGGAGCCCTCAATACAGTTTTATTTTTAACTGCAAGCTCTCCTTGAAGGTAAAACTCTTCTTTAAAATCTTTGAGTTTTATCAAATACTCTAATGCTTCACAGTTTGAAAAAACTAAAAATGAAATTAAGATTTTTTTTATCATTGTACAACCTTTAATGCTTCTACAGGTTTAACTTTTGTGGCTGATATAGCTGGAACCATTCCAAAAATTAAGCCAACCATAATAGAAGTTCCTACCGATACTAAACAAGAAATAAGAGAAAATTTAATAGGCATACCAGAAAAATAAGAAATTACTTCTGCCAAAAACCACCCAAATATGAGCCCTAAAAAACCACCATTCACAGATATAAATGAAGTTTCTAATAAAAATTGCCATAAAATATCTTTAGACTTTGCACCAACCGCTCTTCTAAGTCCAATTTCAGGAATCCTTTCTAAAATATTTGCCAACATAATGTTCATGATTCCGATGCCACCAACAAGTAAAGAGATAAATGCCACACTTAACATAACAATATTAAATATATCTTGAGTCGCATTTTTTTGTTTTAAAAGCTCTAGTGGAGCCGAAATTTTACAAATTGATATATTTTTATGAACTCTTTTTATGGTTTTTTCAATCACACTTTTATAATCAATAGTATTTTCTAATTTTGTTACATTTAGTCTAATGGTATCAAGTGACATAAAAGATAAATTTGGTATTAACTTAGCAAAGACTGTAGAAGTTGGTAAATAAACTTTTAGTCCTTCGTCATCATTTTTTAAAGAAACTGAACCAATAATATTAAAAATAACATTATGTATTCTTAGTTTTGATATTTTTTTTGACTTTAATAGCATTTTTAAAGGCTTTGAAACTATCAAAATATTTTTATTAAATCGATAATCTCTTTTTGTAAAAAGTCTTCCACTAAATAACTTTAAATTAAAATATTCAAAATAATTTTCAGAAACTGCAATTGATTTATAATTTATTCCTAATTGGTCTAATGTAGATGAATAAGGTATAAAATTTTTGCTATAGGCTAAGCCTAAAAAACTTTTTTGACCCGAAAACATTTGATTAAATCTATAAACATCTCTTGTAGATAAGCCTGGGGTTTTTGAAATATTTTTTCTGATAAACTCTTCATTTGGTTTAATCGATTCAAGAGTTACAAAATTTGCTCCCATTTCTTCTATTTTCTTTTGTATCTGCTCATTTGCTCCTGATGAAATGGCTACCATTGAAATAACGGCTCCTATTCCAAAAATAATACCCAGCATAGCAAGAAAAGTACGAAGAGGATGCAGTTTTAAAACTAACCAAGAGTTATATATTAAAGTTCTTGTATCCACTTTAACCTCACATCAACTTCTGTCCCTTCTGAAAAAGAAGAGATTTCATCTATTAGTTTTGCCCTAACTAAAATAAACTTATCATAAGTATTTAAAATAGAAGAGTCATTTTTAATAACTGGTAAAATTTGTAAAAATGGGTTCCATGAAACTATTATAGCTTTGTAGTTTTTTTGTGTTTTAACTAATGTAACAGAAGCTTTTTTTCCTATTTTCAATTGTTTTAAAAACCTTTCTGGAACAAAAAACTCAAGAGCAGCACTTTTAGTTTGAGACACATAAGCACAAACCGATCCACATCTTATACTATCATTTACTTTAATAGGCCTTTTATACTCTTTATGATGTGGAAAAAATAAATAACCCTCTATTGGAGATTTGGTTTTAAAACGATTTAATTGGGTATAAATATGTTTTTCTTCAGATAAAACCATTTCAATTTTGGTTTGATAATAGTTTGCTTTAATTAAATTCTCATTTTTTTGAAAATCTAAGTCTAAAATTAAATCTTTGATTAATATTTTTTGAAGTCTTATATTAAGCTGCAATCTTTGGAGGTTTTGTTTTGCCATCACCGATCTTGCTCCTAATTGAATAACTAATTTTTCTAATGAAATTTTTGCTCTTTCAATTTTATTTTCTATTTCAAAAATTAACCCTTTATGTTTTTGTAATGCCTCTCTCTTTTTTAATTTTGCTAAATTTACTGCTCTTTGAGCTCTTGGAATCATCCAATGAGCAGATACTTTAAATTCAGCAATAAGTTCACCTTTTTTAACTCGTTTACCCGAATCTTGTTTAAATTTTAAAGAAACACTGCTTGATGAAGAAGCACTACCAAACCCATGTATTTCATACTTAGGAGATCTTAATTCAATCGGATTAACAGGAACTAATCTACCTTCAAAACTAAATCCTACTATTAAATTTTGAAAGAAAATAAAACTTAATAAAAATATTTTAGTCATTTAAAAGACCTGCTCTTAAATTGATAGTTCTTGGAGTCATTTTACCTAATTCATCATCATGAGTTACCATAATAATTGTGGTTTTTTCTTTTTCGTTTAAGCTATGAAAAACTTTAATAACCTCATCTCTTACTTTTAAATCTAAATTACCTGTTGGTTCATCTGCAAGTAATAACTTAGGCTGATTAACCATAGATCTAGCCAATGCTACTCTTTGTTTTTCACCGCCACTCAGCTGTCTTGGTAAATAGTCTTTTCTATGATCTATCTGAAACCTACACAACCAATGAAGGGCTCTTTCTCTTCTTTCATTTAAAGATATATTAGAGTACTCCATAGGCATCATTACATTTTGTAAAACAGAAAGATAAGGCAGTAAATAAAAACTTTGAAAAACAAAACCTATTTTTTGATTTCTTATTTCAGCCATTTGATCGTCATCAAAGTCATGAATAGGCATTTTATCAAAAAAGTATTTACCTGAGCTAGGAGCATCTAAACATCCAATAATTTGAAGTAAAGTTGATTTTCCTGCACCACTTCTTCCCATGATAGATACAAAATCGCCATCTGAAATAGTAAAAGAAATACCCTTTAAAACTTTTAATGACTCTTCACCATTTTTATATTCTTTTTTTATGTTTTCTAAACGAAATAATTCCATATGATTAGACTACTTAATTTTTATAAATTTACAAGGTCTATAAAAAATTGACCCAAATTAATTGACTGATTATAGTCACAAGTAAAATACCAATTAAATTCATGATAAAACCAAATTTCATCATATCTTTTATGTGTAAAACTTTAGATGACATAGCAATAGCATTTGGAGCTGTTGCGATAGGTAACATAAAAGCATAACTAGCACAAATAGTGGTTATCATCAAATATAAGTAAGGGTCTAAACCAAGCTTTAAACAAAAAGAGTAAATAACAGGAATCATCATGGTTGTCAAAGCCATATTACTCGTTATCTCAGTCGAAAAAGTAACTAAGGTAGCTACAAGTAAAGTTAAATGTAATGGCGATAAACCATGAAAAGAGCTTAGAGATTCAACTATTTTATCAGCAAGACCAGTTGACATCATTCCACCAGCAATTGCAAAACCAGCACCAAATAAAGCTATAATTTCATAAGGTATTTTTTTTGAGTCATCCCAAGTCAATAAATCAAAACCAGGACAAAACATTAAAATTCCAAAAGACATTAAAATAATTTTTTCATTTAAACCAAGTCCCATGTAATAAGGCTTAATTGGAGAGTTTATAAACAGTAAAACCATCAAAGCAATCAACACATAAATTAGCTTTTTTTGATCTTTATCAAAATCTTTGATCTGATCTTTATTTTTTTCGAGTTTATATTTATTTGCACCAAATGATAATATAAAGCACATAGCTATCAACATTAAAAACGCTAAAGGAGCACACATCATAATCCATTTTATAAATGGAATAGCTTGCATAGAGTTATCTTCTAAAAAACCAAGTAAAATTAAATTAGGAGGAGTACCTACAGGGGTCATGATTCCCCCGATACTAGCACCATAAGCAATCGATAAAACAAAACGTTTTTTAAGCTCGATAATCTCTGTTAAAAATAAAGCCATTGGCATCAATAGTAATGCTGTTGTTGTATTACTTAGTAATGATGAAAAAATTGCTGATGTAAAAGCAAGAGCGAAAATTATTCCTCTTGGTGACATAGGAAATAATTTAAACATACGTAAAATTAAAGCTCGATGTAAATTAGTCTTTTCTACAGCTATTGCTAGCATAAAACCACCTAAAAATAAAAATATAATAGGTTTTGAATAATAAGAAGTCGTTAATTTTAAGTCTAAAATACCAAGACAAGGGTACAAACCAACAGGCAATAATGAAACAATTCCCATAGGTAAACCATCACTTGTCCATAAAGCAACTAACAATACCAAACAGGATACAAATAGTGATTGTTGTTGATTCAAATAAATAGATACAATGAAAAAAGTAACAATAGACAATACAAAAGGAATCAAAAACTTAAGCCATTTATTCATTAGAAATCTCCAAATAAAATTGCATCTAATCTAAGGTCTATTTCTTGGCAATACTGAGTATAATATAATTTTAAGCTAGGTAAAAATTTTGTTAAGGCTTCTATATCAAACACCCCTTCAATTAATATAGATAAACTCAATATTTCATCTTCTGTTTGTTCATAATGCATAGAGTTTGATAAACGAACTTTATAATCTTCTTGCTTACAAATATTTAAAGATTTTTCTAAGTCTGTATCAAAAAAGGTTATATTTTTTTTTAGTAATGAAAATAAATCTATTGATAAACTATCGTTACTAAATACAGATACAAAACTAACTAAATAACCATTAGATTGTTCTTGATTCAATAAAACAAGCTCGTGGTGTCCTTGTCTATATCCATAAAACAAATCTGTCTCTGTATCTTCTGTAAAACCTAAGCCTTCTAAAGTTTGTTTCGCACTCATAATATATCCTTTTTAATAACAATATACTGAATTTATATTCAAATGCAAACGATTTTCTTATTTTTGATTTCATGAGAAATAGTTAAATAAACTCTACAAGCTCAACAGTTACTTAGTATCAATAGAAGACTCTAAAATAAAAAAGTACTTGCCATTGAATGATATATATAGATAATTGCTAAAAAAAAGGTGTGATAAAATCACACCCTCTTAAAATAACTTTCTAAACTTTAAATACTATTGATTTTGCGCATCAAACAAATCTTTTTTGATATATCTTGCTACCCAATTATCATCATTACTAACAGGAATAGTATACATTTCTTTTTCTTTATTTGAGGCAACTGCAATACCAAATAATGTAAACCCCTTACTTGTCATCCCAAGAAATAAAGAACCATCATCACCAGCTTTATACCTAGCATATCCATCAATACCTTCAAAACATGTTAATGAAGCAAGGCTCCCTTCTTTATCACTACATTCTTTTTGTTCAACATTTGCTGTTTGAAATCGATTTGGAAGAGTTTTATCTTCGTCATTTAGTAAACCTAAGCTAATCCATATACCTTTTTTATTTGGAACTACTAATGGAAATTTAGGAAGCTTAATTGGAGTAATATTTTTTTGTGGTTTTTCTAATTTTATTAAACTAAGGTTAAATCTATTAAATTCAGTTTTTGAACTCTCTGGATGTATCATTATACGACGAATATTATTATTATTTTGACTTAACTCACCACTTAAAATTTTAGCTATATTATTTTTTGAAAAAGATATAAACAAATCTTTACCATAGATCTTTGCTTCAGCTGCACATTTACTTGATGTCATAACTAAACTTGGTGATACTAAAGCAACGGTACAAAAAGCTATATTTTTATGATCATATTTACTTGCATAATGATCCTCTTTAAAAGATCCATATAATGCCCCAACAAATGGATATTCATTTGTCTCCAAATCAAATCCTCCACCCATAGCTATATCAACTCTTGTTTTACTAAAATCAAAATCTCTTAAACCATTCGCAGATAGATTACCACAAATAACCCCTACTAAAGATAGTAGTACTAATACTTTTTTCATAATTTTCTCCTTTTTATAATTAAATATATTTACTTTTAACTATACGAGAAAAAGGCTGATTTTATCTGCCTTTGTTATTAATATTATTAATGTTATTTTCATTAGGTAGACTAACTATACAAGATCGTAATTATCTCTTAAAAAAAATTGACTTTCATACTCTTTGGAACTACCCTTTTTCTAATCAAATACACAAGGAAAAAATGAGAGGGATTAAAAAGTTTTCTACAGATGGAGTACCTATTCTTGGAAACCCAAGATTTTCTAATAATATAGTACTAAGTAAAAATGGTCATCTCCAGTTTAAAATACCATCTATTAAAAAAAAGATACTTTCTATTTTTTGTCTAGTTAATTCTATGTTTTTCTTCTTCTTTTTATCAGAAGGATACCCCTACTTTCTTTTTTTATCTTTGCTTTTTTTTGTATTCACAGCCTATATTTATTCAAACATAGAAGAGTTTATCCAATATAATATCCATCAAAAAAAACTAACTAAACACTTTAAATTTATAACATATATAAAATCTATTGATATTGTATCAAGGCAATCTATCAAGGCTTTTGCCGTTCAAGCAAAAAAGGTAAAAGCCCATGAAGAACACCCAGCCTATTGGGCATATCAAGCTACAATAGTTACTACAAACGGAAAAGTTATTGAACTCACCAATTTTTGGAGAAACGCATTTCCAGAAGTACAAGAAGATTTAAAAATTATTTCTGAATATCTTAATATCCCCTATTTAGACTACGCTATATCTGGAGCAGTCTTATCAACCTACGGAACAGGAGATAATTTACAAATGGTTTACTCATCTTGAACTAAGAAAATAAGTTTCTACTATAGAACTCCAAGTATCTGAACAACTTTTTTAGAAGGCTAATCCTTTTTTAAATACTAGAAACAAAAATATATCCTATCTCTAGACTGTTAACAAATATTAAGATAATACTTCACCTAAAATCCACAAAATCTGTACAGCTTTTCAAATCCAACTTTTTAATTTTTCTTTGTAACGCAAAAATTCCCTTAAACTATCCTAAGATAATAAAAGGGAATTTTAAAAGCTGACTCCGACCTACTCTTCCACATGCAACCATGCAGTACC
>NVVD01000045.1 GCA_002402105.1 Candidatus Cloacimonadota bacterium
AAGAGAATCAAAGTCATCTTTATAGATGCTTCCGTAATAATAATTTAACATAGAAAGAAATAAAGATTTACCAAACCTACGAGGACGCAAAAAAACTAAAGTTTGTTCATCTAAGTTTTCTAGTTTTTCTATAAAAGGAGTTTTATCTACAAAATAATAATCTTTTTCTACTAACTTTTTATAGTTTCCTACTCCGTAAGGTATTTTTATTTTTTTCATGATGCTCTTTTATTTTAAGAATACTTATAAGCTATTATACTACAGTACTTTAAGAAGTTATAGACCAAATATGGTTCTTAATAAACTACAATCTATTGTTTCAAAAAATCGCGCGACCCGCTACGCGGGTAATATACGGAGATGGGACTTTAGTCCCATGGTAAAGTTTTATGGCTTTTGTAGCCTTTTTATTGGACTGAAGTCCAATCTCCGGGTTAGCTTAGACTGTAACCCTAATACAAATACTTCAAAATTGATTTTTACAATGTGTAAATCTAAAACAAAACTGCGGCCCCGATGCAAATATCAGACCATTGCTACGGTCTTCGCTCCGCTTGGGATTTTAGCTCCGCAAATCCACCCGATCAATACCCTGATATTTGCATCTCTACCTTTTACTCTCCATTTTCTACGAAAATTTCGTCTTCTTTTTTTTCTACGAAAAACCGGGGGCCTCCGGCTACCGGACTACAAGCAGACGAAAACCAAGATTGTCGTAGCGAATGAACGGACTGCTGCCACTGCGATAAGCAGAACGCAAGTACCGGCCGAAGTAGTCCCAACTACCGCCACGAAACACACGGTACGAAGCTTTCACAATATTCACCGGATCGGTACTTTTATTTTTTTTATAATAGTCGTCATCAAAATAATCTTGCACCCATTCCCAAACATTTCCATGCATGTCATATAAACCAAAATCATTGGTACCAAAAGTCTTTACAATAGTAGTCTTACCACGATACTCATCTTCGGCTGCTCCATTATATGGATAGTTTCCATTATAATTGGCTAGTTTAGATGACAAAACATCTCCAAAACTAAAAACTGTACTTGTACCCGCTCGACAAGCATACTCCCACTCTGCCTCAGTCGGTAATCTAAAACAACCACTTGGCAAACTTAACAATTTACCAGCATCTATCTCTTTTATTACATCTAAGTCTTTAAAACCAATCTTACTATTTATAGTCTTTAAAAAAACTTGGATATCTTTAAAACTAACTTTCTCTACTGGTAAATCATCACCCTTAAAATTACTCGGATTATCACTAATTTGACTCTCTTCATCACCCATCAATTTCTGCCAAAAAGACTTTGTTGCTATTTTTCTATTTTTCATCACCTCAAACCATTGCTTTTGTGTAATAGGAGTAGTTTGCATATAAAATGATTTGCTTATAGTTACTTTATGTAAAAACTCATCATTTACTCTATCAACCTCACTCTCAGGCGAGCCCATCATAAAATCACCAGCAGGAATTAAAGCAAAGTCCATATTTTGAAATATTTTTATTGTGGGTTTATGGGATTGTTGTATTTTTGTAGGTAATGCATTGATTATCTTTACTTGCTCTACTTTTTCTTTTTTAACAGTTTTTGGCTTTTCAACAGTCTCAACTTTTTTTATCAATTTCTTTAACTTAAAATGTTTTACAACATCACCATTTAATAAGTTTATATTTGCATCTAAAGCTTTATAACCTTCTTCTTCTAGTATTAGCTCTACTCTATCACTATCACTATCTACTGCAAAATTTGTTAAAGGGGTATAACATCCCTTACCATTCACACTTATATAAATTGCATCTGGTTCACTAGTCACCGTTAATAAACCCCGCTTAGGGGTCAAATCAAAATGTTTAGTCATATCCTCTGTTAAATCAAAAGATTCGCTTAAATCATTGTGTTTATTGGCGCTTAAACTTATCTCTATTAAACCTTCATCTAAATATAAATCTTGCGGAGTGGCTAAGACTGTATTTTGACCTTTTATTTTTAGTTTACAACGCTTAGGGCTTGTTGTGATTTTTAGGTTGTAGCTCTTTTTTGGGGATTTATTAGCTCTCTCGCTCGAGATGACGGGGGAGGATTTAAAATTATTAGAGCCTTTATTATCTACCTGACCAATAGCCTTTTCAAAAGCCCCTTTTAACTCATTAACACTGGTATATCTTTCACTTGGGTCGATTTGTAAACATTTGTCAATAACATCTATAAAATGATCATATTTATTTTTATTTGGAAACTCTGGTGGAGCTTTAAAGTTATGGCTTAGAGTAAATAAAATTCCACCTAACGAAAAGATATCTGATTGAATACTAACATTATTTTGTAGCTTTACCTCTTGAGCGGCCCAATTATGGGTAGCATGCTTTTTTACTTTTGCGTAATCTCCACTACTTGTACCAAAACCTCTAGCTAACTCAAAATCAATTAATCTTATCTCTAAACTATTGCCATCAATTAAAATATTGTCTGGTTTAAGATCTAAATGTAGTACCTTTTGATTATGGATATAAGTCATGACTTCTAATAAATTCAAAAAGATTGTTTTTAGACTAGAGATAACAAAACCCTCTCTAGCCAAACTAGACAACTCCTTTAAGTAGCTCTCTAAAGTTCCCATCGCAACATAGTCCATTACCATATAATGATGATTTGCTTCGCTAAAAATCTCTATAACTTTTGGTAAAAATCGGTGCCTAAGTGAGACTAAACGTTTGGCTTCTTTTAAAGAAATCTCTTGCTCTTGCTCATCTCCACTAAGTTCAACTCGTTTTATAGCATACTCTTGCTTTAACTCATCTGTACCTCGACACAAATAAACCGTTGCTGCTTGACCACTACCCAAAGCTCTGATCTCTTCGTATTTACCACGATTTAAAGTTTTTGTAATGTCGCCATAAGCTTTTTCTTGAATGTTTTTATTTGTCATTGTCTCATTGCCCTATTAGGTTTTAAAAAATTATTTATTGCTCTTAAAACAAAAGTACCAAGCTTAATAACATTTGTTTTATTGTAGAGTTTTGAACCTCTAACATTTGTAACTCATCTTGTAAGTTTAGGATTGCTGCAAATTGATTTAAACTTCCATCTATTAAAAGCCCTTTATCTTGGAGGTTTGCATACAGAGTATCAATGAGTTGTTTTTGGAATTTACTTGGGTCAATGCCTACTTGTTTACTATAAGTCTTTTTTACGACCGTTTTAAGTTTTTTAATATTAGTGATTAACTCGTCTGTATCTGTATTTGCTTCTAGCTCTTGTAAATGTGCTAATAAGTCTCTTAAAGTGTAATGTAATAAGCGAGTTTGTTGTGGGGCGATTTTTGCTTGTGATTGTATCTTACAAATTTTTGACTTTGTTAATCCTTTTGCTAAATAGCACAATTGGCTGTTTTGTTTTAATCTATCAATTAGATCTGAATCACTTAAAACTTCCTCTTTGCTTTCTAAAGAGATTAGCTCCTTTAAAAACCCTAAAATATATAGATCTTTATATTGCTCAATAACATTATCTTTAACTCTCATATCTAGTAAGGATTTTAATTTCAAACGGCATTGTTTATTATTTAAACCTCTATATTGATTAATTAAACCTGCTATTAAATTACACATTAATAACTCATAGAAGTCTTTAATATTTTTTTGAGGAAATTGAAGTTTTACAAGTCTTTGCAATATCTCTTTATCTTTAGAGTCAATATCTGTTTTGATTGTAGAATTTATTAATACCATTAACTTGCGATATGGATGCCCTGCTATTTGAGCCTGAAATCTTAACTTTGCAATTAATTTAATGTTAACCTCAGACTCGATGTCTACTTGTATTTCATTTTTTAATTGCATATCATTTAATAAAGGGTCTGATGCTATATACTCTTTAATTAGACTTTGAATACGCTCTCTTGTTATTGTCGGATCAGATGTTAAAGAGTTTCTTGAAAAAAACTGATCGATTTTAAAGTAACCCTTACCTTCAATATGTATGATTTTATTTTGAATGATAAAATTACAGGTAGAAACAGGAGGTAAATCAATCCCACTTTCTTTAATTAATTGATAAAGCTGTGTACGAATCAATGGTTTTAAGCTAGATATAATACCATTTTGTACATACGTAAATTGAAACTCTAACAAATGCTTTACAATAACAACTCCATAATCTGTTTTATATTGGAGTTGCCTTAAAAAATAGCCATTGGGATCGTCTTTTGGTACCTTGATACTACAATCATCCCCCTCAACTAAAATGGTATTCCCTTCAATTTTAGCAATGAAATCTATTTCAATTGATGGTGTATTTAACTCAGGAAACATACCCTGACCTTGAGCGGGGTGGGTTCTAGAATTTGTAAATCTACTGCGTAAGTCAAAAAAATCGCTTAAAATTTGTGATATTTCTTGGTAAGCATAAAGATCTACTAATGATTGAGGGTTTTGCTCCATTAAATAGATATTTTGATCTTGTAGAAGCTGTTTTAACTTAGCTAAACTACTATCTGCACCCATACAAAATAAAAAAAAGTCAGTAATATCAAGTGATGCGAYACCTAAAGCGTAGCTACCATCTAAACTCAAAGATTGTAAATAGTTTACTACTTGACTTAATTGTGTTTCATTTATTTCATGTTCAAAACAAAATTGTGATCGTCTTTCTTCTGAAAAAAAGCCTAATTGATCTATGTAACTTAAACTATTTATCAATAGCTCTTTAAACTCTTGTTTAATAGTTTGATCTAGGCCAATTTGTTCAATGAAATCCTTGCTTAAGTCTTTTTCAACCTCAGATACAATCATTTGCTCTTGTTGCTGTTGATCTACTGTGTGCCTAACATCCAACATACGATTAAAATATCGTTTGCCAGCACTAAAGTTTTCAATCAATATTTGATCACCATCTTTTTGTTTTCTCACCAAGCTATCGACTAATTCAAACCAATTCATTTTTAAGTTTTGTGGTTTAAATAGTGTTGCTGTGCGTAGTCTAGTAGTTTGAGATAGACCTATTTTTGCTTTATTAGAAGTTTTAAATTTTGTTGCCATTGCTTTTCTCTTAGTTTAACACCATAAATTGGACTTCACTACTTAACTTACCAGAATAAGCTTTTTTGAAATCGATTCCTAACTCTACCCAAACAGGGTAAGATAAGTCAATTCCAGCACCATTTGTTTTTCTTCCTCTTTCATCAATACCAGATTCAGCAGCTGGTCTTGTTCCTTTATTTATATAGTCATCTTTTGTATTCCATGGGCCTACGTCAATCACATTCGCTACTACAGATTTATTTGTCTTAGCATAATATATCAAAACCTTTTTGCCTAAGTACTTACGACTAGGTAATGCGATACCCATATCCCAATCATTCATTGTGAAGTCTTTTCTTTTGCCTTTAGAAGCAATTATTTGAGGTTCAAAAGAGGTTGCTTTAACTTTAATTCCTTCAAAATATTGCTTGACTGGTCCATTCACTTTGATGGTCATATTGGTAAAATTTGCTTGAACTTTAATATTAGAGATTTTTTGAATTAAATTTGCTGTGAAAAATAATTGATTTTTATTTACAATATAAGATTTTTTGTCATAAGAGCAGTATTTTAATAATTTGGAATAATCACTAGAAGGCATTAATATTTGAGCTAAACTAGAGGCATAATAGCTATTAGTTTTTGTTATAAATACATCCACCGGAACCTTTGCCATATACAGGGTAAGTACATTACAATCAACTGTATAAATTAGACACATCATTAATATAATTATATTTTTAAACATTTTTGCTCCTTTAGTTTAAGTACTTTTGTATAGATTGATTTTTTGTTAAACTAACTATACTCTTAATGGTTTTGTCCCAATCCACTCTATTCTCAATTTTGAACTCAAGTCCCTCTTTATTTAACTCAAACGCACTGATGTAAAACCCTGCATAAATTCGATCAATCGGAAACAATAAGCTAGCTTGGTCAACTACTGTTTTTATTTGATTTCTAACATGTTTAGATTTTAATTTACCAGCTCCCCAAGCACGAACCTCATTTTTAATTAGAGTCAAAGCTATTTGATTTTTACTTAACTCTATTTTTGCCCCGACTTTTATTGCAACCCCACCAAAAAAGTTTCCCCCTTTAGCTTGTAATTCAAAGGTATTGTTATTCAAAATTATCTTTAATTTTTTTATGGATTTTTCTTTTGAAAAAATATTTTTAACAAAAGCTTCAATAGCTTCTTTTTTAGTTTTGATACTTCCAAAAAAACGAGTATTTGCATGATAAAAAATCTCATATGGAATCGGTAAATCTGGTCTTGGTACTAAATACAATGAGTTGATTTGTAAGCTTAACTCAAACTCCACACCATGCATTAGTTTACCAATTGTCCCCGGAAGCTGTAAATGATTTAATGAAATGATTCCATCTAAAAGATAACCACCTTCAACTGATTGTAAATGATGGATTCTCATTTTGATATCTTTAGTTTGTACTCCAAGAGTTTTATACATCGATCGTCTTATATCCGAATACAATTGAAATTTACTCTTAGATTGAGCACAAACACTAATTTTAAAAATCATAAACAATATCAAACATCTAAACATATCAACCTCCATTGATTAATATGTATATTAGTTTAGAGTGGGTTGGTGTGGAAATGTGCTAAATCATATAAGTTATGTGTTATAATTCTACATAATTACTTTTATTCTACAAAACTTCTTCGCTGATTTTGCATTGATCTCCAACAAAAACTAAAATATAGGTTTTTAGTGGGCAAGACTCTTTTTGTTTTAGCTCTAAAATCTCTTTTGAATGAATGTATTTATCCATTTGYTSTTTAGCTTCATCTCTTTTTTKAGTTAGAATTTTTGGGTTTTTGTCATAATCTGACTTTTTTATGTATTTTAACTCTATRGCAAACTGATAATTTACTTTATARACATCACGCTCAAATAAAACTAAATCTATATATCCACTCTCTACCTCATACTCTGATTTGGTAAAATATAG
Source organism: Candidatus Cloacimonadota bacterium (assembly GCA_002402105.1). Classification (GTDB taxonomy): domain Bacteria; phylum Muiribacteriota; class UBA6191; order UBA6191; family UBA6191. The sequence goes on from NVVD01000045.1 coordinate 7,008, forward strand.
GTTAGATAAATGCAAATATGAAAATAAAATSAGCTTWGTGTATTTTTCATCAAAATTTAAAAAATCTCGGTTAGATAAACTATGTAGAGTATTTTCGCATAATTTTACTAAATGGCTAATATCTCCATCAAAAGCCAATTGATTTACTGCTTGCTCTAAATCTGAAAAAGCTAGTTTGATATTTGCTTTTTCTTCGATAATTTTAATGAAAAACTTTGAGTAAAGCTTTTCAATCACTAAGTTTGGAATAGAAAGAATAGTTAAAGACCCWYYTTGCTCTTTTATRCTTAAGACYCCCATATAAAATAACAAAGATAAAAARTCTTCTTTACTAAAYTCTTTTTCTAAAGAAAACTCTCTTGTAATAWAAGTAGAAACTTCTTTYTCTTTTARTAACTCRTCTARATACTCTAAATTTCTTTCTCTGTCTTCTATTCCAAAWATTTTATTCATTTTACCAAAGTCTGATGARATATTTGTATCCATCATATCTTCAGGAAGYTCATTTTCATTCAAATAATTAGATACAAAATATAAAACCATATCTGAATTAAAAAGACGATCTTTRGATTTTGCTACAAACCTATAACCGTTRTACCACTTTTTTAATARACCAATTAAATYTAAATCKAGATTTGCTAAACTCAATAAATCYAAAACTTCTTTTTCACTAAAACCCATCATATTATGNAAAGNTATTTTTTAAAGTTAAATGAGTTGCTATATTAAARCCMGAAGTTAAAGARTCWAGAGTWATWGGACTAACMCCTGTCATAAAAATACGATCAACAACTCCTGATTCAGTGCCTGTTTTYATGATTTCATAAAAYTTTCTKACAAARCCATTTTTACCWACTGAATTTAAATAATCACTRTAYCTAAAAGATAAAATYTCATTGGCAAAATGATCGTATTCATCAACTAAAATATAGAGCTTTTGWKTTTCNKTRYWTWAWACTCNTWARAAAASAATYTAATWKTTKTTCWGCWYCWKMAYRAGAKARWATTYYATYTTSKWMWTKTTKSGRWAARYWYKBAAAATAANAGTTTNATACARTYTWWWAYAGAGWTTTYTACCTTYAAATTAAAACTATCAACTGTTGTTTCATCTGTTTTTGTATTAATCCCTGAAAAATTAAAATRTAAAATAGCATAAGAGTTTTTTTTACTCGTTGGRTTTTTACCTATGTAATATTTTGAGAAAAGAGAATCAAAGTCATCTTTATAGATGCTTCCGTAATAATAATTTAACATAGAAAGAAATAAAGATTTACCAAACCTACGAGGACGCAAAAAAACTAGAGTTCTTTCATCTAAGTTTTCTAACTTTTCTATAAAAGAAGTTTTATCTACAAGATAATAATTTTCTTCAACTAAAGTTTTATAATTTGCTACCCCATAAGGTATTTTTATCTTTTTCATGATGCTCTTTTATTTTTATAATGTATTATTATACTACAGTATTTTAAGAAATTATAGACCAAATATGGTTCTTAATAAACTACAATCTATTGTTTTGAAAAAATCGCGCGACCCGCTACGCGGGTAATATTAGGGGATGGGACTTTAGTCCCATGGTAAGCTTTATGTCTTTGCAAAGCTTTTTATTGGACTTAAGTCCAATCCCCAAAAAATCTCAAACTGTTACCTTGCTAAAAATACTACAATATTGAATCTCACAATATGTAAATCTAAAGCAACACTGCTGCCCCGATGCAAATCGCAGGACATTGCTACGGTCGGCGCTCCGCTTGGGTTCGTCCCTCACCACCCGATCAATACCCTGATATTTCCATCTTATTTGATTTTACTCTCCATTTTCTACGAAAATTTCGGCTTCTTTTTTTTCTACGAAAAACCGGGGGCCTACGGCTACCGGACTACGAGCAGACGAAAACCAAGAATGTTGCTGCGACCGGACGGACTGTCGTAATAGCGAATAGCAGAACGCAAGTAACGGCCGCTGTCGTACCAACTACCACCACGATTCACACGGATCGAAGCTTTCACATTATTCACCGGATCGGTACTTTTACTTTTTTCATAATAGCTACCATCACAATAATCTTGCACCCACTCATAAACATTTCCATGCATGTCATATAAACCAAAAGCATTAGCACCAAAAATACCTACATTTGTAGTCTTTTTACGATACTCATCTTTTTTTGCTCCATTATATGGATAGTTTCCATTATAATTAGCTAACTTTGATGACAAAACATCTCCAAAGCTAAACGCAGTACTTGTACCACCTCTTGCTGAATATTCCCACTCTGCCTCTGTTGGCAATCTATAACAACCACTTTTCAAATTACTCAAATGACCTTCATCTATGGCCTTAATCGTATCACTATAATTACAACCCACACTTTTATTTAACTTCTTTAAATACTCTCTTATATCATCAAAAGATACTTGCTCAACTGGTAAATCATCTCCCTTAAATTCACTCGGACTATCAGACATCATCTTTCTCCACTCTACCTGCCTAACCTCATACTTCCCTAAATAAAAACCTTTACTTATCTTTACTTTATGTACAGGGCCTTCATTACTATCATGATTTTTTTCACTTTTAGGTGAACCCATCATAAAACTACCTGACGGCACATACACAAACTCTACTCCACTTAAACTATCTTTATACCCTTTGGGCTTTTGTAAAGCTAAGTTCTTTTTTTCTGCTAAATCATTAATCGCTTTTTCTTTTAACTTATTTGTATAATAACTCACTTTTGCAGCATAACTTTTATTACTTGGAGCTAAAGCTAATAGCTTTTTATAACCATCTCGATTTTGCTCTAACTCTCTGGCTGAATACAACTTTACTTTTTTATATAAAGTCGCAATCTTTAAAGACAAAGCTTTCGCCTTTTGCTCTTTCATTAAATCTTTTGCCTTTTTTGTCTTAGCTTGCTTTATATCTCTATAACTCATACCTCTTAAAGCAAAACGATTACTCTCTAAACTCTCACCCATATCACTTAATGGATAATCTAGCTTTATCTCATCTAAATATTTCAAAACATTACTATAATCATTGCCACGTAAACTCATATAAGCTTTATCATATAAAACTTTGGCAGCACGATTTGACCTTGATACTAAACTCTTTGTTTGTAAAAAAGTCTCTCGTTTTTTTGATAAGGTTTTTAAAACCTCTAGTTGATTTTTAAAATCTTGATCTGATAAACCGTTTAATAACTTTTTGCCTTTAATCAAAGCTTGCACATCATCACTATTAATATCACTCTCAATAGCAGAACTTAAAATTGTATTGGCTTGCAAATATAAAATATAAGCCGCATTTGGTTGATCTAACAAAGCCTTAGACTCTGCTTGTTTCATTAATAATTTTACTTCTTGAAATAAGTCTATTTTTTTTAACTTTACTTTGGTTTTAACCTGCGGCTTTAATGATAAATTATTTTTTGAAGTTTGATTTATAGCCATATCAAGTGATGACCTTTGATTCTCTTTTGACAAATAAGGTTTAGCTATTAAAGCTGGTTGGATGACTACTTTGGAGGTACTTGGCTTGTTTAAATAATAATTTGCACCAAAACCAAATACAATAAGTAACAGAGCTATTGGAATTATCACTTTAACTAAGGCTATGCCATCTTTTAAGAAAGCTTGTCTTAACGCATCAATGCTTTGATATCTTAGCTTTGGTGAGCCCTTCATAGCTTTAAAAATTACATTCGTAAAATAAGAAAACTCATCTTTTGCCGGAATACTTGGTGGATGCGTAAAGTCATGACTCAAATAAAATAAAATTCCACCCAAAGAGTAAATATCTGACAATTTGGTAATACCGCTGTTTTTACGACTCTCTGGTGAAGCATAATCATGACTTGCAACCATAGTATACTTATATGACTTTGTATTTGATTCTTCGCTCATCTTGCGAGCTAAACCAAAATCAATAATCTTGATTTTTAAACTATCATGGTCTATTAAAATATTATCTGGTTTTAAATCTAAGTGTGCCAAATCATGATCGTGTATATATTCCATCACATCTAAGATTTGTAAATAAATCTGCTTTAAAATTGTATTTTTAAAGACTTTTTTATCATCAGAGGATAATGACTCACAAAAACTTGCTAAAGTGATACCAGCATAAGCCATTACTATAAAATAATTATCTTGCTCTTGCCATTGCTCGATAATAAAGGGTAGACCTTTATGATCTAGTTGAGATAAACGCTTTGATTCTTTTAAAAACTTTGTATGATCAATCGTCTCATCTCTTAAATCAACAATCTTTATGGCAACTTCACGATCATGAGTATTTTTGTCTGCACCAAGCTTTACAACACTTGAAACACCAGAACCTAAATGACTCAATATCTCATAACGATCATTATGCAATAAATCACCTATAGCAAAACTATCTAACTCTTTACTCTTGGTATTTGAAACATCATAAAACTTTTCTTGTGGCACAAACTTTTCGCTCATTTTATTCCTCTAATTTTAAAGCTTTTTTTATTAATTAAATTATATACTAGCAAACACTTTTTTTGAACTCTTTTCACTTAGTGGCGAGTTTTGCTTTTACAAAGCCACATCAAATTAATTATTAAAAAAAAGGAGCCACTTTATTATTTTTGTTGAGTGGCTCCTTTTAAGGGTTTTACTTCGTACTTGTTGTTAAAATTATTATTATTTATTTTTTAATTGATCTATCATTTCAGATTTTAACTTGTTGATCCTTTCTAAATCAGCAAGTCTTTCACTTTGAGCCTTTTTACTCTTGTACTCAATAATTTCTTTTTTATCAAATAACCAAGCTGGTGGAGCATCGTCTTCTATTTGGCTTGATGATAGATTTTGAATTGCTGTTGAATATGTCTGTTGATAACTTGGTGCTGGGCTATAATTTGATGATACACTTTCATTTGACCCTGATCTTGGTGAGATATCTAAACTATTATTTACATAGTCATGTGAAATGGGAGTTTGCCTTTGATTCATCTCTTTATGAGCATCGTTACTTGCTATATTTGAAACAACTTGTATTTGTGTCTCCTCATCAACAATCGCCATCACAACCTCATAAGCCTGAGTACCGATTTGTCTTTCACTAATAATCTTAGCTCGTCTTACTAAACCCTCACTTTGTGATCTAACTGTTTCACTTAATAAAGCCGTATTTTGTCTTGTAGTATCTGACTTAATCTTAGCCCCTACTACAAACTCCATCAAACGTCGTTGAGCATCAATAATTGCTGACTCTCGAGCCATCAACATCTTTTGAGTTGGATGTAAATTGTAATGTTGTCCAATACTTCCAACTCCCCTAGCTTCATAACTTTGAGCATTTGTTAAAGTGATTGAAAGGCTTAGAGCTACGATTGATTTTAATATGATGTTTTTCATTTTCTACCTCCGAGTAGATTGTGGGTTAGTTATCTGTGTTCGGAGGTTGTATTAGTTTAGTGGGTGTGGATACAAAAAATAATCCTTCACCGGTATTGATGAGTTTTAATTCCAATCCCAACTTAAAACTTAAGAAATCTTCTATAGCTGTCACCTTCGGGCTTGACCCGTAGGTCTAGTATTAATCAATGTTTTTAGATCCCCGTATCAAGTACGAGGATGACAAATTCCTTAGTTTTTTAATTAGGATTGGTATAATTAGTCAAAAGACATAAGCTATTTGTAGGTGCTTTAGTTACGAATATCCCTAACGTCTATTTCTTGCTGATATAGATTCATGGTTCTTAGTTGAATTGCTGTTAGCTTTTTACCATATACACATCCAGTATCTATACCATAATAGTTTTTACCTATTTCTACTTCATCATAATCAGTATGACCAAATATATTTGTGACATTATAATTTTTCCAATCTTTTTCCCAGTCATGGCCCCACCCTTCTTTATCTTTAATTCTATTTTTTAAAAGACCAACGTGAGAACTAGAGTTTTTTCTTCTTCTATAATAAGGTAAACCAAAACCATGAGTAATAAAATACTTGTTAATTTCAATATATCTAGGAATCTTTTTGAGCCATTTTAGATGTTTAATCATTGTGTCGTAATCATCTGTATAGCTAAGAAGGGTTTGCTTTCCTCCCATATATTCTTCTTGGTTCCATTTAACTTTTAAATTAGAGTCATCCATACAATCCTTGATATGACTAATCATATAATCATCATGATTTCCAAGTATGCAATAATAACTATTTTTAATTACTAACTCTATTACCTCTTTAGTATGTAAGCCCCTATCACATAAGTCTCCTACAAAAATAATATTAGCATCTAATGGTAATTGATTAAGAAGTCTTTGAAGTGTATAAAAACAACCATGAACATCTCCAATTATATATGTATGCTCTATGTTATCTACTTTTAGTTTAATAATTTTTATCCTATACACTATCATCGTTGATGTTTTAATGTTCTGCTACTGCTCTAATTAAAGTTCTTTTGTCTGCATCTAGAAATAATTATTATTATTTATTTCTCTGAACTAGATTAATAGCATTGTAGTCAGCTTCTAGATTTAGGTTACAAAGTTACTTTAAATATCTTTTTACTCGGTTATTAAAACCTTGACGCCATCGCTTTTCGTTTCTAATTGGTGGAGAGTTATCAATTCTACGACCTAAAACAAATATTGCAGA
>NVVD01000046.1 GCA_002402105.1 Candidatus Cloacimonadota bacterium
AGCCTTTATTTGTCTATTAATCCTAGTTTATTGGAATAAATTCCAATCTCCGACTTTATACTAATTTAATATTCATACTTTAGTTGAGATTGGTATTATAAACATATCTTCACAATACTATAGAAATATTAGAATTGCAAGCATGTTCCAGTTACTAGGCACTACATTTGTGGTTTGGGTAAATCAATCCTTGAAAGTATAGTAAATAAGCCAATCTTATTTTTTGTTAGCACTTAAATGTCTGAAGTCGGGACATTTAGGATCAGGAGTTTCAAGTGTTGTAAAACTTTGTGAAGATCAAGGTATTGATCGGGTGGTGAGGGACGAACCCAAGCGGAGCGAAGACCGTAGCAATGTCTTGCGATTTGCATCGGGGGCACAGCTTGAGATAACGACGGAGATTGGACTTCAGTCCAATAAAAAGCTTCACAAAGCCATAAGGTTTAACATGAGATTAAAACCCCACCCCCGTAAGTCGCCTAATGAGTGGCGCAAGAATTTGTAAAATTAAGGTAGGAGCAAAAACTGTACTTGATTAACTTTAAAAATAAATATTTATTTTTGAGTTACTCTAAGTTTTTGAATTTTATCAATATCTATTTCTGTCATTTGAGAAATTTCAAGATCAGTCATTTGATCAGCAAGAATTAATTTTAGAGCAACTTTTTTGATACCTTCCTCGATACCTTCTTCTCGTCCTTCTTCTTTGGCATCTTCTTCTCGTGTGATTTGGTCGTGTATATATTTTTGTCGAGCTTCGATTATATATCTTGTTTGAATATTTGAATTAGCAAACCTCATTGCTTCAAGTGCTTCTTAAATAAGACATCGTTTGTAAGATTATAAAATAGTTGTGTCATGCACTAATTATACCATAAATTAAAATAGACCTCAGCAGAATCTATTTATATGCAGCAATTATAATTATGAAATAAAATATCTAAAGAGAAAACTAACTGTCATCGAGCTTGACTCGTAATGTGGTATTTAATGGATCTCCTAATCAAGGAGACTGTGAAAGTAATAAATAATTAAGGGTATTCCATGAAAAAATCTCTCCGCTTCGGTCGAGATGACGATGAATAGCTCGCTGTAGATATCTCTTGGTCGTTATGTCGAGCGAAGTCAAGACATCTAAATAATACTTTCACAGCCTCCAAGTCAGAAGATGACAGATATCAAACATACTATGAGGAGATAATACACATTAGATGAAGAGAATAATCGTATTTCCGACCGTAGCAGAGAGATTTCCACAATTGTAATCACTGATTTAATCTAGCACACCCACTAAACTAATAAACCTTCCGTACACAGATAAACAACCCACAATCTACTCGGAGGTAGAAAATGAAAAACATTATATTAAAATCAATCGTAGCTTTAGGTATTTCAATCACTTTAACAAATGCTCAATCTTATCAAGCAAGGGGAGTTGGAAGTATTGGTCAACATTATAATTTACACCCAACTCAAAAGATGTTGATGGCTCGTGAGTCAGCTATTATTGATGCTCAACGACGATTAATGGAATTTGTAGTAGGGGCCAAGATCAAATCAGATTCTACAAGGAAAAATACAAGCCTTTTAAAAGAGGAAGTTAGATCACAAAGTGAGGGTTTAGTAAGGCGAGCAAGAATTGTTAGTGAAAGACAAATCGGTAATCAAGCGTATGAGGTTGTCATGGCGATTGTTGATGAAACTCAAAATAAAATTACCCCTAACTTAAGTATTGTAAGTAATAATCAACATAAAAATATGCTTAAAAGAGAAACTCCAATCGTACACGACTATGTTAATACAAGTTTGAATATCAGTCCAAATGTAGCTGTAATTACTCCAAAAGCTACAAAGATTTCAAGAGTTCAACAAAAGCGAAATATTCAAACTAGCTTAATAAACAATCAAGCAAAAACAACAACAAATCAAGAGTTAAAACTTCAGGAGCAAGCACTGAAACAAGAGTTAGTAAAACTCCAAAATTCACCAACACAAAAAGAGATTGTATCTATCAATAAAGACTTATTAAATAATACTATAAATACAAAACAGATCATCTCTGAAATAATAGTTGAAACAGAAGAAGTAGAGCCAACTTGGACTTTTAAAACAGATCAAAAACAAAATAGTAAAAGTAAGAGAGAAATAGAGCTAAATATAATCAATAGTATTCAAGAAAAGATTCTAAAATCAGTAAAACGACAAAATGCTATGAAGAAGCAGTTAAATAAGCTTTCAAAGTAAGAATAAGTGGTAATTTAGTTGGAAATAATTTAGATAAATTTGTATTATTAGCAATCATAAAAACATACAGGAGAAAATCATGAAATTTTTGATAAACATCATCTTAGCAGGGGTCATATTATTTTTAATCAAAGATATCTATCTTGATAAAGATAAAACAGTTTCACCTAAGCAAAAAACTTTAATAACTAATCAAGAGCAGGCACCAAGCTTTAATAAAAGTATAAGTAAAATCTCTCCAATTAAGGTCGAAGAGTTTCAAGAAAAGGTGATTAAATCAACAGGTGTAGGAATGACTAGAGATTTAGCCATTCAAAATGCCATTCGAAACGGTTTAGACACTTATATTGATCATGTATCGCAAAGAGAAAACACTGTTTTAAAGTATTCTCGTACTAATAAAGTAGTCAATGGTACGGTTAGTGATTTAAAAGTTCTTTCTGAAAATAAGAGAGCAGATGGATCAATCGAAGTTGAGATTTCAGCAAAGCGAGCTTCTTTTGGATTAGATTATAAGGGCGAACGAATTTTAATTCAAAGACGGCTCTTAAGACCAAAAGTAAAGTTAGTGACTAAAGACTTAATCTTTTTAGGAGAAGGTTATGATAAAGAGATGGCAAAAAATCAATTTGTCAGTCAATTAGAGGAGGAGCTTCAAAACGCATATTATGAGTTTAAACCACAAGATCACCCTGATAGTGATGTAGATTATTTGTTTATCATTGAGGGTAAGTTTAAAGCGTATGCTAATCAAAATAAATGTGGTGCTGGGCCAAATCAGTATTCTTGTATGAGTATTACTATGGATGCTTACGCTAAAATGAAAGAGGTTAGCTTAGGAGAAATCAAACGTAAAAAAAGCATTACTATGGAAGAAATGTCTTATCCTTTAAAAGATTTCATCGCTCATCCATCTCAACGAATTGTAGAAAAAGTAAAACCAGAAGCTCAAAAGTTTTTTTCAGAGTTACTTGAAAAAGAAGTGGTATGGTTAAATAATCCTAATCGAATCCAAGTATTTACAAACTCTACAGATTTTGGTTTGGGTAAAGAGCTAGAAAGACAATTTAGAGATTTTTATGGTGTCACTGATGTTAAAATTAAATTAGATGGTCAGTCTTTATGGATAGAACTTTTTACCTTAGTTGATGCCAGCACAATAGCTTCAAGTCTTTATGAAAAACTATCAGCACAACATGTAAAAATAACTGGTGTTTCAAGACGAAGCATTCATTTAACGGTGAAGTAAGATGTGTAAAAAACTTATATATGTATTTAACTTTTGTTTGTTAAATGGCTTAGTTGTAGCAAATGCTATATCTCAAGAGTCTTTGCCTAACGATGATTTTTTACTAAAGAAAAAAGTTTTATTGATTGTTGCTATTGTACTTTTATTGGTGAATCTTGGTTCAAAAAAGAAAGCTCCATCTGTAGGTAAAAATCTTACATGGTTGGAGCTATTAATGAAGATTAAAGAGCTTAGGATACTACTACATAATGGACAAACGAGTGCATTACAAATGACTAGTAAACTTAAGCAAAAGATTGAGCATTGTTTATTACAATTAGATAGGTATCAAAACTTATCAAATCAAAGTGATTGTGAGTTTTATACACAGGTGGGTTTAAATTTTTATGCTAAAGATAAAGTTGCTAAAAACTTAATAAAAACTTTAGAAAACTTACACTCTTTTGAAGTAATTGATAGTAAATCAAGAAAGACCTTGGGTGATGATTTAAATGTTTATGCTAACTTTGTTTTTTACCATTTGATTCATGCAAGTAAAGATTGTTCACAAAACTTTAAGGTACAGGATTCTTGCATTATGTTGAAGATTCCTCAAAATAAACAAGAGTTGATCGATACAAACACTTTGCTTGAAAAAATCTCAAATCTTTTTGATGCTTGGTATTTAATCACAAGTGACAATGTCAAAAAGTTAAATCAACAAGTTAGATATGATAGCAATTGCGTAAGTGAGTCTTTGTTTTCAATGAGTATCACAAGTCAAGGACAAGTAGATGCAAATATAGAAAAACTCATATCAAAAGGTGACTTTACTGCGCTTGAGACTCTAAAAGGTCGTTCTACAGGATACCCAGAGCTTTTATCAAAGCAAAAAAGTTTAAATGCTTTGATTGATAAATTAGGTATTTTATTTAAACTAGAAATCAGCTTAAAAACTGTTCAAAGTGAGGCTGTTGCTAGCTTTTGTATGAAAGATTTGAGTTCTAAAAGTCAGAGTCATGCTTATAGTATTTTAATTATTGATGATGAAGCAGATAAAAAGTATTTTAAAATTCCAACTATCAAAAAATGTTTAGAAACGCATATAGTATCAGTCTGTGAAGATTATCAAAATGCTTATAATGACCAAAAGCAATATGACTTAGTTTTTATAGATCGAAACTTTTATATAAATAATGTAAATAAAGAGCCTGTTACTTTGCAACATATCAAAAACTTAGTGAGTAAATTTGGAAAAAATCAAAGTATTTTAGTCAGCACAGACCAAGAAGACTGTGAGGATATATTTAATAACAACGCCATGATATCGATCGCAGAGTTACCAAAATATATTCATGAAAGATCACAAAGGAGCTTAAGATGAGTGCTAGCGATTTTTTTCATCATTTACATATTCAATATGAGCTTCAGTTTGAATGCAGCCCTGAGCAACTAAATCAATTGATTGATGATTTAATTGAATTTAAAGATAAAGAACAAGACAAACAAAAGTCACTTTTTTTACAGGGAGTTTTATTGATTTTAGAGAGTCTAGTTTTAACTAATGAAGATAATCGAACCCAAGGTTTACAACAAGTAGATAAATTATGTTCAAACTTTAAAGGTAGGTTTTAGGCTATGAGTGTTTCAAAACCAAGTTTTAAAATATGTTGGTTAGACGATCAATTAGATGAGCAGATCTTAGTTAAAAACTCTCGATTTTCAAAATTAAAAGATTGGATGATAAAAGAGACGCAAGAGCGATTTGTAAAAATAGCCGATCAAAGTATCGATCAAAAGATCATGTATTTTGATACGGGGCAACAAGGCGATACTCAACTTTTAACTAAGGGTAAACTGTCTATAACTTATAAAATAGAAAAAGAGGTAAAGTTTTCTAAATTTGATTTAATTTTACTAGATATTGATTTTGGACCAGGTAAAGAGCAATACGGTTTACAAATTTTAAACTCTTTGACCAAAAAGCTGATAGCCGATCGATCATTTAAAGCAAAGATTATTATATTTGCTAATGTAGATATTCCAGAAGGGTCAGAAACCATCGTCAATCAAGGCATTTTATTACAAGTAATTAATAAAAACTCAGTAATGAAATATTTAGATTCCCTAGAAAAAAAGAAAACTCCACAAATGGTCAACTTTTGGCAAGTAGAGCAATTTAGACGCTGTTTAGATACTCAAATGAGTTTAAAGTATCAACAATTTTCTAGGTCATTAAATAGTATGGTCATTGATGGAGATGAAGTTGATGCTCAACTAGAGGCTATGGCAAATATCGGTATTGATGTTTTGATCACAGGGCCATCTGGTACTGGTAAAGAGGTTGTTTTTAATAAGATTGTTAATAATCATAAAATCGATAAAGATAAGGTAATCGCCGTAAATTGTGCTGCTATTAGTAACGAGTTATTTGACGTAGAATTTTTTGGCTGTACTGATGGAGCCTATACTGATGCTAAAGCTCGCAAGGGTTTTTGTGAAGCAGCCCATGAAGGTATTTTATTTTTAGATGAAGTAGCGGAGTTAGATATAGTTAACCAAGCTAAACTTTTAAGGGTTTTACAAGAGCGAAAATTAAGACGAGTTGGTGAGTATAAAGAGTCAAGACCAGCAAAGTTTATATTAATAGCTGCAACAAATAAAGACCTCGAACAAGAGATTATACAAGGACGTTTTAGAGAAGATCTCTATTTTAGACTTGCTACAAAAGTAAGGATTGAGTTAAAGCCTTTAAATCAAAGAGATTTAGTAGTTGCTCAAAATATAGTTAAATCAATTTTTTACAAAAAGTGTGATGATTATAAAAAAACATTAAGCTTGAGTAAAGAGCTATTAGATCATTTTTGTAGTGTTAATATTAAAGGTAATATCAGGACTCTAGAAGGCATTATCGAAACAATGGTAGCACTTACAGATAAAAGTAGCGAGCTACTAATCCAAGATATCCCAAAGCGATTACAAAAATTTTTTACAAAAAACTAAACAAAATTATATAAATTATTACAAAAGGATTCAATCATGGCAAATTTAAAAGAATGCAGTAAACACGCAAGTTATACAGGGGATCGTTGCCCACTTTGTTTAGAAGAAAGATCAAATAAAGGAGCAAATGGAGTTAGACAAGAATGGCAAGCTGATGCTGATATCTTGGCTCAAAAAATAACTTATCAAGATAAGATCGATTTAAGTGGAGGTTTCACTGTTGCCCCTGGAGTTAATTTAGCAGTTTTAGATGGAAATGAAGTAGAGTATTTTAAAGGGCTTGCCACTTATACGCCACATAGCGTAACTCATACATCTAAAAAGTCATTTTTGGATGGTATGCTTGGTAGAGATGCTAAAACAAGTATATCTATTGAGTCTGGTAGTGTTAGTTTATATCTAGCAAAAACCAATGATATTTCAAGTGAGTTTAAAGTAAAGCAGGTATCCTTAAAAGATGGAGTTATTTTACAAGAGCTAGTTATTAATATTCGATTTAATATTAAAGACCCTATTTTATTTTTAGACAAATTATTTTCAGCTCAATCTAATGTGAGATTATTTGCTTTAGAAGATGCTATTAAAAGCTTTGTTGAAAAACAAGTTAAAGTAGTATTTCAAGGTATTGATTTAAGAGATTATCTAGACAATGGCTCAGCTTTTCAATTGAGTTATGATACTTTAAAGCAATATTTATTAAGAGACTTTCAAGCAAGAGGATTAGATTTATCTGTAATCGAGTCTATTGAAGACCGTGACCCAGCGACTAACAAAATTTTAAGTAAAAAGAGCCAAAATATCGTAAGTTCTGCTATGAAAGCTCAAGAGTATAAAGCTAGAGAAAATACTTTAAAAGAAGGATATACAGAGGTTTCTTTTACAAAGGATGAAAATGATTTAATAAATGTCCAAGACAACGAAGAAACGCGAGCAAAAGGTCTAAAAAATAAAGTAAAGCTCACAAATCAAGGGCAAGTTAATGATTGTGAGCAGGCTTCTCAAGCTCAGCAAGATGATCATGATAGGGTAATGCAAGATCAATCAGATAGGACAAATTTATATAAGCAAAGTCAAAAACATCAATTTGATGAAACAACTCAAAGTAAAAATATTGATCATGGCCTACGTACAGCCAAAGAAAATGTCAGATATGAAACAAGTGCTGCTGAAACCGCATACGTCAAAAAAGCTGATTTAGAGGCTATGCAATCAGCAGATAAACGTCGTGGTGCAAGATTAAAAGATTCTGAAGAGACAGAATTAGGGACATTAAATAAACAAGCTACTCTTCGAAAACATGATGGAGATAATTTTAATCAGTCATTAAGAGACGAAAATGAAGATAGAGATTATGATCGAAATTATTCCAACAGAAAAAAAGTTTTAAATGACGAAGGAGATATGACTAGAGCTACCATTGATCAAGCAAGCCGTACAGAGCAAGCCAGAATCCATGCAGAAGGTAGTAATGCATATCTAGATCAAGATACTATTGCAAAATCAAGAGAACAAAAAGATCGACATGGTTTTGAGTCAACCCAAAGATCAATGAACTCCCAGCAAAAAATAAAAGATTTTGAAAACAAAATGGATGAAGTATCTGTTTTACATGATCAAAATTTAAAGAGCTTAAAATCAAATTTTTCAAGAAATGAAGAAACTTTAGTAGGTTCACACTCTAGAAATGAAAGCAGCTTATCGGGTTCTCATTTAAGAAAAGAGTCTTTACTTGATACCGAAAATGATTTAAGCATTAGAGGGCAAAAAGAAAGATATGAGTTAAATAGTAGACGTTTACAATCAGATTTAAAAAGTGCTTTAGATTCAAATGAGTTTGATCAAAAACAAAAGCAAAAAATGCAGTCTTTATCTGATGAGCTAAAACATAAAATAGATTCTTTTGAATACGAAAAACAGCAATACTCCTTGAGTCAAACAAAAGATTCTTTTAATGCAAATCAGTCTCAACAAAAAGATAGCTTTCAACAAGATCTGCAAGATAGATCAAGTGATCGAGTTGAAAAATCAAAAGATAATGATTTATCTCGAAAGTTAGCTGAAAAAGCAGCTAGCTATGACTTTGAAATGAAAAAAATAGATCAAGACTTTAAAGTTTTACAAGAAAACTTAAGTTATAAACTACAAGAAAAAAACTTAAGTAATAGACTAGAAGAAAAAGACTTAGATTATAGCTTAGATGTAAAAAAACTCGATAACGACTTAGCTAATAATCAAGCTAAGTGGGAGGCACTATCAAAGATTCAACAACAAGAGATAAATGCCACTCAAAAACAAGAGTTTAGAGAGCTAGAGTTTACCATAAAAGACTTACAACGTGATTATGGTCGTTTACAACAAGAGCTTGATAAACAAAATTTAAAATCAGAGCTTCAACAAAATTATAGTCAAAGTTTAAGTCAAATGAAGCAAGAGCAACTTGCTGAAAAAGAAAATCAATTTAATGAAAACTTAAAAAATGCAAGAGAGCATTTAGAGTCTTATAAAAACGATGCCAAGAGTGTCTTAGATAAATATTTTGATAGCAGTGATGAAACCAGAAGAGATTTTAAAGACTTGGCTTACTCTTCTAACGGTAATCGAACAAATCAAAATCAAAGTCAAACCCCGACTAATGTCCATGTTCATTATGATAAAAACTCGGGTTCTAATAATCAAGGGCAACAAGCTCCAAAAGCATCCAATAAAAGCTTTTGTGCTAATTGTGGTACAAAACGAAATCAAGGTGTAAATTTTTGTGATAATTGTGGAAGTAGACACGCATGATAAACTGTCCAAGTTGTAAGTTTCCCAATCTTGAAGATAGTGTGACTTGTATTAGTTGTAGTGAGCTACATTTACCACTACCTTTAAAAGAGTAATTTATGCAAATATGTGTTCAATGCCAAAATCCAAATTTAGATGGAATAAAAGAGTGTAGCTCATGTCATGCGCCTTTAGTAGAGGTGCAAGAGTCAATTGTTTGTGAACCCTTTGCTTTTGAAGGAATTTTTTGTGTAAAGATAAGAGATTTTCAAAACTTTAAAGATTWAAAATCAGCTTATCTTGAAGCTCAAAAATGTTTAAAGCAAGAGATGTACTCATCGGCTGGTATTAACATTGGTAAATCTCTAGAGCTTTGGTTTAGAGTATTGCTACAAATTAAAAAAGTAAATGTCCAATCAATTATTGGTTTAAAGCTTTTAAAAGATGAGGTAAATAAAAACTATCGTTTACCACCTCATATTAGACATTGTTTTGGAGTGATTCAACCTCTTAGAAATGAGGCAACTCATAATCGAGATTTATCTAAAATAGAAGCTAATTTATTAATTGAGTCATTAAACTGTATATTAGATTATACCAAATTAAACCAAGCAATTTTTGAAAGGTCATAGATGAGTTATCAAGGTAAAGACTATGGTGATGTTGCGGAGTTAATCAATAATCGCTATAAGGTTTTAGACAGTTTGGGCCAAGGGTATAGCTCTGAAGTTTTACTGTGTAAAGATACCAAATTAGATAGAGATGTAGCCTTAAAAAAGATTGATTTAAGCAAAGAGATTAATCAAGCTTCTGGTTTTAAAAAAGAAGCCAAACGGATGTCTTCTTTAAAACACTCATTTTTGCCTACTATTTATGATGATTTTGAAGAGTTAAACTGTTTTTATATTGTTATGGAATATTGTAATTTCGATACCTTACAAAAGCATTGTTCAGAGCTATCTGATTTAGATGATTTTAAACAAAATGATTTAAAAACAATTTTTTTAAATTTGTTAGAAGTTATATCTTATATTCATCAAAAAAAAGTGATTCACTTAGATTTAAAACCAGACAATATTTTAATTGATGCAAAAACTTTAGATGTTAAATTAATAGATTTTGGTTTATCAAGAAGTTTTGAATCAAATAGCGAAGATTATATAGCAAATGGTACATTAGCGCCCAAACATACCTATGCTTCCCCTGAAATGAAACACGAAAAAGCAGTAGACTTTAGAGCCGACATTTTTGCTTTAGGTGCAATTTTATTTTATCTAAGTCACGACTTTAAAAAACCACCACTTTTTCCATCTATTAGCAAATTTAGTCTTTTCAAAAAATTACTAGAAAAGTGTATGGAAGGAGAACCAGAAGACCGTTACCAAAGCATGAATGACTTAAAAGATGCATTTTTAAAATGTTGTGATGATGAGTTAGCTATCAACACAAATAAAGAGTATTCAAGCACTACTCCCGCCATCTCAAAGAACAGTACCGTCATCTCGAGCGAAGCCGAGAGATCTAAAAAAAAGTTCTACAATCTAAAAATCACAACAAGTCCAAAACGTTGTAAGTTAAAATTAAATGATGATTCAAATTATAGACCAACGCCTTTAAGTATTGATTTAGAAGAAGGTGAAGTAAAAGTAGAAATATCTTCAAAAAAGCATGAAACCTTAATTGAAAAGTTTGATTTAAAAAAAAATGAAAACAAACATTTTATTTTGCAAGCCGAGCGAGGTTCATTAAGTATAGAGAGTAGTCCATCAGATATACCTTTTACAATTGATGGGGTAGGGTATTACACACCTTTTAAGAGTTCAAAATTATCAAAAGATAGGTTAAAAATAGCTTTTTTTGAAGATGGTTATGACAAAATTTCAGATGATATAAGTTTATTAGATGGTGATGTTAGTAAACACTATGATTTGAAAAAGATAAAACAAGTAACTCCTCCTAAAGTAGAGAAAAAAATAAAAGTTTCTGAGGCAGTAAAACCACAATTGGTAGTTAAAGAAAGTGAAAGTAATGAGTCATCAGGTGGCGGTGGTATTTTAGTATTGATAGGTATTTTTTGTGCTTTTGGATACTTTTCTTTTGGTGGTAGTGAAAAAAGCTCTAATAAAAAAGTTAAAACTTATGAAAGTTCAAATAATCAAAAGGTAATTATAAGTGCTCCGGTAAAATTAAAATCAGTTTCAACAACAATCTCCCAAAAGCCCAAAGGGTATACAGATAGTTTAAGTGGAGTAGAGTTTGTTTATGTGCCGTCAGGTAGTTTTATGATGGGCTCGAGTATGAGCCAAATTGAAGTTGTACAAAAAGACTGTGTTGGTGGTGATAGTAGTCGAGAGAAAAAATGTCGTGGTTGGTATGGAGATAGAGAAGGCCCTGTACATAAAGTAAAGATAAGTAAAGGTTTTTATTTAGGGAAGTATGAGGTTAGGCAGGTAGAGTGGAGAAAGATGATGTCTGATAGTCCGAGTGAATTTAAGGGAGATGATTTACCAGTTGAGCAAGTATCTTTTGATGATATAAGAGAGTATTTAAAGAAGTTAAATAAAAGTGTGGGTTGTAATTATAGTGATACGATTAAGGCCATAGATGAAGKMYWYWTGWRTWWYKKKAMWWKTKGTWRWWAWARAKWSMSWAMYSMKKYAKWKWSKKARWAWWYWRSAWGMGRTKGYMCWRGTACTGCATTTAGCTTTGGAGATRTTTTGTCAYCAAAGTTAGCTAATTATRATGGAAACTATCCATATAATGGAGCAAAAAAAGATGAGTATCGTAAAAAGACTACAAATGTAGGTATTTTTGGTGCTAATGAYTTTGGTTTATATGACATGCATGGAAATGTTTRKGAGTGGGTGCAAGACTATTATGATGGTAGYTATTATRAAAAAARTAAAAGTAYCGATYCGGTGAATAWTGTRAAAGMTTCGMTCCGTGTGYTTCGTGGYGGTAGTTGGMRCRRCWACGGCCGKGRCTTGCGTTCTGCTWYTCGCRATRRCWKCAGTCCGTCCRMTCGCKRCKACTTTCTTGGTTTTCGTCTGCTCGTAGTCCGGTAGCCGGAGGCCCCCGGTTTTTCGTAGAAAAAAAAGAAGMCGAAATTTTCGTAGAAAATGGAGAGTAAAACAAAAAAGTTGGAAATATCAGGGTATTGACCGGGTGGTGAGGGACGAACCCAAGCGGAGCGCCGACCGTAGCAATGTCCTGCGATTTGCATCGGGGCCGCAGTTTGTTTTAGATTTACATATTGTAAAAATCAATTTTGAAATATTTGGAGCTATAGCGACAGTTTGAGATAACTCGGAGATTGGATACACAAGCCCCATC
Source organism: Candidatus Cloacimonadota bacterium (assembly GCA_002402105.1). Lineage (GTDB taxonomy): Bacteria > Muiribacteriota > UBA6191 > UBA6191 > UBA6191. Next base: position 12,572 of record NVVD01000046.1, read on the forward strand.
CCCATAATTCACTTAACGAGTAGCATAAAAAAATAAAATTCATGTAGTCAGACTTCGGTTTTTTTAGATAAGGTCTTATTCATAAATCTAATTATGTTATAATTATTTTGTTGGTTAACAAAATGATTAAGGATTATTTTTATGCAAATTGCTAACCCTATGTATGATGTTGTTTTTAAATATCTACTTGATGATAATAAAATAGCTAAAAAACTAATTTCTTTAATTATTGCTCAAGAGATTGAAACTTTAGATTTAAAACCCACTGAAATAAGAAATGATATATCTCAGCGACCGATTACGGTTTTACATATAGACTTTTGTGCCACTATTAAGCTTAAAATCCCCTGTAAAAAAGAGCTTCTTGAAACTATGAGGCAGTATTCTCTTTCTGCCCAATATGCTCTTGATACTGGATGGGATAATGGAATTTACTTCAAAAAAGAGCTTCATCATCTTACTTATTATCCAATAAGAGAAACTCTTGAGCTTCCTGCACAGCTTATTTGTAGCAGTAGGGACAAAGCTTGTGAAAGCCTTAAAGCTTTGAGAAAAGCTAAAAAACCTACTAAGCCTCAATTTAAGGAA
>NVVD01000020.1 GCA_002402105.1 Candidatus Cloacimonadota bacterium
GACGATTATTTTTCAATTTTTTCCATTGATGACAACAGTTCGTCTTTATCAACTGGCTTTAATAAATAATCTATGGCTGAAACTTTAATGGCTTTTAAAGCAAACTCATCATGAGCAGTAGTGAAAATTAAATTAAAATCTCTATTCTTAACTTTTTCAATCATCGTAAAACCATCCATTTCAGGCATTTGAATATCTAAAAATACCACGTCAGGTTTCTGGTTATTAATAATTTCAATAGCTTTAATAGGAGAGCTACATTTGGTAATCTCAACATTATCTATGTAATTATTTAATTTCCATTCAAGAGCTTCTAAAGCATCCAATTCGTCATCAACAAGTAAAATTTTAAGGGGTATTTTATTAGCTAAATTTTTATCAAACTTACTAGCTTTTTTATAACTTTTAACCTCTTTAACTTCAACAGATTTTAATAATACTTTAAAATAAAACGTTGCACCTTGATTAATATCACTTTCAACCCAAATTTCTCCATTCATCAGTTTTACTAAACTAGAACAAATTGAAAGCCCTAAGCCTGTTCCTCCATATTTTCTAGTTGTAGAGGTATCTACTTGAGAAAACGATTGAAATAATTTTTTTTGATCTTCTTTTGATATACCTATACCATTATCTTTTACTGCAAAATTTAGTTCAAAAAAGTCATCATCTTTTTTACGACTATTTATAGATAAAGAAACTTCACCTTCATGAGTAAATTTAATAGCATTGCTAATTAAATTTACCATTATTTGTTTTAATCTGGTAATATCTCCTACAAAACCATCTGGCACATTAGAGTCTATCGATTGCCTTAAATGAACACCCTTTTCCGATGCTTTTTGGTCTAGTAAAAAAATAGAATCTGCAACACACTTTTTTAAACTAAATGGCTTCATTTCTAAATCTAACTTATTTGCTTCAATTTTAGATATATCTAAAATATCATTTAAAATAGTCATCATTCCATCAGAACACGTCCTAATAACTTCTATCCATTTAGATTGCTCTTTATCAAGCTTTGTATCTTCAAGTAAGGTTAATACTCCTAGTACCCCATTCATTGGGGTTCGTATTTCATGGGACATATTAGCTAAAAAATCAGATTTGACACTCGCAAGCTGCTCAACTTCTAGCATGGCAAATTTAATTTCTTGTTCTGCTTTTTTTCTCTCAATAACTTCTTGTTCTGCTATATTTTTTGCTTTATTTAACTCATTAGTCCTGATTTCAACTAAATTATTTAATTTTTTAGTATGCCTTTGAAATAATAAAAATATTGCCAAAAACATGATACAAGAAAGAGAAGACAAAATTTGAATAATTAATTTATTACTTGAAAAGTTTTTGTATGCCTCAACCTTATCTATTTCACTAGTAATACCTATCTTTAATTTATCATCCCATATAAATGACCCTAAAACAAATACACCTCGATAATCTCTATAACCATCTAAATTTGTTTGAATTTTTTTTCTATTTGAAGAGTTTAATACTTCTTCAGCCATATAAGTCAGTGATAAGTCTTTTTTTAATTTAAAACTTGGGTTTTTCAATAAATTAACTTGTGGATCTACAATTTTAATATTTAAAACCTCAGATTGATTTTCTTTTAATAAATTAATTTTTATTAATTGATTTCTAAATCTGCTTTCACTAAGTAACCATCCATCTTTATTAATTGCATAGGTTTCTCCAGATTCACCAATACGGCCTCTTTTTAAGATTTTTGTAAAATCTTTTAATATATCTATTCTAAAGCAAAAAGCGGCTATAATATCACCCTCTTCATTTTTAATGGGAGCTCCAGAAAACATACTCACATTATAGCTATTCGACAGATTTACATCACTTTTAATCGGAGCACTTAAAGCGGCTTGTCCCGACCAAATTTTCTTGAAAAAACTAGGTTGAATATGTAATAAGTTTTTATTTCCAATATTACTATCTCTCATTGAACTTAAGTTTATTAAATTTCTATCAATAATAAAAAAGCCCTGATATCCATGATTATCTAATATATTTTTTAAATATTCTCTAAATTCTTCATGCCATGAATTTTCTTTTAATTTATTTTGAGGAACTTTTAAAAGGTCATCAGTACTATATTGTAAGTATTCAAAGGCTGCCCATAGTTTTACTGTGGCTAATTGATCAGATTGCCATGTATCTAAGGCTTGATGAGTAGTACTCAATATAGTCTCTAAACTTGAACGAATCGATTTTTGTTCATTTTTATATGTCTTCTCAATAAAAATAAATGTGGTAAACAAAAAAACTGAAATTACTAACAAAATAATAGCTAGATTAAATTTATCGTTTTTTAAAGAGTAGTAATTACTGGTGGTCATTATTTTCCTAAATTAATATGCTTAAAAAATTATAGTAAAATTTTACCTCAATTGCATTATTTAACCATTTTAACACTTTAATAAGCATTATTTGACCAAAATCAACAAACAAAAAACCTTGTGTTGTCCATATTATGTCAGTATAATCTCCAAAAATATAAGTAAACTTATACCAAAATTAATTTAATAAAGGAGTCATTCTTAATGAAAGATTCATACAATAAAGAAAGCATCAAAAGCTCTTATCAAAAACATCTCAAATACTCAAGAGCTTCTAATAGTTATACAACTGGCCCATTAGATCAATACTATACAATGGCTCTTGCTATTAGAGATCGAGTCATCGATAGATGGATGGATACCCAAAGTACTTATTATAAAAATAATCCAAAACGAGCTTATTATTTATCATTAGAATATTTAATGGGTCGACTTTTTGAAAATAATATCATGAACCTAGGGCTTGAAAAAGAAATACAATCTGCTTGTAAAGAGTTAGGTTTTAGTCTTGAGGACCTATTAGAGCAAGAAGTTGATGCAGGCCTTGGTAATGGTGGACTTGGCCGATTGGCTGCTTGCTTTTTAGACTCTTTAGCAACCTTAAATTATCCTGCTATTGGTTATGGTATTAGATACGATTTTGGTATTTTTCGCCAAGAAATTCGTGATGGAAAACAATGTGAAGAGCCCGATTGTTGGCTAATTAACGGAAATCCTTGGGAAATTCCAAACCCCAAACATACTGTTCATATCCACTTTGGTGGAAAAGTGATTAAGAGACAAAAAACCAATGAATACGATTGGCTTGATACAGAACAAGTCTTAGCCGTACCTTATGATACCCCTATTGTTGGATATAAAAATAATTGTGTTAACACACTAAGATTATGGTCTGCCTCCTCTACTGAAGAGTTTGATTTAGCAGGTTTTAACGATGGAGATTATTTTAAAGCGGTCCAAAAGAAAAACGAAGCCGAAAAAATATCTAAAGTTTTATATCCAAATGATAATAATTATGAAGGCAAAGAATTAAGATTTAAACAACAATACTTTTTTGTTGCAGCTTCTGTACACGATATTATAAGACGATATAAAAAAACTCATGATAGCTTTAAAAGCTTTGGTGAAAAAATTGCCATTCAACTCAATGATACACACCCCGCTCTAACTATTTTAGAGCTAATGAGAATCTTACTCGACGAAGAAAAAATGCAATGGGATCAAGCATGGGAAATCACTCAAAAGGTTTGCGCTTATACAAATCATACTCTCCTTCCAGAAGCACTTGAAAAATGGAGTATCGATTTATTTGAGAGAGTATTACCACGTCATTTAATTATTTTATATGAAATCAATAGATTATTTTTAAGAGATGTATCTATAAAGTATCATGGTGATCAGAAAAAAATTATTGATATGTCTTTAATTCAAGAAACTCCTGAACGAGCTGTTAGAATGGCATATCTTTCAATCGTCGGTAGTCATTCGACAAACGGAGTTGCTGCCCTCCATTCAGAATTATTAAAAAAAGATTTATTAAAAGATTTTGCTGATTTATACCCACAACGATTTAACAATAAAACAAATGGAGTAACTCCAAGACGATGGGTTCATATGTGTAACCCCGATTTATCTGAATTTATTTCATCTAAAATTGGAGATGATTGGGTTAAGAATTTAGATAAATTATCTGATTTAAAAAAGTTTATTTCTGATAAAAAAACACTACAAAAACTTGAAGAAATCAAACAGATAAATAAAGATAAATTAGTTAAAATCATCAAAGAGGATAATAATTTAGACATTGACCCTAAATCATTATTTGATGTACAAATTAAAAGAATACATGAATATAAAAGACAGTTTTTATGTTTGTTACATTCAGTAATTTTATATAATCGTCTAAAGAAAGACCCTAATTATGACATGCAGCCAATGACCATTATTTTTGGTGGTAAAGCAGCCCCTGGTTATTTTATGGCTAAACTATGGATCAATCTAATCAATGCTGTTGCTGATTTTGTAAATAATGACCCAGATACTAACCATAAATTAAAAATTGTATTTGTTAAAAATTATCGCGTTTCATTAGCTGAGAGATTATTTCCAGCTAGTGATTTAAGTGAGCAAATTTCAACAGCTGGCATGGAAGCCTCTGGAACAGGTAATATGAAGTTTGCTCTAAACGGAGCTTTAACCATTGGTACAATGGATGGAGCTAACGTCGAAATGGCAGAAGAAATCGGTGAAGAAAATATGTTTATCTTTGGGTTGCGTGTTGAAGAAGTTGAAGAGTATAGAAAAAATGACTCCTATTCTCCATGGGATATTTATAATTCTAATACAGAAATCAGAGAAGCTATTGATTTAATTTCATCTGGTTTTTTCTCTCCTGAAGAGCCTAATCTTTTTGAACCAATCATTCATTCTTTGTTACATAAAGGAGATTATTATTTTGTTCTTAGAGATTTGGTAGATTATGATCGAGCTAAAATGGAGGCCAATACTCTTTTTAAAAATAAAAAAGAATGGCACAAAAAAGCTCTTATAAATATAGCCAATATGGGAGTTTTTTCATCTGATAGAACAATCAAAAACTACGCCGATGATATCTGGAATATCAAACCAATAGATGTTGAAATAGGAATTAGTAAATAAACAAATAAATGTAAGTGGTCGTATAGTCGACCACTTATATTTAACTATATTTCTAACATTAAGCTAAGGCTTTTTCTTCTTCTTTAGCTTCACCATGTAAAAACATTACAGTTAAAATCATTGTGATAATACCTAGTCCAATTAATAAATATAAAACCTTATGCCATCCCATTGTTTGATCAGAAAGCCAACCTACAGTATAAGCCGATACAGCAGCTGCAAAAAAACCACCTATATCTAAAATACAAATTAAAGCTCCTGAATAAACTCCACCATATTTAATAGAAAAAATACTCATTGGCAGGTAAAAAGCAGGAGAAATAGAAAAACCAAATGTAAATAAGCAAAGCCATACAGCCTTAATATTTTGTGACATTTCTAGTTGAAAATAAGAAAGGTTTAAAATAAGTACAATACATAAAACAGAGATAGTAAGAAGAGTACCCATGGTTTTTGTAATCATTTTTGCAGGCATGGTATCAAAGATATACCCACCAATTAAAACAGCAAAAAATGCACCTAATGGAAAAGCTGTAGCTGTCATAACAGCATCAGAAGAGGTCATATTTAAGGTCTCTTTTAAGAAAATAGGTACAAAATCTAAAAAGTTCATAAGTACTGTAAGACCCATCATAGCTACAAATATCAGCCAAACTCTTTTACTTTTTAAAAAATCTAATAAAGCAAAGTTTAAAGACTTTTCATGAAAACGATGCTCAGTATCTATTTTAACTTCAAAGTCTGGATCAACAATTATCTCTTCTTTGGGGCGTTCTTTTACAAAGAGAAACCAAATTATCGAGTAAACTATACCAATACCAGCAACAGCATATAAGGTTTGGCTCCATGAGAGATATCTTAAAAGATAACCAAAGCCTAATGTTGCGACGATTGTTCCTACACGACTAGCAGTAGAAATTGCACCCCATACTCGACCATATTGAGAAGGATGATACCAATGTTCAATCATTTTTGCCAAAGAAGGCCAACCACCAGATTTAGTAACAGAAATTAAAAAGAAAATAAAACAAAAAGCATAAAAATTTGTATTCAAACCAAAACAAGTAATAAAAAGAGCAACAGATGTCAAAACAACAAAAAAGTTGAGTTTTCCACCAAAGCGATCTGCACTCCAGCCAAATATAATCTTACCTACCAGTCCACCTAGATTTCCATAAGCTAGCATTTCACCAAATTTAGTTTTAGTTAAACCCACGTATGGATCTGCTATTAAATCAGGAGAAATTGCCATTAAGCTTTGCCTCATAATCATTAAAACTGCATAACCTACATACATAAAAAATAATAATTTTAATTGTGAACTACCAAATTTGGCTACTTTATTCATACATTATCCTCGGTAAAATTTATACATATGAAGAACTAACATAAAATTGTTTGTCTACTTCAATAGATGCATCTTAACACATAAATAATTAATGATATTTTGATTTATTTGAAACTAAATATAATTCGCTGTTTCATTGCTCATAAAACGTAGCTTAAATACTAACTCTTTTGAAAAATAAAAGTTATGATTACAAATTATTTTTTTAGCGTATCTGGTAACTTACCCCATAACTCTTCATTATGAGTCAATACTTCAACACCAGTCTCAGTAACAAGTAAACTATGCTCAAATTGAGCAGAGTTTTTACCATCTATTGTTGTAACTGTCCAACCATCACTAGGGTCTAACTTTGTTTTATATTTACCCAAATTTACCATAGGTTCAATTGTAAAAATCATACCTGGCATTAACTTCTCTCCACGATTGGGCCTACCATAATGCAATACTGTAGGAGCCTCATGAAACTCTATACCAACGCCATGACCTGTATAATCTTGAACAACAGAATAACCTTTTTTTTCTACAAATTTTTGAATCTTAAAACCAATGTTTGAAAGTCTATTACCAGGGAAAACCTGTTCTATTCCTTTAAAAGTTGCATCAAATGTTGTTTGAATTAATTTTTTATTCTCATCACTAACTTCTCCACATAAAAAGGTAAAATTAGTATCACCAAAATACCCCTCTAAAATAGGAGTCACATCAATATTAACTATATCTCCATCTTTAAGCACTCTATCTGATGGTATACCATGACAAATAACATCATTTACTGAAATACAAACTGATTTAGGAAAACCATGGTAACCCAGTGGAGCAGGAATCGCACCGTGGTCTAAAGTATACTCATGACACAACTCATCTAAATAATTAGTAGTTACTCCTGGTTTAACAAAGTCTTTCAAATATAAAAGGGTTTGTGAAGCTAATTGAGAAGATTTTCTAATCCCATCAATTTGCTCTTTAGATTTTATGTATATTCCTGATCTTGTTTTTTTCGTTCTAGTCATGTTCCCTCTATAAATTATTGTTTATTTAGTATTAGTTCATATATATCAAAATTAATATTGTTTTCATATACAATCTTATAAAGTCCTTCTAAAAATGAGTATTTTTGTACTATTTAACTAAAAACTACTACCTTTTATACAATTTTAAAAAAAAATATTCCCTTTTTATGTTTTTTTGAAACTTTTAAGATATATTCTAGTAGTAAATGCAGGTATATAATTTATTTTAACAATAATTAAGGAGAGCTATCCAATGTTACGCTCAGTTTTAAGAAATGTATTATTTGGTTCAGCATTAGTTGCATCAACTATTTTCGCAGATTTAACCCCAGGTCAAAGAGTAGAAGATTTTAAACATTTTTGGAAGTCCTACAAAAATGCTTATGTATTTTTTGAATTAAAAGGAAACGATTTCGGAGTAGATTGGGATGTAATCAAAGGTGATTTTATCACTAAGTTAAAAACATCAACATCTGATTTAGAGCTATATAGAGCTGTAACAGAAGCTCAAGCAATGTTAAGAGATGGTCATTGCTATAACTCAAGTTTTTCTAAAATCAGAGAAACAGAAAGAATTTACTTTCAAAGAATCGGTTTAACACTTGCAGAAGGTCACAAAATTGTTGTAAACCAAGTCAAAGCAGGAACTGTATTTGCTGAAAATGGTGTTGAAATTGGAGATGAGTTAGTAAAATGGGATGACAAATCTATTAGAAGACTAGCAAGAGAAGCTAGAAAAATGAGTTCAGCTTCTTCTGACGGACAGTTTTGGAATAGCTTTGCAAACTCTTTATATATTCACAGCCCACTACTTGGTAAACCAAAGAGATCTTCGGCTAAATTAATCTTTAGAAAACCAAATGGAGATTTAGTTCCAGTATCATCAAAGTGGAACTCCGCAGACCCTACTGGCGTTCCAGAAGCTACTAATGGTTGGATCAATGATTCAAAAGGTGTTCAACTAGATGAAGCCTCAAAAATACGTATCGAGGGTCCTCTCCCTCTTGAATTAAGAATTTTCAAAGAATATAACCTTGCATACTTAAAAATTGACTCTTGGATGAAAACAGAAGATCCAAAAGATCAGTTAGAAGATACTTTCAAAAAAGTTCAAGGTACTGATGGTATGATTGTTGATTTTCGTGGAAATGGTGGAGGAGTTGGCCCTTGGGGAGTTCTTTTCTCTAACTATTTAATCTCAGAAGGCGATCAGAAAAAAGCTAAAAAAAGTTGGATTTCAAAAATCAAAGATATGTTTAAGGGTAAAAAAGAAACCACAGAAGAAGTTAAAACTAACGGTAAAGTCCCTAACGATGTTTGGTTTGAAAGAAAATTATCTAAAGTTTTCATGAAACTTGCTTTCCCACAATTGAATGATGAACAAATGAATGAAATCTATGCTAGTCCTGAAACTATGCAATATGTTTTAAAAAAGGCATTTGATATGGATATTGATTTACAAGAAATCAATAAACACGTAGTTGACGGGGTTATTGATCCGTTTTATGTAAACCTAACTTTAAACGACAGAACAAACGATGTAGCTACTTATACAAAGCCTGTTTATGTCTTAACTGATGGTGGATGTTACTCAACTACTGATATCACTCTAGCTATCTTAAAAGATTTTAACAGAATTAAAACTGTAGGCACTCCAAACGGAGCAGGTTCTGGTTCTCCAATTCCTTTTGTATTACCAAACTCTGGATTACAAGTTCATGTACCTCATGCAAGAGCATATCCACCATCAGGAACTATGATTGAAGGTAGACCAATCGCACCTGATTATTTAGTAACACAAACAATTGAAGACCTTAAAAAAGGTAAAGACACTGTTTTAACAGAAGCTGTAGCTAGAATCATGGATGAAATCATGCCTACTTCAACTTTTAATCAATCAGAAGTATCTGTTGGTAAGTTAAAAGAGCCTGTAATTGATTGGGGAAACATCCCTACTCCTGATTTTGCTATTCAAGCAACTCTTGAGTATCAAAAACGTCTTGAGACTAACTTAAGCGATTAATTAAATGATTAACTGCTCAATCTCCTTGAGCTGTTAAACTTTAAAATAAATTATGCCAAAATGAGCTACATATTTTGTAGCTCATTTTTGCTTTATAAGCATAAAAATAATGTCTTTATTATTAATCAGTTTGACTTTAAATCCTTCAAACACTTAAATAAGTATCTAAAAAATCAAACTATTACTCTTACTAAAATACTAAGTCTAAATAGTATATTAATATACAACCAACTAAAATATCCTACACATTTATTATGATCAAAATTATTTTTACAATCTTATTATTAACAAATCAAGTACATTCTCAATTTACCCTACCTAATGGTTTTTCTTCTGTTCGGTTTCCGATTAGTTCAAATACTAATATTGATACTTTTTTTGGTACTGAATTATCAAAAGTTAAAGATTTATGGCTATTAGATACAAATAATAAAAGTTGGAAATACTATTCTCCAAATACAGAATCTCAACATAAAACTATTTATACTAGCTTTAATCAAATTATCCCTAATAGCTCATATATTATTAATTTAATTTCAGCAATAGATATAGATACTCCATTTGTATTCAATAGTTTAAATAATATACCTATTTCTACAGGCATTCAATTTATCAGCCTACAAGATAGTATTATAAACTTGGATAGTATTACAAATTCAACCCTATCAACAAGGTTACATTCTATATTTAGCCTTTGGAATAATAAATGGTATAGTCACTTTTATCAAGCTAGCAATGCTATGACAAAAATACAGTCATTAATATCTAGTAGCCCCCTAACAATCCTAAGTAAATCAGCTGCATTTTTTATTAATTTTGCCCCAAATATGAATAAAATATCGATTGATAAATTGATTTCTTTTTCTAGTGATAAAATAAATCATAAAATTCTGATTGGAGACTCTATCAATACAAATGGTATTCCTATTGGTAGTGTTAGCCACCTAGGCTTAGAAACTAGTACAAGTAATGGTAAATGGTATGGTGATATTTATTACCCAAAAGATACTAAAAACCTATATTTTGATTTTATCAATAATCATCAAACCACAAATAAAAGTCATCTTTATACATCTATTGATTTGAATCAAACAAAACATAAGCAAATTAATCTTTCACCTGCTCACTCCTTGATTACTCTTTATCAAAGTCAAAATAAAGATTTAACCACTAGTGAAGTACTCTCTTCACTACTCACTCCGCTTATACTAAATGATAATATAAATTTAAATCAATCTCATGCTAAAGTTTTAATGAATGATCCCAATTCTAATTTTTATCAAGGTCTTGCAGTCACTCAAAATGAAACTACAGTAGTTAGCCTATCCCTACAAGTTTTAAACGAAATTTTGAGTAATTCTTTTAGCACCACTCAAGAAAGTTTATACAAAAAAATTGAATCTAGCTTTCATAATATATTAAATACAAATCCTGATTTAAAAACTTTTTCAAATAGTCTTTTTTCAAACCTAGCTAGTTTAAATACTAATACTTCTCTTCAAAGTAAATTTAATCAATTAAATACCATTAACTCTCAATCTCTTAATTTATCTTTCTCACAAGAAGAAATTAAAAGCGATAATAGCTGGAACATTAATCATCTTTTTTATGTAGGAGCTGTTGCTTCTAAAATATCTAAAATTGAAAATGAAACAGCTTATTTAATTCCTATTGATAGCTCTCAAAATTATCAATTTTCACAATACCCTGATGCTATTAAAATTTCTATTTCTCCATATCAAGATGAATTTAATAAAAATACAAAACTTGAAGTTTTATTACAATCTACTAGTTCAGAAGGACATTTTTTATTAGTAACAGCCGAAACCTTAAGTATCGAAAAGAAAGATAACGGACAGTTTTTTACAGGTATTTTACAAGGAGTATCTTTTAGTGCTGAAGCTAAAACCCCCCATCTTACTGACACATTAGGATTTACAGCTAGTAGTACCAATTCTAGTTTTGATTCTAATGATTTTATTATCGGGAAATCTTCTTTTATTGAAGTCCCTATCAAACAATATATCGATAAAGCTCAATCTATTTCATTTGCTGAAAGTGCTATCAAAAGCTTTGAAGGTCAAAATAATACACTAACTATTACTTTAAGTGATTTATTTTTTACTCTAAACAACAAAAAAGCTCTTAAGTTCAACAAAATTAAAGTTGAAAACTTAAGAGTTAATTAATTTAGAAATTATGACTTTTTTACTTTATCAATAGTCTGTCTAATCAGATCAATAGTTGCTTTTCCTTCTTGGACTGCATTTATCAACATCTCAATCTTATCGTCATCCATACCAATAGCGTACATTTCCTCAGTAATAGCTTCTAACTCTCTTTGGTTTTTTTCAGCTATCTCTTGGGGAGTTAGTTCAACTTCTTCCTTTTTATCTTTTTTAGGAGAAGCTTTTTTTACTGGTTTTTCTTTAACTACTTCTTCTTGAGCTTCTTCAATAAGTTCTGGCTCTTCTACAGCTGATAAATTAGAAAACTCATCTGCTTCTATTTCTTCATCTGTGTGGGCTAAAGTCTCAGCGTCTATTTCACCAACTCTTGATAATAAGTCTTCTTCATCTTCTGCTTCTATTTCTGGCTCATCTATATGATTTAAATTGCTAAATTCATCTGCTACTATTTCATCATCTTCTCCAGAAAGAGTCGCTTCATCGAGTTCTCCTACTCTATCTAATAAACTTTCAACATCAATTTCATCATCAGAGCTTTCATTTACTTCTTCAATTTCTTTTTGCTCATCATTTTTTAAATCAACATCTTCTTTTGGGGATTGTTCATCTACCTCTGATATCAATTGATCGGCTAATTCTAAAGCTTCATCAACAGATGTATCTACTTCTGACATTGCTTGATCTACTGATTCTAAAGCCTCATCAACAGATGTATCTACTTCTACCGTTGTTTGATCTACTACTTCTAAAGCCTCATCAACAGATGTACCGACTTCTGACATTGTTTGATCTACTGACTCTAAAGCTTCATCAATAAGTATATCTTCTTGGATAACTTCATCTATTTTTTCTTGATCTTCACATATATCATTAGCTTTATTTTCTTCTATGGTTTTAACTTCATCATTTGAAAAATTAGAAACCAAACTCGTATTTTTTAAACCTTTTAAATCATCTTCTGAAAGAAAGTCTTCAAAAAAGACTTCACGACAAGATGCAAGAGCCTTACAAACATTTTCAAATTGCTCATAAAAGTTATCTTCTAAGTTTAAAACAAAGCCCTTATTTGCATCCCAATAGATTTCATTATTGCCATCACTATAAGCATTAATTTGTTTTTCTATACTAACAGTCAATAAAAATTCATTTAATAAACTATCTTCACTCAATGCTTTTAATTGTTGAACTTTTAAACTAACCAACTGGTTTTTTAAAAATTGCTCTTCTTTATGAGATAAAATTGACACTCTTAAAGATTTTTTCATAATAACCCTCCCTGATTTACCAGGGTAAAACCTCTTCACCAAACATAAATTTTCCGCTATATTGATCTTGTTTTTTATCTAAACAACTTAGTACTCTTTTTACTGCTGTTTCAATTTCATCAAGAGCACTTTCTCCACCCATTTTAGTTTTAATCCAACCTGGATGAACTGTAAAAACTTTAACATTACTATTTTCAAATTGTATCGATTGATTAATAGTTAACATATTTAAAGAGCTTTTACTAATACGATAGGGCAATACATTACCACTTGTATTATCATTTAAAGAACCCATTTTTGAAGATACATTTATAACTCTAGCCCAATCTTTACTTAATAAGTCACCTTTAAAAAAGTTTACTATTCTCATTGGAGCTTTTACATTAATTAACATACTTTCTTCGATTCTTTTCCATTCTTCTTCAAATGAATCTGTAGAATTTTTATAAATGCCACCATTATTTATAATAATATCGGGACATCCATGTTTTTTTTTAATTTCTTCTAAAGAATCTTGAAAGTCTTCTGATAAATCAAATGCATATGGATATAGCTTAACAGAATCCATTGCATATTCCCCATAAAACAAATTAAAATAAGACTTTTTTCTACAACAAGCTATCACCGTAGCTTTTTGCTCTATAAAGTATTTCAAAAAACCAAAGCCAATACCAGTATTACTTCCAGTAATAAGTACAGTTAATTTCGATAAATCCATTTATATTTCTTTCTTTAATTTATTTAAAAGCTCTTCACAGCCCTCTTCCATTAAGTCCATGACATATTCAAAGCCATTTTCTACCCCAAAATATGGGTCAGGAACATCTGCAACTTCATGAGAAGAAATCAAATCACAAAATGGAAGTAATGTAGTCGTTGCATCACTTGGACAAATACCTTTAATATGAGATATATTTTTATGATCCATCGGAATCATATAATCATAATAATAAAAATCTTCAATTGTTATTACTCTTGCTTTAGAAGGAAGTTCAATCCCCCTTGAGATTGCTTCTTCACTCATACGCATATCAGCACATTTTCCAATATGCCAACTACCTAGCCCACAAGAGTCAACTTCAATTTTATCGCTTAAACCATCTCTTTTTACGTAATGAAGTAAAACTCCTTCACCTGCTGGAGAACGACAAATATTTCCTAAACAAACAAATAAAACCTTTTTCATTTATCCTACTTTTTAAGTTTTTAACATTTAATTTAAAATATACCAAATTTTTCTTGATAATCATCAACTATTTTAATAATTTCTTTTGTCATTTCAAGATCATCTGGCCATTCTCGATTAAATCCTTCTTCTTTCGTTTTATAAGTGGCATCAATTAGCATTCTATCTTGGTGAAGATATAAATCACGATTTGCATCAATATTATTAAAAATTCTCCACATAATTTTATGACCATCACTAAGATCTGGATTTTTTTCATCTACAATTACAAAGATTTTAAAATACATTAAATTTAACTTTGAAAATATTGTCTCAGATAAAATTTTACCTATATTTGGGTTTGTTTTTTTATGAACTCGTAAGATAACTACTGGATTATTTGAATCAAGACCATAGGTATTAAAACCAGTGATTGCACCATTTAACATAGCTAGTTCTTGATCCATATAGTCTAACTTTGGCAATACTAGCTTTTTTCTTTCTTCTAAATTAAACCAAGGTTCACCTTCTATACCGTGAGAAATATCTATGCCTAATTTTCCACCAAATAGTTTCTGAGGAGCAGAATGATCTAAGGCATCTACTATTCCTTCTGTTTTAAATATATGTAAATCTATTTTTAGGTGATTTAAAAAGTAATCTAAAAAATCTTGATCATCATGAATCGGTGCATCAGGGGAAGCCGTTATTAAACATTTACAAAATGAAGCCTGAGTAAACCCCCAAATATGACTCATTAGCCTTCGTCCTTGATAGGGAAACTCTTTATTAATAGTAAATATCTGACAATTATGAAAGTTTCCGTCCCAAGGTAAATGTTGGTCTTCAACCTCTGGGGCAATTGCTTTTAACATGGGTAAAAATAATTTTTCTGTTGCATAAGCTAAATAACAGTCTTCTTGGGGAGATTGACCAACAACTGTTGTATGGTAAATTGCTTTCTTTTTTCTTGTAATTGCTGTTACATGAAGTACTGGGTATAGCTCTTCTAGGGTATAATACCCTGTATGGTCACCAAAAGGCCCTTCTGGTAATAGCTCATCTGGATTTACATAGCCCTCTATGACGATTTCTGCATGAGCAGGAACCTCTAAATCAACGCTGATACATTTTACTGTCTCAACAGCTTCCCCTCTTAAAAACCCAGCAAAAATCAACTCATAAATCATCGGGGGTAAAGGAGCAGTCGCAGAATATACAGTTTGGGGATCACAGCCAATCACTACAGCTACTTCCATTTTTTTTGATACTTTTTTATATTCATGATGAAAGTGAGAACCATCTTTATGAATTTGCCAATGCATACCCGTTGTTTTTTTATCATGAATTTGAACTCGATACATACCTAAATTTTTTCGAGAACCATCTACTGATTTTGTAAAAACAAGAGGTAAGGTTACAAAAGGAGCTGCATCTTGTGGCCATGAAGTTAAAACAGGAAGCTTTGTTAAATCAATTTTATCACCCGTTAAGACAATTTCTTGACATGGAGCTTTTTTCTTAGTTAATTTTGGAGGGTATTTAAATATATCTTTGAGTTCCCAACCCTTTTTTAAAGCTCCTATCAATGAATTAGGAACCTTTAAATCCATTAAAGAAGCTATTTCTTTTTCATATTCCTCAAAGCTATGCCCACCAAAAGAAAGGTTTAACCTTTCATAAGAACCAAAAGCATTAATCAATACAGGTATATCAGAACCTTTAACTTTTTCAAACAATAAAGCCTTACCATGGTCAGATTGAATATGTCTTTGATATATTTCACTTATTTCTAAATAAGGATCAACTTCAAACTTTATTCTTTTCAATTCATTGTTTTTTTCTAATAGTGATACAAACTCTTGTAAGTCTTTAAATGCTTTTTTCATTTATTCTTGCCTATTTTTAAACTAATCTTTCTTTGAAATATACACCTTTAAAGTATTATATTCAAAGTCTAATTATATTTTTAAGCATTTAAAATATCTTTTTTTTCTTAAAATCATTGACAGATTTACCAAGTATAAATGATAATTATAATAAGGATAGCTTTATCTTTATTATAAAGCGATATAAAACATAGGAGTTAATTATGAAATGGATTGTAATATTAATAAGTATCTTTTTATTTATAGGTTGTGATAACCCTACTAGTAAGAGCCCTGTACTTGCAACTATTAAAAACCTCTCAGGAGATGTATTTTATTACCCTGCATCATCTGATAAAAAACAAAAGCTACAAGCTTCAGATATTAACAAAAGATCTCTTTTTTCATTAGACAAAATAGTTGTGAATGACAACTCTTACTTACATTTGTATATCCCTGAACACGGAGACCTATTTGCAGAGCCAAATACAACTATTATTTTACAGCAGCCTCAAAACGATAAAAAATTTAAAGTTTTTGCGAAAGTTTTAAAAGGTGTTGTAGATTGTTTTATTGAAAAAAAGGGATCTAATTTTGCTATACAAACTCCTATCGCAGTAGCTGGGGTACTTGGTACTAAATTTAAAGTATCTGTTAGTCATAAAACTACTATTTCTTTACTTGACTCAGAACACGGAGTCGAAATTCAAAATTTAGAGCAAAATTTAAAAAATCCAGTCCTTCTAAAAATGTCTGCATCAAAAGCATCTAATTCTATTGTTGGAGCAAAAACAACTCTCATCAACGAGGCAAATGATGAAAGCCCTAGTAAAATCACAAAAATAGTAGACCTTTTAAATCATAAGTTTCCAAACTCAAAAAAAGATGGAAAGATCCAATGGCAAAGCCTCATAACACATACATCCTCAAGGACACATGAATACAGTAGATAAAATAAATATCAAGAGTCTTTTATCAAAAAAGAAGGGACTATCACTAATCGAAATAATGATAGCCCTTGTCATATTAGTTGCTGGTTTGTTTCCTTTATGGGGACTATTTTCGGGTAATGCCAGATATCAAGATATTAGCAAAAAATATACCTTAGCACATTTTGTTGCTCATAGAGTACTTGAAAAAGTAATAGCAGAATCTTCTTATAAAACTCTAAAGGATATTAAAACTCACTCTGAATTTTTAGGTTTTTCTCCTGCTTCAACCTATGGTTTAAGCCCCTATTTTTCAAATTTTGACGAATCTAATAAAGGAATCACAAATCAATTCCCTAATTTACAAAAAGAGCTCAAAAACTTTAGATTCAAAATTGAATTATTAAATATTAACAACTCTGATAATACAAGAAATGCCAGAGTAGAGGTACAATGGCATAACGCTCTTCAACAAAGTCAAAACAACTCTCATATTAACTCCTTGGTATTACAAACAGTCCTCGGGAATGTCGCAGTTTTATAATATGATTTTTTTAAATAGAAAAGGTTTTACTATACTTGAAGTTGCAATTAGCATCGGGGTATTATCTATGATTTTTTACTTCATAGCTAGTATTAAAAGTTCGCCAGCTAAAATGGGAAAACAATCTATCGAAGAAATTATGGCCTTTTCTCAGGCTAAACGGATTCTTAAAATTTTAACCCAAGAGTATAAAGGTGCCCAAAAAATTATATTTCCTAGTCAAAATCAACAAAAAGGAAACCATTGCGCCATACAAAAAAAAGATGGAACAATCAAACAGTTTTATCTAAATAGTGATAATACTTTTGTTTCTAAAGTACTTAGTGATCCTAATGCCAAAGAAACTCTTCACGTCAGACAAAAAAATCCAAGAGTTCAGCTAAAAACTTTATTATTTGTTAATAATGCCAATAAAAACATTGATATTTATTTAAAATATCAAAAAACTATCGACTCTCAGACTAAAGATTTTTTTGAACTCTTTGATAGTGTAGCGATTCATGATTAAATCACTAAGTAATAAAGGCTTTGTAATACCCCTTGTAGTAATTGCTTTATTTATAGCTGCTGTATTTGGTGCCATTTATAATCAATCCATTAAATCTCAAAGAATGTTAGACCTACTTTTTGAAAATGATTTACGTTCGTATTATATCGCTCAAGCTGGTTTTCAATCTTATATATCAAAAATTCAAGCATTAGATAAGTATGAAGACAAATGGTACCCAGATCCTAACTATTCCTCTAAAGATAATTATGCCTATACCGAAGAAAATGGCAAAGGATATTATTTTACTTATGCCTCTGAAATACAAGTTGCACAAAAATTTCAATATATCTTTCTTTTAATTAAAGGTACATATGAAGACCGACGTGGTAATAAAAATATAACAATCATTAAAGCAAACGTTAACTTTGACCCTAACCCTCCAAGCCCTAATAATATCAAAGCAAAAACAGTTGTTAGCAATAAGTCTTCTCTTAATAAAAGAAACTTATTAGAGTTTATTAAAGATTCTAGTTTTTCAGATGATTTTAAARACGTCTCCTCTAATATCACAGATTTACTCAATTTTTTTAATGATAAAAAAGTTAGCGATATTAACTTTGAAAACCAAACTAATTTATTACAAGCTATTGCTACTTTAAGTTTTATCAATCAAAACATACGAAAAAGATTACGACAAAAAAGGCTTGCCGTTGATTTAGAAAACAATCAAGCTACACAAAACGCAATCATTCAAGCATCTAAACTAGGAAACCATTTTTCCCCCCATAGTTTTGCTAGCTTATTTAAAGATACTAAAAAAATAAATAACTCCCAACTTAATCATAAAAAAGTATCTCCAGAACTTATTCAGCAAACAAAATTAATAGAGTTTTTATCTTTTTTAGATTCTCTTCCTTTTGATTTAAGATTAAATATTAATGATAGAAAAAATCTCCCATTTTCTATTTCAGGACCTCTCACAGCTGCTAACTTTGTCCCTGCTTTAAAACAATATATTCATGATAATAATATTACTAATTTAGATGATATTATCAAATTATTTAATCTAGCTAATATCAAAACCTCCTTCGGAGGTGACGACTTACAAATCGCTACAATTGCTAAAGTTTTAAATAAAGACTTAAATATAATTACTAACCCCAACATAGCTAACACTCCTCCTAATAACCAAGTAAACCGCTCTTCTTTGGGGAATGATGATGACTCTAATCCTCCTAGTGATATCACAAGCACACCAGATAATAGTTATAATCAAGATGATGGCAATGACCAACAAGACCCAAATGAGATTCCGCCTGTATTAGGTGATTTTTTAAGTAATAAAGGTGGTTTACCTAACGAATTTATAGAAAAAATGATTGGTAAAGAATATATAAATGGTATTGATTTTGAAAGTGATCGTATTGAAGAAAGCACCTCTCAAAAAAGTTATATGAAGATATTTGTTAATAGAGCATTACAACATATCAAAAATCTAAATAGCAAAAGAAAACTTGAAAACTTTACAACTACTGGAGAAGGACTTAGCTACCAAGAGATTAAAACCATATTTAAAAACTCAATGCCAGAACCTGCTTATATTAAAAGAATTGGTATAGCTATTGATAAAATCCATCAATCAAATAGGTTTAATTACTCCTTTAATGCTCATGTTATGAACCCCTATAAACAAGGGGCTACTCGAAAGTGGAAAAGAATCGACATACCTAGAAATTCTTGGAAAAAAGAACTCTACATAAAAATGATGGATATTTCACCAAGCCAATTACCTAGGTCCAATAAAGCTTTTTTAGATGCTTTTACTAAGTCTACTTGGGGAGATTCAGCTGCTTCTAAGCTTGCTAAGGGTAACGACCCTCGTGATGAAAAGATGTATCTACATGATAAATCAACAAATCAGCGCTTTCCATTATCTGAGTATCTTGAAAAAAATATGTGATAAGTTTATTTTTTGTCTATTGGTAAAACTTTACTTAACAAATAATATATAATTCAAGTACATAAATAAATATATCTCACCAAAAAACAATACAAAAATCCTCTAGTTTTATCAACTTTTGTCTAAATATCCCCGATACAAGAGCTGTAATAATATTAATTTTTTAGTTACTTCATATAAACTAGGAATAAATCATGAAAATTTGTAAAAAATGTAAAACAGGAAACGAAACTAACTCAAGGTTTTGTTATCAATGTGGACTTAAGCTACAATCAGGGTTTCCAAGACTTGCCATACCTAAAAGTAAAGGACTAAAAAGAAGCTCCGCAAACTTTAATCCTTCTCATTTTATTGCTCACCCTATGCAAGATCAAAACAATATTATTTCAGCTAAAAACCAAGGAGATATGATTACATCACAGCTTCCCAAAAAAGAAGTTAAAAAAAGTTTCATTCAAAAAGAGCTTCAAGCTAAATTATCAAAAGCACCTAGCTCCTTAAAAAATAAAACAATTCCTCTGAATCTACCTGAATTAAAAATTCCTAAATCTCAAATTAAATCAAAAGAAAAGCTAAGAGCTAATAAATCTCATGCTTCTATACTAAACCCGAATCAAAAGTTATTACTTCAAAAACATCTGCCAAACTTTAAAGGGGTTAAACCAAGTCAAACCACTTTTGATATGATTAAAGTCGAAAAAATGAAAGCACAAGAGCTTGAAAAACAAATTAAAATCAAAAGACAAAAGCAAATCGAAAAAGATTTAGCCTACTTAGATCAACTTTTCCCAAATGATAAAAAAATAACTACTTCTAATGTTGATACTGCAAATAGTATTCAACAAAAAGCTTCTATTTTAGAAATAAGCATTCCAGAGCCAACAGAAGAAGCCGTTATAAAAATTAAAAAAATTGATCGTATTCCAATTAAAAAGAAAGCTCAAGAGCAAAACACAGTTTTAAATACTTCTAAGTCTAATCAATGGGTAAATTCATTAAAAAATACAAAACAAAAATCTCCTAGTGAAGAGTTAAAAAACTATCATACAGGTGATAGTAGCGAACTAATAACACCTCTACTAACTTTTGCCTCATTTATTTATTTCTTTTACGTTCTTTATATTTAAAACTTACTCCCCCAAATTTGGTTTTATCGCTATGCGAAAAACCATTTATATTTGGGTATAAAGTAAAAATCTTTATTTACCAGTAAAAACAGCATTTCTCTTCTCTAAAAAGGCTGTAGTCCCTTCTGTTTTATCTTCTGTTCCACAAACATAAGAAAACTCTAATGTCTCTACATTTAAAGCTGACTGTAAATCTAACTGACTCCCGATATTGATAGCCCTTTTAGCCGATTTTATTGCTAAAGGCCCCCGTGAAGCTATTAATTTTGCAACTTTTAGAGTCTCTTCTATTAATTGTTCTGGTTCAAATAATTTATTGACTAGTCCATCAGTAAGGGCTTGATCAGCACGAACCATATCACCAGTAAATACATATTCTTTTGCTTTACCAATACCAATTAAACGACTTAATCTTTGAGTTCCACCGTAACCAGGAATTAAACCAAGGCCAACTTCTGGCAAACCTAATTTTGCTTTTGTTGAAGCATACCTAAAATCACAAGATAGGGCTAACTCGAGTCCTCCACCTAAAGCAAAACCATTAATAGCAGCAATTACAGGTACAGATAAGTCTTCTATTTTTTGAAAGAAGTTTCGGCCCAAAATAGCATTTTTACGACCTTCTTCTGTACCAGCTTTTTGTAAACCCAAAATATCAGCCCCAGCTACAAATGATTTAGAGCCCGCACCAGTAATAACCAATACCCTTAATGTTGTTGAGTCATTAAGGGTATCCATAAATATACTACCTTCTTTAATCAAGTCTGTATTTAAAGCATTTAATACTTTTTCTCTTGATATTGTTAAAATTCCAATACCATCGTTTTCTTCATATATAAAGTTATCCATTCTATTTTCCTTTAATTAAATTTAAATTTATTATTTAAAAAACATTTAAGTTCATCGTTATTTAAAACCTTTTTATTTTGAAAGCTAATATAAAATGGTTTTTTCTTTTTCATTCCAGCTATCAAGTAAATATCCCCTAAAAATAATTTTCTAGTTTTTCTTACTTTAATTTTGATATAAGCAATCTTTTGAGATTGTCCTAAGTTAAGTTCATTTATTTTAACATCTAAAATAGAGTTTTTTGATTGATTAAATTCAGACCAATCAATTGGAGCATCAGGGTAAAAATTTTTCCATAGACTTCTTAATAAATCTTCTGAGCTTGGTACAACTGAATGAAAAAACTCTTTATCAGAAGTTGAAAAATCTATCCAATACTTTTTTTGCTTTAATTGATAAATGTTTAAATCTTGGTTTTTACTTAAGACTTTTTCAAACGAAGAGTCTATTTTTATATCATTATAAGTATGTGTCCAATGTTTTTGAAATAAAGTAACAATAGCCAAAAGTATATATATTATTAAAACTATAATTGCTTTATTCATTCTGTGATTCCCCAAGATACAAAATCTCTAGCCCAATAACTTAAAATTAAATCAGCTCCTGCTCTTTTCATAGATAATAAAGACTCTAAAGCTACAGCTTGTTCGTCAATCCAACCCTTTTGAGCTGCTGCTTTGATGATAGAGTACTCACCAGATACATTATAACAAGCAAGAGGTAAATCATACTTATTTTTAATATCTCTAATGATATCTAAATAAGACAAAGCTGGTTTAACCATTAAAATATCAACACCTTCTGCTACATCTAAATCAACCTCTCTCATAGCTTCTAAACGGTTTGCTGGATTCATTTGATAACCTTTTCTGTTACCGCTTTCTGGTGCTGAGCCTGCTGCATCTCTAAATGGTCCATAAAAAGCTGAAGAATATTTCGCTGAATACCCCATAATAGGAATAGATGAATAGTTATTAACATCAAGAGCAGATCGTAAACTAGATACAATACCATCCATCATGCCAGATGGTGCTATCATATCAACCCCAGCATCAGCATACGATAATGCCAGTTTTTGTGACATATTTAAAGTTTCATCATTTAAAACAACTGAATTTTCTAATACACCGCAATGACCATGAGAAGTGTATTCACAAAAACATAAATCAGCTAAAACATAGATGTTATTTCCAAAATTCTTTTTTAAAGCTATAATAGCTTGTTGAACAATACCATCAATAGCAGATGCACCACTTGCCAAAGCATCTTTTTCTTTAGGAATGCCAAAAAGAATAAATTTTTTAACTCCACCTTTTATTAGTTTTTCTACATCCTTTAACATAGTCTCAATATCTAAGCGATAGTGAGATGGCATTGATAAAATTTCGTGAGTTCCTTTTTCTTCATGTATAAATAGAGGCAATATTAAATCATTGATACTTAATTTATTTTCTGTGATTGACTCTCTTAAAATATGATTTTCTCTTAATCTTCTTAGTCTAACTTGTGGAAACATTTTTGATTCTCCTTTAGAAACAAATTGCTAAAATTATTATATGATTGTATGAGTGATTCTAAATTTGAAAACTCACTTAAATGAATGTTTTTTATTCCGATATTCTCTAAAGCTTGTTTGGTTCTATTACCCATGCAAAAAGTGTGTATTTTTTTAAAACTATACACCTTTAAAGCATTCACCTGACTTGGAGCTAAAACTGCCACCGCTTTTAAAGTAGAAGTATTTAACCACTCTTGAAAGTCACTATTTCTATTTTCATAAACAACTTTATAACAAATCAATGTATCAATTTGAGAGCAAAATAACTTTGCTTTTAATAACTCTTTTTTAGAATACTCATTTGATGTTGGATACAAAATTTTTTCATTTTCTGAAAAAAATGGAATCATTTCTAAAAAACTTGAAAAAACCTTTATTTTTTTTATACCAAATACTTCTAACTGTATTTTAGAACGCTCACCGACACAATAAAATTGGTGATCTATAAGCTCTTTTAAAGAAAACTTTTCTATAAAAAAGCTGACTGATCGTTTAGAGCAAAGAATGATTCCTGAATATGATTTTAATAAAGAGCATTCAAGAGAAAAATCTCTTTTTTGATAGGTCACTAACGGAAAATATTTTATTTTTCCAGATAATAAAGAAGAAAGATTTACTGGAATTTTTTCTTTTCGTAAAAATGCAATTTCCATTCATTTTCCTTTAGAAAATTAAACCTATGTTAACAAGTGCCCTTTTCCTCTTACTTTTAAGTCTGTGATAATATTTTGAATTAATTCAGCATCATGTCTCTCTCTAGTAGCATCACCTAAGCTTATATACTCTTTACCATCTTGACTTAATAAAATAGCCTTTAAAATATATTCATTATCTACTATTTCTGAAAAAACACCTAAAGGGATACTACACCCACCACCACAAGCTTGAAGTAATTCTCTTTCCATTTTTACACAATCATGAGTCTCTGTATGATCTAATTTTTGAAATAATTTCTTTTTATCTTTTTTATTTAAAGTTTGCACAGCAATACAACCTTGAGCTACTGCTGGTAAAAAGTACCTTGGAGACAGCTTTTTAACAATAATATCATCTCTTTTATCAAACTCTAATCTTTCAAGACCAGCAGCTGCCAAACAAATAACATCATATTCACCATCAATTAATTTTTGTACACGAGTATTTATATTTCCACGAATATCTTTAATTTTTACATTAGGATTTAACTTAAGAATTTGTGCTTGTCTTCTAACAGAAGAAGTACCTATAATGCAGCCATCTGGTAATTTTTCAAGTAATGTTGTTGCTTTACTATCTTTTCTAAATACTAATGCATCTTTTATGCTTCCTCTTTCTAAAAAAGCTGAAATTATAAATTTTTCATCCATATCAGTTGGCAAATCTTTTAGAGAATGAATAGCAGCGTCTATTCCACCATTTATCATTTCTTGCTCAAGCTCCATGGTAAATAAGCCTTTAGATCCTATTTCTTTTAAGGGCATATCTAAAATTTCATCACCTTTTGTTGATATTATTACTAATTCAACAGGTCTATCCTGAATTTTTTCTAAGATCTCTTTTACATGGTTTGCTTGCCATAATGCAAGTTCAGAACCTCTAGTACCTAATCTAATTGCGTTTGAATCCATTTTAGTTCTTCCTCATTTATTGTAGCTGCTCCGAGTTGAGCAACTACTAAACCTGCTGCACTATTAGCAATTTTTGCTGACTTTTCCAAAGATAGTGAGCAACAAAGACAAGCTGTTAATACAGAAATAACCGTATCTCCAGCACCCGTTACATCAAATACTTCTCTAGCTACTGTATCAATTCTTGTATAACCAAGGTGATTAAATAATGCCATTCCTCTTTTACCTAAAGTAATAATTAATTGCTTCATTTGAAGGTCATTTCTTAGTTTTTCACCTTGAATTTTTAAAGTTTTTTCATCATTAAGACTATCGCCAATCGCTATTTCAGCTTCTAATTGGTTAGGAGTCATGCAAGTAAAACCTCTGTATTTATGAAAACTTTTAGATTTTGGATCTACAGTTATCACAATTTGCTCATCTTTTATTAAAGAGCGAATACCATCTAAAAGAGTTTCACTCAAAAGCCCTTTATCATAGTCTGACAATATAATACCATCAAAGTTTTTAATGTTCTTTTTTAAGTTTTCTAATAATAACTCTGACTGCACCTTAGAGACAGAGTTTGTTTGCTCTCTATCTATTCTGACAATTTGTTGTTGAGATGCACCAACTCTAGTTTTAATGGTTGTTTTTCTATTTTTAGATTGTTGAATTAAATCTGTTTGAATATTATTTTTTTTTAATAAATCAATCAATTGAAGACCATTACTATCATCACCAATAATTGACATAATATGCGTAGATACACCCAAAGCAACTAAGTTATTAGCAACATTAGCAGCACCACCAAGAACGATTTCTTCTTTGCTTACTTCAACTATAGGTACTGGCGCCTCTGGAGAAATTCTAGTAACTTTACCCCATAAATACTCATCTAGCATTAAATCCCCTATAACAAGGATTTTTTGATTTTTAAGTTGTTCAATTAAATTTGTCATATAAAACTCGGTAAAAAAAAACTATATACATTCTAACAGTTATCAATATATATGCAAAGATTAAAATATTTGTTGGCATAACATTATAATACCCATCCAGATTTGTTTTTTTCATTATCGAAAAAAACGAAAATCTTGAAAAGCTTTACTAAAAATACGTTTTAACATAAGTTTACAGCTGAAATAAACTTTTCAAGCACCCTCTTATAAACCCAAAACAAGAAAACCTTTTGCATTTGGGTATAGTAATTATATATTGTTTAAATATTATATATTATTAAAACTTTTAATTCTTCAATATTTGAGGACACAATTCATGCAATTATTAGGCAGAGAAGAAGAAATATTATTTTTCAATCGAGAATTTATCAATCCAATTGGCTTTTCAAGTCTAATTTTTGGTTTGAGCGGGGTTGGAAAATCCTATTTTCTTAAACATTGGGGACTTTCTCAAACTCAAAATGACTCTTTAGTTAGCCACCATAAATGCTCAAGTCCTTCTCAAGTTCCACAGTATTTTATTAAATCTCAAGCTCGTAATTTAATCTCAGCATTAAGCATTGAAGAGCATAACCTCTTTTTATTTTCTTTAAAAGAAAGTATTGGACAAGATTTTCCTATTCAAAAATGGTGTGATTATTCAAATCAAGATTATTTAAAAGATGGATATATTTTTATACAAATTTTAAGAGCCCTTGTAGTATCTCTTAATAAAAAAATACTTCTTATAATAGACCAAGCTGAAAAACTTAGTGATGAAAGCATCTACCTTTTAAAACAAATTGTTGAGTGGAAACCAACAGCTATTAGTATATTAATTTCTGTCACTTCACAAAAATTAGGTAAAGATAACTTTACAATAGAGTTTGGTAATAAATTCTTTTTTAAAGGACAAACTACTTTTGAAATCAAAACTATCTCTGATATCTTTAAAAATAACTATTTTGAATTGTATGGTATCAGTGCCAATGTTGAGGGCTTACATTTTCAAGAGTGTGCACTTCATCAAAAAAGGCTTTGGCTAAAAGAGCAATTATCTTCAAACTCTGAAATGAAAGATGCATTTTTTTATTTAGCTTGCTTTTCTGATGGTCTAAGAAAACATGAAAATTTTTATTTTGACTACTTCCAAATAATCCTCGAAAACCTCCCTATTTTATCTGAAATATTACACATAGAAAATGACCGAATCTCTTATGATGATGAAATTTATATACAAGACATTTTAAATTTCTTTTCATCAAATCAGAGCTTTCAAATCACTCAATCTTCAAACAAAGATCCCATTCGATTTCATTTATTTCAAGATTTATATAATACAGGCTCTCTTAATGAAAACAATTATCTAATCATATTAAAATCTTATATTAATTGTTTTGATTTTAGTAATTTACACCAACTTTCTAGCGCTTTTGAAAACGAAAGTTCATATAAAAAAGAAACTAACAACTTTAGTGCAATTTGTATTTTAGTTTCTAACTTGTATTTTAACTTCACCCTTGATTTATTTGAGCAATATTTAAAGTTTTCAAAATCTATAGACTCTAAAACGATTGAAAGTATTACTCCTTGTTTATTTCACTTACTTAAAACCCATAATCAAAAAGACTTATTTTATAAAGAATTTCTCAATAAAAGTTTAATCCCTAATCATCCCACTTTTATAAAACAAATCATTTGGTCGCATGCTATTGACTCTAAAAAACATAACTTTCAACAGTTTAAAGATTGCTCTAACTTGATTCACCCTGATTTTTATGACGGTGCAATAAAGGTTTGCGACTATTTTTTAAAAGGAAACAAATTACAATCAAATAACGAGTTACCTGTTGAATACCAAACAGAAGCTTTTTATATCTTAGGGCTTGAATCTATGGAAAATAAAGATTTCTCTCAAGCCAAACAATATTTTATTCAAGCTGTGCATCAATCATTGCTCACACAAGAATTTGACCATTTATCATCTATTCTAAGTTCTGTTTCAGAGGTTTGCTCTGAATTAAATGACTTTGAAAGCCAATTAGAAAATTATCGTGAAGCTGTTATTGTTGATCAGTTTTGCTTATAAAATTTATTAAGGACAAAAATGAAAGTATTTCAAAACTTAAACTCATATCAATTAAAAAATGGGACAAATGTATATTTACTGCCAGAAACACATCATAACTTAGTTACATTTCAAATTTGGTACGGAGTCGGAGCTAGATTTGAGTCTGAAAAAAACTATGGTGTTTCACATTTTATTGAACATCTATTTTTTAAAGGAACAAAAAAATATGGCCCTGGAGTTATTGATAAAAAGTTAAATGAAATTGGAGTTTTTAATAATGCTGCCACCTCTAAAGACTATACATTTTATTACACTTTTGGAGTCGCTAATCAATTTGAGGAAATGTTTGAAATACAATCTGAAATGTTAATTAATCCATCTTTTGATATCGAAGAAATTGACAAAGAAAGAAAGGTTGTTATCGCAGAAATTAATCGTGCGGATGACACTCCCGAACGAATTTTTTATTATCATATGATGGAGCAATTATATCAAAGTCATCCATACTCTAAACCTGTACTTGGTTTTGAAAATATTATTCAAAATATTACTAGAGATGAAATTGTTGAATATCACAAAGCACATTATCACCCATCTAATACCAATATAGTAATTGTTGGTAATTTTGATGAGACTAAAGCTAAATTAATGATAGAAAACACATTTGGTAAAATACAAAAAATAAATAGCCAAAAACAAATAAATCAAGCTCCTATCATGCCAGCTGCTTCTAAAAAAACTTTTTACTCCAAAGCTAAAAGAAATTTTTCAAACTTTTCATTTATGGGACCTGATGGTTCTCAAATCAAAGATGTAATTGCCCTTGATTTATTATCAACTATTTTAACAGACGGAAAAAGTTCAAGATGGACGAAACACTTTAAAGAAAATTTAAACTTAGTGGAGTCTCTATCTTTTTCTCATTATACCTCTCATGAAAAGTCACCCATTTTAATATACGCTAGAGTAAAAGACAATCAATGGTTAAATTATCACGAAGAAATGAAAATATGTATTGATAAATTACGAAAGTTTTATGTCACTAGAGAAGAACTCCACCTAGCTAAGCAATACGAAAATCATCAAAGCCAATACTATTGGCAAAAGATGCAAAATAGAGCTCAATCTATTGGCTTTTATTGCACAATGAATGAAGTCGATGTCATTACAAATCACCAACAATTAATTGAAAGTATAACCCAAGAAGATATAATTAGAGTCATCGAAAAGTACCTTACTCACGACCCTATTTTAACTCAAATGTTACCAGAAGAAAGCCAAGTTGAAATCAATAGTAAAAATAAAGATATACACCCATTAAAATATCAAACAACAAAACTTAAAAAAGACACTCATCTTATTAAATTTGACTCTGGCTTACAGCTTATTTTTACTCAAGATAATACATCAGAAATATCTACAGCTAATCTAATTATTAATAATTTATCTGAGTTTACAAACCGTTTTCCTCCTGGCACATGTTATTTAATGCAAAAGTTACTTTCAAGAGGTACAAGTACTCAATCTCAAGAAAAAATCGCTCAAACCATGGATTTATTTGGAGCAAAATACTCAACCATTGCTGCTGGTTCACAAAGTCGAAAAGATACTTATAAAAATCAATTATTATCACCTCAAAATAATTTTTGGGATGCCTTTGATATTTTTTGTAGCTTTTTTACTGATGCCTCTTTTATTGATTCTGAAATACAAAAATGTAAAGAAAGCATCTTACAAGAAATTAAAGCTCTGCCCGACTCTTTATCAAGCTTTTGTATGTACCATTTATTACAAAACTTTTTTGAAGACCACCCTTACGAAACACCATTTATTGGTAATCATGAATCAGTATCACAACTCTCAAGAAAAGATATCAATGATTTATACAGCATAATGTATAACCCCCAAAATATGACCTTGTTTATTGGAGGTAACTTCACACTAGAAGAGGTTATTCAAAAAACTCATCAATCTATAAATAGTAAACTTGGAGGACTTAGTTATTCTTTGGGAGAATTAAAAGTTCCTACAACATTTACACCTAAAAATCTCAATACCATTGAGTCTATTGCTAGTAAAAAAGAGCAGTCTTATTTAATGCCAGCTTGGCTTGTACCAGGAATAGAGTCTGATGAGTATTTTACAGGTATTCTAACCAATGAAATACTTGGTGGAGGAATGTCTAGCCGTTTTTTTAGAAATATGAGAGATGAAAAAAGCTATGGTTATGAAATTGGCTCTAGCTATTTAAGCTATAAAAATTATGGTTTAATATTTGCCTATTTAGGTACAGACCCAAATAGAGTCAATGATGCTAGTATCGATTTCAACAAAGAAATTAAAGATATTCAAAATAACCTTGTTGATTTAAAAGAGTTAAACAAAGCTAAACAATTAATTTTATCTAAACGAGAACTCTCTCAAGAAACATTAAATGATAGGGTCTCTTCTTTTGCTAATTTACTAACTAAAGGAATGAAACTAGAAAATATTGAAAATTATTCTGAAAAATTATCTCAAGTAAGCCCAAAAATGATTCAAGATTTTGCAAAAAAGTATTTAACTAACTCATTTGAACAAAGAATCGAAGCTAAATAGATTGTTTACTTATCTATTTTTGTATTTTTGCCGACAAATGTATAAGGAATATTTTTTAATGAGGTTTCTATGAAGTTTAAAAATTTATCAATACTTACTTTCATACTTGTTTTTTGTGTTAATGCATTTGCTTATCCTTATGCACTAAGAAGAGAAATGAAGACATATTATATCGATGATATATGGTCAGAAGAAATGTTTATTGAACCTGTAAAATCTTTTATACAAGATGAGTTTTCTCGATATGGCTATCGCCATACTCCTTATAAAGATGATGCTGATATCAGAATCCATCTTACAATCCATTCTGTAAAAAATAAACCAGATCATATTAAACCATTTTTAATCTGGCCAGTTACTGGACATCAAAGAAATATTGGTGAAGCCAGAATATCAGCTCGTATTATTGATAACGAAACAAACAAAGAGGTTTGGGCCAACTCTATTAAGGGCCGCTCTGTACAATCTTTATTATTTGGTTGGGCATCAAGACCAAGAAAAGCAAGAATGAAAGCTTTTTATAAGTCTCTAGGACTTGTTTTTGATACATTCTTTGTTCATGACATGCCATTATTTGATTAAACTTTAAAACAATTTAGCCATACTTAAAAAAAAGTGTGGCTCTTTTTTTTTATCCCTCAAAAGAACTTATTAAAAATAATCCACCTATGATAAAATAAAGTAATATTAATTCATAACTCAAAGGTATTAAAAATGACTAAAGAGAAAAACTTAGATAACGATAAAAAATCACTTTCACCTATCAATAAGATTGACAGCGATAAATCATTTCGAGTTAAAATGGCTGAACACAATTTAAGTTTTCCTCCCGTTGATGATATGACACCTAATTTATTAAATATGGCTCTATGTTTTACCTCATGTAAATGGGGACAAGGTGAATGTGGTCATCAACTCATGGAAAATCTTTTAGTTACTTTTTCTGAGTCTTTAGTTAAACCTAAATATTTTATTTTTATGGATAGTGCTATTTATTTAGCTACTCAAAACACCCCTGTTCAAAGCGTTGATTTTTTAAAGAAAATTGAACAATCTGGAGCAAAAGTTTTATTGAATCATTCATCTGTGACCCAATATGGACAAATGTCTTCCATTGAGGTTGGTGAAGTGGTAAAATTTATGGAAATTACAGATATAATGCTATCTGTAGAAAGATTTACTAATTTTTAATTGTAAATTTATCATTGCCATTTAGACCCTTAGCTCAGCTGGCTAGAGCGCTACGTTGACATCGTAGAGGTCAGCGGTTCGAGTCCGCTAGGGTCTACTCTTTCGGTTTCATCTGATTGCGTCTTTTGTCTCTCTTCCTTCGCTCGTGTACACAAGTACACTTCGCAAATGCAGATAGCCAAAATACACTAATCATATGAAACCTTGTAATTTCTTGCTTCGCTTGAAATTATGTAGCCTTTTTATAGTTGCTTCGCTCCTATTTTTTGGGGATATTTATGAAAAATCGTATTTTTTATTTACAATTGGGTGATGGTCTTATGTTATTAGAAGCTCGTATTTGTAATTTGAGAGATAACTAAGCCTATAACCTACTTAAATATAATTTAATTAAACCCCCATTTGGCTGGCAATAGTTTCCATGTTATTTTTTTTGAAATAATGACTCCACCATCTTCATCATTCATTACATTTGATTCATCATATGGGTCTAAAGATAAATAATACTCTGATTTATTTTCAATCAACTTAAACCTTTCTATAGAATAAAAGTACCAAGTATCATCATAATAAAAGTTAATTTTTTTAACTTCACTTAAAGTTAGTATTAAGTTATTTTTTGTTTTGCGACAATTCGAAAATGTTAAATCAACATTTAGTTTATTATCTATTTGATAAATCGTAAGTCCCTCTAAGTTTGCATCTAATAAAATAGCGTTGTCATTTATATATTTCACTAAATTTTTATTTTTTATTGTATTCATATTTTAATCTCTAAAGAAGTAGTTTTATAAATCAAAACCAATAACACCTTGAAAAACAGTTTTCTGTTAAATCAAAGCATTTAACATAAAGAGCTTTGTTGTATTTTCTAAACCAACTTAAATCTTTCTCAGCTTTCTTATTAATCAATAAGCTCCAAGTCATTAAAAACTTCTCCAATTTTTTTACTTTCACTATTTCCTTGTTTTATTAATGCATTTAATAAAGAAGATAAAGTCTCTTTATCACGAAATAGTTTCATAGTTTCTTGATAGGAGTTCCATTCATCCATTGAAATAAGAACAGCGTTTCCATCTTTATGAGTAAATATGATTTGATCCATATCTTGAACAACTTTTTCTCTTAATTCAAATAATCTTTTTCTTGCCTGTGTAATTGGAATTGCATCTATCATTCTCGTACTCCTTAATGTACGTTTTTACATACTCTGTTTATACTCATTTTGTAAATAGCTCAGCAAGCTTATTTTATTTTTAATTAAACCTCTTAAAACAAAAAATCTCCCCTTATAAATATAAGGGGAGATTTTGTTTTAATGGTTGAAAGATTGATCTATTAGTTTTTGGATTTCTCTTAGTTGTCTTGTACTTAGAGGAACCTGTGCTGTTAGACTATCTACATGACGTTCTAGTTCATGTAGATGAAGTACTGGGTATCTTTCTTTTCCTAGTTGTAAGTCAGCATCATGATTTGAAAAAACTACGAGTGGTAGTGTCTCAATTTTAAGACCATTATCTAGCATCATTGCTTCAAATATTTTTTTTGTTCTGTCTACTTGAGCAATTGGACTTTTAAAATCTCTTTCATAAGACTTACCCTTTTCTGAGGTTTTTATTTGACACCAACCATCTCGTTTAGATACAATTTTACCTCGAATATTTTTTGTCTCAATTAAGATGATCCCCTGATGAGTTAATAACAAATGATCTATTTCAAAGGTCTTTCGATCAAATCTTGATTGTAAACCATGATATACACCAAAAACATCCTCCAAATTATCTAAATAATCACTTACTAACTTCTCTCCATAATCTCCAAATTGCTTTATCTTTCGCAAGCGTCGCCATTCAACATATTGTTCTGCATAAGTTAAATATAAAATATATAAAAACTGTAACAGTACGATGAATACCAAACCAACAGTTACACTTGACATCCTATTTCCTAACCTGGAAGGTTAATTTGTTTGAACTAATTTTTGTAAGCCTACTTCGCTAAGCTCCCATACTTGACCTTTTGGTGTATCCATTACACTAATTCCAAATGATTCAAGTTCATTTCTTAACTTATCAGACTCTTCATAATCTTTATTTACTCTAGCTTCTAATCTTTTTGTTAATAAATCATTAATCATCTCAAGTGACAGATCTAATTTATCAAAATATCTATTATGAATTTCTTTAAAAAACTCATTACTACTACGTTGGCAAAGTTCTAAAACTTCTAAAACTGGCTGTAAAACTTCTTTATACTTTTTTAAAGTAAATAACTTTAGTTTTTGTTTTACACCTTTTAATTCAATGATTTCATTAATTGCCCCAAAAGCTTCATTAATACTTACCATAGCTTTTGGTATATTAAAATCATCATGCATCGCTAGATCAAAATTTTCTCTAATACTTTGTGGATGAAAACCTTCCAGTAATTTTTCATCGTATCTTGTATTTTCATCAAGTAGTTTATTTAAACTGCTCAATGTTCTGTAAAAATAGTATAATTTTTTTAACCCTATACCAAAGGTTTTCTCATTAAAATCGAGGTTAGAAGAATAATGATTTTGGTAAACATTCCATCGAATCAATTCAAAGTCATACAGTTTTAAAGCATCTTCAATCGTTAAAAAGTTTCCGACCGATTTAGACATTTTCTTTTTTTCTACAGTTAATAAACCTGTATGAATCCAGTAGTTTGCATAATTACAACCACTACGAGCTTCTGATTGGGCTATTTCATTTTCATGATGAGGAAAAACTAAATCTCTTCCACCTCCATGAATATCAAAATTATATCCTAAAAACTGTAAAGCCATAGCTGAACACTCAATATGCCATCCCGGACGACCATCTCCAAAAGGACTACTCCAAAAAGCACCCTCTTTTGTTTCTGATTTCCAAAGTGCAAAATCTAAAGAGTCTTCTTTGTTATTATCTCCATCAACTCGTACATTAGATCGTAAGGCATCTGGATTTTGATTTGATAATTTACCATAATCATCTTTTTTACGAACCCTATAATAAACATCACCATCTAAAGTTGCATAAGCAAAACCCTTATCCATTAAATCTTGAATAAAAGCAATAATTTCTGAAATAAAATCAGATACTTTTGGTTGATGAGTCGCAGGTTTAATACGTAAAGCATTTAAGTCATCTTCTGAACTTTTTATCATTTTAGAAGATAATTCTAAAGGAGTAATACCTAATTCAAAAGCCCTATTAATAATTTTATCATCAACATCTGTATAGTTTCTGACATAAGTAACATCATAACCAGTTAAAGTTAAATATCTTACAATTACATCAAATAGAATAGCCTGCATAGCATGTCCTATATGACATTTATCATAAACTGTAACTCCACAAGCATAGATACCTATTTTACCATCTTCCAATGGTTTAAAGGTTTCTTTTTTTCCTGATAAAGTATTGCTTATTTTTAACTGTAAAGTCATGACTTCTCCAAAGATAATTAAGTAAAACAAATTATTATACTCAAATTAAAATAAACCCATTTAAAAAAAGATAAGCTCTTATTAAATAAATTACTCCTAATTTTTGTATAGGGTTAAAATAATTATTATTAAGTCTATAATTACAAAAAAAAAGCTTGCTGAAAATGCAAGCCTAATTTTATATTTTTAGAACTAATTAATATTCTATAATATCTTCAACTATTTTATACGCATTATGATTAATTAAAGTTTTAACATCATACCAAGCTATTTGTTCACAGTTTGCATCTGAGATAGCTTCATATCTTTCACCTTTGGATAAGACTTCAAAACCAATTTTAAAGCCACCAACTGTTTTCAAAACCCAAGTCTTTGCTGTGCAAACCTTGCCTTCTTCATCTCTTACCTGCATTCTTTTGACTGCCATGATATTCTCCGCTCCATTTTATGAGATCATTTGTCGTCCTAAAATACATTAAAATTGATAAATATCAAAGAAGTTTTTCAAAAATAAAAAAAATAACCACAAAATTGTTCGCTAAATAAGGCTTTTACATAATTTGAAGCTAAATAAATTTAAACAAACCTTAAAGCAAGATTAACATCAATTACGCCGAAGTCTAAAATTAAAGGAGCCTGAATATTTTGTTGAGAAAAAGTATCACTTACAGTAACACCTTCACCTTCAAAAACACTAGGAGGAGTAATATTTAATTGGTAGCCTTGCTCCATTAGTCTTGAAACGGCTTTGCCACTAATCATATTCCCTAATTCACCAAGACTTGATCTAACTAGCTCATTACTTTTTGTTATTTCTTCAAAATTCATTAAACTAGCTAGTTTTACAGCAACTGAAATTGGCATATCCAAAATGACTCTACCTTCAATAACACCAGTTACTCCAATAATAACGGCTAATCCTTTTGATTTAAATTTAGATGAATCAGTTAAAGAAAGTTTACCTTTAGTAACCTTAGCTCCTTCTGCCATTTCAGAAATAACCTCAAATGAAGAGGTAAAAAAAGGATTTAATATTTTTACATCAATTAGTTTAGACATATTCAGCCCTCAGTCCTTAAGAAAATAATTTAATTCGGAGACATTATCAATCCAAATGATTGAACCTAACACAGACTTATCTAGGATTCCAATTTTCTGCAAGGACTTTAATCCTTCATAAAAAGGAGTTTTCCATACATATAACTTTTTTGAAGATTCTCCCACTTTAAATAAAGTTAAAATCATAATCAACTCATTTAAAGTGCCTATATTACCTGGCATGACAATAAAGAATGAAGCTTTTTTAACCATAATTTGAATACGTTCAATAATATTTGGAGCTACAATTTCTTTAGTTATATAAGAGTTTGCACCCTCTGGTCGGAAAGTAAAAGTTTCTGAAGTTACCCCTATGACATCTAATCCAAAAGAAGAAGCTCCACAAGAGACAGCTTCCATAATTCCGCCATAACCACCTGTCATAACATTAATATCTAATGAACCAAGTAGTTTTCCACAATCAATACCCTCTTGATAAGAAAAAGAGTCCTTTTTAATAGAAGAGCTACCAAAAACTACAGCAATCTGATTTTTCATTATTTTTTTAGTTTTTCAATACCTAGTTGAGATAATTTTTCTTGAATGATGTTTTGCCTTAAAGGCTTTGTTAAAAAGACTTGGCATCCACCACGATAAGCCTCAAAAAAGTTATCTGGATCATACGAACTAGTTATCATAATAATTTTTGTTTTATCTTTTTCGTCCAAAGATGATTCATTATTTTGAATTAATTTTAAAACCTCTAAACCAGAAATATCAGGCATCATTACATCTAAATAAATTAAATTATAAGGATCATCATTATCTAAAGCCTCTTTATATAAATCAAAAGCCTTAGAACCCTCTTGCAAAGTTGTTACTTCACCATATTCTGATAAAAATTCACTTAATATTTCACAAATAAACTCTTCATCATCGATTATCAATATTTTCATAGTCTCTCCACTTATAAACTATCTTTCCATTTCTTTATCAATCATTTCGTACAATAAGTGTGAATGCAAGGGTTTGTTTCGTACAAATGCATTTTTAAAAAGACCTTGAGCATTTTTAAAGTCAGGATCTAAATCTACGTAGGGTATACCGCTTATAAAAATAATTAAGCAATCTGATATCCATGGACAAATATCTAACATTTTTACCATCGATTTATAACCAACCCCATCAGGTAAATTAAAGTCAGCTACTATTGCATCATATCTATTTATTTTTACAAAATCTTCAAAATCTGCAATATTAAACGCTCTATCAACAGAAACCTTAGATTCATAGCGTAACAATAAAAGTTCACTCATAGACTCAGACAATGCTACTTCATCATCTAAAATTAATATTTTAAAACTCATAAAAACTCCATCTAATTTTAATCCTAATCAAAGTTTATCTCTACAAATATTAAATCTGTAATTTGTATTATTCTACAAAAAAGTCCAATTAATAAATATATAATCATCTATCAGATCAATTATTACAAACATCTTAGCAAATCTCCATTAAGTTTTCACTCAATATTAAAGTAAATTGTGTTTTTTATTTTAAATAATAAAAATTAATACAATTATTTTACAAGTTTTATTATGAATCGATAAACAACAAAATATATTATTTAAGTGTACACTAAGTAAAACTCTCACCTACTTAACAAAATAACAATGAAAATAAAATTATATCTATTCTCTATTTATACCTATTTAAACTTTGGTTCATACATTTTTGCCAACAATAACTATTATATTTGGCATTGGCATCTTAATTATGGTTTTGATCAACAAAGTCTTAGTACCTTAAAGAGTATTCCTATTAAAGGACTATTTTTACATTCTGGAAACTTTTCATTAATTGATAAAGTACCTTCTTTTGAAGGAATCCAAAAACGTACTAATTTTGTTCAACAAATCAAAAACCTCAAAACCTACTTCAAA
This sequence comes from Candidatus Cloacimonadota bacterium, assembly GCA_002402105.1. GTDB lineage: Bacteria > Muiribacteriota > UBA6191 > UBA6191 > UBA6191. Next base: position 38,160 of record NVVD01000020.1, read on the forward strand.
GAAATTCACCTCTGTTATACCTTTGGGAATAATAAAAATAATCCTTTTGTTAAGGGCTTTTTAAATAAAAATCCTCGAAAAGCAATACAATACATTGTATCTAAAATATCTCAAAACTATGAGTTTTATCAAAGTTTAAATAAAAAGATTATTGGCATTCAAATTGACCTTGAAGGGTCCGGTATAGACTTTGACATATACAAAAAAATTATTCTTAAACTAAAAAAAGTAATCAACCCTCAACTTATCTCTATAACTCCAATGTCTTCTTGGATAAAAAAAGATAAATTTAAACAACTTGTCAAAGAATGCAACTTTGTTGTACCAATGTTATATGACTACTTTCGAGGAAAATCCCCTAAACAAAACTTAAAAGTTACTGATTACTTTTGGCTAAAATCTATGGTCAAACGTTATCAACAATTAGATACTAAAATTGTTTATGGTCTTCCTACTTACTCTTATAACGTTCTTTATAATGATAAAGGTAAGATGAAAGTTCCTTGGGCCGTATATAACCCAAATTCTATTACTGAAAATAAACGTTTTAAGCTAATATCCTCCATATACGGCTTGTCTAAAAAAAAGTCTATGCATGATAGAGTTATTTCATATGAAGCCAAAGATACCTTTAGCTTTAAATCACAAAGCTTTAAAAAACACTCTATTATGAAATATAATTATATTTCACCTAGCGCACTAGCTCAATATATTGAAGCAATTAAATCTACTGTTAAAACAAAAGATACTAATATAGCTTTCTTTAGGTTTGGTAAAAGTTCTGAAGAACTAGTCTTAACTGCCAAAAAATTAAAAAAAGCTATTACCTATAGCTTTCCAGCTTATTTTAAAATTTCTATCAATAAAATTTATACCCCTAATGGTTTTTATCTAAGTTTTAGAAATTTAGGTAGCTCATCATATTTTGGAAAACAAGGCTTAACACTTAACTTTTCAAATACTACAATTAAAGATTCTAATAGTGATTTTGATTTTTTTACTAAAAATAGCTTAACTGAAAGCTATTTTCAACATAACGAAGTCTTAATTAGCCCTAAGTTTAAATCTAACCCCTCTTTCAAACTTACTTTTATTCAAGAGAACGGGGTTACAATTGTTAAAGATATTAATATTAATGGTGACAAGCTCATACTAAAAAAATAAAGGCAATACAATGGAAGCAAATTTTTGGGAAGATAAATGGGAAAAACAAATCATAGGTTTCAATCAATCAAAAGCTAATAGTTTTTTAGTAAAATTTATAGATCATCTCAAAGAAGATACGGGCGATATTTTTGTACCTTTGTGTGGTAAAAGCATAGATATGCTTTATATAAAGCAAGAAACTAATAAAAAAATTATTGGCTCTGAGTTGGTAGATTCTGCTATTTTTGATTTTTATCAAGAAAATAACCTTTCTTACAAGGTTGAAAGTACCAAACACCACAAAATTTATAATCATCAATCATATCAATTAATTCAAGGCGATTTGTTTAAAATAGGCTCTGAACAACTAAAAAATGTTTCATGGATATATGACAGGGCCTCAATCGTTGCCTTACCTTTAGAAATAAGAAAGCAATACGCCAATTTTTTAATAAAAACTCTACCAAAAGCTAAAATATTTTTAATTACATTTGAATACGATGATAGTCAAAAATTAATTGGCCCACCATTTTCTGTAACAGATCAAGAAATCCATCAATTATTTAATACCCACTATAATATCAAACTTTTAGAAAAGTACACAAGCACCCCACAGATGCTTAAGTTTATTAAAAATGATATTGCTAGTATTAATGAGAATATTTATTTATTGGAGCCTAAAAGTGCTTAACTTTAAATCAAGTAATCACATCAGATGAACTTGGAGATTTAAGCGAAGTAAACTGTTCTTTATTTAAAAGCAAATATTTAATAACCTCTGTTTTTGTAAATTCTTCTTTATTATCTGAACCAAGCGTAATTTCTACATTAGATACAGAAAGCATTTGACTTGAGTTACAATTATTACAAGCAAACAACTTGTATTCACTAAATTTACTTTCTGCTTCTTCTTGTTTTTTGGCATTTAAAACAAACTCAGCACCTTCTTTTTCAATAGATGATTTATAACTATCTATATCCCCAATAAAAGAAAAAGGAGAAATATCTGAATCTTGTTTTATCCAATTATTACATCGTTCACAAAATGGATCATCAATAGAAACAGTCGCTGCTATCACAGTTAAAAAAATAATCATTAATGCTTCGATACCCCAAATAAAATATAAAGAAAAACCTGTCGGAGTCCAACCAAATATACCCCATGCTCCTTTTTGAGCAATACTTGTAGCCATTGAGAATACTTTAGAAGGAGCCAGATCAGAAAAAACTGCAACTAAATCAACATTTAAAACGTTTTGCTCTGTAACTGCATGTAGCCAACTAACCCACCCAAAGTAAAATGCTAAAATGCCTACCAAAAAAGCTATAAAACCTAGTACTTTTTCATTTCTAGCTTTACCAAACTTTGCTCCGATTCCTACGGCACTTCCGACTCCAAACCCGTATAACCCAACAATTATAAAGTTAGCATAGATAAATGGAAGAGCATAAATTATATACCCATAAATAATGCCCAAAAATAAACTAGCAATTAAGCCAAAAATAATTGAAAGCAAAATAGCCGTAGGGCCAATAGCACCTGAATGTTGATAATATATATTTTTTTTATTCATTGTTTCTCCGTATCAAATAACCCTTAGTTATATCTCTTGTATTGTTTTATCCCAACACTTATTATTTTCTAAATCATTTGTATTTTTATTATACAACTGAAGAGCTATCTCTTGTATTATTGAAATATTTATTTCAGAAAGTGAACTCTTTAATCTTTTTTCAAAGCCTCGTTTTATTTGAAATGAAGCTAGTAAATGAGGAAAGTTTTTATCATTTTTACTTTCATTCATAAAACGATAAAATAAATTCATTGAATTTGAATATATCAATTCAGCTAACTTTGCTCTATATTCCAACACCTCTTGCTTGCCCTCTAAAATGATTGGGAAACGTTGGTAGTCATCAAAATGTTGTGCTTCATGCTTTAAATAGCTTATTAAAAAGCTCTCACTTGATTGATCGTAATTATCAATTACACAGTATAAAGCATCCTTTTTTGCCCAACCTCCAGTGCCTGACTTGCCAAATGTTGCATAATTTAACCATGAAAGAGAATGAAAGTCTTTCATAAAGTTTACAGTAATATCTCTTACATTATTAGGCAAACTAATAGAGAAGATATTTTTCTCCAAAGTTTCATAAATATATGGCCCACGAAATGGAAGAGTAACCCCTCCAAGAAAATGCCAACCAATAGATTGAAACTTCTCATCAATTAATTTTTCAATTTCATTAATGTCATTTATTTGGGGGAAATAAGATAATTTTGATAAAGATTGAGCCAACTTTTTTTCAGCTTTAAAAAAGTCTAAGTTGTGAACCATAACATCTATATAATAATCATAATATATAGATAAAATTTCACGTATCCACTTAATTTTAGTCTTGAATCTTCTTTTTGGAGAGCTAATAAAAAATCGGTTTTCAACTCTACTCTTAAATGTAGTTATCAATTTTGAAGGGTTTTCTATTTGATTAAGAAAGTCAAACCCTTCTTTAAGTTTAGCTGACATACAATAAGAAATATACCGATTAATCGCATCTTTAGACTTCATATATTTTGTTTATTCATTTTACTAAACTTCAACCCTACGATGACGCTTAAAAAAAGCCTCTCTAATACTAGAGATACCATCAAATTCTTCATCTTTTACTAAAGTTAATGGTGAAACACTTAGGCATTCCCAACCTTGCCGACCTAAAAGGTTCATAGCCATAATATAATCCCTTAACTCTTTTAACTCACTAGTTTTTTCACTATGAAAAAAGAAGCGAGACTTTCCTGATTCATCTACTTCACTAGTTAATTTTCCGTATTCCCATTTTTGCTCTAATGCCATAACTTACCACCAAATAAAAATTATTACTTACTTATTATTAGCTCCATCGAACCATTATATTGAAAAGAAGATTTGTATTCTAACAGCTTTAGCCCTACTTTTTCCAATGCTAAAGAAATTGATTTTTTTGAAAAGTATTGTAAATGCTCACACACTTGCCACATGGGGTCATAAAACTTAGTTAAACGAGTCATTGCACTCTCATAATTTGGAGTAGATATCCATAAAATACCTGAGTCGCTTAAAATATTTTTTAAATTTTGTAACAAAGTAATAGGGTTAATGACATGTTCTAAAACATCTCCCATCAAAATTAAATCATATTTTTTTTGAAACTTAATCTCTTCAATACTTTTATTAAAAACTTCAATACCCAAAGTTTCTCTTAAGTTTTCACAATAACTCTCTCTAATCTCAACTGCTTCTACCTCAAACCCAAACTCTAAAGCTACTGCTACTTGTTCACCAGCTCCTGCTCCAACTTCTAAACAGGTCTTAATATTTCTATTTTTTGAAATATTAGTTAAAACCTCACCAATTTGTGCCAAACGATGTATTTTTGCTTCTTTGATAACAGAAGAGCTAGTCTTAGATAAAATTTCATTTAAGTTTTTAGGAATAGTTGAAGCAAAAATATGAGAACAATCTATACTATTACATTTACGCCAAACTCTTACAGGGTCAAATCCATCTATAAAATTAGCGCTTAAAGCAATGTTAAATACAGAATGTTCAAAAGCATTGCTATCACACAAAGGGCAATCTATAATTTGATTTTGTAATCCCAAATTATAGATATAACTTCGATGTGAAATATTAGCTGGTAACAACTGTGAACATAAAGCAGGATTAGATTTAAAAGCTAAACGGTGATACTTAATAGAGTCAATCAAACCACCTTGTCTATTACAAATTTCTCCTAAGCGAAAATAACATAAAGAGTTAGCTTCAAGGAGATTAAAATTAATTATTTTTTCAAATACAATCTTAGCTTCATTATCTTTTTTTTGTTGTAAAAGTGAATCTGCTAGTTGAATCTGAACTTGAATCTCCTCTACATTCATACTATGCCTTTTTTAAAATTAAGTTTAATAACTTACCCTTAACATGAATTTTTTTAATAACAGTCATACCCTCTAAATATCCCTGTATTTTTTTACTTTCAAGAGCTTTATCAAAAACTACATCATCACTAGAATCTTTAGCTACTTTCATCTGCTCTCTTACTTTACCATTAATCATAACAGCCATTTGAATTTCATCTAACTCTAAATACTTTTCATTAACAGTAGGCCAAGTTTCTAAACTAACAGAAGACTTCTCACCAATAGCTTCCCACCACTCTTCACAAATATGTGGTATAAATGGAGATAAAATTATAATCATATTTTTTAATATGTAGCTAACTAATGATTTATTGTGCTTATCTGGAGATACATTTTTTAAATAATCATTTAGTGCATTATATAGCTCCATTACTCTAGCAATAGAAGTATTAAATTGAAACTTTGCGACATCTACCGTTACACCCTTTAAACTATGGTTATACACATAAAGTAGCTTTTTTTCATCCGAATTATAATTATCGTCTAACTCTAATTTTTGGCTTAGTAAATCTTTATTTTCATCTAACAACCTAGCGACCCTATCAACAAATTTTGCCATTGATCTAATGCCACTATCATCCCATGGACCACCATCAATATAACTAAATCCAAAACATAAATATAATCTTAAAACATCTGATCCATAATCTTCAACATAACCATCAGGTGATACAGAGTTACCCTTTGATTTTGACATTTTTTGTCCATCAGAGCCAAGTATCATGCCCTGATGAGTCAATGATGTAAAAGGCTCTATATGTTTAGTATACCCTAAGTCTTTCATAACCATATTGATAAATCTTGCATATAATAAGTGCATACAAGCATGCTCTGGTCCACCAACATATTTATCTACTGGCATCATCTTATCAGTGATACCTTTTTCAAATGCTTGCTCGTTATTACCAACATTTGGAAATCTCAAATAATACCAAGAAGAACACATAAAAGTATCTAAAGTATCTGCTTCACGCAAAGCTGGTTTTTTACACTTTGGACACTTTACATTCATGAAAGAGTCACAAGCTTTAAGAGGAGACTCACCCATAGGTTTAAACTCTACATCTTCTGGCAAAATAATTGGTAGTTGCTCTTGAGGTACAGCAATTGGCCCACAATCATCACAATGGATAATAGGGATAGGAGCACCCCAATATCTTTGACGAGAAATCAACCAATCTCTTAATCTAAAATTAATTTTAGATTCGCCTTTATTTTGTTTTTGTAAGTCTTCTGTTATCAACTTTTTAACATCAGTAGATTTCATTGAATCAAATTTACCTGAGTTAATCATAAGACCAGTACCTGTAAAAGCTTTATCTAATGAAGACTCATCATCTTTAACAATTACTTGTTTAATTGGTAAATCAAAAGCTTTCGCAAAATCAAAGTCTCTTTCATCATGAGCAGGGACAGCCATTACAGCACCAGTACCATATGAAAACAAAACATAATCACTAATCCAAATCGGCACTTTTTCTTGATTGATTGGATTAATAGCATAAGCTCCAGTAAAAACTCCTGTTTTTTCATCATCTACAGTTAAACGCTCAAGTTCTGATGTCTTTTTTGTTTTTTCGATATAATCTAAAACTTCTTGTTTTTGCCCATCACTGACAAACTCAAGCACTTTAGGGTGCTCTGGTGCAAAAGTCACATAGGTACATCCAAATAAGGTATCTGGTCTAGTAGTAAAGACTTTAAAGTCTATATCAAATTTATCTACTTTAAACTCTATCTCACTACCAATGCTTTTACCTATCCAATGTTTTTGCATAGCAAGTGTTTTATGAGGCCAATCTAAAGTTTCTAAGTTTGCCAATAAAGGCTCTGCATAATCAGTAATTTTTAAAAACCATTGATTTAAGTTTTTTTGTAAAATTACTGACTCACAACGCTCACATACACCATCTTTTACTTGCTCATTGGCAAGTACTGTTTGACAGCTAGTACACCAATTAACAGGAGCCTCTTTTTTATAAGCTAAATCATTTTTAAATAACTCCAAAAACACCCATTGAGTCCATTTATAATAATCTTCTTTTGATGTATCAAGTGCATAATCAAAATTATACGATACTCCCATTTTTTTAAACTGCGTCATCATGTAATCAGCATTTTTAGTTGTAGACTCTTTTGGGTGAATACCATGTTTAATAGCAAAGTTTTCCGCTGGTAAACCAAATGCATCAAAACCCATCGGGAAAAATACATTTTTGCCATTCATTCGCTGGTATCTAGTCCATGTATCCATTACACCATACTGATACCAATGACCCATATGTAAACGATCTCCAGATGGATAAGGAAACATTACTAAAACATAGTATTTTTCATCCATTTTATTTACATCTACTGAATATAAAGAGTCCTCACTCCATCGTTTTTGCCATTTTTCTTCGATTTCATGATGATTATATGCCATTTTATCCCTTTAGTATCACTTGAGTTTCAACATTTATTTAAAGTTTTTATAGTTTATCATCATTAAATAGATGATGAAACCAAATATTTTATTTACCTAAGTCCTAAAAACAATATAATCTAAATCTTCATGGATAATTAAACCGTCTCTAAGTGCTATCTCTTGAAGTACCCCTTTGTAGTTTAAATACGGTTTTACTAAACTTATTAACTCTTGATTATTTTCTATTTCAGAAAGTAAATCATGTAATAAATCTAAATCATTATCATAGCTACCTATATAATGATCATTAAATTTATCAATCTGATCTAGTGAAAAATGTTCTAAAAAACATTCGACCTCTCTTGAGCCCATCCAAAATTTGTCATTTTGTACTGATTGCATATTTATCTCCTTTGTTAAAAAGAAGATAAATCAATAGAGTTAAAGATATAAGGTTAAGTAAAACTAATTGGGGCCTTTAGTAAAACTTAAAGGCCACGAGGTTCTAAGCCTTGTTCTTTTCGTTTATTATCACCATCACGGTTGCCTCTAAGAGAGTTAATAAGCCCTGTATCAACCAAATGACCTCGTTGACGATATAACTCATACATTACAATAGATGCAGACACAGAAATATTATAACTCTGAACCATTCCAACCATAGGTATATACATTAGCTCGTCACAAATCTCTTTTATTTCTTTGCTTAATCCACGTTTTTCAGAGCCCATCATTACAATTGTTTTTTTTGAAAAATCATAGTCCATAACTGTTTTAGCTGTATCATCCATGTAAGTACCAACTAAAGTATAACCTTCTGATTTTTTTTGTTTTGCAAATTCTAAAGGGTCTTCTACTTTTTCAAAGTCCATCCAACGAGTTGCACTTGCACTCGACTTATGACCATTATAGTCAAATTCAGGAAACTCATTATAAGTATAATAAAGATTTATTTTAGAGATACCCAAACCATCAGCTGTACGAGAAACAGCAGCAACATTATGAGAGTCACAAACATTATCAAGTAATAACTCAAAACCAGGGATTTTATTATCGCTATAAGCTTGAATCATTTTTTTTCGGCGTTCGTTCATTTCATAATCCTGTGGGACTGAAAATAAACCCCTTTTAACTCTCCTGAAAAATGATCTACAATACCAGATTTACCAAGACCTAACTCACCGTCAATAGCATCATCTTCATATTCACAAATAAACTCCATACATTCGTCAATAGAGTCTGCATAGACTTCATACTCTCTGAAATACTCACATCTTTTTGACTGAGTCGGAGAAATTTGCATAGGAGCACAAGATTTAATAGATAGGTGATAGAGCTTTGAGTCGTCTGTTTTTTCTACAGATTTAACTTCTCTAACTAATTGAAGTGCTTGATTAGGGGTTGGATCTAATAACTTTAAACATGGGTATAAAAACTTACTTACCTCAGACTCAGAAGACTTTAAACATTGTAAAGACCGAGCTAACTCATAATTTAATTTGAAAGCCAATAGTTTAACTTCTCCTGCTTCCATTTCATGAGCTACATCTTTTATCTTATCAATCTCTTTTAATAAAGTATTTTTTACTGAATCATATTTTTCTAAAGCATTTTGACAGCCAGCCCACATTGCCTTCACAAGTAAATTTGTTTTAGTATCATCTACATTTATTTCTGACAACTCTTTTAAAGCTTCTTCAAAACGAGCCGATTGATATAAAACAGTCGCTTTTGCTATTTGAATCGGGTTTTTAGGAACTTCTTCAAAAGTTAATAGTTTTTCGTAAGCTACTAAAGCTTCGTCTATATTACCCATATCTCTATGCGTATCAGCTAAAATACGATAGGTAAAAAAGTCAGGTTCTCCATCTTTTATATATTCTTCTAAAGTATCTATAGTCAAGTCCATCCTACCTTGGCCTTTATAGGCCATTGCCAATAAAAAATAGGATTCTTTTAACTTAATATCTTTTATTTTAGTAGCAAGTTTGATCGCTTTTCCAAATTCTTTTTCATTTAGTAAAGTTTGAACTTTTAAAAGATTTTTTTTTTGATTAGGATTCATTTTTATTGAAGTCGACATGTTTTTCTCCTGAATAAAGATTTTACTTTTCTATGCCTTTAGTAAGTTTTAATTTTACTAACTCTGAAATTATTTTTGATTTTGATAAAGGTTTTATTAAATAAGATTCACAACCACTACGAAATGCAGTCATTAAGCTAGTTGTGTCTTTTAAAGAAGTAGTAATAATAATTTTAGCGCCATTACCTACTCTAATTTCATTTTTTTCTTCTATTTCTCTTATTTTTGTTAATGCCTCTAAACCTGGTAATTTTGGCATACACAAATCTAGACAAATTAAATCATAAGGGTCTTCTTCTGATAAAGCCAGTTCAACAGCAAGCAAAGCTTCATCACCATCAGATGCTATATCCACTTCACCATAGTTATCTAATATTCTTGATAACATTTTTCTACAAATAAAATCATCATCAACAATTAAAATTTTCATATAATATCTCATTTAGCTAGTTATTAATTCGGATATTGTCACACACTTAACAGGTAAAATCAAACGCTAAGAAAACAAAGTTTTAAAGTTCCACTTTAAGAATGAAATGAAGCCCTCTTCATCTAGTATTAATTTTTGTTCTTGATTCGATTTTGAAAAATATGTAGAAATAAATAAGTCTTTCCATTCACAAGAAGATCGATAAATAATTTTTTTACCAAAGTGAATTTCTTTAAATTGTGAAAGTCTTTTGACAACTTCTTCATGTTGATCTACAAATACTATTTCAACTCTTCCAAAATCTTTATACACACTTAAAAAAGCTTCTAAAATTTTATAAAACTCTGTGTCTCTTTCTTTTTTACATTCAAAAATAATTTTAAATTTAAATTTATACCTATCATGAATTTTATCTGAAAACTCAATCATAAAAGATAATAAAGCAAAAAAGAAAAAAGGATAAATACTACATTCATTTAAATTTGGCCACACATTTTGAGAATAAAAAAATAGATGTATCTCTTGCCAACATTCTTCTAGTTGATTTGCATCTCTTTCATAGTATAAAAGCTCATTCTCAATATATTTAATATCAAATAAATCAATTTCTGAATCGACTTCTGAATATATTAGTTCAGACCCCAACAAACTTTCAAAGCTTCCTTTATTTGTAATACCAGTTATTCCCCCTAAAGGATAATCTCCATCATTTTTTTTATCTTCAGTATAAGTAGGTTCTATTTCCATTCTAATTTTTTTTAAAATAGAAACACTTCTTTCATAAAAATATCTTTTCGCTTCATGGCATTTTTTTATAGCAAACCTATCAGAATCATTAGCTATCTCAGTAACGTGCCTAAGCTCCCATAAATCTTCACCGTTAAACTCTATTTGACTCTCTTCATAAGATAGAATCCATAAGCTAGGGTCAAAATATGGATGCCACTCACTTGTTTCATTTAATTGAGTAAAAATATCTTCTTCATCAAACCTTTTTAATAAATCTTTAATATATACTGGTTTTATTTCTAAATAAGAGCTTGGTATTTTTTGTTTTGAATAAAATAATTCTATAAAAAGTTCATAAAAATAAAAATATTCATTACCTTTAAAAAATAAAGAAATCTCTTTAGAATCTTTCATTAATTGACTAAATTTAACCTTATCTAACCATTGGTTTTGGTACTGATCATCAAAATCAAAAGATACTCGTTCAAAATTTTGTGATTTTGAACCTCTTAATACAGCGTATAAATCATATAAAATACCTGGTAATGGTAATTGTAACCCTTTATATAATAATTTTAAATATGAGTCTAAAAAAAATCTTAGATCATTATCTAACACAAAAAAACTATTTTTTAAACTTGCCAACACCAAAAACTGGCTTTGTTCTTTATCTAAAAGATGCATTTATCGTCTTTCATAATAATATATACCCAAAGCAAGCAAAGTATTTTCACTTTGGTATAATTTTTACAGAATATTTTGAATTTTTTCGCTTAAAAAGTCAATCTCATCTACTTGATTTCCTAGGTGCTTTAATAAAATAAAATCTTCTTTTTCAACACCACCACCTCGTTTAAACAAAGCATGACACCTAATTAAACGATACAGTTTAATTAATTTTCTATCTGATATTTCAATTTCAAAATCATGGATAATAGTTTTTAAAATTCGTTTAAACTCCATATATAAAGTTTTTCCAAAAAATACATCTTCTCTGGTTTCACTAACTTTCATTAAAGATTTTTGAACATGTTGGTGTAAAAACTCAAAATCTTCTAATGAAAAAATTGTATCTGGGTACTCTTGTTGTTTAAAATATTTTCTTGTGTCATTCTCTAAACCTTTAAAAAGTAAATCATCCCATCTATCTTCACTTACTTTTGATACTTTTAATTTCAAAGTAAAACGATCTTTTAGAGCGTCTAACTCTGTGTGAGTTGGTATTTCATTAGTAGCACCAAATAATATTTTTAAAGGTACAGGCTGAGGTTTTCCATCTTGATAAAATTTTCTTTCATTGATGAKMRTCAATAWNASKMYYWMMGATWNCYGWMWYYNATYTAANNAKMKWTMATCTMMAMMAACWARYYYTGYRKAMSRTWGYTTMCCTTCANTWMRKSTATGMANNTYTYYAWCMYKMRKTCTTWWKNAWATCYMAYGKSCYRNTRRYWTYAGMNASKKWMASWRMATYWTGTWAANATMTWNTTCAWAMKAGWMNTCWKSTKCAAWAKSTARYMSTTTTTTRNANTNGCCWATYRARGCAGMNTKTMCYMGYAMCWSNAGSRYCAATAAATAAAATTGGCTCTTGGGCGATCGCTGCTACAATCATCATGTCAATTTCTTGTTCACGAGCCACAAAAGACGAATTTAACCTGTTTTTAAACTCTTGTAATCTTTTTAAAACTTCTTCTAAATCTGGTGTCTTATATTCTTCAAACATTTAGACAACCTCCCACTTTCTTAGTATTTTGAACAAATTATTTTTAACTGTATGCTCAAACTCTATAAAGTAATTTTTTAATTCAATAGACATATCTTCATCTTCTTCAAACATATGAACTAAAAATTCAAGTGCTGCCACTTTTGACAATGAAAAATGGCTATTTGTTGAATAGTGATCTTTAATTTTTGAATATTTTCTTACTAAGCTGTCTCCAACCCATTTTTTTAGCCCCAAACTACAATAAAATAATTTATCCATCATCAAACAAAATAGCTCATATGATTCTATGTTACCCAAACTACCAGAAAAGTATATCTTAAAAGAGTCTTTCATAAGAGATTTTGATATATCAGGCATTAACAAATCATCATAAACTACGGCCATTAAAACTCGAATTTTAGCAGAATAAACACTATTATCTAATTGTTTATTAAACTTTTCTAATAAAGGTACTAACTGCTCTTGAGTAATTCTTTTAGATAATTGATCAAAAATTGGTAATAATAAAGTAAAGATAACTTTAGGTTTTTGATTTTCAATGGAAGACAATAAAGTTTCAAACTCTAAAAGTAACTCATTTATTAACCCTTCATCTTCATAAAAGCAAGCTATTGATAAAAGTCTAGCTAACACGCTTCCTTTATGATCACTCGATATTAAAGAAGGATAAAGTAAATAAATCTCATGAAATGTTTTTAAACAAAAGTCTTGTCCTAACTTTGGCAACAAATCTAAAATTGTAACAAAAGCTAACTTCTTTTTATAAGATAATCTATCTATTGGAGTACTTATATCTAATGTTAATTCAGATATAACTGTTGGAATCGCTTGAATTAAATCTTCTGGCGATCTTTTTTCAAGCCCTATATATTCATGATGCATTTCATTTGTTGAAATTGTTATTTCAGGCGAAACTATTCGAGATAACTCTATTAATCTTTGAGCTTTATATTTTTCTGTTGAACTCAATTGATCTCTAATTTCTAGTATTTTCTCATCAACTTTTTTATTTTCTACTGAATATAAAACATTTTCTACTTCTTTTTTATAATATAAATAAAATAAAGCATGAAGGGAATCATTTGTATAAGAAACAAGGTTTTTACATTTTGATAAGTTTTTTGTAGAAGCATCTGTATTATTACTTCGAGCAAATCCTAATGCAAAAATTAAATAATAAAATATTTTATTTTGAACAACTTCTACATTTTCATCAGAAAAATATCCTGTCAAGCTACTATAAAAATCACTTACTGTTTCTTCACTGGTTCCTAGGTCTGAGTCAAAATCAAATTCTTCAACAAACTTTGGTAAATTAGCCAATTCAAAAATATTTTTATCATATAATTTCCCTAAAAACTCATCTTTAACTTTTAACATTAAATAAGAGTCCAAATCTAAGGTTTTATGAAATAAAGAGCTTATATTAATTAAACTTAGTAAAGTCATTTGAGAAATGCGTGATTCAAGCTCTAATAAAAATTCAGTCTTTACAAACCTTTTTTGTTTATCTATCAAACCATCAAAGTCATTCAATAAAACATAACAACAATATTCAAAGCTTTTAAGTGATAATTTATCTATTTCTAAAGAAAATATATCATCTAGGGCAAAACTTACATCCATTTTATTTTTAATTAAATCTGATATTTTATTTAAACAGGGCTTAAAATTATCTGAATTCAAACTAAAGTATAAAGCTACTTCAAATAATTTATAAGATTCTAAATTATTATCTAATTTTGACTCTAAACCCGCTAACTCATACCAAGACTTTAAAAGTATTTTTTTAGGAGAGTTCATTAAATCTTCGCGAAGTTCTATTATTCTTTTTTCTATCAATTCTCTTTCTTTATCTTCAACACTTTCCTCAGTACTACCCAATACTTCCTGTAAATTTATTTCTTCATCTTCTATTTCTATTTGAATATTTTCAAAAGATGATATTGATTCATTACTATAACTTCCATTTGGATCTTCTGGATTAAACTCATATACTCCGATTCTATAATCATCCAAACAAATACTGCTCACAAATTTCTCAATCATAATAGAGTTCTGTCCTAAGATATAATGAACTATTGAATCTAATTCTTTAAATTCACTATCAGACATAAAAATTTTTGTGCATTCATTATTTATATTCCAAAGTAATAAACTCTCTCCAAAGGGAATCGGAAATAATCTATCAAACTCTTGTTTTGGTAAATTCGGAAATAATTTATCATCTATAGGACAATAAGCTGAATAATCCTCATACAATAAATAAAATGAATCTTCTGTAGGTAAAAAGTTAGCCGTTTTATCAGATTGCCAATGCTTTAATTTAACAAAAAAACCTTTTTGAGGTTTTTTTATAGAAAGTATTGCATAACTTCGTCTTTCTTCTGGAGACATTTCAGTAATCCAGTTTTCTAAATCTTCTAAGCGATCTTCTTTATAAAAACAAATAACTGGACTTGGTTTTTCGTAATCTTTACTCTTTTTTAATAATACTGGTATTACTATTTTTGGTAAATCTTCACTAGCACTTAACTCCTCTTCATTAAATGAAAAACTCCAGTCTACTATTTTAAAAACATTTTGAAAAATCAAGCTTTTTACTGACATGATAGCACGGTCAAGTATGAATCTAATTTTTGTATCTCTTGACCAAATTAAAGAACATGGATGAAATGATTTCCATGGAGTAAATGTGTCAAAATCATCTTTCCAAAATACTTTTGCACCGTATGACTCTTGCGCTGTATAAAATAAATAATGACTTGCACCATTTACCTTTAATAATACTTGCCCTTCATCTAATTTCATTAAATCAATATCAAAGTGCTCTAACTTAAAAGCTTGAAGTAAAAAGTCTTTTACAAAGTTTTCATATAAAGATACATATAGAATTTCTTCTTTTTTTGTATATTTATCTAACTCATATAATGACCACAAAGGACTTTTAATATAATTTTTAGGTATAGATATCAAATCATTTACTTGAACTCCTTTATCTAAAAATAAATCTAATTCATTGTATATATCAGTATCTAAACAAAACTCTAAGCCATCTCTAGATGCATATATTTCTTTACTTAGAAGTTCGGGGCATGATCTTATCCATCTTAATAAGTAAATTTTTATATCTTTTAATTTTTCAAACTGTAATTGCTTCATAATTTCAAATTTTTACACCAAGTTCATTATCTCTGAATGATTTTTTTTCTTTCACTTTGTTGTTCTCTTTCTTTTTCCCCTTCATCTGTTAAAGCAATTGCTTTTCTATTGACTACAATAGAATCTATTTCAGATAAATCTAAAGAATTTGCTCCTAGTAGTTTTTTTACTAATGCTTTATGATCTTCTTCATGCTCAAAGGGTAAAGCATCGCCATCTGATTCATAGTCAATAGTCAGTTCTTGTTTTCCATCTTCAGAGTTTTTCTTTAATGATAATATAACTTTAGCCATTATTTTTCTCCTGAGTTTCAAATAATTTTCTAATATCTTTTCTTTCTAAAGTTTCTTTAGAAATTAATTCATTTTTTAAAGTATGTAACATTTCTATGCGAGTTTCTAAAATTTGCCTTGCTTTCTTTTTGGCACGCTCTAGAATTTCATCAATTGCTCGGTCTCTTTTATTTAAAATATCAGATGAGATATTATTGCCTTCAACAACTCTAACTCCAAAAGCCTCTGACATACCTAAAACTGAAACCATTTCTTCTACAAGTTTATTTGCTCGATAAATATCATTTTGAGACCCTATACTAATATCTTTAAAGATTAAGTGTTCAGCTTCTCTACCACCCATTAAAACAATTAAATCTGCTAATAATTGCTTTTTTGTTATTACATATTTATTTTTACGCCCTACATGCTGAACATACCCTAAAGCATCAGTATAATCTGAATTGATCGATATTCTTTCAACATCCGAGCTTTCTTTAATACTTAAAGCCACTAATGCATGCCCTGCTTCATGATACGCAACAACTTCTTTTTCATCAGAGTTTAAAACAAGTCGTGTTTTTCCACCATGCATAGCATCGTATAAATCTTTATCTTCAAAAGCAGTTCGAGCTTCTCTAATTTGTATACGCCTTAAGTAGCGCATAATCGAATTTAAATGATCTCCTGTAAATTGAGACCCAGTCATAGCATCAGTGGTTTCACCTGTTTTTCTTGTTAAAAACTCTAGTTGTCTTTCGTCTAATCCTAATTTCATTCTTTTATTATATAAAGATAAAATTTCAGAACGATCTATTTTATCAGGAAAAGGAATCTCAACTTTTAACTCAAATCTTCCTGGTCTTAATAAAGCAGGGTCAAGAGAGCTAACAAAGTTAGTTGTACCAACAATAAAAACGAGTTCTTCTTTTCTAAAACCATCCATTTCAGTTAATAACTGATTTACCATTGAGTGATTTACCTCAGTAGACGAACCACTATCTCTCGCACCAGCAAAAGAATCTAACTCATCAAAAACTATAATGGAAGGTGCCGATTGTCTGGCCTTAAAAAAAACTTTCCTGATATTTTCTTCACTTTGACCAACCCACATAGATTTTAACTCTGGTCCAGAAACAATGATAATAGAGGCATTTAATGAGGTTGCCATAGCTTTTGCAAAAAATGTTTTACCTGTACCTGGAGGCCCATGAAAGATAAGTCCTTTTGGAATAATAGAATCAATTTCTTTTAATTCATCTTCATCTGTTATTTCTGCTCTACGTTCTAATATTTCTAAAATTTCAGAATTTAACTTGTCTTTTACTTGGCTATATCCTCCGATATCTTTTTGCATATCAACCAAAGGAATCTCCATATCACAAGCAATGGACATTTCTCGAATTTGAGAGATTACTTTACTACTTTCTTCAGGAAAATCTATTCCATCTAATCTTTGTAAAATTTGTCTTAATCTTACAGGATTAAGCCCTGATACATATTGATATAAACTTTGAAAATTAAATCCATTCGGAAATTTTCTAGCTTCTCTTTGTAATACTAATCCCTGTAGGCATTTTCTATCAATCCCAAGCAGTTTTTGTTTTGCAGGAAATAAGTTTTCAACCACCTTAGAGAATGCAAAATAAGGATCTTTAAAGGCTAAAAATACAATTCCGGGATTTTCGTATAAAAGAGGTAAGATTTCTCTAGCTTCTGTTGTTAAACCTTCATTAGCTGAATTGCTGACTAATAAATCAAGATGAGGCAATACTAGTACTTTTTTTTCACTAGAATTACGCACCCAATAAGTAATTTGTAAAATCATGTTACGAAGAACACTACCACTATCTTGAACATCACCTGGCAATGACCGACCATCTAAAAACTCTAGACTATAACCCTGATCTTTTAACTTACTACGTACACACATATACAACCAGGGTATCAATTGTTTTTCACATTCAATTAATACTGAAATCCCTGAGGATAGTTTTTGTATATTCCAGTTAATTTCTGAACTATATGCATATTCAAGTGCTTGTTTTTCTGATAATTCTGTGGGTAAACTTTCAACATTAAAACTCATACTTATACCTTTAAATATTTATAACTATTTTGATTTCACCACTAGATTGATCTTCTGTTATAGACTCAATCTCTCCAATATTTTTTGCTTTTGACTTTAAAGCCTTAATTTGGACTTTTTCTACAAGAGTTTGAAATAAATCATCAATTTCATTTAATTTTGGTTCTGTTTCATCTGATAGTTTCTGTTCAGTCTCTTTTTTGTAGTCTGTCATATCTACATGATTCTGAGACATTTTAGTACGAATTTTTTTTCTCTCTATTTCAGTGTATCTATCATCATTATCATAGCCAGGATTATATACATTTACATGTCTTACTTCTTCTTTTTCAAAAGTTTTTTCCTCATCAAATACAATAGATAAAAGCATTGATTCTTCATCATAATCCATAGACCAGTTTCCATCTTTTTTTGAGTGAATTGTCCCTTTTTTAGACCAATCATTCTCTTTTTCTAGCTCTTGTGATAAAAGCTGGGCCATTTCTACTTGTGGTAAAATAGGTAAAACCTCTACTAATGACTTCCACTCTTCGTTCACTTTTATAGTTTCTCTAACCCGAACCTTTAACTCAACTAAATAACTATGACTCATTTTTTTCTCTCCCAAGTTTTGCCATTTGTCCTAATTGTTGTTCATAACTCTCTAAAAAAGGATTAACTTTAACAGATACAACTCTTAGTATTTTTTGCGCTATCTCAAAATGGTCTTCAACAAAACCAATATTTTGTAACTTTCTTTTTACTTCTATTATTTTATTTAAAAATCTTTGAAAATCTGCCCTAATTTCTAAAATAACAAAGGACTTTTCTTTTTCTGATAAAGTTAAAAATGATTGCATTGATAAGTATCTATTTTTATTTAGAAGTCCATTTTGAGTGATTGCAAAAAATATTTCAATCGGTACTAAAAATAAGCTCCAAGCTTCTTGAGATAAACCTACATCACATAAGATTAATAGTTTTTTAACTACT
This sequence comes from Candidatus Cloacimonadota bacterium, assembly GCA_002402105.1. GTDB lineage: Bacteria > Muiribacteriota > UBA6191 > UBA6191 > UBA6191. The sequence continues at coordinate 57,134 of NVVD01000020.1, forward strand.
AGTTTTATTTCAAATTGAATTATTTCATAGTTTTTAATATTAAAACTAGACTCCCACATCTTAAAGCTTTCTACATAAAAGTCTGTCGATGCAATAGCATACATTTGTTCTTCTTTACTTAATAAATCCCATTTTGGAGTTAAGTCTAAAGAATGATAAGAAAAATTAAAAGCAGATAACAAAGTATTTTTATAAATGGGGCCAAATTTATCAATTAAAGATTTTTTTTGCGTCTCTAAAATTTTACGAAATATTAAATCAATAAAAATACTTTCAGCACCATTTAATTTCCTAGAAAAAACATAAGAGCCATTTTCATAAACCTCATCATACCAAAGTTGTTGTAAGTCTCTTAAAACCATCAATAAATCAATCGAAATACTCCAATTTGTTTCTAACTCCCAAAAACGACAAATTTTTGCAACCTCTTTAGTTTTATAAGCTTTTTTTTGCCAAGCTGATTTTAAAATAACTTCAGTCATTATCCAATTTTGTAACACCGAATTTAAATATTTTAACCCTCTACTTGAAAACTTAAAACCTTTTGGAAAAGAAATCGGAGGAAAGTAAGAAAAAGCACTAGCTATATCCCCATTTTTAAGCCTAGTTAAAAAGCTTAATAAAAAATAGTCCACACTCGGTAACAAGTTTTTTTTATTTCTTTGGAGTTCTAAAGAGCTCATTATTTAACTTTTTTTAAATTCAAAACAGGATAACCATGTGCTTCTAATGAACTCTTTTTTAAAACTAACTCTACTTGATTTCTTTTTGTAAATTCTTTACTATTTTTATTATAACGATTTGATAAAAAATGCATATTTTGATTTTTTGAACCAATCCATCGACGTGTCATATCCCTTTGTTCTGGCAGATATGGACCGTCAACTAACAAATCAACAAACTTTAAAACTTTTTTTTGTGAAGCCTTTTTATTTATTTGTTCTAAATAATAACCCGAATATAACATTATTCCCAAGTTTCTACTTTTAAGTAAACTTAATAGTTGATAAAGCTCTTCTGCTTGATCTAATGGCTCTCCACCAAGCAAACTAATACCTTCTATTTTATTTTTTTCTTGAGATTTTGTAATTAAATCACTCAGATCTTTAATATTAATTTTTTTACCTGATGATTTTTTAAATAAATGTTCGTTACAGCAATCAATACATTGAATACTACAACCACTAACCCATAAAGCAAAGCGATCAAAAGGACCTTCAACTACAGTATTTTCTACGATGTCACCTATATATAAATTCACAGTTCTTACTATTCAACTCCGTGAACTTGTTCAAAAATTGGTTTTGATAAAGGTTTAAAAAATGATACTGTGATACAACAACCACTAACTAAAATCAATACAATCGATACTAAAAATAGTAATTTATCAATACCATCTGGTTCTACTTTTTTTATTGCCACAATTTCTCACTTTTAACGTTTTAACTTCTTATACATAAAATACCATTAAATTTATGATTTTGTATCAAATTTATCTTTTTTATCTATTAATGGCTTAATTAAATAGTAAATCATTTTTTTTGAATCTATACCCATTTTAGAAATTAAAGTAGGAAACATAGATATAGGCGTCATTCCTGGTAAACTATTTATTTCATTTATATAAAAAGTTTCACCCTTCAAAAAAAAGTCTACTCTAGCAAAGCCACTTCCACCTAATATCTTTACAGCTTTAATCGCTGTCTTTTTTATTTTCTCTTCTAGAGATTTCTCTAAATAAATAATAGAGCTAAAAGACTTTGATGATTTATACTTCTCTTCAAAGCTATAAAAGTCTCCACAAAACGATAATTCTCCTAAAGGAGAAGCTAACCATTCACCATCTACTTCTATTACAGCACACTCTATTTCTCTAGCTAAACACTCTGGCTCTATTAAAATTTTTGAGTCATATTCMAAGCTTTCTGATAGTTTTTCTTGAAAATTATCACTAACAGTTACTTTATTTACTCCTAGTGATGAGCCTTGCCTACTTGGCTTTATGAATATTGTATGCTCTTTAAAAGGACGTTTAGCAAGTTCTTTTTTTAAATACCATTTATAGTCTAAAACAGGTATCCCTCTATCTTTTAAGACTAGTTTAGTTAAAACTTTATCAAAAGTTAACATAGAAGACTTTGCATCAAACCCAACATAATTAATTTCAAGACAGTCAAATAAACTTAAAATTTCTCCATCTTCACAACCAATACCATGAACCATCGGTAATATTGAAAACGAACTAAAACCATAATCGAAACATGCTTTCTTAATAGACTCTAAAGGATATTTTTTTTCAAAACTATTTACTTTTAATAAAGTATTTGTCCCCTTACAAAAACTATAGTCTTGATAAATTGATATTTTTCTATCTGAATGTAAATAAATAACAAATACATTAGCAATTTTTCTTGGAAAATTTTCAAATAAAAATTTACCTGAGCTTAGAGATATTGGAGACTCTTCGCCTATTCCACCTACTAATATACCTATATTATCCAACATACTTACCTCAATATTTATTACTATTTTTCAAGCAATAAAGGTATAACAAATAATATAAATTTACACCTCTTTTTGTTATTTAAAATATTACATTTTTATATATTATGATATCATCTTAGTGAAAATTAATTATTCATTCTTTAATAAAAGTATTTTACTTCATGAGTAAACAAAATAAAATATTAAATATTGCCCATAGAGGCTCTTCTTTATCTTGCCCTGAAAATACCTTAGCCAGTTTTCAAACTGCAGTCAAAGAAGGTAGCGACTACTTAGAAATAGACGTAAGACTCAGTAAAGACAAGCAATTAGTTGTTATTCATGATCGTAAAATTAATAGAACATCTAACCAAAAAGGACGAGTTCGTAAATACACACTTAACGAGCTTAAACGTCTTGATATAGGTTCATGGTTTCATAGCGACTTTAAAAGCCAACGGATCTCCACTTTAGAAGAAATACTCAAGCACTTTAATACCCAAGGTTTTATTATTGATGTAAAAGAATTAGCCATTGAAAAATATGTTGTATCTGCTCTTTCAAATTACGATTGTACAAATATCATTATTTCTTCCTTTCATTGGGTTATTCTTAAAAAATTTAAAAAACTAAATCCTCAACTAAAGTTAGCAATTTTAATTCCTAGAAAATTTGGCTGGAAAAGAAAACTCAAAAAAGCTCACAAATTAGGTTTTTACTCTGTTCATATTGAACAAAGCATATTAAATCCAAATATGGTAAAAGAAGCAAAATCCCTTGGACTAAAGCTGATTCCATGGACCTTTAGGTATATGCATGAAGGTCGATTAAGACAAATTTTATCTTATAATCCTCATGGGCTAATCAATGATTACCCAAAAACTGTTGAACAATACCTAAACTAAAATCTACAAACTAATATGAAAGTAAAAAGATTGATTAGAGTTTTGAAATAGTATCTTTTCATTATTTTTTTGTGGAGAACTTTTCACTATAAATTCTGCCCCTAATCTTTTATTTTTAAAGGCCTTTTTTAATAGTTTGTAAACCCTATGGTTTTTAGTAAAAGTCTCTTTTTGATTTTTTAAAAAAGTACTATTTATTAATTTCCCATTTTCTAGATAAGCGTCATAATTACAGTAAAAATAAGCATTATAATTTAAAGTTTTTCCATTACCTTTTTTTAAATTCCAGACTAATAAATTATCAAGCTTTATTGCTTCAGATTTTTTCAGTTTTAACAATTTTGGATATTTTTTTGGAGAGATAATAGATTTTAGATACACCTCAAATAACAAATTAGATTTTGGAGGAATTAAGCCTCCATGAGCTTCAACTCCGTAACCCATAAAATAAGGAATTTTTATCATTGCTAAACTATTTAATGGTACTTTTAAAACCCCTTCTGACAAGCCTTGTATTACTCCAGGAAATCCTGCGTAAAACTCTATAGTACTATCCTCTTCAAAACTTGAGTCAAATCTCGAACCATTTGAAAACATACCTTTATATTTGATTTTTACCAAATCTCCAGGCTTTGGATATTGCTTACTATTAAGTTTTAAAATATTAACTTGAAGCTGCTGAAAGTCTTCTACTTTAATCAAATCCATTTGAAAAGTACTGATGACCTCTTTTGAATGTTGACGAATTGCTTGATTTTTTGGATTTAACAAAAGAGATTCTTGTTTTAGCCTATATGCACAATAGCAAAACAAAAAAACAAAGAAAAATACAATTAAATCACGCCACAAATCATCTGAGTTTTCAGTTTCTTTGTTCATTGATATTACCTTTTAATTTCTCTAACTTTTTCTTCTATTTTTTTAAATCTTAAAATCTGCTTTTCATCAGTTAACAGACCCTTTGAAGCATCTATAATTTCAATCGCTTTATCTATTTCTCCTAGTTTTAAACAAGTAGATACAATATCTCCGTACCATGCATCTGACAAAATTGTTAAGTAACCAAAAATTAAATGTTTATAGGCATTTGTAAAATCAGAAGTTTTAATAAAAATTTGTGAAAGTAAATAATGTAATTTTACATTATCAGGTAAAGTACCTTCTTGAATAATTTTCAAAACTTTTCTAAAAACTGGACCTTGAACCATAGATTTTGGCATAGCAGTCAACATTTCTATAAATTGTCTATAATATTTATATTTGACATCTTGTTGATGTAATTTAGTCAATAAAAACTCTTCACCCTTTTTCAAACGCTTGTATTGATAAGATAAAACTTCAAACGTAAGCATACAAGTCTCATCTTGAGCAATTAATCTTAGACATTGCTCTGTATCAATATCTTGCTCCATTTGTTTTTCAACATAAACACTAGCCATTTGAATAAAAAAGTTTCTGAGATACTTCTCTCCTAATTTACTTATAAATTGATGAGCTTTTCTCCATTGTTTATTAATACAAAAAGCACGAACTTTAATCATATATTCAAATAAAACATCATCAACAACACCATTTGAACTATTAATGAAGTCATGATCTCTAAACCAGATTTCTAGGTTTTCTATTACAATTGGATAAACTAACTCTACGGGGGTATTTCTAATATAATTATATATCTCTGAGATAGCTTGAATAGCAACTCTTTGATCTACTGCGCTTTCAGTTGAGATTAGTTCTCTTAAGTCATCTAAAACATAAGCTATTCCACCTAAAAATAAAATAAAAGCTGCAACCGAACGATTTCTTCCTGAATAACTTTGATAGTTTCTTTCTACATAAGAGCGCAGGTCTTCACTTGGCCAGTATCTTAATCCTAAAAGAGCAGCTCTTTGTACTTCTACATTTTCATCTCCAAGCAATACTTGATAAATTTCTTCTTTTCCTAGAGGTACACTCTTAGCCATTGCCATTACACATGAAGAAACAAGAGCAACATTTTCTTTATTTTTATTTAAAATTTCATTATAAAAATCAAATAAAGAGATGTCTTCAAATTCTGCTAATAAATCAATGGCAGACTTACTTATAAAGTCAATATGTCTATCACAAACTTTCATCAAAACATTTTTTACTTTATCTTCATGATTATTTTTTAAAAACCCTAAGACTTCATGAATTATTTCTTCTCGTGTTTCGGAAAGTAATAAAGATGATATCCAATCTAAAACCCTAGCATCGCCAGAGAAAAGTTTTGCACCTCTCACCGCTACTATTCTAGCTTCAAACGATTCATGATTTAATAAATTTGATATAATTTTTAAAGCCTTTTTTAAATCATCATCTGATTTTGACTTTTCATATTTTTTGGCTAAAACTTCTACAACACTAATAGTCAAACCAAAATCATTAGAGTTTGCATAAATATCTAACAAACTATCAGATATTTGCCCCTCTCTTTTTAAATATATTAAACTTTGTATAGCTGCATTTACTACTAAATCACTTTGTTTTTGCAAACATCCCATTATAGTTGAATAAGATACTTCTAAGTCTCCCTGAGACATTAAACGAAGATACTGAGCTTTTAAATCAAGCCCTTCACATTCTTTAAATCTTGATTTTAGCTTTTGAGTTTGTTGTTTTGAAAACTTACATGAAAAGTTAATCATTTTACCTAAAATAAAACTCTCATCTTCTCTTGATAAATCACTTAATATATCAACTACAAATTCAAGTCCATCATTTTCTCCTAAGTCTGCTAATGTAGCTAACATATCTTTTTTAATGTGTGTCTCAAATCTTGAATGTTCTTTTAATAAAAATTTTGTAAAATCTTGGGCTTTATCAAAGCCCTTAAAAGAAGATAAAATTTCAATTTGTTGTCCAATTGGAAGGTTGAAAATTTGACTCGTTAATAAAGTTGCATAAAATGGTTTAGGTTTCTTTTTAATCACCTTAATACAAGACTCAAAGTAGTCTTTTAAATTCTCTTTATTAACAACCAGATCATCAAATTTTGAAGATTTTAAGTCAGAAATTAATAATATCGAGCTATGTATTAAATCTTTTTTAGGACTTTTTAAAATATCTGGTAAAAAATCAAAATGGGGGCATAAAATTACTTCTAATAAATCTAGTAACTTATTTGATGACATATAAATCCAATCTATTTCTTTTTATACCCAAATGCAAATGCAAATAGTTTTATTGCTTTTATACTGAACAAATAAAACTCCATACTGATGGAGTTTCTATTTTTCATGATACCCAACTATAATAAACCGTAGGTTTAGAAAGCTTTCAAAGCTTCGTGTTTGTGTATATAATAAAGTACTATCTAATTTTCGGATGTAAATACTAAAACCTTTACTATATTTTATCCTTCATGAGATGACATGTTATAAAATGAAGCGTTATTTTTATCAAATGCCAAGTGTACTATGCCTGTTGGGCCATTTCTATGCTTGGCTACAATAATTTCAGCTTTGCCTTTTGACTCATCAGCATTAGGGTTATAATACTCATCACGATATAAAAACATAATTAAATCAGCATCTTGCTCAATAGCACCTGATGATCTTAAATCTGACATCATCGGCCTTTTATCTGACCTTGACTCTACATTTCTTGATAATTGTGACAAAACTATAATAGGAACCTTAAATTCTTTTCCTACAGCTTTTAGTTCTTGTGAAATTTTAGTTATAGAATCGTATTCACTCATTTTAGGGTCAGAAGATCTAATTAAGCCTAAGTAATCAATAACCACCATCTCTATTTTAGCTTTTTCATCTTTATCTTGAAGACTTTTTCTAACCCTTCTTAGATCATTTTTAATATCATATATGGTCATTGACCCCGTATCATTAATATACAAAGGTGACGAACTAACTTGACCTTGCGCTTTCATTAAAGCTTTTACTTCTGTTTGACTTAAACTATCGCCTGTTATTAGTTTAGAACCATTTATTTTTGTCATACATGAAAATATTCTGTTCATTAGTTGTCTGCCTGGCATCTCTAACGAATACATAACTAAGGGTAACTTTTGGTCAATTGCAATATTTTTACATAATTGTAAAACAAAGGCAGTTTTACCCATAGATGGCCTTGCTCCAATTACAATCATATCAGACTCTTGAAAACCCATCGTTAATTTATCTAAGTCAGCTAAACCACTACTAACCCCAGATGTACCACCTTTATTTGCTACAGCCTCTGTAATAAAGTCCCAAGCTTCTTCTGCATAATATTCAGCATGTTTAGAAAATTTATCATCAGATGTTTTACCTATAGAAAATATCTGATTTTCTGCTTGTTCAAGTAACTCTGTAACTGGTACCTTTTCTTCATAAGATTCTGATAGTATAAAATTAGCTGCTTCAATCAATTGCCTTTTACTTGCTTTTTCAACAATGATTTGTACATAACTCATATAATTACTAGAGCTTGGTATAATAGACATTAATTTATCTAAATAGGCAGTACCACCAGCATCATTAAATATTCTAGAGCTTTTTAATTCTTCCGCAATTGTAATATAATCTATCTTTCTTGATTTTATAGACAAGTCTTTAGATGCTTTATAAATAACTTGATGAATCTTTCTATAAAAATGCTCTGGCTCCAAACTAGCCTGAATTTGGTCAAAACAGTCCTCTGGAAAAGCAAGTAAAGTGGCAAGTACCGACTCTTCTGCATCAAGGTTTTGTGGTGGAACCCTTTGAATCTGTGCATTATTGCTATGTTGAATATCAGACATATTTTTCCTTATTAAATTAATAATTATTATATCAGTAACTCTAGCTTAATAAAACAGTTTTAATGCAAAAAACCATCTCCAATACATAGTATCAAAGATGGTTTTTTAAAAAAAATTAAAAGGTTCAATGCAAAACAAAAAACCTTCAAAAATTTAAATTATTCAGCTTCTTCTGTAGCTTCTTCAGAAACAGCAGGAGCCTCAACAACTTCTGCTACTACTTCTTCAACTTCAGCTGTAACTGTAACTGTTAAGATACCTGAGATACCAGTTTCAAGACGAACTTTAACAGGAAACTCTCCGATTGTCTTAATAGCTACGGCTAAATGAAGTTGCTTTTTGTCAACTTCAATCATGTGCTTTTCTTTTAGATCAGTAACGATATCTTCTTTTGTTACTGAACCAAATAATTTACCTTCTTCTGAAGATTTTCTAGTGAAAGCAACACTGATTCTTGCAAGTCTATCTGCAAGTTGCTCAGCATCACCAAATCTAACTTCTCTTAACTCTTCAGCTTTTACAATTTTACTTGCTCTATCTTTTCGGGCTGCTGGAGTTGAAATCATAGCAAAATTGTTAGGTAACAAGTAATTTCTTGCATACCCTGGTTTCACATTAACGATTTCGTTAGCATATCCTAAAGTAAGAACGTCCTTAGTAAGAATTAATTCCATGACTAAGCTCCTTTATTTACATCAACTATATATAATTTTCTCATATTTACCAAGCTATCCATTAAACCGATCATTATTAAAAAGTTCCAGTAAAATAGACTTACAAGGTATAACAAAACCCTGGATGTACGCGATAGTTTCCAACGCATTGCAAGAAATGTCACAAAGGACAATCCAAACAAAAAATACATAAATTCCATGGTAAAGCTAATACTTTTCATAATTTCAACAAGCCCAGAAAAATCTGAGCTGCTAATATAGCTCGTACCAATTACACAAATCACAAATATCCAACTGATAATGCCAGGACATTGCCAGTTAGAAAAGTCTACAGGTGGCACATCTCCAAAACGAAAACGCTTTGCCATCCATACACTAATAAAAAAAGTCAAAAAAAGCATGAAAAAGGATGACATCATAAAAAGAGGCATAGGACTTGTGATTAACTCACGAATTCTTTTAACAAGATCAAGTACTACTAGTTCTCTTTTTTTCAAATCATCTAAATATAGCTTCTTTTCTTCAAGTATTTGAGGAGAAGTAGAGTCAGAATTAACTAACTCTAGATACTCTTTCATTGACTTATCTAAAGACTCTTTTAAAGGTGTTAAATTTGTTTCTTCAAAATGTTCTACCATTTTATTGCCCGCTAAATCTAATTCTTTTTTAGTTTCTATCCCTAAAAGCTCTCCCCCAAATTGAAATTCAAAATAAGAAAGCCCTCCTAAAGATACTGCCCCTATCATAAAAATTGTCATTAAAGATATTTTATAATAAAAACCAACACCAAGTATTAAAGAGATCGCACCAAATAATAAAAAATAAATTATTGATGATATCCACCCAAAACTCAATGCTAAACAAACCATCACACAAGCAATGGCCATCATTAGAATTTTTGGACCTTTTTCACTCCCAAGTAGAACCAAAGGAACAGGTAATAAAAAGATACTCGCAATGCTAAATAGTGGTAAACCCTTTGTTGCATATAATACAACAGTTAAGGCAACCATCATCGCGGCTCTTGATATGTCTTTGTTTTTTGATTCCATATAAAATTAAATATACTTTTCTGGGCTAAACGGTAATAGAGCCATATATCTAGCTCTTTTGATAGCAAGAGTCAGTCTCTTTTGGTGTCTCAACTTTGTTCCAGTTGTTCTACCAGGTAAGATAGTCCCCTTATCATTAACAAAACGCTTTAGGAGATTTACATCTTTATAGTCGATGTATTCAATTCCTTCTTTTGTGAAATGACAGAATTTCTTTTTTGGCTCAATGCCTAATTTTTTCTGAAGAATCAGTTTTCTTCTTCTTTTTTTCTCTTTTTTCTTTTTTTTACCATTGTCGTATCTACGTGGCATGGTTACTCCTTTTTTGTTTTAAATTAAAACGGAATTTCGTCGTCTGATATCTCATCTATTGATGAAATATCGACTGTTTTACTTGTTTCTTGAGAAGCTTCTGAATAATTACCTTCAGAAGCGCCACCGCCGAGAAATTGTACTAATTGAGCTATAACTTCGGTTCTGTATCGCTTAACGCCATCTTCACCTTGCCAGTTACTTATACTCAATCGACCTTCAACAAAAACTGGTCGGCCTTTTTTTAAATATTGACCGCAGTTCTCAGCTTGCTTATTGAAAGTCGTAATTCGGATGAAAAGAGTTTCGTCTTTCCCATCGTCTTTTTGGCTTTTAAAGCTTGAATTAACTGCAATATCAAAATTACACACTGCTAGTCCACCTGGAGTATATCTCAACTCTGGGTCTCTAGTTAGGTTTCCCATAAACATTACTTTGTTAAATGAAGCCATAATAAAACCCCTAAGCTACTTTCTCTTTTTTAGCTTTTAGTAAGTCGTCTCTTCTGATTACTAAGAATCTTAAAACTGGATTTTGGATTCGTAAGAATGCCTCTAGTTTTGCGATTGCAGCAGGATCACTATTTAAATTAATTAAATAATAAACGCCCTCTCTTAAATCTTTAATTTCATATGCTAATTTCTTTTTTCCCCAGTTTTCTAGAGAAACGAATTCAGCACCACTCTTGGCACCTAGATCTTTTAGTCGATCAAATACCATGTTGATTTTTGACTCATCCACGTTTGGATCTGTCAAAACCATCATTTCATATAATCTTTTATTTTCCACTGTAACTCTCCTAAAGCTTTGATTTTACGCTGGAAACGTTTGTACATAAACATTTTTTTGTTTGTCAAAAAAATGGACTGGCCATACTACAGTATATTAATTGATATTTCAAATCCTTCATATTTTCTTATATTCAAAGCTCCAGATTCAAACACTAAGTATTGCCCTTTAATACCCATTAATTTCCCTTCTACTTGGGGGGTTTTCTCTAAATTATAACTTTTAACCTTCAAAGGATACTCTAAAACAGGGTAGTTTATAATTGTAATATCTTCATCAACTAACTCTACATCTAAATTCTTAAGAGCTTCTAATGCTTGTTTTTTAGCTTCTAATAACTCTTCTTTTTCATAAGAACTACCCTTCAGCATTTTTTGCCAACTGGTTCTGTCTTTGAAATATTTTTTAAGCTCGACTTCTACTAATCCAGAAGATAGCCTATCTTTTACTCTTGCAATTGGCAAAGCCATCGTTGCACCTTGATCAATCCAACGAGTCTTTTCATTTCCGCCTCTAGTTATACCTACTTTAACATTTGAAGAGTACGATAAATAAATAGTATGAGTTTTAAAGCAGACCTCTTGAGCAAAGGACTCATCTCTACAAGGGTTACTTTCTTCGCCATAATGACATTTTTCGGGGCTAACAATACAAATATCTGTACATGCTTGACTCATAAAACAAGGATAACAGTGACCTTGTTTCCAAACCTTTTTATCTTTACAAGTACCACATAAAGTATTACCTGTAAAAGTTAAACAAATTTTTTTTCCTATCAATTCATTCATGTTGTAAGATTCATCATTTAAAAGTAGGCTATAATTTACCTTATCTTGTAAATCAACTTTCATTTTTGATTTTATATATCCCTGCATTATGTAATCTCCATATTATCTTAGGTATAAGTCTTGGTAAAATTCAACTACACTTGAGTAGCGATTAGACTCTTTTGGGTTAAGAGCTTTTATTAAGCAATAATTTTGGTGACGAGTCAAAGAGTTTATCATTTGGTAGTTACTAACATTAAAACGCTTTGAAATATCATTTCCAAATGGATATTTTGTAGATAAAAAATAATAAACAGTAGTTGCTAAAGAGTATTGATCCATAAAATGATTTGGTCTCTTACCTTTTAAGTGTTGAGGTGACATAAATAAGCTCGAACCTCTTTGGCAATATTCTTTTGTTAGTTTTAAATCTTTAAATAAACCTCTTGAAAAATGACAAAAGTCTAAATCAGCTAAATAAATGGTATCTTTTTCAATAAATATATTGTCAGGTTTTATATCTCTATGAACTATTTTATTCAGATGTAAATAGTCTAATATTCTTACTAATTGGGCTAAGTATACTCCAATAGTGTCAAATGATAAGGGTCCTTCTTTTTTTATTTTTTGGAATAAATTTCCACCTTTTAGAAATGTAAATACAGCTATTCTTGGAGATGATTTTATCCATTCATTTGGCTTTAGAATCCCTTCAAACTCTATTTTTTTTAATCTCTCTTGCTGAATATCTAATTTGCTTAAATCTAAATTTTCACATTGGTCATAAACTTTAATAACTTTTATTTTATTGTCTAAAGAATCATTTGCAACAAAAATAGAGCCGTATCCACCTTTAGCTAAAAAAGTCAGTATCCTAAAACGATTTTCAGCAGTCATATTATTTTAATACTTTTAAACCCAAAGGCAAAGTTTCACCATATGAGATTTCTTCTTCTTGTTTTTTGTTCATTTCAGTCGAGTTTAAATGATAGCTTAACTTAATTTTCTGTATTAAAATTTCATCAAAGCCATGAAGTACTTGGTCTGATTCTTTTAGTAATAAACTAAGGGTATTACTCATTTCTTTATTTTCATCTATATTTTCTAATAAGTATTTGAACAACTTTTCTGATACTTTTTGTTCTAAACAATAGTTATTCGCAGCATACGAAAGGTCTAAACTAAGCACTTTATGAAATAAATGATATTCTGATTTTTTTAAGCGTTTTTTATCATATTCATTTAATAAGTGTTCAAAAAGTTCCTTTTTTGAAGATTTATTCAAGTATTCAAAAAAACAAAAACATTTTCTTAATTCTTTTAGTTCTTGTTCATTTGGATAGTTACCAGGTAGTTTTACAATTAAAGCATTTTTTAAAATATAGTTTTTGTAAGAGTCCCATAAACTTTGTTGAAACTCTTCATTTAAGCCACCCGATATTCGACGTAAAAAAACCCAGTACTCAACTCTATTTTGAGTTGATTTAGGAAAATAAGAAAAATTTACAAAATCTAGCTTTTTTATTAAATCACTATCTCCATCATGCCCAAAGCCTGGTCGCAAAAAATAACCTACTGCATTAAAAAAACTCGATTCATAAATTTCTTTTCGTCTTCTAGCTCTTTGGTTATTTATCAAAGGTTTCGCTAAATATCTACAAAATTCAACGCTCCACTCATTTCTTTTATTTTTATAAATTTCTTCAAACTTTTTGAGTAAACCAATTGGCCCTTTTTTATCGACTTTAGACTGAGTTTTTCCATAAAAAAAGTCAATCATTCTTTCTGCTTCAAGCGGGGCTTTCACTACTCTTTTTTCTGAGTTTTTTGAACTTTTTTGAGTTAAAAATTCTAATTGAAATTTTTCTTCTTTGTTTCTTGTATTCACCATAAACATTTGTAATTGACCAGTAGAGTTTAAACTTGATTCTATTTGAACAGGAAAATGCCCATCTTTACTTTTCAATTCAATTTCAATATTAGATATTAACTTTAAGTTTTGTTTTTCTTTTAATAAAGACCCTACTAAATAATCCCCATTTTGTGAAAAGTACAAAGGAAAGCTTACTTTTTGATTTCCTTTTAGCTGAAAACTATGAGGACAAGTTTTATTGATACCTTCTAACTGCCCCTTTTCTCCAATACAATAAAAAGAGCCATCTTCATTTACCACTTCTTCTGTTCCTATAAAATAGCTATGTGACAACCCACTTTGAATTAAATCTTGTTTTCCATCTTTAGCTAGAGCATATATACAAGCACCATGAGATACTCCTAAATCAGAATCAGGATTTTTTAATACTTTTATTTTTTTATCAAACCAGTTTTCTAAGTTAATTAATATAGAGTTTTGTATTAACTCTGATCCTAATGTACCACCATGAAATAAAACAGCATCAATCCCATCTTTACAATGTTCTAAAATAAACTGCATCAAGTGATATGTAATATTAGGGTTTTTTTCATATGGTAGACCTACTTTTCTAAAACCTAAGTCTATTATTTTTTCATTTTTACTAATATCTTTATCAAATTTCATATTTGGGAAAAACCCATCAATAATAAAGTTTCTAACTTCATTTGCTTTAAATTTTATAAGCACATTAGAGTGAAATAATCTACTACCAGAACCTTTTAAAATATATTCTTTTTCTTTTGATTCATTGCTTAAATATCCCTCTTTCATATTTCTACAAATTGTTAAAACTTGCCAAAATTCATCTGCATTTAACTTTCTACCAAGCTCTCTTTCTTTTTTATAGGTCAATGCTAAGTCAATATTGTCTCCACCTAATAAAAGATGTTCTCCTACTGCTTCTCTATTCCATATTCCTTTTTCTTGTCTTAATAAACTAAAGTCAGTAGTTCCGCCACCTATGTCAATTACTAATACTTTTTGTAATGATATATCTGTTTTATCTTGATAATACATCCAATTATAAAATGCTGCTTGTGGTTCTTCTAAGAGTAATGCATTTTGTATTCCAGCTAAATTTGCAGCCTCTAAAGTTAAATTTTTCGCATATTCATTAAATGAAGCTGGTACAGTAATCACAACTTTAGAATCTTTACTATCTGGAGCTATTTGATCATAAATTATTTTTAAGTATTTTGATTGTGCTTCTACTGGACTTATTTTTTTTTCTGCACTTAAAAAAGAGTTTGCAAATGGTAAAATTTTATTTATAGATTGCTCTTTATAAGAAGATATCCAAGATTTTGCACTTTGTACAACATGAGAAGCATTTACCTTTGCTTGTTCTTTTGCAAAATATCCAGCAATTCCATTGATTTGATCTATATCTGGATAATGAGCAAAGTCTTCTTGATTTTTTGGAATATAAAAAAAAGAGGGCAATTGTTTTTTTGACTCAAATAAATCATCAGAAACAGCTTGATAAATTTTTGCATCTTCTATGATTTCACCTTTAGAGTAGGCGGCAGAACAATTTGTTGTCCCTAAATCAATACCTAAATAAAACATTTTTACTCACTATCTTTACAGTTAACTTATACCCAAATGCAAATGATCGTATAACGAGAAAACCACTTCTGATTGGGCATCTTTTATTACTTTTTTGAATTGTACATTAGAAAGTACTTAGATCAAAATAAAATATTTTATGATATCTCTTATTTTATATAGACAAAAATAGATAAAATTATTAGTTTTTTGTCTATGTTTTAGTATTTAGTAAAAGTATTGCAGAATTAGACCTAAACTTTTTCTCTAAAATCGTCGATATTGATGGTGGTGAATACTTTTTATTTTACATTCACTTAACCAAAAAAAGGATTTTTTGTGAAAATTGGCGGGTCTCCAGCTTTCTCTTATACAAGAAAGCTATCTTCTAATCAATTAATATCTTCTCTTACCAAAGGTGAAGCTCCACCAAAAGTTGGGGCTATACATGGTGGCGAAGATCTTTCTCCTATTCAAGGAATTGATTTTTCCCCTCAAGCACAAACTCAAAAAACACCACAAAGCCGAAGCATCTCTGATTTAACCTCTGTACAAGTTTTTGAAAGACCTCTTGATTTATTTTTACGAAAAAACAATGAAACACAACAGTCTGAACAAACTTCTACTAATCCACCCGAGTCAAATTTATCAGAAAACCAATCAATTCAAGAAAGCTCTTCACAAGAGTCTAATGAACAAGGCCCTTCTTCTAATCAAAATTCCGAGTTAAGCAAAGAAGAAGAAAAACAAATTCAAGAATTAAAGTCACGAGATGCAGAAGTTGTTCAACATGAAAATGCTCATAAAGCAGCGGCTGGTCCATATGCAAGTGGTGGCCCAGTTTATGACTATCAAAGTGGCCCAGATGGTCAAAGATATCGAGTTGGTGGACATGTTAATGTAGACACCTCAAAAGAAGCAACCCCAGAAGCCACCATTCAAAAAGCCCAAGTTTTACAAAGAGCAGCTAATGCCCCTGCTGAACCAAGTGGACAAGATAGATCAGTAGCCTCATCAGCAGCAAAAATGGAAGCAGAAGCTAGAAAAGAAATCTCCCAAAAAGATAATTCTAGTGACAGTGACACAGATTCACAAGATACTAAAGTACAATCTAGTACAGTCGACTCAAAAAATAGCGAAGCTAATTCAAATAAAAAACTAGAAAAACCTAGTCAATTATTTAATCGAGCAATTAAAGCTTATGCTAATACGAGCTCTATTGCCTCAAATACTACCCTCCAAAACTTAAATAGTGGTCTTAGATTAAGCGCTTAGAAATAATTCTTCTTCCCCCTCAACCTGTACCTCTTGGTACAAATTTCTTCGGTCTAAGCTTTGCGATATAAATATTGATGAAAAACTATTTATATCCCTTATATCAATTACTAAGTA
>NVVD01000047.1 GCA_002402105.1 Candidatus Cloacimonadota bacterium
AATGGCCATTCGAGTTATACAGCTAAAAGTAAAATTAATAAAGGAGTTTATATATCACCTGTTTATTCGGCTCCTGATTATAATTTATCATCAAATGGAGACGTTAATTTATTACCAATAGCCATGATATCAAGAAACAGAAATCAAGGAGCATATCATCCAGAATACAATTCAGGAGGCTCTAAAAAGTTCATTGATGATAAATTTCATAATGACACAGCACAAGTTATCACAAGTACAGCAGATTGTTTTGATATAAGTAAAATATTAGTTGCCAGTGGAAATATTGCGAGCGGTAAAAGTGGTCGACCAGATAGCTTATATTACGATGAAATCAATGAACGTGATGTTCGAGATTTAAGACTACCGACAAATTACAGTAAGAATGTTGATACTGAGTTATCCGAGTGTATTAGCGCAACTAAGAGAGGGTATGAGGCTGAGTTTGAGATCACAGAAATACTAGATAGAGTTGTCTCTAACACGTATTATTGGACAGGTAATCCAGTCGGGCCATGTGTCACTGTAGGATTAACAGTTACGTCAGGCGTAGTGTCAGGAAATCAGAACTATTTGAGTAATGATCTTAGAGCTTTCATATTAGGTAATGACGGTAAGTATTATGAGCTTTATTTTGTAAATGGTGCAGTGGTATACACTCATCCTAGATATGGAAATACTTCTGCTGTTTTGCCTGATGCTTTTGCTACTAAAATAGTAATAAGTGTAAGAACTGACAGATACAGCAATAACACGATTACAAGATGTGAAATCATTGGCGATCCGAGTAATTATACTGCTCCTCATGTTGGAGTAGCGAATTTAATTAATGTAAATAGTGGTGCTAGTCAATTACCTAGCGATATTGCAACTACTTCAAATTGGAAAGTTTTTTTATTAACAAAATTAGAAAAATTAAACAATGGTTATGTTTCTAAAATATTGATAGACGGTAATATCTTAACTTATGATTATTATTGTAATAACAATCTAGCTAAAACCTATTATTTAGTGCCAAACACAAGATTATTGAGAATTAATTGGACTAATACATATGTAAGTTTAGGTTATGCTTCCGAAGCAGACATGGCAGATAATTGTGTAATTGAAGTTTATTATGGTGGGTATGCAGATGATTTGATCTTAAGTGTTAGAGAAGAAGTTCAAAATTTAATTCTAAGTGATGTAATTGCTATAAGTTCTGCTTATGCTACAGAAGGTTCAAAACTTCTTGCAAATTTAATTAGTAAGATTGCGACAAATACTACTGCTACATCTTTAATGTCTAAAACTTTATTAACTAAATTTATATATCCAAGTTCCTCTAAGATGACATCATCAGATTCTAACAGAGCGCCAAGTCACGATGCTTTTAGTCTGTATAATACGTCAAAGCCTAGTATAAAACTTATCTTATATCAAACAGAGAAAGACGGCTTACTCTACAACGTCATAGTATTCAAAGAAATGAAATTCGATGGAGATTGGGGCGACGATCAAAAGTTTGATATCACAGACAACATTAAAACAAAAACAGATGATAACGGCAATGTCATCATTTACGGCACAGTAATAAGCCAAAACCCAGTCGGCTTCGCAAAGGAATAATCATGATTCAAGATATATTAAGAATAATAAAAAAAGGCAAAAACGATACAATTGTGAATCTTAAGATTAGAGAGTTTCACAAAGAAGATTTTGACCGTAAAAACTCAAATATTCTTTTGAAATATAAAGAAAATAATTCTAGCTTACTAGAATATACGGATATACATAGCGACTCACTAGATCAAGAGAAAGAACTCTCACAAGTTGAATTTGACGAGCTACAGATTTTAAAAACCGATTTAGAAAATAAAAACTCATGGTTACTTGAAATATCAGAAAATGGCTACATTGAGTTACCAGTTTTCAACATTTCAGATGAAGAAGTTCAAAGTTATAGAAAACTAAATGCAATCATATTTAGAGCTAATGACTACGCCCCAATGGGCGAACAAATGGCTATGCAATATGATGATAAGATTAATGATACTACAACTTGGATAAGTCATATTTTAGATGTAAAAGTCAGATGGCCTAAAAACTAAATTAAAATAATAAAAGGGAGAAAATAATGTCAGAATTTGATTTATTTAAAGGTAGATTAGAAGAGAAAGTTTCTAATTTAGAAAGTAAGAATCTTGAGTTAAGAGATTCAGTAAAAGAGTTAAAAAAAGATGTTGTAATTTTACAAAGAAAAATAATGGTTGGTTCTATTTTTATTCTGTTATTTTTAAAATTATTGGTGGCTTAAAATGAAAGGTAAAATAACATCAGTAGTAAATAGATCAGAAGGCTTAAAAAATAGAGTATATAAAAAAGATGGAAAAACTACTAAATATGGTATTTGTTATGAAATACATAAAAGGTGGCTAAATAATCATGGAATCTTTTCAGCTCAAGAAATAACTTTAGAAATTAAAAAATTGTTTGATAACGAAGTTTTTTACACTCCTATGAAAATAGACAGTATTAAAGATATTGATCTGGCATATAACGTCTATGATATGGGCTACAATTCTGGCAAGTCTACAGCTATAGAAATCCTTCAAGAGTGTATCAATCTATTTTTAGATAAAGAAATAGATGTAGATGGAGGGATTGGAAAATTTACTTTAGAAGCTCTTAATTCTGTTCTTGAATCAAATTCAAAAAAGTCATTAGTTTTAATTTATATTAAAGCAAGAAAAGCAAAGTATATAGATATTTTACAAGAGTATAGAGAATCAAAAAATTATACAGATAAACATTTAATGAACTGTTTAATTTCTTGGAATAGAAGATGTAGGAGGATATCACAATGAATATATTTAGAGAACTTGGAAAAGGATTAAAAAAAATAGGGCATTTAGCAAAAAATTCTGCTCCATTGATTGCAACTATTGCTGGTGGGCCACAAGCAGGTAAATTAGTTTCTATGCTCACAAGAGCAACAGGTTCTAAAAGCTTACAAGAAGCAATTCAAGTAATAGAGCAATCACCAAACCCACAAGAAATTTTAAAACAAGTTCAAGCTGAAAACTATGTACATTTAGAAGAGTTGGCAATGGAAAGCACTAAAGATGCTAGAGAAACTTATAGAGCTACATCAAGAAATGATGACCCAGTAATCAGAAGAGCACCAATCTTTTTTGCAACAATGATTTTAAGTTCATTTATTGGATGTTTTATTTTAATTGTATATCTATCAATGAACTCTCAAATACAAATGAATGAAGGTTTAAAGGCTTTAATTTATACAGGGTTTGGAGTGTTATGTTCTGAAATGAAAACTGTTTCGCATTTCTTCTTTGGTTCAAGCTCTGGTAGTAAAGATAAAGCAGAGCTCTTAACAACAAACTAAGTCTTCGCCGAAAACACAAATATTGAGCAAAAATAAATATTGATTAAACTAACCAATTTAGCGTATAGTCATATAATAAAGCATCACAAGTATAAACTTAAAATGTGGGGACAATATGACTAACAAAACTAAGCGAATTACATCAATAAATGAATGGAAAACCTTTCAAGACGAGAGTAGAAAGCTACTTGATAAGTTTATTACGGGTGAAATATCAGATGTTTATTATAAAAGTCAGAGTCTTGATAGTTTGTTTATATCTACTGACATACAAGAGTTATACTTAGATTTAGAATGTTATATACCAATTAATACTATTTATATTTCATCAGCAGTAATTAATTTGATAAGTATTGAAAAACTAAATGGTGTTGATAGCTTACTTTTTTATAATTGTTTAATTGGAGAACTAGAAATATCTAACAGTGATATACCTAATATTAGCTTTGATAATTGCACAATAGGGTTTTTGAATATTGTATCATTACAATGTAAAAACTTTCGCCTTTTTGACAGTCAAATAGACGAATTAAATATAAAAAGAGCAAAGTTTAAAAGGCTTAAAATTGTAGAAACAGCTATAGAGCTTGGCAATATAGATCTATGTACTTTTTTCAAAATTATTATAAAAAATTGTGATTTAAAACGTATTCATATTATTGAAGCTTTAATGCCAAAAGTTAAAGTAGATCATCAAACAAAACTTGAAACTACACTTAACTTTTTAACTTATTTAAAGAGTAAAGATATTCATAAAAATATAAATAAGTATTTTAACTTGGGTGGAAGAGTTTGTGAACAAACAAAATATCATCTTCAACTTAAAGAATCTTCAATTTTAGTCTTTGATGATACACCAAGCGGAGTAATGGCAGTATTTTTAGGTGCATTTCCTCAATTTTTAAAAAACTTTGGTATTGATCCCTCAACTATGGGAATAAAGTTATTTTATCCATCTTTAAATAAAGCAGCAATTGAGATATCTAAAAACATAGATAAAAAAGAGTTTTACGAATTATTCCATGCTTACACATTGTTTTTATTAAAATCTCATGGACGATCAATATTTTTAGATGACATTCTCCAAGATAAAATTAAACAAGAAAATATAGATGAAAATGAACTTCTAAAAAATCTATGTATTCAATTCAAAATGTTTGATTCAAGATTTAGTGATATTAAAACTCTTTGGGAGATCAAGAGTTTAATTTTAAAATCGTTTGAAAAGAATCAATTGTTTTTAGAAGAGATTGAAGATTTAAAATTAGATGTTGTAAAAATGGAAGTTATTGTAACTCAACAAAAAAACAAATTGATTCAATCTGGTTGTTTGCTTGAAAGTCAATTGGAGTATCGAGACTATAGTGTTTTGAGGAAAATAAATTAAGCACTATTTTTGGATGTGAGGACTTCCAATAACATGATTATCTTCTATTAATGTCAGAAGCTGATTACGTAGTCTCATTTTGTGGCTTTTTTGTTTTCTTGGATGACGACTTAACCCTAACGACTCTATATAATTTGAAAAATAGATAGATGCATGTGCATAATTTGACTTTGTATCAGCATCATCGAGTACGATATATATTTGGTTTCCATCATCTTTTAGTTCACGGATTTGTGAAGCTTTTAATGTAGTATACCCGTATAAGTTAACAATTTTATCTTTAGCTTTAGCTCTTTCATGGATATCGTCAACGACAGTATTTAGTTTTTCAAAGGTTAAATACATCATGCGGTACACAGATAAACCTTTTTGAAGTAAGTCTGTGAGTGTGATGGCAGAACTGCTTATTGAACCATTTTTATAGTGACTTGGGTGAAAATGTAAACGAATAATAAATTCATCGTTTGTAACTAAACCAGGAGAAAACTCGGAGTATTGTGAAGACTCCAAATTAGTGTGATAAGTTTGTTTATTGTCCATAGAGAAAATGTTTGCATACAGAGTCAATATTGTCGTTTACATTTGCATCATCGTATAAATATTCTTTTCCATTAATAGTAGCATAATACGAATATAGTCCGTCATCAGAAAAGCTAATTGCCAGAAAATTGTTTTTATCATACTTCCAGTCAAATGTAATTTCTCCATCACCAGAGTAGCCTATAATAGGGGTTGTTGTCATATCTTTAAATTTAGATAACATGGTTAAGGCATCAACAATTAAAGACATAGTTGCGGGCTCACCACCATCAAAGTCATAATTAGATAGATGATCTTTAAAGCTTGATATAAGGCTTTTTAATTTATAAAATTTAGGTGAAATAATAGGTAGCCTAGAAATGTTTAAATATGGACTAGTAAAGGTAGGGTCATCAAAAATATTTAAACTTATCATGTTTTGCATAGGGTGAATCGCAGATAAACTATTTTTATTAAAATATATAAGTGGACTAGCTTCATTTGTTAAATTTTGTAATGAATTTAAGTAAGCTTCATTAAAAGAACGGGTAGCATTAACTTTAGTTTTAATGTTTTCATATATTTCACGCATTGTTTATTCCCCAATCAGGCTCTAGTGTTTCTATAAAGTCATGTTTCAATAAAGAAAAAAAGACTTTTTTTTCTGTATCATGCATTTTAATAACTTTTTCAAAAAAGTTCTTGGTAGTTACTTCATCGTTAGAGATGGTATCTACATCAATCAGAGAGCCAACAAAGTGTTTTTCATCAACTCTTAAATTAATGTTATTACTAATCTTAATATTGTTATTAAAAGAGTTATGTATAAATGAGGTACTTAGTTCAGTATTTTGGTTATCAAAAGATAGGTGATGGGATTTCATTTCAATAGTTAGATGAGGTATTATATTTTCCGAGAAAAAGTTGACATATCTTAATCCAATTCTAGTTATTTCTGTGGTTAAGTTTAAGCTAAAAAAATGGTTAAAAATATAATTAGCTTCTTCATAAAAATCACTCCATCCACTATATCCATCAGAAGTAATATTAATAACACCAGCACCTAATTGTAGAATATAAGCATTTGAATCTTTTTTATGTGTTGATCTAAAAGCTGGTATGTGGTCAAACTGCTGTTCATTGGCAGAAAATAAAGGATTAATTGATGTAGGTTCAAATGTTGGGAATCTATCTTGAATTTTATTAAATAATAGACCAAGCATAGTGTGTTTACTATTTGGATCTTTTAGTTTAAATCTCATTTCAAGTACGCAACTTTTAATAGAGTGATATTTTAAGCTAAGTGGGACTTTAACATCTTTCATTTTTGAGTTAATCCTTTATAAATCTAAATAACTAATATCAAGAAATGATACTATAATTTATTATAATTTCCTAATGATTGGGTTTGATAATTCAGAATAATATTAAAGTTATCGGAATGTGTGAGACTAAATCTTATCCTTTAAATCCTCATCATCCTTAAAACCATCAGGAACATAAAGCCCCTCTTTGGGTGGATTTTGTTTTTTGAACTTGTCCATTATTTCATCAATTTCTTCTAATCCTGTTTCTAGTTTAGAGAAATCAACTCTTTCATATTTTTTATGATCTTCAAACTTTTTAGTTTGTTCAGCATCTATTTTACGAAGTTCATCCATACCAAGAGGATCTTTAAGCTTATTAAATATTTAAGCTTTTTCAGTTCTTTTAAAGCTATTAACTTTGAGCCCTCTTCTCAATATAATCCAAAGCCTCTTGCTCAGTAGCTGTAATTTTTGATTGAGTGCCTACGATTTTTTTTGCTATGTCTAAAATATTGATATTTTGGTAGTTTCTTTTTATAGCTCTACCTACTGCTACTTTGAAAGTATGTAAACTTGGAGTGTACATACTTTTGAAAACTTTATCTATCATTTCATCTGTAATATTTTGATCAGACATTAAGTCTCTGCATGCTTCTCTAACAATAACTTTTTCATCTTTTGTGTATCTTCCATCTGCTCTTGCTACGTATAAGAAAACATTTAAAATTTCAACTTCATCTTCAAGTAATTTATCACATGAATATTGCGGTGATTTCTTATAGATTTCATTTAAGAATATTCCTAAGTCATCTATTGATTTGTTTGTTTCTAAATCTCTACATTTTAAAATTCGATCTATTCTAAAGTTTCGACTGCTATCTCTTAAATTACAATAAGATAGAACTGTTTTTACTCCATTAGACTCAGAATACCTTTGGATATCAATAGTTCTATTAGTAATAAGACCTTCAACGTCTTTATATTCAATTTCTACTGTTCTTTCTACTCTAATATATTTATTATCATAATCAAAACTTTCATAACTATCTTTTGTAAAAAAATTGGACTCTTCTTCTTAATTAAATTTAATGTCTTCATTTATATTTGTGGATTCATTAAAACTAGAGGCTTTACTGTTAACATTGTTTGTTGAAGATAATAAAACTGCATAACTTTGAGCAAGATTTTTGTACTCTTTTTTTAAGTTTTTATATTTTTTGTTGAGACTAAAGTACTCGGTAATAAGAGGAATAAACAAGAAAACAAAAATAAGAAAAAGAATTAGAATAAACCTATTTTTAAATATATAATTTTCATTTTTTTTAGGGTTGGTATTTGTATGTCTTGAACTTGTTTTATTAACTTTCTTTGTTTGTCTACTTATAGTTTTTGGCTTTACTTTAGATATAAAAGGCAGGGTTTTAGTTTTTGTAGTTTCGTTATATTTAGTTGATATTTCATTAGTAGGAGCTTTTTCTAAATCAATAAATAAAATTTGGTTTTTATCAAACAAAATCTCAATTGAATGAGTTGAATATCCTCCTTTTTAAAGGTTATTGTTTTACTTGTATTCTTTTTTCCTGAAATTTGAAGATAGCTTTTTTCTTGATTATTAACTTTAATTGTACCATCAGAACTTGTTACATAAACCCAATAAGGTTTTATAGATAGACTAATGGCTATTTCTTCACTAAAATAAATTATCTGTAATAAGAAGAATAAAGTTAGGTAGATGAAGTTTTTCATTTGTTAGACCTCTTCTAGTAATGTATTTAGAAAATCTTCTTCTGAAAGTATTTCTACTGGTAGTCTATTGGCTACCATTTCCTCAACTTTTTTAAGCTTTGATGTAGTTTTACCTTTTGCAAAATATCTTAAATCATTATTGCCTATTACTAATATGTTAGTTTTTAGATTTACTGAATTTGAAAATATTCCACCTAAATTTATTACTTTTTGTCCAGCTTCTTGCCTTGCCATAGATAATAATTTACCAGTGAAACAAACATTTTTTGCAAAGAAAAAGTTGTTTTTATCTATTTGATCTATTTCAGGATTCTCAAAATTAAATTGTTGAGTATCTGGATTCTTTGGATTTAGCATGGCAGACTCATATCCACCAGGAAACAATTTACCGTAATTTAATTTTAAGTGATTGATTGTTTCATCTATTGTTTTAAATTTTAACTGATTTACGATATATATTAGCAAATCACCATAAGATTTTGAGTCTTCATTTTCTGTATAGCGCTCAAAATATAAATGTAATTTTTCAGCTATATAAGTAATGTTGAATGCTGGAAACTCTGGCATTGATTTTTTAGCCATATTTTTTGTACAAATATAGGAAACTCTGGGGAACTCAATTTGATAATCTGAAAGTAGGTGTCTTAAAACACTAAAATGAAAGCCCGCGTGATGTGATACCAATAAATCTGAATCAATAAAATTTAAAATTTTTGGCCAAATAGATAAAAAATCAGGAGCATTTTCAACTTGTTCTGGTGAGATATCTGTTTGATCTAAATAAAATTTAACTAATGAAAGTCTTTTAGGCCTAATAATTGAAGAATAGGTGTCAATAACTTTGTTATTTTTAAACTTGGTTAATCCAACAAATATAGCACTACCAGTATAATTGTTAGAAATTGAAAAATGAATAGCAGTAAAGTTCATAATTTATCTCCCGATGGTTTGATTATAACTATCGGTAGCTAAAAACATTAAATTAGATAAAAATCAAACTTTATCTTTAATATCTTCATCATTTTTAAAACCATCAGGGACATAAAGCTCTTTTTTAGGTGGATTTTGTTTTTTAAACTTGTCCATTATTTCGTCAATTTCTTCTAATCCTGTTTCTAATTTAGAGAAATCAACTTTTTTATATCTTTTATGTTCTTCTATATCAAAAGGAAGTTTAGAATTTAATATAGCTTGAAATTCTTCCATTTCTTTTTTCCAAGATAGAAGTTCATTATTATCAAACTCTAGCTTAGAAACACGTTCAATAAGTTTATTTAAGTCCGTTTCAGGACTATCCATATGGTGAATAACATCTAAATCAGATTTAGTACCATTCATAAAATCTAAGATGATAGAACGAGCTAATCTTGATATAGGAACATCCCCTTTAGTCTTTGCTAGATTGGATAAAAATTCAAACTCATCTTCATTTAGATTAACTTTAACTGCTTTAATTAATTTTTTTATTTCATTCATAATTAACATTTTTTCACCTTTATCAAAAAAAAACAAGAAATTTATTGCAGTACGATATACACTTGTAGTACTATTGAAGTACTTAGCGTGTAGAGAGTACTCTATGCGTAAAATTACTAAGGTAATTATCGTCAAAAAGGAGTGAAAAAATGATAAAAACAACGAAATTATCGTTTAAAGAAAAACAGTTTGAGTTTTTGGAAAATCTAGCATTAGAAGCAAACCTACCTCTAGCAACATATCTAAGAGTTGAAATTTTAAAAGGCTTGGAGGTTCCATCATGTCAGATAGTTTAGCCAGATATGAAGACATACAAGAAGAACTAGGCAAAGGTCACAAAAGTTTTGTAGAAAAAAGGCCTAAGAATCTTAGTTTAGTTTTGTCTAAAGGTCTGCAAGATATTTTAATGAAAAAAGATCGACCAGAAAAAGCAATTGGAATACAAGAACAAACTATTAAATATCTTATTTATATCATGGATAAACTAGATGATTTTGAAGTTTTCATAGGACTAAAGCCAGAGTTTATAAAAATTGAAGATGCGAAGCTTTACTACCCAGAGTGTTTATCCGCAAATACGATTAAAAAACTAAGATGCCAAGGCAAAAACCTTCCCTACATTATAAAAATAGAAGGAAGACTCTACATAGATTCCCTAAAATACGAAATGCACAGAAGAGCTAAAAGATTAAACTCGTAGGAGGTTATTATGTCATCAGGATACATTCTTATATCAAGATCAACTATTGAAAGCGAGATTTGGACTAAACCAGCCTTGTATATCAAAGTTTGGCTATACCTTATCATCAAAGCACAACATAAAGACTTTAGAAATTTAAAAAGAGGTCAGCTTAGAACTTCCATTAGAGAGGTTCAAGATGCTTGTAGCCATGATGTAGGGTTTCGTAGAGAGGTTCCATCATACAAAAAAATACGCTCTATTTTTGATTGGTTACGAAAGACTCATGAAGGGGTGAGTGAAGGGCAACACGAACGGACTATCAAGGGCACAATGATAGGCACAACGAAGGGAACA
Organism: Candidatus Cloacimonadota bacterium; assembly: GCA_002402105.1. Classification (GTDB taxonomy): domain Bacteria; phylum Muiribacteriota; class UBA6191; order UBA6191; family UBA6191. Next base: position 10,857 of record NVVD01000047.1, read on the forward strand.
CAAGGAATACTTGTAACCATTGATAAATACAGTACTTACCAAGACCCAAGTTATTATGAAGGGCAACATGAAGGTCACAATGAAAGTCTTATGAAGGTCAACATGAACGGACAACGAAGGGCAAGGGAGGGGCAAGATATAAACAAGAATGAAAAGAATGATAAGAATGAAGAAGAAAAAAATAATATAAAAAAAGAAAATCAACCCCCAACCCCTCAAGGGGAGATTCAATTAGTTTCTTCTTCTAAAATCATTCCAATAAATGAAAATAAAAAGTTTAAACCAGAATCAGATGTTTCAAAATCTGTGATTGATAAAAAAAAACAGGAGATTATAAAGAAATTTGGAGCCAATCGATTTTTAAATGCTTATACGCTATTTGATTTATTTTTAGCTATTGGAAAAACAAAATCTTTTCACAAAGAGATTCAATCTATCAAAAATATTTGCAACATTTTAAAAAAAGATTTAGCAAGTTTAGATGATTTAAAAAAATCAATTGAAAATTACAAAATTTCAAAGTCAGAACAAATCGAAGAAGGATATATTTTCTCTTGTGCAAATTTCTTTGGTTCAAAAGATGAGTATACAAATTATACAAGTCTAGTGGTTGAAGTTGACCCAATGGATGCTTTCTACAAAGAAATGGAAGACGAGATTAACAATGGTTGATAAATCACTCATAGCAACCCCTGATTGGCTAACAAGTCAAATTAAGCACTTAGCTGATTGCGTAGGAGCAGTCAACAAAAAAGGCAGAATACTTGAGCTTATCAACAAAATGAAAGGAATGAAAAAACATCATGCAAAAGCAATGTTTAGAGGTTTTATTGATACTTGCGATAAGTTTCCTTCCATTAAAGACTTCATCGAAAAGATTAAGGCTTATGAAAATCAAGATAGAGACCAGTTCAAAAAATTAGAAGAGTCAAGAAAAGCAAAACCAAAGTACGAAACATCACTTACAAATGAAATGATGATATCAGCAAGACCAATGAAATTACTGATGAAAAAAGACCGTAAAAAATTTAATAAAATCAAAGCTGTATTTGATGAGTATTTTCCWAATACTTTRWCWCAAGCAACAGATGAAAATAGTGCYATTGAYAACAAAGATTTAAGAGTAAAYAGCTGTTTTTCAATGCTYRATRATTTYTACAAARACCCTATMMAAGTTTTTRAAGAAGAGATTGAAAAACATATATCAGGGGTTTTAAGAGATAGATATGAAAAAGGGTTAAAGATATGTCAAAGTTCAAAAGATTTCTTTATAGATATTGCGAAGAGTGCTTAGTGATAATCAACTTAACAATCATCATAAGAGCATACTTAAGGTATTAATCATGTTAGAAGTAAAAGACTGTAAGCCACTAGATAAAAAAGCCGTAGCAAGTTTAATTTTAGAGTTTGTAAATAGAAAATCATATTCTAAAGACACAAAAAAGACATATCAAAAGCAGATACAAAAGTTTTTCAAATATTGCTCTTATAAAAAGCTACAAAAGCCAAGAAGAAAAGATATTTTAGACTATTTAGATATGTTGATTTATCAGGGTAGAGCAGCAACTTACATTAACAATTTATTAACAGCATTAAAAAACTTTTTCAGATATTTAGATTTCATCAAACGGTATGAGGATATAACAAAAATGATAGATAGAATCAAAAGTGATAAGGGACATAAAAGAGAAGCATTAGATCCAATTCAATTTAAAAGAATCATGAAAGCTATGCCAATGGGTGAGTATGAAGTTTTAAAAAGAAACTACGCAATCTTAAACACTCTTGGTCGTACAGGCATGAGGAGAAACGGACTTAAAGAGTTAAAAGTAAAACATCTATTCTCAAAACAATCACCAGATGAAACCGTAAATTGGTATTTACTTATAAAATTAAAAGGTTATCAAACAGCCGAGCACCAAATTTTACTAACTTCAAATGCA
>NVVD01000048.1 GCA_002402105.1 Candidatus Cloacimonadota bacterium
AAATATTGCCGTAATAATAATTTAACATAGAAAGAAATAAAGACTTACCAAACCTACGAGGACGCAAAAAAACTAGAGTTTTTTCATCTAAGTTTTCTAGTTTTTCTATAAAAAAAGTTTTATCTACAAAATAGTAATCCTCTTCAACTAAGGTTTTATAATTACCGACTCCGTAAGGTATTTTTAGTTTTTTCATGATGCTCTTTTGTTTTATACTTAAGTTGACTGACTTTTTACAAGAATTTATATTTTATCATAGTTAGAAGTGCAAAAAATATAATTATTCAACTATTCGGACATTAGAATTTATTCCAATAAGATAGTCTTGATAAGGGTTGTAGCTTTTTTATGGGAATAAATTCCCATCTCCTAGATGATATTTTAGATAAAAACCACTCAATTTTAGTTTATAATATTTTATACTTATTATATCAATACAGCAATTATAATTTATAGAGAGTTTTTATAAAAAATAAATATTCACTATTCAATTTCAACCAAAGTATTTTGGGAGATGATAAAAACTTGAAAGATAAGATTTAAAATCTATCTTTCTATCGTTCAAAACTACAAAAAATGGTACTATTTAACTATCTATAAAAAGGATCATTCAAATGGAAAAACTATCAGTTAAAAACTTTTTAGTCATAAAAGAAGCTGAGTTTGATATAAAAAAAATTAACATTATTATTGGAAAACAAGCTTCTGGTAAAAGTGTACTAAGTAAATTAGTTTATTTCTTTAGAGAGTTTTTGAGTGAGACCTTGCTCAATTCTATAACAGATGAAGAAATAAACAAGTCAAAACTAAAGTCCCTAGCAATATCTAAATTTAATCGCTACTTTTCTTCAGATTTTTGGATTTTAGATTACTTTGAAATAAAGTATCAAAACCATGAATTTGAGATTGTACTTAATAATAAAAAAAATAAAAAGAAATTAACTTTTGATTATTCAAAAAACCTCTCTAATTTACACGGGAAATTAAGAAACCAATATAAAAAAGAGATTAAAAAATCTACAGCTGATTTTGATAAAAACAAAGTATTAGATGATATTTTTGATAAAGACTTTTTTAAAGAAGATCATTCAATCAAATTTACTCCTGTCACTTTTATACCATCGAATAGATACTTTTTATCTATGCTAGATAATAATATGTTTTTCTTTTTCAAAAATGGAGTTAATATTGACCCATTTATAGAAAACTTTGGCTTTGATTATAATATTTCTAAAAGCTTATATCAAAAAGTATGTGATGCTTTGACTAAGTCTTTTCCTAACTTTATAATTAAGTCTAACATCTTAATTGAAAATATTTTAATTGGTAAGTTTATTTTAGAAAAATCAAAATCTTGGATTGAGTACAAAGATTCAAAAACATCTATACAGTTTTGTTCATCAGGACAACAAGAAGCATTACCCATGCTTCTAACACTATTTACTGCCCCTCTTCTTAAACTTTATGAAAATAAACTTCTTTCTATTATTTTAGAAGAACCAGAAGCACATTTATTTCCTGTTGCCCAAAAACATATAATTTCGTTAATTGCCTCTATAAGCAATCAATTAGATACAAATTTTATTATTACTACCCATAGCCCATATATTTTAACGGCTATAAATAATCTTATTTATACAGCAGATGTTAGAAAAAACAATGATTCAGATGAGTTTGATAAAGAGTTTGATACTAGTTACGATATTCAATATGAAAATGTAAGTGCATATACCTTTAATAATGGAGTCTTAGAAACTATTTTAGATGATGATGCAAGACTAATTGGTACTAATATTATTGATGGTGTATCTGATTACTTTGAAGATAACTTTAATAAACTAGCTTCTTTTGATAGGTCATAAGCTCAATGGACTTTATAAAATGCACTGAAGAATCTAACAACAAAATTATTAAAGCAGAAGAAAACGGTAAAAAATTTATTATCAAAAATGAGTCCAGATACACAATCCGAAAAATTAAAGTAGATGGTTGTTTGATAGATGATGTAAAAACCAAAAAATGCGACTACCTTTTTGAAATTGAAGATGAAGACCTACAAGTGTTTTATGTTGAACTCAAAGGTTGTAGAGTAGATGACGCTATTTTTCAAATAGAAGCAACAATCGAATTATTATCATTGCGACATAAAAATAATAAAAAATCTTGTTATATAGTCGCTTCATCCTCTCCAAAAGTTGGTCCTAAAAGACAAATATTAATGAAAAAATTTAACAAAAAATATAAATGTGAATTAAAGTTTTCATCAAGACAAGAAGTTGTTACTTTATAATTTAATATTTTTATTTTTAGTTATCATATAGCTTTTTTAAAATATGAAAAGGGACATAAAGGTGTCTGATACTTTAACGCTTTTATTAGCATTTCTTAAAAAAATGGTGAATTTGGGTTAATCAAACATTATTCCTTTCCAAGTTTTCGGGTCAGAATTTTCCATTTTTTCTTGTTTACCCATTTTATATAATGCTTCCATCATTGGGTTGAAGTATTGAAAAACAAAATCCCAATCATCGTTTATAAGTTTTACTAGTTTTTCTATTTCATTTGCTAAACCAAACTTTGTAAAATCTATATCTTCATCTAATAAGTTAGATTTTTGTCTACCTGCATTAAATGACTCTTGAATATATAATAAATTTAAAATAGTAGCATCTGAATATAAATCATCACTAATAAAAACACCTTTATAACCATTTTTTTTACAGAGGTCTTCCAATACTTTAATATCAATATGGCCACCTATTTTATGTCTCATCGGTTTCCATTTACTAGCACGAGACTTTACTTTTTTTAATTGTTTTTTTAGTTTATGGTCTAATTTATAGTTAATTTCTTTAGTTTGAAGAATATCATTCATTAATCCTTCAATATATTCAAAGGTAGATATCATTTCTATAAAACTATATGTAGAGTTTTTCAACCCTTTAACTTTGTCTCTATCATTTTTAAACTCATTTAAGCTATTAAGAGCTTTTTGATCTTCAAAAGTCTTAACCATTTTATATTGGATATGTAGCATTTTAATTTGAATAGCTGCTACTCTATTTGTTAGTGTAGAACTATTATTATTCATATTTAATCTCCTTTTATATACAAATTAAAATATCTATTTTTAAAATCTTCTTCATTTTCTTTCATAGACATACCTTTACTCTCCACTCCAAGCGTCACTTAAAACCTCTGCTTGTTTTAAAATTAGTCTTACAGCTTCTTCTTGGAGGTCTGGGGGGTATTTGTATTTTTTTAAGATTCGTTTTACTAAAATTCTTAGTTTGGCTCTGATTGTTTCTCTTTTAGCCCAATCTACTGTAGTTGAATTTCTTAGTTTTTTTGCTAGTTCTTGGGCTATGGTTTTTAAGAGTTCATCGCCTAACTCTTTGATGGCTGATTCGTTTTGCTCTAGGGCATCGTAAAAGGCTAACTCATCGATATTTAAACCGAGGTCTTCTCCTCTGTTGATATCTTTGTTGAAGTCTTTTGCCATTGCTATTAGTTCTTCTATTACTTGGGCTGTTTCTATCCCTCTATTTTGATATTTTAGAATGGAAGCATTCAATAACTCGGTGTATTTTTTTTGTAAAACTATATTTTTTGATGATTTGTATTTGATTTCATCTTTTAAAAGCCTTTCTAGCATTTCTACTGCTAAATTACGCTCAGGCATTTTTCTTATTTCATCTAAAAACTCGTCTGATAGTATAGAAATATCTGGTTTATCTAAGCCAGCAATTTTAAAAATATCTACAACTTCTTCTGAAATTAGTGCTGATGATACTATTTGTCTCAGGGCATTTTTTATAGCACTTGCATCAATATTTTTTTTGACTTGATCGCTTTTTGTTATCACTGTTTTGATTGCTTGTAAAAAAGCCACTTCATCTTTTAAAACTTGGGCTTGATCTAATGTGCCACAAAGTGCAAAAGCACTTGTTATTGCCATTACTGCTTCTGTAAACCTCTTTTTTCCATCTTTAATACCAAGTATTTTATTTGCTGCTCCTGCAAGTAGTACTAATGCTTTTGTTTTATACTCTGAATAATCATAGTCGTGTAACATAGTACGGCAAACACTTAATTTTTCTATCATTACATCAAAGGCTTGCTCTGTATCAATAGTTACATCACCCTTGCCACTACTTGCTGTATAGGTATGAAGTGCTTCTCTTAATTCATTTGCTATGCCTAAATAATCTACAACAAGTCCACCTGGTTTATCTTTAAAAACCCGATTAACCCTTGCTATAGCTTGCATTAGATTATGACCCTTCATGGGTTTGTCTATATACATGGTATGTAAACAAGGAGCGTCAAAACCTGTAAGCCACATATCACAAACAATCACCATTTTTAATGAATCTTGTGGGTCACGTACACGTTTTTCTAAAGTTTTTTTATCATGTTTGCTGTAATCATGATCACGCAAAAAATCAGGGTCAGAAGCACTACAAGTCATGATAACTTTGATTGCTCCTTTGTCTATATCTTTTGAATGCCATTCTGGTTTTAAATTGATAATCTCATTATAGGTGTGTACACAAGCATCTCTACTCATACAAACAATCATAGCCTTGCCGTCTATGGCATCGGTACGTTTTTGAAAATGTGATACTAAATCTTTTGCTACTTGTTTGATACGTGGTTTGGCTGTAACTAAAGCTTCAAGAGCTGCCCATTTATTTTTTTGTTTGTTAGAAAAATCAATATCTTCATCAACTTGTGCTACTAAATTTTCAATTTTATCATCTGTTTTTATAAACTCTGCTTGATTTAATTTTAATTTAGCAAGTCTACTTTCAAAATAGATCGGGACAGTTGCTCCATCATGTACGGCTTGTTCGATATCATAAACATGGATATATTCACCAAATACAGCTCTTGTATCTCTATCTATCATTGAAACAGGTGTACCTGTAAAACCAATAAAACCAGCATTAGGAAAAGCATCTCGCATATGCCGAGCATAGCCTATTTTATATTGCCCTGTTTTTGTATCTAAGCGAGACTTTAACCCATATTGGCTACGATGTGCTTCATCAGTCATAATAACTATGTTGCTACGATCACTTAATACAGGAAAATTCTCTTCATTTTCAAATGTAGAAAACTTTTGAATGGTTGTAAATATAATACCACCAGAATTTCTATTGAGTAGCTTTTCTCGCAAAGAGTCTCTTGAATCTACTTGCTCTGGTTCTTGTCTTAAAAGTATTTTAGCATTACAAAAAGTTTGATAAAGTTGTCCGTCTAAATCATTTCTATCAGTGACAATGACTAAGGTTGGGTTATTCATAGCTTCATGGGCAACTAGTTTGCCTGCAAAACAAGACATAGAAATTGATTTACCCGAACCTTGCGTATGCCRCACTACCCCACATTTTCCAGTTTTTGTGATTTGAGTTGCTTCTACTGATGATGCTACGGCAAGTCGTACAGCATGAAATTGATGATAAGCTGCTATTTTTTTGATAATCTTTTTATTATCATCTTCAAAAATAATAAAATGCCTTAAATAATCACAAATAAACTCTTTTTGAAAAAACCCTTTAATTAAAACCTCAAGCTCCATCATGGTTTTTGGAGTATCACGCTCTCCATTAATGGTACGCCATGGCATAAAACGCTCTTGATTTGAGGTCAATGAACCCATACGAGCTGTCATACCGTCACTAATGATTAATGCCATATTTGAAGTAAATAAATCTGGTACATCATCTTTATAGGTTTGAAGTTGATGGTAGGCTTTCCAAATATCTGCTTTTTCACTTGTTGGATTTTTTAGTTCAATAACAACTAAAGGTAAACCATTGATAAAACAAATAACATCTGGAATACGAAAACCTTTTAAACCTTGAATACGGAATTGATTAATAACTAAAAAGTCATTGTTTTCTGGGTTTTCAAAATCTATAATTTTGGCTTTTTCACCAATGGTTCGATCTTTAGTTTCATACTCAACTTGTACACCATTCACTAATAAATCATGAAACTTTTTATTGTTTTGAATAAGTACAGGTAAATCCATGTTAATTAATTGGTGTACGGCATCTTCGATACAGGCTTGTGGGAGATTTTTGTTTAGTTTTGTTATAGCAGATAGCAGTCTATCTTTTAGGATTACTTGTTTGAGGTTTTCTGATTCTGGGGTAATATCATAACCGCATAGGACTTGCCAATTTAGGGTTTTAAACCATGTGAGGGTGGTTTGTTCTAGTTGCTTTTCGGTGATCATAATTTTCCTCCAAATATTGAATCATTCTCCTCATCCAATTTAAATAATAAACTTTCAATCACTTCATCATGAGTAAATTTCTCTGCTTCATACCAGATTGGATAGATGTTTGCTCTAGCTAAATAATCTCTTTTTTCTAATCGATCTTCATCACTGTAACAGGGTACAAATGCATAATGTCTAGCAACATTTTCAGGTCCCTCCTTATCTACAATTTTTTGTAAAGTTTTAATCGTTCGATCACATGTTAAGCTACACCCTAGAAAGAGCATTGTTTTATGTTTGAAAATATCAAAAAGCTTAATAAGAGTATCTTCTTCTTCATAAGCATTGATGTATTCACTCAGAGTTATTACCCTGTCTCTTTTAATTCGTGCATCTCCGTGTAATTTAATTAAAATACTTTCTCCACTAGATATTATCCTTCCTATCTCAGTGGTCTGTTTTGCTGTACAGACTAAAGAAAATGATTTATTTTCTACATCATAAACTCTCTTAAGTACTGAATCAAAGTTTGTTGTTATTATACAAGAGTCAAACAATTTAGGAAAATATTGTATTGGTCCGCTTAAATCTTCATCTATTCCAAAATAGTTATCTAAAGATTCATCAAAAGCTCCAGCTGGAAGGTCATCGTACAGTTTTTGAGCAGCTTCTTCAAATAACCCATCATCTAATAAATTATCTAATTCAGATTCAGTAACCCTAGTTTCAGTTCTTAATTCTTTCAAAAAGTCTGTCCAGCCCAAATAACCGCTCGTAATAGACATACCCGCACCAACAAAAGGTATAACTCCAGTATTTTCATAGTTTTGTTTCAGTTTTTTGAAACGTTGTTTGTTTCCAAAAAGTTCTAAAACTTCATCTGCTTTCAATAGATTTTCAACTTTCTTATCATTCTTCCAACTCGAAAATGCAGTTTCGTAGGCAGTATGATCATTTTCTTTGAGAAGTTGACTTACATCAAATGCTGAATTAGCTATTATTATTTTATTGTCCTTAATCTCCGCATATAGAGATTCATGAAACTGTTCTTTTAAAAATTCCACTTTAATCTCCTACTCAAGTCCAGCTTTAAGTTCGCCTGATAAAAGTTGTGGAAGTAATGTATCTCTAAGAATTGAAAGAGTATCATTCTCAGACTGATTTATTCCTACCTTCTTCAATATGTAATTAGAAATATCGTGAAAATTTTTTATAATTTTTATATCAAATGGAATTAAGTAATCCGAAATTACTCTTGGATTAACAGCTGGATAAGCACCTCCATCCGCTAAAACTTTTAATCTTAAAAAGTTACTATCTAATGTTGAACTAAAGTAAATAAGCTCTCGATACAAATCAAGCTTTGGAGTCAATACAGCGAAACCCGTACTTGCCGTAAGCCCTTCTGTTGATTTAAATATGTGTGAAAAAGATCTATTGGCTGGTCGCACTGTTCCTATTATAGTATCCCCCAAAAAGACCTTTCTTTTTGCCCTACTTGGAGCTTCCTGCCATACAAAAGATTGTATCTCTAAAATGCAACCATTTTTAGTATTTGCTAAATCAATATATTTAACTTCTTCAGGATGATTCCTGATTGTCCAACTATTTCTATTTAAATAAATTAAATCTATGGCTTCTTTCACCCCCCACCCATCAGGAATCAACCCCAACTCGGAGTTAACCAACTTACTTGGGAATAGGCCAGCTATATGTCTCAATTTTTCGGGGGTTTGTTTTAGGAAAGGTTTTACGGTGGCGATTACTTTTTGGGCGGCTAGTTCGGGGTCTTGCTTGTTTTTTATGGCTTTTATTTTTGCTTTTACTGGGTCAAAATCAACAAACCAACTTTTAAAAATAGCCTGTGTCATTGTTTCTAAGCTTTTGTTCATTTTGTTGTTTAGTTCGATTTTTTCGTCTAGGGTTCCTAGTATGTGGGCTATTTTTTTTTGGGTTTTTAAAGGAGGAAGATTTATATTTGCTTTCTTAAAATCTCTCAATACAACTCTAGGAATTGCAGCACCAGAAATAAAGTTACTTTTTAGATAATCTAATACTGTTTTACAATTAAAATAATACTTCAAATACCTTGAATCTAATAGTTTTTGATCTGGTCTCAATATTGCCACAGAAGATAATAAAACAGCATCAATTGGATAATCTATAGTACAAACTGTATCTAAAGCACTATTCCCATCTTTTGCAATTACAACATCTCCAACTATTGGCTGACAGCCTTGTTTAACCAACTTATTGAACTCATTTATTTCTATCAATCTAGCATTAGATAAGTCAATACCAAAACTAGTTAAGTCTTTAACCGAAGCCATTGGTTTTCCTACCAAAGCCGATTTTGGACTATTATGTGCTCCATCTGTAATCTTTACACAAACTTCATCCAAAGTATATTTCTGCCACTCAACACTCATAACCCAACCCCATCAAATTACTCTTAATCTCCTTTTCCAATTTTGCAGATTCCAAGAATTGACCCCGCAATTCCTCAACTAACCCCTCCATCTTTACATTAAAAGGAATACCATCATCTACCTCTGGTTTGGCTCCTACGTATCGACCTGGGGTTAAAACGTAGTCGTTTTTTTTGATTTCTTCGGTAGATACTGATTTACAATAGCCAAGTTCGTCTTGATAATCTTGGTCTTGTTTCCATGAGTGGTAGGTTTTGGCAATCGTTGCTATATCATCAACTGAAAACTCTTTTTGGACTCGACTTATCATTTGTCCTATATTTCTTGCGTCGATAAATAAAAACTTTTGTTTTTTTATTTTATTTTTAGTTAGAAACCAAATACAAGCTGGGATTTGAGTATTAGTGAATAATTGACCCGGTAAAGCTACCATACATTCTACAACATCACCTTCAATTAAATTCTTTCTTATCGCACCCTCGTTATTGGTATTAGATGACATAGAACCATTAGCTAAAACAATTCCGGCTGACCCTTTCTCATTTAAATGATGCAACATATGTTGAACCCAAGCAAAGTTGGCATTACCTTTTGGTGGTATGCCGTATTTCCATCTAACATCTTCGGTTAGTTTATCTCCACCCCAATCTGAAATATTAAAAGGAGGGTTTGCCATCACAAAGTCAGCTCTTAAATCTGGGTGCTGATTGTTAAAAAAAGTATCTGCTGGCTCCTTCCCAAAATTAAATTCGATTCCTCTAATTGCCATGTTCATGGCAGCTAATCGCCAAGTAGTTGGGTTGGACTCTTGCCCATAAATAGATAGTTTTTGTACTTGGTCTTTTGCTTTATAATGTTTCTCTAATGCATGGGCTTCAATAAACTTTTCACTTGATACAAAAAAACCACCAGACCCCATAGCAGGGTCATATACTCGCCCCTCGTAAGGTTCAAGCATTTCCACCATTAAAGATACAATGCTTTTTGGAGTATAAAACTGACCACCCTTTTTACCCTCTGCTGATGCAAATTGACCTAAAAAGTACTCGTATACTTGCCCTAAAATATCTTTGGCTTTGTCTTTTTTGTTGGTAAAACCAATGCTTGAAATTAAATCAATTAGCTCGCCTAGACGTACACCATTATGTAATCTACCGTAAGTCTTATTTAAAATACCTTTTAAACGTGGATTTTGTGACTCAATGGCAACCATAGCATCATCAATAATTTTACCAATATCTGCTTGTTTTGCTTTGTTTTTTATATTTTGCCACCTAGACTCAGTCGGAACCCAAAATACATTGGCTGCTAAATAATAATCATGATCTTCAAGTTCAGATGCTATATCTTCATCACTAGCATCTTCAAAATATAAGTCATCTTGTGGGTTGACTATTTGTTTTTTTAGACTCTTTCTAAACTCTTCAAAAGAATCCTCAATATATTTTAAAAATATTAAACCAAGTACAGGCTCTTTGTATACTGCTGCATCCATATTTGATCTAAGTTTGTCTGCTGATGCCCAAAGGGTCTTTTTAATATCATTATCCATGCAATAAAAGCCTTTAATTTCAATAATTTAGGTCAAAATAAACTACATAAATGTTTCTATAGTTTATTAAACGCTAATATAACCTAATTCCAAAAAAATAAAAAGCACATAAAACAATAATTCAAAGCAATACTAAAGAAATCCCTCACCAAATAAGCTGTCTTTAGCTTCTGCATCTTCAAGTTTTTTTGCTATATTTCATTTAAAAATTAACAAATTTATACTCATATTTTTGTATTAACTCTTAGCCATTTATCTAAATGTTTAAAGTCAAAGCTAGAATTTTCAAAAAGGCTCATCATAAATTTGTAAATTTCATCTGAGTTTGCGGTGATTTCAATATCATTAATTAATAAAAAAGTATAAGTAGATGCAAATGATACTCGTTTATTACCATCTAAAAAGGGATGGTTTTGATTAAGGCTCTCCCATAATGCTGAAGCCTGCTGTATTACATCTGAATAATAACCAGATTGAGGTCGAAATAGAGATGACTCTAATGCTCCCATATCTCTGATACCATGACTACCACCATAAACATTAATTAAATCTTCATGTATTGTCATAACTTCTATTATTGTTAAGTAATTAGTCATTTAGCTAATTTTGTAAATAAGTTGGAATATTTTTTATGACTGCTGTTATAGCTTTTCATGATAGAGCTTCTAGGTTTATCAGTTTGTTTTTTTTCAAGTAAATCTGTTAATGCTTCTTCAATTATTGATTGAAGCTGTCGGCCTTCACTTTTTGCTACTTGTTTTATCATGTTCAATAAATCTGGTCCGACTTGAGTTGAAAACTTTACTTTTGCATTCATAATGATTCCTTTTTTAATAGTATATCATTATTTGTCATGATATATCTTGATTGAATGAGAGATATTTAAACTAAACCTTTATACGTCAGTTTAGATGGATATTTTATAGAGATAAGATAGTTACAAATTCAATCAAATATTAGAGAAGAAATAAAAGTAAACCTTATACCAATCCCAATTAAAGTATGGATATTCTAATCTCCATAAGTTTTTTAATATTTTTTATAAAACTTCTTCGCTAATTTTACATTTATCTCCAACAAAAACTAAAATATAGGTTTTTAGTGGGCAAGACTCTTTTTGTTTTAGCTCTGAAATCTCTTTTGAATTTATATATTTATCCATTTGCTTTTTGGCTTCGTCTCTTTTTTGAGTTAAAACTTTAGGGTTTTTATCATAATCAGATTTTTTGATGTATTTTAACTCTATAGCAAATTGATAGTTTACTTTGTAGACTTCACGTTCAAATAAAACTAAATCTATGTATCCGTTTTCAACTTCGTACTCTGACTTTGTAAAATATAAATTAGATAAATGTAAATAAGAAAACAAAATAAGCTTTGTGTACTTTTCATCAAAATTTAAGAAATCTCGATTAGATAAACTATGTAAAGTGTCTTCACATAATTTTATTAAATGAGTGATATCTCCATCAAAAGCTAATTGATTTAAAGCTTGCTCTAAATTTGAAAATGCTAATTTGACATTAGATTTTTCTTCGATAATTTTAATAAAAAATTTGGAGTATAATTTTTCGATGACTAAATTAGGAATAGAAAGGATAGTTAAAGACCCTCTTTGATCTTTAATACTTAAAATTCCCATATAAAACAATAAAGATAAAAAGTCTTCTTTACTAAACTCTTTTTCTAAAGAAAACTCTCTTGTAATATAAGTAAAAACTTCTTTTTTTGTTAATAGCTCATCTAAATATTTTAAATTTCTTTTTCTGTCTTCTATTCCAAAAATTTTATCCATTTTACCAAAGTCTGATGAGATGTTTGTATCCATCATATCTTTGGGAGCTTTATTTCGTTTTAAATAATTAGACACGAAATATAAGATCATATCTGAATTAAAAAGCCTTTGGTCATAGTCTTCACAAAATCTATAGCCGTTATACCATTTTTTTAATAGCTCAATTAAATTTAAGTTTAAATTTGCTAAGCTCAATAAATCTAAAACTTCTTTTTCTTCAAAACCCATCATATTATGAAAACTTTCATCTAAAGTTAAATGAGTAGCTATATTAAAACCAGAAGTTAAAGAATCTAAAGTAATTGGGCTAACACCTGTCATAAAAATACGATCAACAACTCCAGATTCTGTACCTGTTTTTATGATTTCATAAAACTTTCTTACAAATCCATTTTTGCCTACTGAGTTTAAATAATCACTATATCTAAAAGATAAAATCTCATTGGCAAAATGATCATATTCATCCACTAAAATATAAAGTTTTTGTTTTTCAGTACATAACGTTCCTATGAAGCAATCTAATATTTTTTCGGCATCTTCATGAAATAAAATTTCATTTTCTTGCTGTTTAGAAAAGCTCTTAAAATAAAGTTTTATACAATTTTGTACTGAGTTTTTTACCTTTAAATTGAAACTATCAACTGTTGTTTCATTTGTTTTTGTATTAATTCCTGAAAAGTTAAAATGTAAAATAGCATAAGAGTTTTTTTTGATTGTTGGATTTTTACCG
>NVVD01000049.1 GCA_002402105.1 Candidatus Cloacimonadota bacterium
AACTTCTTTTGAATTTGTCATATTTATCCTTTAAATTTTATAAAATTTAAGGATACTTCTTTTTCTATTCTAAGTTACCCCTACAACTTGCAAGGACACCCTAGTTTATATTTACATTTTAGTTTGGATTGATATAACAAAAAAACACCTAAATCAATTAAGAAATAAGTGTTTTAAAATTTATTTAAAGAAGTTTATTTATTTTTCTTCTTTTTTTGGATGCATTAACTCATTAAATGTAGATAACATGATCGTTGCTTTTTGTCTTACGACTTGCCATGACTGTCTTAAATATATATTTTGGTGGTTCATTAACCCTGCATTAATTTGACGAGAAGCTTTTGTTGCTCTTTTCATATATTGCTCCATCTCAAATCTTTGAGTAATGAAACTATAGCTCATACCATTTAATCTTTGAGCAATTGCAGTATATTGATCAACATAAGCAAGTAATGCTACATTTTCAGTATAGTTTGTCGTTAAAGATTGTTTCATTTGATATTGAAATTGCTGGGATATCTCTTTTAAGTCTTCTATTTGACTTTGAAGAACTTTAATTAATGGTGAATTAAAGTCAATTGGAATTGAATCTTCATCAACTGGTTTACCAGTAAATAATTGAACCATTTTATGATAAGATTTAATTGAATCTTGCCACATAGATGTTACATGCTTAAAATTTCTATTAAAAACTATATATTGATTAACATATGATAGAGGCTGTTTCATTTGAAAAAATGCCTCTCTACCTTCTACGTTTTCTATATCATACGTCTCAAGCGTATGCCCAAGGTGTATTAAATGATCAATACCTTTCATGATTTCAAACTCAGCATAACCAAAATAAGCCGAATATCGCCTGGCATGATATTTAATATCTTCAAGCTCTTTTAAATATTTTTTTGCTGTTGTTTGAAACTTTGTTTCTTTATTTAAGTCTGATTCTACAGCACTACTTAAAATAGTATAGTTTTGTGATCTTACTTCAATTGTATCTAGTGCAAAATTTGCACCGAGTGCCAAACAAAATATAGCGAAATGCTTCATGGTTAGTCCTTATATCTAAAGAAATTTAATACTTTCATAATATATACGTTCAAAGCTAAAAAATGTTTCTTATAACAATAAAAAAATCATATCTGATATTGTTTTATTTTAATTTGTTCTCTGATATTTTCAATTTTATCAAAAACCTCTTGTGCTATTTTAATATCTTCTCTATTTTTTTCATCATCAACTATATTTTTTATCTCTTGATATTGGATAATTTCATCTTGAAATTTATCTTTAATTACATCATTCTCATTTAAAAAATCAATTAATTTTTGTAGTTCATACTGGAGGTTTTTTGAAACTTTCCAGTTTGCTGACTCTTCATCTTTTATTACAACTCTACTTTTTTGATTTTTTAGTACCTTAGAATGAAACAATAAAAAGTTTTTTACTTCAATAAATCTTAGCTTTTTTATCTCCTCTTCTTGCATTAAAAATCCTCGACTTCAACAAAGTTACCAAAATCCCATAAATTATCATTTTCATACAAAGTATCAAAATCTAAAGACCCTACTTTTTGTTGAATTTTATCTTCTGTAATCGTTAGAACCTCATTAGATAAATCATTTTTTGAAGCCAAAACTGCTTTAATTGCATAAGAATCTTCATTATAGCCCAAAACCAAACCTACAAAACTACTTCCATTATAATCAAATAAAACTAAATCTTGCCTTTGATGTAGTTGAAAAAACTCACTCATTATTAGCTCCTAAAATTATTAAACATTAAAATATTATTCTAACTACTTAACTCTAAAAAATCTATATTATGTACTATTTAACTCCAGATATTATTATTGAGGGTAAATATTTAAATAAAAATAAACAAAAAACAACAAAAACAAAGTAAACAAACAAAAATAAACTACCGATACTCAATTTAAATAACCTATACTCAAATAAAAATAGTTTTCTTTTTTGAGTATATTTTTACTTTTTCATAAGGAATTTAAATGTTTTTTTTGCTTATTATTATCTCAGTAATTTTTACAATTGTAGCCTTATTCGGACTTGCACTTAACCTTTTTGATTATAAACAGGTCAAATATCATAAAGAAAAAGAAACCAATCATAAAGATGCACAAATTATTTCTCAATTATCACATCAACATCTTGGTACACCATCAACAGCTTTAGTTAGATCAAAGTTTTGTGATTTAAGGTTTTCACAAAAATCTGCCCTCTACTCAACAGGATTACATCAATTAAAAAAACAAAACTATAATGGAATCATTAATAAAGTTGAAAATAAGTTTATTAGAATAGATCGCTCTATTTATAGTATATCTACGATGTGTAAATCTAAAAAGTCACAAGAATATCAAAAAGATTTTATTGAATCTCATGAAAATAAGTATAAACAAATACTATTAAAAATAGATCATTTAATAAACTCTAAAAATGAACACATCTTTTTGAAAGCATTTTTACACTTAAACGAATATATCAATGCTTATATTGGTCAGCTCGAAAGTCAAAAGTTAGAGTGCCAAAAGATTGATGATCCAAGTATCTACCATTGGGCTTAGGTAGTTAGGTTTGTTTCGTATAGGACATTTGCTACGATATTTTTAAATGGTAGCAATTCTCTTTGTTGTTGCTTTTCTTTTTATGCGGTCTCATTTGATGAAGTCTTTTGCTCTTCCTTATTTTCTTAAGTAGTTAAACTACTAGGCGAAAATAAAAAGAGCAAAATACAGTCATCAACTGTAACCTGAGTTTGTACTAAACAATTTTATAATTTGTTTCATTTTGTTTTGGTCGAGATGACAGCTTTTTTAAATTTCTTCTCTTACGTTGAACTCTAGTTTCCATTTTTCTTTTTGACCATCTACTTCATGGCAAAATAAATCTAGTGTGCCTATTTCTGTGGCTGTTGTTTCTAGGTTTACTGGTATAAAGCTTTGTTCGGCTGTGCTTTCTAGTGTTTTTTCAACTGAGCTTAACTCTTCAAAGTCTTCTAAGTTATAATCAATTACATCTCCTGCTTGATCTTTTCTTATGTGTGAACGAAATAATCTAAATTGAATATTTTCACCTGTTACTAAGTAAAGTTCTTCGTCTTTTAAAGTTACGCTTTCACCTTCTTCAAGACCCCAAGGAGCGATACAAACCATGCTTAATTCTGGCTCCATACCAGGTATTGCCATTTGAGATTTTTCAACAGCGATGTAATATGAAAATGGTAAGGAGGCTTTAATTCTAATTCCTCCACTATCTGATAAACTAGAAAAGTAAGATGCTCCTTGTGAAACTGCTAAAGTAAATTCGTTTCCTGTTAAAACTTTTAAATCTTCACAACCCCATGACTTTAAACCGTTTATAATACAATCTTTTAATATTTCTGCTTGAAACATAGAACCATTAAACAATAAGTAATCAGGCAACAAAAATCCACCCTCTTGATTGCTTAAAAACTCTGACAAATGTCTTAAAATTGATGGATCATAAGCATAATCTAAGCCTACTTTTCTAAATCCTATTTGTCTTTTTTTATTAGCTTTATCACCTTTTTCACAATTTGAAAAGAAACCATCTAATAATAATTTATCTACATCTTTTTTTTCTAAAATAACTTTCATGCTAGAAGCAAATAAACTAGAACCACTACCAGCTAAAATAACTTCTACAGAATCTTTTTTACCCGATAAAATATCTTCTTTAGCGTCTCTTGCTTGAGATAACAATGTACTAAACTGTTTTTGATCTGGGTTTTTACCATCATCTTTTAATTTTTTATTTAAAAAATGAGCCAAAGCCAAATCCATATTATCTCCACCAAGTAAAATATGACTTCCTACTGAAATTCTTTGTAATGAAAGACTTTTATCCTTTTGAGTGCTTTCAATCAATGAAAAGTCACTTGTTCCACCGCCAATATCACAAACTAATATCTTTTTATCTATTTCTAAAAAATCTCTCCAATTATCTTTGTGAGACTCTATCCACGAATAAAATGCAGCTTGAGGTTCTTCAATTAATCTAACATCATCATAACCCGCCTCTAATGCTGCCTCTAAAGTTAAATCTCTAGCAGCAGGGTCAAAAGAAGCAGGAACAGTAATCACTATTTTTTGATCTTCAAATAAGCCTTTTAATTTTCCACTTTTATAATCGAAGTTCCATGAATCTTTAATGTGATTTAAAATCATAAATGTGGCTTCAAATGAAGATATTTTATGATCAATCTCAGAACTAAAAGGTAAAACAGATTTTTTTCTATCTATACCTTTATGACATAACCACGACTTTGCAGAATGAACAACTCTATACCCTGCTCTACCCCATTGATTTTTTGCCATTTCTCCAATAATATATTTATTGTCAGATGACCAAGGCAGTTTTATACTGTCTTCACTAAATTCATTTTCAGCTGGTAAATAAATAATAGATGGTAAAACAGGCTTTTGTACTACCAAGTCTTCTGAGTTTAATTGATGAATTAAATATTTTTGAATTTTTTCATCACCAATTTCACTATAAGCTAAAGATGAGTTTGTTGTTCCTAGGTCTATCCCGATATGGTATTGAATTGTCATTTAACACTCCACCTCAGCAGCCATGATTACTCTAGTTTGATCTTTTTTAGCTCTTTTTGGTAAGTTCATCTTAGAAACTAACCAACCTTTATGACGAAGTACTCCATCAAAAGGAGCTTTTACATCTACGTTTCCAATTAGTTTAAACTCTTTATTTGAATAACCCTCTGAAATATGAATAGATTCACCTTCGTTAACATCTGCAACAGGCTCTATTTTTACAAATTGTGAAAAAACTTTATTTAAATCTTTATGAATTAGTTTTGATACAGCTCCCATTTGCTCATCATTAACATCACTTAGGTCTTCTTGAATAAAATCTATTAACCGAGCCTCTTTTTGCATCAAAGACAATAAAGCGCAAGCTCCTTCATCCAAAGAACTATGATCTTCTATTTTAGGAGTGTTTTTTAATTTTTGAATTTCTAAATTTAAACGAGCTTGCTCAGCTTCTAGGTCTCTTTCTAAACTTGCTATTTTAATTATATTTGTATCTATATCTGATAGTTTTTTATGAAATTTTGCGTTGAACACTATTTTAAAAAATACTGAAATGGCTGTGAATATTCTCATGAATATCTCCTATATATTTTTGTTTCAGACTGAAACGTTTATTTTTAATTTATAAGTTTTTGCTTTAATAACAAAAACAATTATGATTACATCAAATACTTTTGCAGATTTTATGCCAACATTTATTTTTCTAAAGGTAAAGATTTTTTTACTAAAAGAGAAAGAAAAATTGCAAAAACAATAGCATTAGAAAAAATATGTAAATTAAAGTCGACAAAACCATGTATCATTAAACAAATAATCCCACAAAGTAAACCTAACTCTTCAAAGCGAAAGTAATAAAGATTTGTTGAATAAAAATTTCTCAGCGCTGAGCTTAAAATAAGTAAAATCCAAAATAAACTCAATCCAAATATAATTAATCCCAGTTCCATAGCAAATTGTAAATAATCATTATGAGTAAAATCAAATTTATACGGAAATCCTTTTTTTCTGTACTTCCTCATTTCCCATGAAAAAGAACCCAAGCCATAACCCCACTTAGGAGAGTTTTCTATAGCTTCGTAAGTAGACTTCCATAGTTTTACTCTAAAATCTAAAAACTCTGTTTGCCCTTCTTTTGTAAAAAAACTATCAAATCTTTTACTCATAGCTGGATTATATTCAGACTTAATAAACCCCAAAAAGGCTAAAATCATTATAAATAATGACATAAAAATTTTTAAACCTATTGCTCTTAATCTTCTGTCACTCATCAATAAAGCAGACATAAATAATAAAGTAATGGTAAAGGATATCCAAGCTCCTCTTGATAGAGATAATAAAAAAGCACCCCATTGTATTAATAATAAAAATAAATACAACAAAGACTTATCATCTCTAAATGACAATATAAGCCCAATATTTAAAAATAAAATCATCTCATGAAAACCAGCAAAATGATTATGATTTACAAAGGTAGATGATACAAACTGAGATTTTTCCCACCATGGATGAGATATCCAATCAAAAAAATAACAATAAGCTAACAACGAATACAAAGTTGAAATAGTTAATAAAATATAAATTAATTGTTGACGCTTTCTTTGTTTCAAAAAACTTACTTTAACTAAATAAAAAACTAATAAAAAACAACAAAAATCCCAAATTCTTATCCATGATTCAGAGAGTCTATTTGAAAGTAAATAAGTCTGTATCATAACTACAAACAAAAGAAATAAGCCAAACAAAAAGATTTTATTTTCTTTAAAAAAGTCTTTAAAACTTGACCCTCTTTTAACAATAGATCGAGTTTCCCAAAGACAAAATAACAATATAAAACCTAAACCAAATAAGACTCTTTCTAAAGGGTAAATCACTCCACGAAATAAAGGTAAAAGCAAAATTAAAAAATAAAAAGAAAAGTAGTATAAATAACCACTCACCACATAAAAATTTTGTCTGAATTTATTCATTTAATCATGGGGCTAAAGACCCATCCCTAATATTTAAACCTATTTCTAAACCAAATAAAGATTTAACACTATACTAAAGTATTCACCAAGGTTACAGATGATGAGTATATTTTACTCTTTTTATTTTTAACTAGTAGTTTACTACTTGAGAAAATAAGGAAGAGTAAAAGATGCCATCAACTGTGACCGCATCTTAAAAACTCACAACAAAGTCACTCAGTCACTCAGTCACTACAACCATGTTCTTAAAAAAGAAACCCCCAAAAAAACTAAGAAAAGTAGGACTCATAGTAGGCCTTATACTCTTTAGGTACATCTTGCATTTCAAGTCGAGAAATAATGTAACCCGCTATCTTACTTTTTAATATTGCTAAAATCTCTAAAGATCTTTTTAACTGCTCTTCGGTTGTATGACCTGAACCAACTACAAATAATAAAGGAATCTCTTGAGCTATTAAACTGCTAGTATCTGAAACTAAATTTACAGGGGCTGAATCAATTAAAATAATATCAAAGTTTTCTTTTGCTTTATTTAAAACAGATATAAACTCATCACTTTCTAAATATATTCCGAAGTTTTCTATTTTTGGAGCTTGAAATAATTGTAAACCCGAAATTTCGGTTTGTAATAAACCACTATTAGTTGGTGTTGTTTTAAAATAATTATGAATTTTTGGTTTTCTTAAATCACAATCCATCAATAAAACTTTTTTTTCAGCCATTGCAAAGGTTATTGCTAGATTAGTAGCAATCGTACTTTTACCCTCACTTGGTAAAGAGCTAGACAACAAAAATACTTTTTGATTATTTTGCATCATAAATTGTACATTTTGACGCAAAATCTTAAATGATTCACCTAACATTGAATTAGGATTAGTATAAGTGATAGTTGGTAATAAATGCTTTTCTTTTTTCAAAATTTCTTGCTCATGAAAAACACCAAGCAAAGGGATATCTCCCATTAAAGCATCTATCTCTTGCTTTGATTTAATACTTATATCCATATATTCTTTGAAAAAGGCAAATCCGACTCCTAAAAAAAAGCCTATAAAAATAGAAGCTATTAAATTTAATAATTTTTTAGGTCGAATAGGAAATACAGGTAATGAGCCATCTTGAATAATTTTTACATGACCTACTTTTAAAGTTGATTCAATACCAACTTCTTTTTCTTTTTTTAAGAGTAGTTCATAGAGTTTTTCATTGGCTGTTAATTCTCTTTTCAATACCAAATAATCCGACTTTTTATTTAAAAGATTTTTTAATTTCTCTTTATGTAGCTCTATTAAAGACCTTAGTTTTATTTCTCTTACAGATAATACCCTATAGTTTCTTTGTGCTTCTGAAAAGTCTTTTTCAAGACTTTGTAAAAACTCGGAGACCGCTTGTTGTTCACCACTTTTTGATGATAAGTCCTCTTTAGATATTCTCTTTTTTAATAAAGCTAATTGCTCTGTTATAGCCATAACATCAGGATGATATTTTGTAAATTTTCTACGTAATTGATTTTTTTTCAACTCTAAAAGTAATTGCTGCTCTTTTAAAATTTTATAAGTACCATAACCGCCTGATGACTTTTTCCCTCTTTCTTTAGATACTTGAATATGAAAAATTTCAACTTTTTCACGTTCTTCTTCTAAGTCAAGTTCAACCTCTTCAAGCTCTTTTTCTGCTACAATTATTTGTTTTTCGACTAAAAATTCGATTCGTTTATCAAGAGAGATTGCTTCTTTTGTAAATTGAAACTCATCTAAATTATCCTCTGCATTTATTAGCTTTTTATAAACAGACTTTACTTGTCCTTTTAAATAGCTACTTGCATCCATAGTATCTTTATTTTTTAGATACAGTGATCTTGCTACAAAACTTTTAGATAAAGAATTTACCATTTTTTTTACTTGATTAGCGTCTTTATCTTCTGCTGTAATTATTAATATATTTGTACCTCTAACAGCTTCAACAAAAACTTGCTTTCTGAGTTGCTTAATTGCATTTTCAATAGCACTTCTCTTTTTTTGCTCTTCGCTTAAGTCATAAGATAAACCAAGTAAATTTTTAACTCTTGATTTTATAGCAGTCAAAAAATTTTTTTTCTTTTTCTTTTTATGTAAAGCTAGCTCTGTGACAGAGACTTCAAATACGGGTACACTTTCAAAAATTTCTCTTTGGGTTTCAAAAAATTCTTCTTGAAAGGGCAATAAAGAGTTTCTTGTTATATTTACATCTTGTAGTTTTTCTTCTATTAATAATCTAACTTCTGATGAATAAACAGGAGGTAATAAGTAATTTAATAAAAAGGTTAGTGAAAAAGTAAATATAACTGTAAAAAGTATAAAAACAGCTCTTTTTTTTACAATGAAAATGTAATCTTTTAAATGGACACTCTTACCACTCTGCGACATATACAACATCTCCAGCTTTTAAAGGAAAATCTTTTTCTCGTCCTTCAAATATCTTTACGGCATTTACACGAATAGCTTCTTTTCTACCTCTTCTAATAATTTTTACTTGATCTCTTCTAGCGTCCTCCATAAATGAACCTGCTAAAGCTATTGCCTGTAATAAACTCAAACCCGATTTAATTTGAAAAGAGCCAGCTTTTCTTACTCCACCTAAAATAGAAACTGTCTCTACAGGTTCAGGGACAAAAACTTTATCACCCGGTAACATAATAAATGGCTCATCATCATTTTGATTTATTAAACGATCATACAAATTAACAATATATTTTTTTTTATTACGAATAACATAAACGTGCCTCATATCTGGTTCATTTAAAGCAATGCCTTCAATAGATGGAATTTTTGCTGAAAAACCACCCGCTTCTGCCAATACTTCAAACAATGAAGTTTGCTCATGTCTTAAAGGTATCCAACCGTTATTATATACTTTACCAAGTACATAAACTTTTTTTGAACGATACTCTTTAATAAATACAGATATCTGTGGATTAGTAACATATTTCTTAAATTTCTTTTTTAAAATTGCTATAAACTCTGAAACTTTTTTATCTTTGGCTTTTACAATTCCAATTAAAGGTACATTTACATTACCCTCTTCATTTACGTAAAATTCAAGTTCGTCACCAAGTCCTTTTCGCTCAAACTCTTTTAAAGATAAAACTGTTATCTCAAGAACATCTCCTGTTCCCATATAATAAGTAGTATCATCTTCACCTTTTTTTAAAGAAACAACTTTTTGGTACTTTGTCTCCCATTTTTTTTTATTTTTAGCGAAGCTTTTTTGAAATATTGATTTTTTATTTGCTGAATAACTTAAACTAAGTGTTAAACAGAATAAAAGTAATAATTTGAACACAAAATCCCCCATGAGTTTTGTACGAATTTTAAACTAAAATTAGTATATAACAAAATATATTATTTATCTTCACTTCTGTAATCAAAAATAGCCATTAATTTAGAAATTAATTGATTTGTAGTTTTTGAAAGTGGAAGTTTCAACTCTTTAGTTAAATGTTTTAACTCATTTTCAGTAGACGATCGTAAAAATTTTAAGAGCCTTACATGAGATTTACTTAAGTCAGAAGCTCTTTTTTTGGCATCGGTACTATTTTCTTTTATATAATCTCTAGCTTCTTTATCGAAAAAATCTCTTTTTGATTTTAAGTCTAAATATTTTTCTAATTTTTTTTCCATAAAACAAAAAAAGACACACTCGCTATGAGTGTATCTTTTTATATATAACTAACTGTTACAATTTTTGAAAATTAGTTTCCGTAAATTGTATCAAAGTTTTCTTGTTGCTTTTCGCTAACACCTTTTATAGCATCGATAGAAGCTTTGATATCAACTCTTCCTTCACCGAAAGTTGAATCTTTACCTTCTGCGCCTAAATCAACAGCATAAGCAGTTAAAGCTTTTTCAACTTGCTTAACAGTTAAAGCAGGATTTGCTTGAAGAACAAGAGCAGCTAATCCAGAAACATGAGGACAAGCCATAGAAGTACCACTCATTTTTTGGTATCCTCCACCAGGTTTTGCAGAATAAATATCTACACCAGGAGCAGCGATGTCAGGCTTAACATAGTCAACACCTTCCCAAGTGATTGGTCCACGTGATGAAAAATAAGCAGCTTTGTCTTTTGAATCTGTTGCAGCTACAGCAAATGAATGTGGGTATCCACCAGGTGTTCCCATAGTTTTAGCTCTAGGTCCTGAGTTTCCAGCAGCAAATACAGGAACCATGTTTAATGATCTCCATGTTTTGATGATATTCCACATTGCTTTTTCACTTTGCATAGAACCTTGACGTCCACCCCATGAGTTAGAAACGATTCGAGGAGCATCATCAGTATCAGCATTTGAATCAGGATCAGTAATCCAGTTCATAGCACCTAAGATTCCAGATAAAGTAGCTCCACCTGAATCTCCAAAGATTCTACCAATTACTAATTCAACTTCAGGAGCAACACCGATGTTTTTTCCAGAAGCATCTCCACCAGCAATAGTACCAGCACAATGTGTTCCGTGACCATGAGCATCTTTAGGAGTTTCTGAATCTCCAGCCCAATCTTTCCAAGCTACAACTTTACCTTTTAAATCAGGATGCTCTGCATCAATACCAGTATCTAAGATACCAACTCTAACACCTTTTCCAGTTAAGTTATAAGCTGCTCTTACTTTATCAACACCTAGTACTTTTAAACCATATGTCCAATCTTTTGATGACCCAACTTCTTCATTTGAATTTGCTGGAGTCTCTTCAAACATAATAACTCTATCTAAAGTGATTTGAGCGATATCAGGATTGTTTGCTAAATCTTTTAATGTTTTATTAGAAACATTTGCAACTAGAGCATTTGCGAAAGGTAATTCAGAGACTACTTCTCCTCCACCAGTTTTTGAAAAGCTTAAGATTGACTTAACTTTTGCACTAGAAGCTTTATAGTTTGCATTTAATGTTCTTCTTACTTCAGCAGTAGAACCTTTGAATGCTAATTTTCCTCTATTTGTTTTATCTTTAAAAGTAATAATTACTTTAGAAGAGCCACCATTAGCAATCTTAGCTTGTAAGTCACTTGATATCTCTGCAGCGCCTAAATGAGCAGCAGCTCCAGCGATTAAACTTAGTGAACAGAATACAAATTTATTCATTTATTTCTCCTTGTTAGTGCAAATTTTCTTTGCTAGTCATATACATTTAATATTGTTATAAAAGTTATTTAAAACCCATTGTAAGGAGAAAAATAATCTCGTCAACCCTAAAAATGAAAAAAACAATTTTTTATTTTTTCGCCCTATTCATCGGACTTAAGCGACATTCATTCAACCATTTTTATATTATTTTTGCAAAAAGTTTTTTATTTTTTGTTAGATCTTACAAAATAATTTATGTAAATCAGATAAATCCCATATTTGGGCCTCAATAAAAAAGTCATATTTTCTATTTGCTTGAGTTTTCCACTCATGAGTCGGAATACTAATCTCATTTAAAATATTTAATATTTCATTTTTTGTGAAAACCTGGCCATGATATTTTTTTTGATAGAAGATTTTATCTTTTTGAGTCGCTAACCACTTAGAAACCATGCTATCAGGAAAAGTAAAACTCAATTGATTTTCAGGTATTTGATCTAAACCCATCTCAAGTACATTACATTTTTTATCATAACCATCATAAATGTAAGGAGAGTTACCAAGTATAAAATAAATAGGAAAGCCATCTTTTGGATTTCCCCCTTTTTTTATAAACTCTTCTTTTAACCAAAGCTCAGTTAATCTTCTTTCACGTAAATATTTTTCAGGGTCTTTAAATCTCCTATAAAATAGCTCTGTTTTAGAGGTGAACTTTCTAGCTAGGTCTAATACCAATCTCAACTAAAGTATGAATATTAAATTAGTATAAAGTCGGAGATTGGAATTTATTCCAATAAACTAGGATTAATAGACAAATAAAGGCTT